>CAYXSA010000077.1:0-19956 GCA_964467315.1 uncultured Saprospiraceae bacterium | reverse complement strand
ATTTTTGAAAAATATGCGAAAAAGCGCTGCGGAGCAGCAAGAGCGTGAGGGATAGGAGCGGTATAGCAGGTGCGCGTACACGCGCGCCTGCTATAAGAGCGGATAGCCCGACGCTGCGACCAAGCGCCCGTTTAGGGCGCGGGGAGCGGCGGCAGGCCCCAAAAACCATCGCCTAAATAAGGGTATTGATGGCTTTTTCCTCTTGATTTCGCTTGAAATTTTGCGGGGTTTGCCCTGTTTTATCCTTAAAAACCTTAACAAAGTAAGAAGATGAGCTAAATCCGAGCAAATCGCTAACCTCTTGGGCGCTCCAAACGCTTTGCTGCAAAAGCCCTTTGGCGCATTCGATTTTGATATCGAGCAAAAAGGCGGCGGGGCTTTGCTGAAATAGGCGCAAAAAGCGGCGCGAAAGCGTGCGGACACTACATTTAGCAGCGATGGCAAGTTGCTCTATATTAAAATTGGGGCTAAATAAATTGGCTTGAATGATATAATTGAGTTGATTTACAAAAGCGGCTTCGGCTTCCTGCTCGCTTGGCTGGGGCAAAAAAGAGATAGTGGTATCGCTAATTTTTTGCTGAAATTGGTGCTGTCGGAGCAAATTTTCCAAAAAAACATAACCGCAACGGTAATGCCGCGCCGTATGCTCGCTAATGAGCGCTGTAGCGCGGGTATTGTGCTCGTAGGCAGCTCGAAAATCAGCCATTTTTGCATGATAGTCGCCCAGCTCCTGATGCACACGCGCTTGCAAGTCCCAATGCTGAAACTGCTCGCCGATAGCGAGCGCCTGCTGCAAATGAGCGTATCTGCCCTGCGTTTCGCCCATTTTCAGCCCAGCCGACGAGGTATAATAGGCGCATTCTGCCCAAATCAGCTGCGCGTGCTGCTGCGATAAAGCCATGCCTTTTGCGCCAACTTCTAAGCACTGCGCATACAAGCCTGCGCGAAAAAGCACCTGTGTATAGAGCTCATAGACATTACAAAGCACCTTTTCGTGTGTGCCCATAATTGCCTGCGTTTTGATAGCTAACTCTATGTAATACAAGGCTCTATGATAGTCGCCCAAGCAGTCGTAGCAGATAGCAAGCTGCTCGTACAATGCCATGAGCCGCTCTTTTTTTAAACCCTTTTGCGCGCGCAAGGCAATCTCGTGCTTGAGGCTATATTGCAGCGCCTGATTGGCAGCCGTCTTGTCTTTGAGCATCACCGAAAGCGCCGAAAAAAGGGTCAGCTTGTGCAACTCATAGATTTGTTTATCATTTTTTTCGTCGGCGGCGCTCAAAAAATCGATAATCTCCTGTGCCGTTTGCTCTGCCTGCGCATAATCGCCGCGCGTATGCGACCAGTAAAACTCCAGATGCAAAAACGAAAATTCTTGAGCCACAAAGCCGCCCTTTCGCGCCATTGCCTTGCCTTCGGGCAGATACTTTTGGCAAAGCGCATAATCTTGCAAGGCTGAAAAATGGATAATATGATAGAGTTGCACAAAGCGCTCCCGACTGCCCGCCTCCGTTTGCGCGTACTTTTGAAGCAGTTCCTTTATCTCTTGTTGATATGCCATACATAAAGTTTTTTTTCTGGGCGAGCCGCTTCGCCTACGGCTCGCGTCGGGCTATTCGCTACATCAGCCGCGCCGCCCCGCTACGCGGGCGAGGGCAGACACATAGGTCTGCCCTACGCGGCTGGTTCCGCTGCTATCCCTCTCGCAAACATACGACTTTACTATTTTACGAACTGCCCCCTTGTCCCGAAGTTAACATCGTTTGGCTCAAAATTACCATCCATTTAAGCAGCTATACGGCGTAATTTTGCTTTGCAAGTTTTGCTTCTCTCGTATTTGTGCAGCGCCCTGAGAGGGGATATACCAACTGGGGCGCTGCTTTTTTTTAATGCTTCAAGCTTACTATCTATATGCGGCGACTTTTACTTTTTTGCAGCTTTTTATCTGCTCTTCTGACGCAGATGTGTGCGCAGTCCTACTATTGGGTAGGGGGCACGGGCGATTGGACAGACCTTTCGCATTGGTCAAACACATCAGGCGGCGCAGGCAATGCCTTTGTGCAGGTGCCTTTGAGCATCAACGATGTGGTCATAGATGCCAATTCGGGTTTTTCTGCCAATTTGGTAACTGCGCGCACGCTTACGCTGCCTGCTTCCAATGCGACTTGCCGCAATCTGACGATTTTGCCCGATGTAGCGGGTTTGCGTATCATTGGCGCGCAGCGTTTGGACGTATACGGCGCTATCACGCTGGGCAGTAACTTAGGGGTGCTATCCGCTTGGACAGGAGAAATACGGCTGTTCTCCCCTTCGCCTGCGCTGCACGAACTCGCAGGTATGCGTTTATATAATTCGCTATTGCGCATTGAGCCGACTGGCGGCGAGCATACCATACGCAATTATCGCTCTACAGGCACTTTGCAAGTAGAAGCCAGCGCAGGCACTGCTACTATATTTGAGGGTAGTTTTATGGGTGGCACCTTTAGCCAAATTTCGGGCGATGTGGTTTTCAGTACGCCCATCACGGGGCAGACCTCTGCCACGACCCGATTGCCTTCCTTCACTTGGCGGGCAGATAATTTAACACTTAACCAACCTTTGCTTGCTACGACAGTCGAAATTTTGGGCGGCAATGCTACAGCCCTCGCCTCTACCAATATCAGCACCCTCAATGTCCGAAACGATGGCACTGTAGCCGATTTTTCCAATCTAACACATACTTGGACAAATTTTTATGCTTACACCAATACCAGCCCCATCATCAATATCAGCAATGCCAGCATCAACGGGCTAACGAATTGGTATTTTTACTTCAATACTGGCACTCTGCAAGCGGGCGGCTCTACCCTCAATTTTGCCAATGTAGGCAATTTCGTAGCAGGCGGACAAGCCTACAATAATGTAAATTTCAATCAACGCGTTACCCTGCGCCGCAGCAATGGCGCAAGTTCTGGCTTCGGCGCAGGTTTCGGTTCAGGCATCAATACAGGCAGTTTTAATTCCCTACAGTTCCAAAATGGCTTTATGTCTTTGGTCGCTGGCACAGATTATACGATAAGCGGCAATCTATATTTTGGTGCTGGAGGCGCATACAACGATGGCGGTGCGGGTACTATTTTCCGTTTGGGCGCAGGGGCTGGATTTCAGGCATTGGGCACTTGCGAAAATCGAATACCACTCCACGATATCACCACTTATTTTGATGCTGCCCCTGCCCTATCGCTCAACAATCTGCGCATGTCAAGCTGCCAAGCTATCGGCGCAGATGCGCCGTATCAGGCGGGGACGGATTCCTACGGTTTTGGCAATAGCAATTGGAATGCGGGCGCAGTCAGCATAAACCAACCCAAAACAGGGCGCAATCTTCGTTGGGTCGGCGATATACCCAGCCATGTCGATAGCATAGATTTTTACGCTATTTGGGAAGATAGCAGCAGCTGGGCAGATGGAGACCTACACCCTGCCGCGATGCCCAACAGCGGCTTAGGCGGAGTCTGCCCCCCGACCATGTACGATAATGTCGTTTTCCCCAACGGCTCTTATGTACGCGTCAACAGCCCTTTCATAGAAACCCGCGACATGATTTGGGAAGGCGCAGGCAATTTTGTAAACCCTATCCACACGCTCAATAACGCACACTTAGAAATACATGGCTCCCTCGAGTGGTCTGCCTCTATGTCGCTCAATTACGACGGGCGCATCTCCCTACGCGGGCAAGACAACAACCATTTTATACGCTCCAACAACAAAGCCTTTCCCTTCCGACTCGCCATCAATACGCTGGGCAGCATAGGCACTTACGAGATGCTTGATGGCTTAGTATGCAGCTCCACAGCCAACCAACATATTTTTGAATTGGTGCAGGGAAATCTAAAAACCAATGGGCATTTTTTCCAAGCTCGCAATTTTTATTCCCTCACGGGCGCTGTGCGCAGCATAGACTTTGATACTTCTACCGTGCATATCACAGGTGGGCATTTTACGCTAAATGGTACTGACCGCTATTGTTTCGCTATCAACAGCGATACGAGCAACCTCACGATAATAGCCGACAGCGCCGAATTTCATTTCACAGGCATAGGCGGCGCTACCAACAACGACAACCGTATCGTCTTAGGTGGTGGGCATCATTTCGGCAAATTTTTCATCTCTGCCGATTATATGTACGTCCAACGCACAGGCGGCAACACCCGCAATATATACAAAGAGCTAAATTTCAAAAATGCGGGCGCATTGGTAGCTACCACCAATAGAGACAGCCTGCACGTTCTCCGCACCCATACAGCCCCCAGCGCTATCGGCGGCAACCTCATATTCTTGCTCTCGCAAAACAACACAACCAACACCCACTTAGCCATAGATTCGGCTTTCTTTTATGGCAATGCCACCCTTTCCCGCATCGCAGACTATACGCATCTGCTACATCTTGAAGCGGGGTTCAATTATATCTTAGGCAGCAATCTTAGCCAACACCGCCAACAACTACTGCCCACAGCCCGACTTGAAGCTGTCGGCAACTGCCAAAAATACATCGGCATCAGCGGCGGCTTTTTCCAATCCAACCTACCCCAATCGGGCGATTACCTCATTCTCGGCGGCAATAACGCCGCCCCTGCCACTTTTACTCATACCAATAGCATCGAAATCAGCACCAACACGGGCTGGGTAGGCGGTACACCCAGTCCCCGAACGCTTTATTGGTTCGACGGACAAGCAGGCGCAAGCAGCGGCAACTGGGATAGCAATAGCCATTGGTCGCTCGCCGATGGCTTTATGCTTGATGCGCTCGGCGGCAATGACCCCGCCGTAGGCAACTGCCCACCCACTCGCAACGACGATGTATTCTTTACCGATGCTTCCTTCAACCACCCCAACGATAGCGTACAAATCGCCCTGCTCCCCAAAGCCGCCGAATGCCGCAATATGACCTGGAGCAATACACCCGCCTTCGCCCCCGTACTCTCCTGCCCCGCAAGCAACCCGCCCGAACTGCTGCACCTATACGGTAGCCTCGCCTTCTCCCCTACTATGGTCAATAACTTCGTTGGCGATGTCCATTTCTTGGGTAGCGGACACAGCTCTACTATCCGTTCCAACAGCATCGCTTTCGCAAGAAGGGTTTTCTTCAATGGCGCAGGCTGCACTTGGACGCTACAAGACAGCCTACACGCACCCCTCAATATAGCCTACAGCCTATATCTACAGCAAGGTACACTCAATAGCAATGACCATAACATACGCGTCTATTCCTTTTTTAGCAATTACGCAACTACCCGAAGGCTAATACTGGGGAAAAGCAAATTTAGCATCATCGGTTTCCACAATTCTGGCGCTACCGACAGAAATTTCGATGTACGCGGCAGCAATATCAGCATTGACGCAGACGAGGCGGAAATTTTGTTTCTACATAACTCGACCAGCTCCAACCATAGCGCTTTCTTAGGGGTCGGGCATCATTACGGACGCATCAGCACCGCAACGGGTAAAGTACAATTTACGGGAACAAACCTCCTGATAGACACCCTCCATATCGCCAATAGCGCTTGGATAAATCTAAGCAATAGCCAAGTCCGCCGCCTTACAGCGATGGGCACTACGCCCAGCTTGCCCCTGCAATTTACGGGTGCAGGCAATGTATTTGATACTGTGCGCATCGCAGGCAATGCCTTTTTCCAAGCCTCCAACCAGTATGCAGGGCTTTTGGAGCTATCGGCTGCGCGTACCTATACCTTTTACAGTGGCACCGTACAGCACTTACTCAATAGCGCTACTTTCTTAGCCACAGGCACAGGCGGCGGGGGAGAGATATTTTTCAACAGCAACAGCACGACCAATCAGGGCTATATCCGCAAAGATAGCGGCATCGTCTGCGTCGATTATATCTATGTGCGCGATGTTTGGGTCATCGGCGATGGCGTTCAAACCCAAACGCCTTGCGCCTCCCCGCTCTGCGATACGCTCGAAAGCTCTTCCTACCTGCCTACTATCGCTGCCTCTGGGCGCGCCATTTTTCAGGGCGGCAGCAATGCCGATGGGCAAGGCAATAATGCAGGCTGGAATTTCAACCCTTATCCGCCTGTGCCGATTTTCACCCTGCGCAGTACTCCGCCCTTTGCTATCTGTTCGGGCGAGGTCTATACTGCCACTTTTGAAATCGCTAACGGGCGCATTCCGATGGAGGCAAGCTATGCGGTCGAAGTCGGTGGGTTAGTACGCATCGTTGACTCCTTCAATATACAACCCGCTTCGGGTAGCGGCACAGTCGGCGACCCCTATATTTGGTTGGTGCAAGTGCCCATAGATTCGGGGCTAACGACCCGCATTTCTGCCGATAAAGCCACCTTTGATTATTGCCTAAAACGCACAGGCACGGGCACAGGCACTCAAGAAGCCTTCGTAGCGCCCTGCGTGCTGGCGCTTCAGGTGCAAAATTTTAGCGCCGTTTGCGAGCAGCAAAGCAGCAAAATTCGCTGGAAAAGCGAATACAGAGCCGATATATCGCATTTTTTACTCACACATTCAAGCGATGCGCTTGGCTTTCGCCCGATGGCGGCTCTGTACCCAAGCCCCGAAAAAAGCGAGTTCGCCTATACCGATGCGCAGTACGGCAAGGGCTATTATCGCTTGGAGCAACACAATACCGATGGCAGCATAGACCTTAGCCCCATCATCTTTGCCGACTGTGCAGGCGAGGCGCAAGGGGCGAGCATTTACCCCAATCCCACCAAAGAGCAGGCTATTTTGCGCTATTTTTCCCCACAAGAAGCCCCTTTGAGTTTGAGCCTTGTCGAGCTGGGCGGCAAAACCATCTGGCAGCAAACGCATAGCCTACACGCAGGCGCGCAGCAAATCCCGATTGATTGCGCCGACCTGCCTGCGGGTCTGTATCTGCTGCGTTTGGTCGATGCGTCGGGCAGCATGAGCCATCTAAAATTAAGCATCAGCCGCTAAGTAGGAGTTTTTTTTGGGGCGTGCCCGCCGCTTTGCCCCCCGCCCGCCTGCGGCGGTCGCCCCCGCCTGCGCAAAATGCGCAGGCGGGGGGCGGCGGTCGGGCTATCCGTTGCGAGCCGCAATAAATTGCGGCTCTACACTGCTATCCCTCACGCAAAGCAGCACCCAAACGCCTCCCAGCCCTCATACTTTAACCTGTAGCATAGACTTTAGGCAAAAGATACCAAGAATTCTAAGCCGCCAAATAGCCTTTTTGAAGCACAAAAGGGAAATATTGAGCTAAAAATTGGGTACGATATTCCAAATTTTCTTTTCGATAAGCTGGCGACATCTACAAAGAGCCAACGGAGCGCTACAAAGAGCCAATAAAGCACTATACAAAGCCCATAAAATGCTACTCAAAATCAATAAAGCAATTCAGAAACTCAATAAAGCAATTCAAAGACTCAACAAAATAGTACCCAAAGTTAATAAAGCTATTTGAGTGTATTGAGTACGACGCTGCTCCCTCGAAGGGATACTGGCGGGGCCTAAACGCGTGAGGGATAGCAATGTAGAGCCGTAGCATGCTACGGCTCGCAATGGATAGCCCGACCCTGCGACCTTTAAGCGCCCGTTTAGGGCGCGGGGAGCAGGGGCACGCCAAAATTATTTTTTTCATCTATCATAAAATTACCCAAATGCGAAAAATTAAAAGAATTTTAGCGATTTTCGGTGCGATGACTGCGCTCGCTACCAGCGTATTCGCGCAAAATGTACATATTCCCGATGCAAATTTTAAGGCGATTTTGCTCAATGACAGCGCCATCAACCTCGACGCAGACAGCGAAATATCGCTACAAGAAGCCCAAAACTATACGGGGCACATTGTCTGCAGCAATGCAAATATCAGCGATTTGACGGGCATTGAGGCTTTTGTCAATATCTGGAGCTTGGATTGTGCCCGCAATACGATTAGCAGCCTCAACCTTTCGGCAAATCTCGGACTACAGGTGCTTTATTGTCAGCAAAATTTGCTTGCGAGTTTAGAGGTTTCGGGCTGCACCATGCTGGAAAATCTCGACTGTTCGGCAAATCAGTTGACAGCTTTAGATGTATCAAGCAACTTGCAGTTGCAATATTTAGCTTGCTATCGCAATCGCAATTTGGGGGCATTAGATGTATCGGCGAACCTTAATTTAGCTTCTTTGCTTTGTGGGGTTTGCAATCTTTCTGCCTTAGACGTTTCGCAGTGCCCTGCCTTGTGGTGTTTGAATTGCGCTTTCAACAATATAAGCAGCTTAGACCTTTCGCAAAATTCTGCCTTAGGATCTTTATCTTGCTTGAATAACAATTTGGAGCATTTAGATTTGTCACAAAATGCTGCTTTGGTAGAGTTGATTTGTAGCGGTAATCCCTTGGCTTATTTGAATCTTGCCAATGGGCAGAACGGCATTTTGCATAGGATGGATACTCGTAGCACAAATTGGGACGGGGGCATTCTTTGTTTTAAAGTTGATGATGCCGCCTACAGCCAAGCAAATTGGCAGGGAAACCTTTTCAATTTCAGTTTTGGGCAAACCTTTTCGGAGGATTGCGAAGAAGCTGCTCCCTTATCCAGTGTATCAAGGGCTGCGGAGCGGGTTAAACTATCCTTGTACCCCAACCCCGCGAAAGAAGCAATCAATTTTTCCTTGCCCCAAAAAGGGCTGCTGCGGGTAGTAGATTTGCTGGGCAGAGTGCTAATAGAGCGAGATTTGGAGGCGGGGGAGCAGCGGATAGATATTAGCGGATTGCCGACTGGGCTGTACTTATTGCAGGTGAATGATGCGGCGGCGCAGCGTTTTGTCAAAGAATAGTCGACAAAAAAAGCCCCTTGCGCGAAAGTAGGCGCAAGGGGCATAAACAGCAGGGAGGGGTCTAAGCCTATCCTGGGTATTGTTTTTTGAAGGTTTCGTAAGCGGCGGCGAGCTTGGTATCGTACTTGTTTTGTGCGTAGCCAGGTCCGTTGTAGCCTTTGGCGAAGGAAGCCCAATCTTTTGCCTTACCCATCGGCACGAACTTCAGTAGACCGTTGGTTTTGCAGAACTGCATGAGGGCTTTGACGTTGTTGGTGCCTGGCGTTTTCATGGCTTCTACGAAGCTTTCGACATCGCCGTAGCCGACGGTTTTGTGGTTGAAGCCCATGATTTGGAATTCACCCCAAGAGGCGGATTTGAGCGCGCAGATGCGGTCGATTTTTTCGGCTTTGGCGAGGCGGTCGTATTCGGCGGCACCGCCTTTGTACTTAGTTTTGTCCCATTTGGGGTACAAAATGTCTTCGTTGCCTTTGACGTGTTTTTCGGGGTCGATGCCTGCTTTTTTGAGCTGGCTCCAGAAAACGTGCCCCTCGAAGAGGATTTTGGAGCGACCATCGGGCAAAAAGCCATTGCCACCTGACTCGACCTTTTGGATAGCGTACACTACAGCCTGCTCTACGCCAAATTCGGCGGCGATTTTAGCGAATTCGCTTTTCATGTCGAGCGGCTGGGCGGGGTTTTGGGTATTGCCGCCTGTATTTTCGGCTGGGGCGACGGCGGCGGTATTGAGCGCCGTGAAGGTTTTTCCGCCTGGGTCGATGCGTCCGTCGGGTTTTGCCGTGCCCATTTTGGTTTGCAGTTCGAGGATAGCGGCTTTAAGGGTGGCTTCGTACTGTCCGTTGAGGGTAAAACTTTTCTTGTGGTTTTTGTTGAAAAGTTGTTGCACGAGCGCCACATCGGCGGGTACATTTTTTCCACCTTCGCCGACGGATGCAGTGATAGCGCCTGCGGAGGGCGTTACGGCTGCGTTGGGGTCTGTGTTGGGGGGCAATTCGGTAGAACCGCCGCCGCCTGCGCTGGCGGTGCCGCCTGTTACTTTGAAAGTAAATTCGATGTGTGTAACGCCGATTTGTGGCTCATCAATCATTTTTTTCACCCCAGCCTTGCCTGCTGCGAACTTTTGGAAAGCGGCGTGATTGATGCCTGTAACATCTATAGCGATGCCTGGCAGGTGATTGCTGATGAGTTTGCCGCGCTCTTTATCGTAGGCTTCGAGCCATTTGGCAAAGCCTGCTTGGTCGCCTTTCGCCTTGAAGGTTTTGAAGGCTTCGGGGACTTTGGGGGCATTTTTGCCGTACCAACCATTGATAGAGGCTTGCGAATTGCCAAACATGGCGCGGGCTTGGTCGACATAAGTGCGGAGCGTACTGGTATAATGTCCCGACATATTGCCACTGCCTGCGAGGAGCGATCTTAGGAGCATTTCGGCTGGTGCATTGAGCTGCACGGCGTTTGCGCCTTTGGTGAGTTTTACCTCCTTGGCTTTGGCGTGTGAATAGTAGCTACTTGCGGGCGCTTCCTCTGTGGGTTTGGTCGTGTCGCTTGGCTTGGTAGTGTCTGCGGGTGGGGTTACCGTGCCACCGCCATTGAGCGCTGTCCAAGTTTTCCCGCCTGGGTCGATTCTACCGTCGGGCTTGGTAGAGCCTAATTTTTTGGTTTGGAAGTCTTTGATAGCGGCGATGGTTTTCGGTCCGCAGCCGCCGTCGGTACTCAAAGAAGTGCCGTGATTTTTATTGAGTAGTTGTTGTACCAGCGTTACATCTGCGGGCACATTTTTGCCGCCCTCGCCGACAGATGCCGAGAGGGTTTTGGCTGGGGGAGCCGCCTGTGTGGTAGGGGCGATTGTTTTTTTAATCTCTTTGTATTCGCCTGCCAAAGCGGCAAAGCGAGCTTTCAGTTCTTCGAGCATATCGGGGATTGTGGGATATTATGACGTGTGTATGAATGTAGTCTGTTTGTTATAGCAGATGGGCTTTGAATTTGGATAAAAACGCCTTTGGCATATTATCGTGGTCGTAGCCTACGGATTTGGTATTGAGGGCATTGCCGCCCATTGCCGTGCCGAGTTTATTGAGCAAGTCCGCTATGGCGGGGTAGGATTTCCAGTTGTTGGGGTTGTAAATCATTTTGGCGTTGCCCTTTGGCTTTTCGTCTCCAAAACGTAGACCTGGATCCATGAGCCCTAAGGCTTTCGCGCCTCCTGCCGCATCGATGGCAGGCGGTCCGCCTTTGGAGAAACCGCAGACGCTATACGAAGCCATAGAAACGCCTTTTTGCTGCAATATGGCGTTGAATACGCCCGCATTAAATCCGTTTCCGTGTCTGGAAGTGATGACGATAACCTTGCTAAAAAAGTCTGAAGCCGCCGCTTCTACTTGGCTTTTCATAAAAGAGGCACCGTATTTAGCGTCATTTAAGCCACCGAAAAGCACGACCGCGTGCAGAGCGCCTGTAGCGCCTGTGGGTATACTTACGATGAGGTCGCTCGCCCCGCGCACAAATATCTCGTTGCCAAATTTATCCGCAGACCAAGCGCCCGTTGGGGCTGGTGCGGCGGGTATCTGCCCATTCAGCGCCTTAAAGCTTCCGCCGCCTGGGTCTATACGTCCATCAGGAATGGGCATAAACTTGCCTTGAAGCTCATAAATAGCCGCCTTTAGTGCCGCATCGTATTGCCCATTGAGGGCGAAACTTTTTTTGTAGTTTTTATTGAAAAGCTGCTGCACCAATGCCACATCGGCAGGTATAATTTTTGCCGCCTTCGCCGACGGGCGCGGAGATAGCGCCTGCCGATGGTGTTACCGCGCCGCCTTGAGTCGGATTGGCAGGAATTTTCACATTGCCGCCGCCCGCGCTGGCTGAACCGCCCGTTACCTTAAAGGTAAATTCTATATGCGTGCACTTTATCTCTGGCTCTGGAAACACTTTTTTGACTCCTGCTTTACCAACAGCGAATTTTTCAAAAGCAGCCAAATTGCAGTTAATAACATCTATAGCGATACCAGGCAAGTGGTTGCTAATAAGTTTGCCACGCTTTTTGTCGCGCGCTTCCAGCCATTGCGCAAAACCCTTAATATCGCCCTTCGCTTTGAAAGCTCTGAAAGCCTCCGAAACCTCTGTGCTTTTGTACCATCTGTCTATAGATGATTGCTCATTGCCCATCATCGCACGCGCTTGGTCTACATAAGTGCGCAGCGTGCTTGTGTAGGTTGCCGACATATTGCCGCTACCCGCAAGCAGCGATTTTAGCAGCATTTCGGCTTGTGCATTCAAGGGTACAGCGCTGGCATACTTCCCAAGTTTCACCTCATTGGCGCGTGGGTGCGAATAATAACTACTCGCGGGCGCTTCCTCCGTCGGTTTCGTCGTGTTGTTATCGACGGGCGCGGTATTATTGCCGCCGCCGCCATTTAAGGCTGTCCAAGTCTTGCCATTGGGGTCTATTCTGCCATCGGGCACAGGAAAGCCCAGTTTTTTTAGCTGAAAATCCTTGATTGCCGCTATTGTTTTCGCGCCGCAAGCGCCGTCAGTTGCCAGCGAAGTGCCATGATTTTTGTTGAGTAGTTGCTGCACCAGCGTTACGTCTGCGGGTACATTTTTGCCGCCCTCGCCTACTGCTGCCGATATGCTTTTTGCCGCAGGCGCGGCGTTGGCTGTAGTAGTTTTCGTTATTTCTTTATAGTCGTTCGACAAGGCTTTCAGGCGTGCCATCAAATCTTCCAACATAGAGAAAGCAGTTTAAATAAGTGGTAGCAGTGTTGTTGGTTTTATTTTTTTTGGCGTGCCCCTCAGTGCCTCTCGGCTCTGAGGGTCGGGCTATGCGCGGTTTCAGTACTTCGCGGCATCAAATGCCGCTCGTACCGCTTCGCGCCGCTCCTATCCCTCACGCTTTGCAATCATCAAAGAAATAGAAAAAAATACTCCCACCGCCCGAGATTCCTTTTAGGCGGGGGTGGGAGTAAAAAATGGGAGCCTATTGATTTGCGCCTATCTTATTTCTTGGGAGCAACTTTGGCGAACTCTGCTTTCACTTCAGCGTCGAGCTTGGCTACTGCTGCTGCGTCGCCTTTTTCGTTGGCGGCTTTCAGTTGAGCGAGCAAACCTTCGATTTTGCCAACGATACCGCTAAGCGCTGCCGCTTGTGCTTCTTCTTTGGTTTTGGGTGCTGGTTTTTCGGCGTTGTTGTTGGTAGTGGCTGGAGCGTCGTCAGAAGCCACTTCGTCGTCTGCTACATCTTCTTCAGCTTCGGCTGCTGCTTCGGCTGCTTCGGCTGCTTTTTCGTCGATTTCTGCACCTACTTTGAAGTTGGCATAAGCAGGCGTAAAGGTTTTTTTCATTGCCTTTGTCATTACCGCCTCTTTGTTGAGGGCTTTGCCTTTCACGGGGCAAAATACGAGTGTAGGTACTTTTTTGTCGTCGTACTCTACATAAGCCAAGCCTCTCACGCAAGTGATTGCGTTTTTGGTTACTGCTTCTTTGATTTCGGCTTTGAAAGCGTTGAGCTTGCCAAATACAAAAAGATGCCCTTCTGAACCGTCTGAAAATTTGTGTTCGAGGTTGATGAAGAAAGGCGCTTTTTTGCCTGTTTCTGCATTGTACTTCTTGCCTAATTTGGCAATTGCCTTTTTGTTGACATCTGCTGCTTTTACATCAGCTAATTTCTTTCCTTTTGGATTGAACATGACGCGTGGTGGGGATTTTTTGTTTTATAAGTTATATTGGATACTGCAATGTAGAAAAATCCAAGACCTGCAAAGGCTTTTAGCCCCTAATAAGTCTTGATTTTCAGGGTTTTGCGGCTTAAAGATACGCAGGGAAAATGTAAAAAACAACCCTCACGCAAAAAAAACTAACTATAGTTTAGCAAAACTTAGCATCTCTTTTTTATTTGCGGCAAAGTTTGTATATTCGCGCCCTTTTGGCTTATTCTGCATTTTGGGCTTGCACGCGCAGGGTTTGGCGGATATACAGGGCTTTTTCTCTCAATTCTTCTATATCTTCACCCAGTATGGTGATATGTCCCATTTTTCTGAAAGGGCGGGTTTGGCGTTTGCCGTAAAGATGTACATAGGTGCGGGCCATCGCGGCTATGATTTCTAAGCCTTTATAGTATACATCGCCTATCTGCCCTTCTTCGCCGAGTAGGTTTATCATCGCGGCAGGGAAGGTCGCCGCCGTATCGCCGAGCGGCAGCCCCATCACGGCGCGCAGATGTTGCTCAAACTGCGAGGTACTATTTGCCTCTATGCTGGCATGTCCGCTATTGTGCGGGCGGGGGGCTACTTCATTTACCAAAAAATCGCCTTCTTTCGTCATAAAGAATTCCACCCCCAATATGCCGACCATACCGAGCCGAGTGATAATATCTTCGGCTGTTTGGCGCAGGGTCTGGCTTTGTGCCTCTGTGAGCGGCGCGGGCGAAAGGAGGTATTCCACCAAATTGGCTTCGGGGTGAAAAATAGACACTACGGGCGGGTAGCTGCGTACTTCGCCCTGCGGGTTGCGGGCGACCATCACAGCGATTTCTTGGGCGATGTCTACGGTTTCTTCCAAGATGGAAGGAGCGGCAAAACCTTTTTCTGCTGCCTCTTCTATGCTGCGCAGTAGCTGTACGCCTCTGCCGTCGTAGCCATCGCGGCGAAGTTTTTGCACGCCTTTGGGCTGCTTTTGCATAGCGGCGAGTAGGGCGGTTTTGTCTTCGAGTACGATATAAGGGGCGCTTGCAAAGCCTTCGCGGGCAAAAAATGCCTTTTGTTGGGCTTTATCTTGGATAAGCGCCAGTATATGTGGCTGCGGGTAGACTTGTACGCCTTTTTGGGTGACCAAGTCGGCGAGGGCTTGGGTGTTGACGCGCTCGATTTCTACCGTGAGCAAATCGCAGCGGCTGCCGAAGGCATACACCGCCTCGTAATCCATCAAATCGCCTACTGTAAAATCGGCAGTGCAGACCTTACAGGGCGCATCAGCATCGGCATCTAAGACGCAGAGCGGAATATCCCAGCTAAGCGCATTTTGCAGGAACATTTTACCCAGTTGACCGCCGCCCAAGATGCCTAAGCGGCGTTGTTGAAGTGTTTTCATGTGAGTTACGAGTTACGAGTTACGAATGTGCTTTTCTATAAAAGCTTAACTGATGTTACACAAGAGCATGTGATTTGTTATTTACGTGGCGTTGGGGGCGCTGCCCCAACGCTATTTGTTGTACACTTGGACGGGGGGCGCTGCCCCCGCCAAGTGCTGCCGCCAGCCAAAATGTACGAAAATCACGTAAAAGAAGCGTGGCGGGGCAGCGCCCCCAACGTTTTTGCGTAACATCAGAGCTTCAAGTTACGATTGTGCTCAATTCGTAACTCGTCATTCGTAACTCAAGGCGCGGCTTGCCGCGCCGCGCGTGAGGGATAGGAGCGGAACCACCGAAAGCGCCTACGGCGCGAATCGGTGATGGAGCGGATAGCCCGACCCCGCGCCCTTGGCGCGGGGGCACGCCCAAAACAAAAAAAAACTCGAAAAAACGGACTAATCTCTATCGTGGTACTCGTACTTGAAGCGCTCTTCGGAGAGCAGCGCCCCGTTTTTGAGGATCGTGCGCTTTTGGACATTGCCCATTTGTTCGTATTCTATGCGTTCTTCTTCCTTTTCGCCCGTTTCCTTGTTGACTTTAAGGGTCTGCGTGCAGTTGCCGTAGTCGTCGTACTCAAATTGGGTAACGAAAACGACCTTATTATTGATGCTTTGGGAGGAAATGGCGATGTTGCCGTAGGCATCGTACTCGGTATTGGTTATCCAGAGTTCGGAATTGCGGCGATTGGTCTTGTTTTTATTGGCTTTTTTGTTTTGGCGTTCTTGTTCGCGCTGCGCCTCCTCTAAGGAAAGGACTTTGCGCGTGTTGCGGCGGGTGGTGCGAATGACGACGCTATCGCGGTATTCGTTGATAAATTCGCTCTCAAAATTGCCGCCGATGTACTTGCGCCAGCGGATAACCTGATTGTTGCTAAAATACTGTATGTCTTTGCGGTATTCCTTGCCGTTGACGACTTCGCGGCTGATGGCTTTGACGAGATCGCCCTTTTTATCGAGCTTGTAGAGGACGGTAGTTTTGGTTTTGGGTTGGTTTTTTTTCTCTACGCGCTGTATGCTTTTGACGACTTCGTCGCGTTTATTATAAAACCATTGTCGGGTTTTTTCTTCCTCGCCTGTGGGGCTGTAGTAAATTTCTTGCTTTTTGTTGCCGCGCTCGTCGTATTGGAGGAGGTAGGTGGTTTGGGTAGCGGTTTGTTCGCCGTTGGTGTAGCGGACTTCTTCGACTTTGGAGCGATTATCTTGTTCATCCCAATAGATTTTGGTTTCGGATTCGAGGATATTATCGCCGTTGTACTCCATTGTGGAGAGGTGTCGATTGCGGGAGTCGAAGGAATGCAGGATTTTTCTATCGGCTTGCAGTTGTCCGTTGTCGGCGCGGGGATAAAAGTATTCTTGCTTGATGAGGTTGCCGAATTTGTTGTAATGTTGCTCGATTTGGAGCGAGAGTTTGAGTGTACCGCCTTCGGCGACGACGTATTTTTGGTGTTGGGTGAATTTTAGTGCGGCTTTTTGCGCCTGTGCGAAGGGGAGCAGCAGGCTAAAAAGGCAGAGCGTGAGGAGGTATCGGAGCATATTGTTGGTGGGGTAGGTGGCAAATAAAAAGCCCTGCGCGCCGTATGGTGGGGCGTGCAGGGCAAAAATAAGAGATAATTCGTAATTCGTAACTCGTAACTAATTATTATAGTACTCGTAGATGATAGCAAACTCTTCTACGGTTTTATCATTTACGAGGTGTGTTTCGTGTATGAGGTTGCCGTGTTCGTCGTATTGATACTGGCGTTCGTCGGTGCTATCGTCGGCTTTGAGTAGGGTATGTTCTTTGGTGAGTTGGTTTTTGTCGTCGTAGGTATAGTATGTTACGCTGTACACGTCGCCGTGTTCGCGGACGATGCGTTTGCTAAGGTTTCCGTTTTTATCGGTTTTCAGGGTGATGGTGCGCATTTCGGTATGGTCGAAGCTGGCGAGTACGTCGCGTTCTTTGTCGTCGTATTCCATCGGGAAGGGTTGATTGGGTACGGGGACTACATCGAAGGCGGGGCTATTGGGGGAGCTATCGCGGTTTTGTCTTCTGTAGTGGCTGATGAGTTTGCCGTTTTCGTATTTATCGCATTCGACGATGGCGCAATTTTCAAAGTGGCGGATTTCGCGCCATTTGCGTTTGCCTTCTTGTATATCGGAGATGGATTTTACCAAATGTCCTTGTGTGTTGTATTGGTTTTCGGTGCGCACGGAGCGTTTTACAATTTTGCCTTCAGGGTCTTTGTGGTAGTACCAATGTTGGAGTAGGAGCATTTCGCCGTTTGCGTTGTAGGTTCTGCGCTTTTCGCTGCTGGCTTCTTGTCCGTTGTAGGTGCGGGTAATGGCTTCGTTGCCGTATTGGTCGTATTCGTGTGTGGAGACTTGGCGCTGGAGGGGAATTTTGCTGTGGTCGGTTTGGGTGGTTTTGGTACTGCGTCCTTGTGCGTCGGTTTGCAGTTCTTCCGACCAAAGTAGGGTATTATTGAGGTCATAGACCATCGTACCGATGCGTTTGCCTTCGCTATTGTATTTGTGTATGGTTTGTTTGTTGAGGCTGGTACGTCCTTCGGGCAGCACGTCAAATTCGCTATATTGTACAATTTTGCCGTATATATCGAATTCGGTTTCTACTTGTTTGTGTAGGCTTTTTTCGCCTTTTGGGTGCACGACGAAGTCTTGCCGAATTTCTTTTCGGATTTTCGGTCTTAGGTCTTCGCCCTTTTTCCCTTGCCCTTGTGAGTGGTCGGGGTTGAAGGCAAGGAGCAGGGGCAGCGCCAAGAGGGCAATGGTTTTTTGAGCCAGAGAAGAGAGTAGTCGCTGCATAGTGGTATATATCTGTGTGCTAAAAAATCATTCACCCCATGAAATTAGCGGAAGTAGACGATATTATAAGTTTTTTCGCTCATAACCATACCGCTGCTAATGGTTGCTTCTCGTACTTTATTGCCAAATTCGTCGTATTCGCAGATAAATTCTTCTTCCTCGCCGTTTGGTTCGCCGCCTGTGTAGTAGAGGCGTTTGGTTTTGATCAAATTGCCTTTAGCGTCGTATTCGTACAACCACTCTTCGGCAATTTCTATGCCTTCAGTTTTGAGGGTGCGTATTTTTCTGCCTTCTTCATCAAAGAAGTCTTCGGACTCGTAATTGGTATTATCGCCGCCCATCTCAAAGTCTACCAGCGTTTTGGCTTTGGAGGGGTCGTATTTGGAGCTTTTTCCGCCGAAAGAAGAAACGATTTCCCCATTTTTATAGCGTTTTTTTTCTTTGACGCGATTGCGGTCGAAGATAATTTCTTCCTTCATCTCATCGCCGCCGACTTTCATCACCTGCACCGATTTTGCTAAAGAGCCGTCTTCGTTGTATTCGATGGTTTTATATTCTGTATTTTTCGAGCCGTCGGCTTGGAGTTCCCACTTATCGAAGCGGACTTCTTCGCCCATTTTGTTGTACTTCCAAGTCTCTTCGGCTACTTTTTTGTTAGCTTTGTTGGTGGTAGTGGCTACGAGGGGTTGGCGCTCTTCGTTGTACTTCCAGACCTTTGCTATCACCTCTTCGGGGTCGTTCATAAAATCTATGGACTCCACGCGCATTTTCAGCTTGCCTGTAGCGTCCATATAGATTTTTTCGCGCTGCATCGGTTCGCCGCCTTCGTCAAATTTGGTGATTTGCTCGTACTTGCCGTGCGTATCTTCGCCTTTTTCGACCTCCAGCGATTTTACCAAGTCCATAATGGGGTTGGCTACGTGCAAGATGTACTTTAGTACCTGCCCCGTTGCGTCGTACTCCTTGCGTTCTTGCTTGAGTACCGCCAAATCTTCTTCCTTACGTTCCGCCTCTTTGTATTCCCATTCCTTGATGGGCGGCGTTTTTTGAGCCAGCAGGGCATTCGCCAGCAGCCAGCAAGTCGACAACAACAGTATGCGTTTCATAAGCATCTCTTTTATATGAGTCTTTTGAAGCAACGAGATATAGAGCAATCAGCAAGCTAAAAAAATAAGAGTTGGGAAGCAAAAAAAATTGCCCCAAATAAAACATAATAGTTGCGGTAAAGATACAAAATTATTTGGCTGTTTGCGCCTTTTTTACCGCAGAAATTTACGAAAACCGCCGCAAAAGCAGCCCCAAAAGCATTAAGCCAATAGATATCAGCCAATCATGCCCCAAGCGCCCGCAATCGCTCTCGCCCAAAATGCGCCATGCTGGCGCTTTATACAACAAACGCAAACTATCGCCTATTTGTAAGCATTTAGGTGTTTGACAACTGGCGGCTTCGGGTCGGCAAAATTGCCGAACTTCCTGCCATTCGCCTCTTTCATCTTGCCAGCGTAGGGTGTTGAAGCCCGACATTAGGCCTCTTGCGCGGCTTTTTTGCAACTCCAGTGTGCTGGCTACTGCCTTGTATTCGTGTGCCGACTGCCGCCAACGCCATTCTTCTACTGCGCTCGAAAGCCAAATTAGCAAGCATATCGCGCCAAAAAATATAAACAAATTTGCGCCTATTTTCATCTATTTTTATCGCAAAATTATGCAAAATTCGCCTGACCTTAGCGCCTACGCCGATTTAGATATTTTGCTTTTCGACGGCGTTTGCAATCTCTGCCACCGCAGCGTGCAGTTTGTTTTGCTGCGCGATAAGTCGGCGCGCTTTCATTTCGCCGCCCTCCAATCGCCTCTGGGGCAGGCGTTGCTGCAAAAACATGGGGCTTCTCTGCTCCTCGATAGTGTCGTCTTGATTACGCCCAAACGCGCCTACACGCATTCCGCTGCCGCCTTACAAATAGCGCGCCGCCTGCCCCTACCCTACCCGCTTTTGCTCATTTTTTGGCTCGTTCCTTACTTTTTGCGCGACTGGATTTATAATTTCGTCGCCCGCCGCCGCTACCGCTGGTTCGGAAAGCAAGAAGAAGAAAACGCCTGTTTTTTGCCCCGTCCCGAATGGCGTGCCCGTTTTTTGGGCTGATTTTTTTTGGGCGTGCCCCGCGCCCTAAAAAGGGGCGCGGGTCGGGCTATGCGGGGCGTTTCACCATCGCCCCAGAGGGGGCGAATGTTGATTCGCCCCTACTATCCC
>CAYXSA010000076.1:0-20487 GCA_964467315.1 uncultured Saprospiraceae bacterium | reverse complement strand
TTTTTGGGCGTGCCCGCCGCGCCAAAAAGGGCGCGGCGGTCGGGCTATGCAGGGCAGCCACAAGAGCTGCCCCTACTATCCCTCACGCGCGGGGCTGCGCCGCCAAAGGGGCGGCGCGCGCAGGCTGTATCCATCAGTGGAGACGCAATAAATTGCGTCTCTACAACAATCATTTATTTTTTAATTTGGGTTGTGCCATCATAAATGGGCATATATTGAACGGGGTGTTTAATTCGTGCTGTATCGTTCAAAAAAATGTATACCGATGGTGTAGAGACGCAATAAATTGCGTCTCCACTGACGGATACAGCCCGCGCCCGCGCCTCCTTTGGGCGCGGGCAACTGCGTGAGGGATAGTAGGGGCGAATCAACATTCGCCCTATTAGGGGCGATGGTGATGCGCCCTGAATAGCCCGACCGCCGCGCCCTTTTTGGCGCGGCGGGCACGCCCAAATAATGACGAATAACGAATAACGATTGTGCTTTGTGTTTAAACGCTTGTGCGCAACATTCGTCATTCGTCATTCGTCATTCGTCATTCGTCCTTCACAGTTATAGAGTGGGCGGCGAAAAAAAAGGGAAAAAGGTAGGGGCTTGAAAAAAAAAGTGCTTATTTGGCAGTAATTAAAGGGAAAGCTATAATTTTGTAGCACCCGCAAAGACTACCGAAAAAACCTACTAAGTGCTCGAAAAACTGATGACAAGCAATACCCCCACTTTTTTGTTGATGCTGCTGATTTTTTGCTGTGTGCAAGGGGCTTTGTATGCGCAGCCGCGTCGGGAAGAGTTGTCGAAAGCCTTGATAGAGGTAAAACCATTCAAAACGTATGAGGAGTCGCACGATTTTAAGCAGGGCGAAGAGATAATTATTACCTTTGAGACGACGACGGGGCGCAAGCTCAACCGCATAGAAGTCATGGAGCCGAATGGCAGCCGTATGAATATGGTGGCGCGCAAACAGCGATTGATACCCGCAAAACGCATACGCGTGTATGAAGCGGGGCAGTATACGTTTAAGTTTCGCAATCGCAGCCTGCGCACGGCTTCATTCAATCTGCGCATAGAGAAAAACAACCGCATGATGTCGAAAGACACGATGGAGTTGGACGATATTATCTTTAGTTCGCGGGTGGATACGCTGTTTGATGTGGTGATAGATACGATACCTTTGCCCGATGTGATAGCGATTGATTTTTCGCTGGCACCCGGCAAAAATATCGGAGCGAACCAAGATACCTGCATATTTGAATCGCTTTTGGAGGACGAGCCTAATCAGTACGCCGTGTACTGGGTGGGTGTGGGCGATGAGGCTTTGGCGAAATACGAGGCTTTGCGCACGACACCGCCGCCGCATTGGTCTTTGCGGGCTGTGAATGACCCGCTTATAGCCTATGGTTTGCGTTTGACGAAAGACCTACCGATAGCGCTGAATGCTTTAGGGAATGGGGTTTTGTTTAGGTTTCGCAATCCCGACGCGCCGCATAAGCCGCTGATGCGCGGGGACGACCCGATACCGTTTTACGGCTTTATTTCTATGGAGAACGCCTCGAAGTTTGGCAAGCTAAAGCTTTGCTTTCGGAATTTGAATGTATCGACGGGGGTGAAAATCTACCTACGCGTAGCGAAATTTCAGCTTTCGACCCGCCGCACACCGAAAATCATCGTGCGCGAGCGCACGCAGGAAATCTATATCAAAAGTCAGTACGAGGCAGTCGATAATCGCCCAGAAGAATAGACTTGTTTGATTTTTTATCCCTACAGCCTGTTATTTATCCTGCCAATGAAACCAACCATATATATATTTTTACTGGCTTTTTGCGGTTTTTCTTTGTTTTCTAACCCTGTTTCGGCGCAATTACGCGGCGGAAAACGCCTCACTATCGGCAAGATACGCGAGATGAGCCGCGATGCGGGTTCTTCCGCAGGCAGCATGGCAAAAGAAGAGATGCAGACCTACGAAGCAGGCGCACGCTCCTCTGCCATAGACCTGAAAAAAAACCTGCCAGGCAAGGCATTCGATTATCTATCCAGCCGCGACACCATGCCGAAATTGGGCGAGCTGATAGAAGACGAAAAAGCAAAAGCCGAGATAGAAGACCGCCGCAACAAAGGACGCTACGTGCAGCTATTGCAAGAATGGTGGCTACTGCCCTCTTCTATAGACCTCGCCGAGCAGCGCGCCGCCTTGCTCGCAAGACTCAAAAAGCAAAAAACTAATCCCGCCCAATACCTGCACCAAAAGAAAATCAACGGGCAGGAAGTCGTCGTATTTACTTGGCACCCCACTTGGCATGGGGAAGCCTACAAGCAGTACAATTACGACCGCGTAAATATGATTTCTTACTACTCCTACGACGTAGACCCCTATACAGGCATGGCACTCAACCCTGCCGATGTTTTAGATTTCCAAAAAGGAGGATTTTTGCCGCATGTGCGTGCTACGCCCCGCATCGTAAACTGGGGCGGAGAGAAAGAAAGATTGGATACCAGCTACAGCAAAGCCCTGCTTTCCGTGAGCTTGCACGGCGAAGAAAATCACCGCATATTCTTTAGCGGCACCAACCTCAACGCCCAACAGATGCTTATAGACAGCATCAAATACCTACTCGATACGACTAAAGCCGATGGCATCGAACTCAATTTCGTCGACGTACCCGCCGACGTAGCCGTCGACTTCAATAAATTCGTGATGAAGTTTGCGGGTATGGTGCATGCCGTCAATCCCAAAAATATATTTGTCCTTTCTGTACCGCCTTTCGATACGAAGGGCATCTATAGCTACCGCGACCTTACAGCAGAGGTAGACTATTTCATTATATTGGCTATAGATTTCCACAACGAAAACGAAGCCCGCACGCCGATAAAAGGCCCCATCTCCCCGCTCAATGCCCAACCCGCCGACCAGTCGCCCGATATACGCAAAGCCGTAGAGCAGACCATCCGCAAAATAGGCACTTACAATGCTTCTCGGCTTATCTTGGCGCTGCCCAATTACGGTACGGTCTGGATGTCGCAAGGCATACAAGAGGACTTGATACGCAAAATTAGCTACGATGAGTTGATGTCGACCTACGTCAATTCGACGACGGACACTATCAAGCGCGTGCGCAAAGACCAATCCTATTTTGGCAATATCTGGGTCTTGATAGACTCTACCGACAAAACGGAATTGCCCATACGCACAGAGGTCTATTTTGATGACCCAGCCAGTTTGCGCGAAAAATTTCAGTATGCCCTTTCTACCCGCGTTGGCGGGGTGGCTATACACATGCTTGGCGATGCGATGCAGTACCAAACGGAGTATAGTCAACTGCTCAACGATATGTTTGCCGTCTATGTAGAGCCCGACCCCGCAGGCACAGCCGCCAAAATCAGGGAAGCTACGCGGCGCTCGCAGTCGACAGGCATTTTCGTATTTACGGTGCTGCTTTACTGGGGCTTGTTTATGACCTTAGGGTTTGTTTGGGCGCTGTTTAGCTATCAGACGCGGCAGGCACTGTTTGATAATCAGCGTTTCCGCTCTATGTATCTTGCTTTTTTTGTTGTTCTGCTCCTCTTGCTGGGCAGTTACTTCGGTTTATTTCAGTATAATGTAGCCCTTCTGCTGGTCGGTTTGGCGCTCGGCTCTTTTATTAGCTGGTCGGTACTCAAATCCATCTACAAACAGCAAGCAGACCAACCTTAGAATTACGAATGAACATAGCTTATTTTTTCCGCTACACGCTACTTTTTGTTGCCGCTTTTGCAGGCTTCGCTATACAAGCGCAGCCGCAAGACAGCTTGCTAACGCCTCTGCAAGCCAACGACCGCGAGCAAAATCGCGTCATCAAAGAAATCAACAAGCACTACACGGAGATGCTCCTGCGTCAGTGGTGGAATTTACCTACAGACCGCGAAGCAGACCGTCGACAAATGGGCTTATACTCCCGCTATCGCCGCAGCCTCTTGGCTATCGGTGGCGAGAGCTTCCTCCTGCCCAACGACAATCGTAGCGTGCAGCGCATGACCACAGGGCGCGTGCTGCCCGACCAAAACGTCGTCGCCTTAGGCTGGCACCCGTATTGGATTGGCGAAAATACAGGCGTAGATACCTACAAAGAATATAGCTTCGCGCTCCTCTCGCACGTAGCCTACTATTCCTATGAAATGAACCCCTATACGGGCGGCTATCGCAATTTTGATGCTATCTACAATTTCAAATACAGCGACTTTATTCCCACCGCACACCTCGATACCTGCGATGTGTTGCTTAGCGTGAGCTGTCGCGGCGAAGATGCAGCCATCTTCTTCACTGGCGAAGCCATCGCCCAACAAAATCTTATCGATAGCCTTATCTCTATCGTCAAAGAAGCCGACGCCGATGGCATAGAAATTTCCTTCGAGGACGTGCCCCGCGCACAAAAAGCCGAATTCATAGACTTCGTCAAAAATCTATCCTATGAGCTGCGCGAAACCAACAGCTCCTATACGATAATGATGAGCATTCCCGTCTATGATAAAGACAATGTCTATGACTTGGAAGAGCTGCGCCCTTGGGTCGATTACTTTATTATCTCCGCCTTCAATCACCATGTTACCCCCTTGGGGCTGGTGCGCGGGGCGATAGCCCCCTTGCGCAATGCCGAAGCCCCCGTGCGAGGTACAACAGTTGCCTATACCGCTTACCTAACCCTCGATTCCCTCGCCCGACTCCCCTTAGATATGCGCATAGAAGCCATGAGCTTGGCGCATGATAAAGAATACACGGAAGAACTATTAGATACCCTTTCCTTTTATTTTGCTCGCTTAGGCAATCAGCTCAACTATCAGCGGAGAATAGAGGACTACGTTACCGTGCTGCGCAACCCCGCCAGCGCCGCCATTCGCAATAATCTCGACGTTCGCCGCTGGCTCTCCAAAACAACCACTATCGTCGAACTGCGCGACTCCATCGCCCCCACCGAAAAACTTCCCTTCTTCCTCTTTCAGCCCGAATACTCGCCCGCCTACATCCTCGAATACGAACAATACGCCAAACTTAGCACCGAAAAACGACACCAATCCGTCGGCTATGTCGTCCGTGATGCCTTCAATAAACTCGTCCACGCCCCCAGCGCCAGCGTGCGCGGCGACTCTATGTACGACCTGCGCAAAACCATCGAAGAGTGCATAGAAGAAATCGGTGAAGACTACAAATCCAGCCTCGTACTCGGTCTGCCTTATCATGGCGCAGTCTGGAATATGCGCGGCGAAAAACCTACCTTCGAGGGTTATGTACCCTACGGACAAATACGCAAACTCATCGTCGAACAAGGCGGCGAACTCATCTACGATAAATATTATACCTCCATGATTTTGCGCCTAAGCGATAGCTTGGGCATCGTACGCGAAATCTATTTCGACAACTCCGCCACCATAGAGCAAAAAATAGAACACGCCCTCGACGCAGGTCTGGCAGGGGTGGGCGTTTGGGCACTGGGCTACGATTATGGCTACCCCGATTTGTGGAAACTCTTCGAGCAGAGCTTCGTAATGCCCCGCTTTTTCAATCCCGAAAGCAACAAATTCGAAAAAATCAAGCTCAAACCCAGCAACAAGGTCGCCTTCACAATACAGTACCAAATCAAGCGCCTAAGCCGCATCATCTTCGCTACCTTCTTCCTCGTAGCTATCCTGATGACCTTCGGTTTTAATATCGTACTGCTCGACTGGAAAGTGCGCGACGTACTTTTTTACACGGGTTCGTTCCGCATTTTTTACCTCACCCTGTTTTCCATGCTCATTTTATTTGTCGGCTCTTCCGTCGGCATTTTTCAAAATCCATGGGTCGCCTTCCTTGTCGGCACGCTCTTGGGGCTTACGCTTACTTGGATAGCGACGATTCTCACCCAAAAACAGCAGGCACGCATACCATAAAGTTTTTTTTTCTTGGGCGTGCCGCCGCGCGCAAAGCGCGCGCCGTCGGGCTATTCGCTACATCAGCCCCACATCGCCTTTTAGGCGTTGTGGGGCTGGTTTCGCTTCTATCCCTCACGCAAAGGTTTTCCAAACGCTATCCCCAAAAAAAACGTTTATTTTTGCGCCATCATAGCCCCAAATGGGCTTCCCTTTCATAACCGTAGGCGAGCGCAGCGTTGCCTACGGACAAACACGCCACATGACGCATAAAATCCTGCTCCCCGCCTGCCTAACCCTCTTGTGCATACTGGCGAGCGCCTGCCGCAGAGATAGAATTTGGACAAGCGGCGAGGCACAACTTGCCTTCTCGCTCGATACCCTCCAATTTGACACCGTTTTTACCCAACTCGGCACCTCTACTCGCTGGTTCAAGGTCTTCAATCCGCATGATAAAGCCATAGAAATTAGCTTCGTGCGCCTATCGGGCGGCGCTGCCTCCGATTTTAATATCAATATCGACGGCGTAAGCGCTACCGAACAAGAAAACATACTGCTCCGCGCCAAAGATAGCATGTACGTCTTTGTGAGTGCCCGCATCGACCCTAGCAACGGCGACGCTTTCCGCGAGGATTCCGTGCTATTTGAGGTCAATGGCAATCGCCAAAGCGTCGTGTTGCGCGCCTACGGCTGGAATGCCAACTACGTCGGCGGCTTAGGCGATACGACCTTTTATGTCAATCAAAACGTAACTTGGGGCGGTACTCGTCCCTATATCGTGTTGGGCTGGCATATCTTTGAAAACTCTACTCTTACGATAGAGCCCGCGACGCGGGTCTATATGTACGGCGGCCCTACGCCCCGCATCGCCGAAAGGGCTTTGCTGTATTTCGGCACGCAGTCGAGCATACAAGTCGGTGTAGGCGGCACATTCCAAAATCCTGTAGTCATACAAACGCATAGGCTGGAAGAAGATTTTCAGGATTTTCCCTTTCATCACGATGGTATCTATCTAAGCAGCCAGAGCCAAGACAATCGCATAGAAAACTGCATCATTCGCAACGCTACAGACGGCATTCGCATTGATTCGCTTTCTACCAACTCGCGCCCAAAATTGGAAATGGAAAACGTTTTTATTTACGATGTGGAGCGCTCGGGGATTTTGGCGCGGCAAGGCAGCATCAAGGCGACCAACTGCGTAATAGCCAATAGCAATAATTTTGACATCGTGCTGCTGCGCGGGGGCGACTACGAATTTACGCATTGCACCTTTGCCAATTATGCTACGACGAGCTTTTTGCGCCGACGCGAACCCGTCGTAAGCGTGCGCGATTACGAAGTTTTAGCCGATAGGAGCGTAGCCACTGCCGACGGGCGGGCGCATTTCATCAACTGCATCATGTATGGCACCCGCGCCGATGAAATCGAAGTAGAGCGTGTATTGGGCAGCACCGTCAATTGGGACGTAGTTTTCGACAACTGTCTAATAAAACGCGATACCTTCAATCAGCATCTGCAAAATTGCATCATCAACGAAGACCCCCTGTTTGAGGATACAGCCGAAAACGATTATAGCCTCGATAGCCTCACCTCGCCCGCTTATCGCGCAGGGCGCGCCTCTGGCATCGCTACCGATATTTTGGGCAATCCGCGCGATGCCAATACGCCCGATATCGGCGCTTACGAATGGGAATAAAAGAATGTTTTTTTAGCACACAGATAAACACAGAAAAAACAGATTTACACAGATTTTTATTCAAAAAAATCTGTGCTTATTTTTATATTTTTGTGCTGCTAAAAGCAATTTACATTCGCCATTTTTCAATTTCGTAGCCAACGGACGCATTATGCAAAATTTTTTCTACACGATTTCGGCTTTTTACCTTTTTTCGCTGCCCTTGATAGCGCAGCCAACCATCACGAATGCGAGTTTTCCGCAGGCGGGCGATGTGTTGGAGATTTCGACGATGGCGGATACAACTTCGATGGTAACGATGTCGCAGCCGCTGGCGCAGACTTGGGATTTTAGGTATCTCTACACGGAGGGCTATCGGGAGGAGACGATAGAGGGCGCGTCTACGGGTGTCAATTTTGGCGATTTTCCGAATACGGAATTGCTGCAGCCGTTGGTCGGTACACTGGGTTCTGCCTATGTCGATGTAACGGCTACGACGATGACGCGCATGGGCGGGGGCTTGGAATTTTTCGGTTTCGGTTTTGTATCGCCGTATTCAGACCCGCACGTTTTGCAAACTGCCCCTTTGACCTTCAATACGCAGCGCACGGATAATTTTGATATTCGTTTTGGGGAGCATATAGATAGCATTCCTTTGTTGCGCGGTTTGCTCGATGCGGCTTTGGCTTCTTCGCCCTTGCCAGGGGGCGTAACGCCTGATTCTATCCGTATCAAGGTGAGCGGCTCGCGTCTGATGTACAACGAGGCGCATGGTACGCTGATGTTGTACGATGGCAATTACAACGTATTGCGGCAGAAGGTGCGGGAAGAAACCAACATTTTCATCGAATTGCGCATAGCCAGCCCCTTCGGCGGTGGCGGCTTTTGGTTTGATGTTACGGGTTTGCTCACTACAGCCGTGCCCCTGCCCGTGCCGACAGAATTTACTTCCGTATACTTCGATTATCTCGCCGAAGGCTACAAACAGCCCATTGTCCGCCAAAACGTAAACCCCGACAATGAGCAGCAAGTCCGCTCCGTCGAATTTAAGGGGCAGGTACAACCCTCCGCCGTCAAGCCTGCCGTGCGCGGCGATTTTTCGGCAAATCTTGCCCCCAACCCCGCCACGCAATACGTGCGTATCGACTTAGGCAGCGAACAGACGCAGGACATCACGCTGATTGTTAGCGATATACAGGGCAAGCAGCTTTTGCGCCGCGATAAGCTCAACGGGCGCTTGCACGAACTAAGCACAGATTTTATACAAAGCAGCGGGCATTATCCTATTAGCTTTTATGACCGCAGCGGGCGGCTTTTGGGCACACAGATACTGTATATTCTTCGGTAACCGCAGGCTGCGCTTCGCTTGCCTACGGTTATGAAAGGGAAGCCCCTTTGGGGCTATGTAGCTTGATTTTTTTATAAAAACGCAGCCGCCACCCTTTGTGGCGGCTGCACCATATTTTGCGTGAGGGATAGTAGGGGCAGACCCATGTGTCTGCCCTTTGGGCAGCACAGGGGCTGCCCCGAATAGCCCGACGGCGCGACCCGTAGAGCCGTAGCATGCTACGGCTCCGCCGCCTTTGCGGCGGGGAGCGCCGGCACGCCAAAAAAAATAAAAAACAAACGAAATAAAAATGAGCTATACGGAGCACGAACAGCAGCGGCTTTTTGCCAAAGGAGAGGATTTTTTGGCTTTGGCGAAAACGCCACAGGCGGCAAAGGGCGAGGATATCGCCGAGCTTATCCGCGTCATTCGCTACCACGAATGGCGCTATTATGTTTTGGATAGTCCTGTGCTGGCGGATGCGCAGTACGATGCTTTGTTTAAGCTTTTGGAGTATCTGGAGGCGCAGTTTCCCGAAGCGCGGCAGGCGGATTCGCCTACGACGCGGGTGGGCAGCGATTTGAGTGCGGATTTTGCGACGGCGGCGCATCTTTCGCCCATGCTTTCGCTCGAAAATAGCTACAATGCCGACGATTTGCGCGACTTTGATAAGCGGGTAAAAAAGCTGCTCGGCGCGGAAGAAACGGCGGATATTGCCTATTCGGTGGAGCCAAAATTTGATGGCGGCACGATAGTTTTGCGCTATGTGAGCGACGAATTAGCTCTTGCCGCGACTCGCGGAAATGGGGCGGCGGGCGAGGATATTAGTGCCAATGCCCGCGCCATTCGCACGCTGCCGCTAAGCGCCAAATTTTCGCAATACGGCATACATACGGCGGAATTGCGCGGTGAGGTGCTGTTGGCAAAATCGCAATTTGAGGCTTTGAATGCGCAGCGTTTGCAAAAAGGCGAACAGCAGCTTGCCAATCCCCGCAATGCCGCTACGGGCGCTATCCGACTGAAAAGTCCGACGGAAGTCGCCGCCCGCCGTTTGGAGGTTTTTGTTTATCAGCTTGCCTATGCTGCCGACAAAGAGGGACAAGAAATTCCGCTTGCAAGCCTATTTCCCACGCATGGGGCGACTATCGAAGCGCTGGCGGGTTTGGGTTTTAAGGCTCCTCAAGAGCCGCAGGAGCGCCGCCAATGTGCCAATATAGAAGCCGTGATGGCGTTTGCTGCCGATTGGGCGACGCGCAGGGACGAGTACGGCTACGAAATCGACGGCTTAGTTATCAAGGTCGATTCTTTGGATACGCAACAGCAGTTGGGCTATACCTCGCATCATCCGCGCTGGGCTTCGGCGCATAAATTTGCCGCCAAACAGGCGACTACTCGGCTCGAAGGCATCGAATTTCAGGTGGGGCGCACGGGGGCGGTTACGCCTGTGGCTAAGCTGCGCACGGTCGAATTGGCGGGCGTGCAGGTCTCTTCGGTGTCCTTGCACAATGCGGAGCTTATCGCGCAGAAAGATATACGCATCGGCGATATGGTTTTGGTAGAGCGGGCGGGCGATGTGATACCGCAAATCGTGCAAGCGCTCGCCGACCTACGCACGGGCGCGGAGCAGGTGGTTATTTTTCCGACTGCCTGCCCCGTTTGCGCTGCGCCTTTGGAGCGGGGGGAGGAGGAAGCCGTTTGGCGCTGCTCTGCGCCCAATACCTGCCCTGCGCAGCAGCTGCAGAGCTTCATACATTTTGCCTCCAAAGATGCGATGAATATAGACGGGCTGGGCGATTCGCTCATTGAGCGCTTCTATCAGTTGGGTTATTTACGGCAGTTGGACGACCTGTATAAGCTCGATTATGATGCCATCGCCAAGCTGGAGCGCATGGGCAAGCGCTCGGTAGAAAACCTGCGCCGCGCCATCGAGGGCAGCAAGAAAAATCCCGCCGCAAGGCTGCTTTACGCGCTTGGCATTCGGCATATTGGGCGCACCAATTCGCGGCAGTTGGTGCAGCATATAGAGCGCTTGGAGGATTTGGCGGCTTGGAAAACGGAGGACGTATTACGGCTGCCCGACTTCGGTCCGAAAGCGGCGGAACAGCTCGTCAAGGCGTTTGCTAATCCCGAAACTTTGCCACTTTTGCAGCGTTTGGCGGCGCTTGGGGTGAATACCCAGACGCTGGAAGAGGAGCGCGCAAAGGAGGCAAATCCTGCCTTGCCATTGAGCGGAAAAACAATACTTTTTACGGGCACTTTGCCCACGCTCAAACGCGATGCAGCCGAGAAAATGGCGGAAACGGCAGGGGCAAAAATAGCTTCCTCCGTGAGCAAAAATCTGTCTTATTTGGTGGTGGGCGAAGAGGCGGGCAGCAAGCTCGAAAAGGCGCAAAAATTGGGCGTTGCCACTTTATCGGAGGCGGAATTTTTGAGCTTAATCGGCGGCTAAGGCGTTTTTTTTGGGAGCGTGCCCCCAGCCCCAAAAAGGGGGCTGGGGTCGGGCTATCCGAGCCGTAGCATGCTACGGCTCTACTATCCCTCACGCAAGGTTGCCCCGCGCCAAAGGGGCACGGGGCGCGGGCGCTAATACTATAGTTGGGAGTTCGTCGGTAGAAGGTCTTTTTTATCTTCGCCGCCGTTTGTGGGGCTTGTGGGGCTGTCGCTGCTTGTGGGCGTGTAAATAAAGCGCTACAAAAGGCTAATAAGGTGCCAACGCCCGCCGCGTCCTTTGCGCGGCGGGTTGTTTTTTGCGTGAGGGATAGTAATGTAGGGGCAGACCAATGTGTCTGCCCTTTGGGGCAGCACAGGGCTGACCCGAAATGCATAGCCCGACCGCGCCGCCTTTTTAGCGGCGCGGGCACGCCCCAAAAAAACAGTTATACAGCGGCTTGCTACATTTGTAGATATAAAAATGTGGGCTTGATAAAAAAGCGTATTTTCGCCCTACTACACACTCAACCTGCTAAATATGAAAAGATATAGCTGCTCGCTTGCATTGATTTTGTTTGCTTATTGTGCTTTTATAATTCCTGTCGGGGCGCAGTCGTTGCGCGCCTACGAAAAAGCCGCCGATGAGGCGTACATGGAGCAAGACTATTATAATGCTGCAAAATTCTACGAAATCGTACTGGAGTCTAAGAAAAAGACGGAAACTTATTACAAATTCGCCGAAGCCTCTCGCTATACCTACTCTTATGCGAAAGCGGTGAAAGCGTATGAGGACGTGATGAAAGATAGAAAATCCATAGGCGAATTTCCGCTTTTGGATTTTCATTATGCGAGCTGTCTGAAGCATTTGGCTCGCTATGACGACTGTTATGCGGCTTATACGCGTTTTTTGGCGGGCTATAAGGAGCAGGACTATTATCGGCAAAAAGCGACACAGGAGCTACAGAGCTGTGTAGTCGCCAAAAGCCTGATGCTTGCGCCCAATGATAGCATCATCATCACGCAGCTCAACGATAAAATCAATACACAGTATTCGGATTTTGCCCCTCAAGAGAAGCACGGCAAGTTTTATTTTTCTTCCCTGCGTTTCAAAGCTGATCCACCGAAGAACAAAAAAGACACGCAGCCTAAAGGCAAACTTATCGCTAAAACGCTGGTAACGCCTGCCTATGACGCGACTTCGGAAACCCGTCTTATCGATGCGCTCAACGATGAAACCATGCACAGCGCCAATATGTCTTGGTCGCCCGATGGAAAAACCGTGTTTTTTACCCGCTGCACGGGCATCAAAACCGATAGCATACAATGCGAAATTTGGGCAGCCAACTATAATGCGGAAGATAGTAGCTTTTCGGCGCTGCGCCGCTTGCCCGAACAAATCAACCCCAGCAGCACCAACAACACCCACCCGCATCTTGCCTATATCGAAGAAAGCCGCCAAATGCTCTTGTTTTTTAGCAGCAATCGCCCTGGCGGACAAGGCAAACTCGACCTCTGGGCAGTAGAATGGAAAGAAGGCGACAAATGGGGGGCTCCCTTCAATCTGGGACGCACCGTAAACTCTATCGAAGACGAGGCAACCCCGTTTTTTCGCACCGCGACGCAGCAGCTTTACTTTAGCTCTACTTGGCATCATGGTTTGGGCGGCTTTGACGTATTCCGCGCCAAACGCATCGGCAATACCGTCTGGCAAACACCCGAAAACATCGGCTTGCCCTACAACAGCGCCGCCAATGACCTGTATTTTATGATAAGCACGGGCGATACCAGCGGTTTTCTCGCCTCCAATCGCACAGGCTCTATGGTCTTGGCAGGCGAATCCTGCTGCAACGACATCTATCGGCATGGCTTCAAGCCCAAGTATCAGCCCCCTGTAGTCGATACGCCCAGCATCGTGAAAATCGACACGCCTAAAGTCGATACGCCCCGCACCGACATCGTGAAAGTAGACACGCCCAAAGTGGACACGCCCCGCACCGACATCGTGAAAGTAGATACGCCTAAAGTGGACAGCCCCAAAGTCGATACGCCCCGCACTGACATCGTGAAAGTAGACAATACGCCCGACCTTAGCACGAAAATCAACGAGCTCAATAAGATGTTGCCGCTTTCGCTCTACTTCCATAACGATGAGCCCGACTCCAATACGACGAAAACCACTACAGACCGCCCTTACGAGTATGCGTATCAAGATTATATAGGCTTGCAGTCTACCTATAAAGAGCAGCATGGCTGCCAGTTTGGCGCAGAAACTCGCCCTATGGTCTTAAAACGCATCGACGATTTTTTTGAATTGGAGGTAAAAGGCGAGTACAATCGCATGAATTACTTCTTTGAGAAAGTGCTGGAAGTCTTGCAGGCGGGCGCATCGCTCGATATCAGTATACGCGGTTACACCAGCCCCCGCTCGAATGAGGGCTACAACAAAGCCCTTGCCCGCAGACGCATTGCCAGCGTGCGCAAGCAGTTTTTCGCTTACAAAGACGGCATTTTCTTACAGTACTTCCGCGAGGGCAGGCTAAGCGTATCGGAAGACCCCTTAGGCGAAACTCAAGCACCCAACGGTATTAGCGATGCAATAGAAGACCCACAAAATTCTATTTTCAGCGTGGAAGCCTCCCGCGAGCGTCGCGCCGAGATTATCGTCGTACAGCGCGGAGCGAAATAGCACTAAGCATCAACAAACGCAAATCATACACGCACAAATGCAAGTGCCAACAAGCGCCTTGCATTTGTGTTTTTTTGTGTACTTTTGCCGCCACCCAATACCACCATTCGTAATTCGTAACTCGTAATTCTATGAAAAGAGCCAGCATAGTCGCCGCCAACTGGAAGATGAATAAAAACTTCCTCGAAGCGCTGCACCTTACCAATACGGTAGCCTCCACGCTTGACGGCAGTTTGCAGCAGACGAGCGTGGTGCTTTGTCCGCCTTTTTTGTATCAGCATACTATCGGCAGCATGTTGAAGGAGTATTCGCGCTGGGCGCATCTGGGGGCGCAAAACTGCCACCACGAAGAGAAGGGCGCATTTACGGGCGAGATTTCTGCCGATATGCTGCGTTCTGTGGGCACGGAATATGTGATTATCGGGCATTCGGAGCGGCGGGCGCAGGCGAATGAAAGCGATGAGCTTTTGGCGAAAAAGGTCAGCCATGCCATCGCAAAGGGCTTGAAAATTATTTTTTGCTGCGGAGAGCCCCAACATATACGCGCCAGAGGCGAGCAAGATAGATTTGTAAAACATCAGTTGGAGCGCAGTTTGTTTCATCTCGACGATGTACAAATGCGGCAAGTCGTGATAGCTTATGAGCCGATTTGGGCGATAGGCACGGGTTTGACGGCTACGCCGCAAGAGGCGCAAAGCGTGCATAGTGCGATACGTTCTTTGCTGCGGCAGGTGTATACGGCGACCCTTGCGAGCCAAGTGCCGATTTTATACGGCGGTAGCTGCAATGCGCTCAATGCGCAGGAATTGTTTTCGCAGCCCGATATCGACGGCGGTTTGATAGGGGGCGCTTCCTTACAGCCGCAGGAGTTTGTGCAGATTGTGCGCACCTGCGAAGCCTGTAAAAACGGCTGATAGCTAATTTTAAGCTGTTTTTTTGGGGGCTGCGCCGCGCACCCCCCCGCGCCTACGGCGCTTCCCCCCTTAAAAAGGGGGGAGCTATGCGCGTCGCCGCTACGCTACGGGTTCGCTATTCGCTCAGTACAGCCGTTGCATGCAACGGCTCTACGCGCCGTGCCTGCACGGCTGCACCTGCTTCGCTACGCTCGCAGCCCTCCGCATCGCTAGCCCAATAAGCCCCTACTAAAAGAGGGATTCCGTAGGGAGTTCCGTTTTGCGTGAGGGATAGGAGCGGCGCGCCGACAGGCGCGGTGCGCAGCGGCTGTGCCGCTGTGCACTGAAACCGCGCATAGCCCGACCGCCGCGCCTCTCGGCGCGGCGGGCACGCCCAAAAAAAATAAATGGTCATAGCATAGCAAAACGCCCTATTGTTGCGTTTTGGGTTTAATCAAGAAATAAAAGACAATAAGAAGATGTTGCAAATTAAACGCTTAGTACTTGCGCTGCTATTATTTTTCGCGCTGGACGGGGGCGCAACGCTCTGGGCATCGCACGCGATAGTAGCGGATATGACCTATACTTGTATAGACCCTGCGACGAATCGCTACCAATTCACTTTGCGATTTTATCGAGATTGTACAGGCATTTCGCCTAGTACGCCGCAGCTTAGTTTTACCTCTTCGGGTGGTTGCGGCACTATAGCCAATGTAACGATGACGCAGCAGGGCGGTAGTGGTGTGGCAGCTCAAGTAGATGTTTCGCAGTTGTGCGCTTCGGCGCGTTCGCGTTGCGCTTCGCCTGCGGGCACCAATCCTGGCACAGGACAGTGGACGTATCAGGCGACCGTAACGCTGCCTTCGGGCTGCAATAGCTGGAGTGTAAATTATTCGGAATGTTGCCGCACATCGGCTATCACGAATTTGTCTGCGCCCGCATCGAATGATATTTTTATCCGAACAACTATAAATACGGCTGCTGCGCCTTGCAATAGTTCGCCGCAATTTTCGGAGGTGCCTGTTTTGTATGTATGTGCGGGGCAGCAGGCGGCATATAGTCATGGGGCAACAGACCCAGATGGGGATTCTTTGGTGTATCGATTGGTGCCTGCGCGGCACAATGCAACGACGACTATAGGTTTTACGGGCGGTTTGACGGCTACGAATCCTTTGGTTTTAGCGCCTGCGACGACCTTTCAGTTTGACCCGCAGACGGGGGCAATGATATTTACGCCCATAGCAGGGCAGTCGCAGGTAGGCGTTATCGCAGTAGAAATTGACGAATATCGCAATGGAGTTTTGATAGGCACGACCATTAGAGAGGTGCAGGTTACGACCATTACGGGTTGTACCAATTCGCCGCCCCAGCAGACGAGTTTGACGACCACGAGCGGGGTAGTAACGGGCAATATCATCAGCGTTTGCGGCGGCAATACCGTAAACTTTACGCTGCTGGTAACCGACCCGAATGCGACGGACTCTATCGTAACGATAACGACGAATATAGCTGCAGTGATGCCGGGCGCGACCTTTGTGCGCACGGGCGTAAATCCTGTGCAGTTGACTTTTAGCGTTCCGACGCAAAATTTAGCGACGGGTGTCTATAATTTTAATGTTACCTTACAGGACAATGCCTGTCCTACTCCTGGTCGAAGGGTGCTTACGTTTAGGTTGGATTTATCGAATTTGATAGCGACGGCATCGCAGTACTTCAAGTGTCCGAATGAGATAGATACGATACAGCTTACGGCTTCGGGTATGGGGGGCGCTTCTGCGCCTGGCACTTATTCGTGGTCGCCTACTACGGGTTTATCGAATCCGAATATATTTAATCCTGTGGCGACTATCATGTTGCCGCAGCAGTATATCGTTACTTATATAGAGGGGGTTTGCATTCAGCGAGATACGGTAGATATTACAGCGCCTTATCCTGCGGATATACAGCCGATGGCAGATGTTTTGGTCTGTACGGGCAGCACGGGGCAGTTGCAGGCGCAGGTAGCGCCAGGCCCAGGCCCTCAGGTGTTTTCGACTTCGGGTAGCACGACGGTTACAGCCAATTCTATTACGGATATAGTTATACCTGTGAGCAATGTGGCTCCTGGTACGATATTGCCGTCTACGCTGACTTCTATCTGTTTGAATATCAGCCAGCCTGGTTCGGTTCGGGACTTGCATTTAGTGTTATTTTCGCCTGACGGGCAGTTTTTTACGCTAATGAATGGGCATGGGCATTTGACGCAGACGAGTCTGACAAATATCTGTTTTACGCCTTCGGCAGTTACGCCGATAACGGGTTTTGCAGGACCCTTTGCGACGATACCGAGCAATGCGAGCTATTTGCCTGTGGGAGCTTGGTCGGCTTTAGATGGCGGCGCGAGCAATGGAAACTGGATACTTCGGGTGATACACTTGCGTGCGCCTGGTTCGGGTGGTCAGAATGGTACGATACTAAATGCGACGCTGACGTTTAGCGATTTATCGGCTTCTACTTTCACATGGTCGCCGAATCATTTGCTGTCTTGTACGGATTGCCCTTCGCCTATTACTTCAACGGCGGTGGATACGACCTATCAGGTTATAGCTCAAAACGTTTTCGGCTGTAGAGATACGGCAGAGGTTGATGTTTTGGTGGTAGCGGGATTGCCGCAGGCGGTAGTGGCTTGCGATTCTTTGGCGGAGGATATGGTTCGTTTTTCGTGGACGGCTATTGGTGGGGTTGCGGGCTACCGTTTGACGGTAGATGGTGGAGCGCCTTTTACGGTGTCTTCTACCTCTACAACCTATTCAGCTACGGGTTTGACGGCGGGTCAATGTGTACTGCTAACGGTGCAAGCGATTGCTTCGGGCGGGAGCTGCCCAGATGGGGCAGTGGGGCAGCAGCAATGTTGTGCGGTGATTTGTCCAGCGCCTACGCCTGTGATAACGCCAAGCGGCAGCACGACGATTTGCGCGGGCAGCAGTGTTACGCTTGATGCGGGCGCGGGCTTTGGCACTTATTTGTGGTCGACAGGAGCGACGACGCAGACTGTAGCGGCAAGCACCAGCGGCAGTTATCGGGTAACGGTTACTGATGCGGGCTGCCCTGGTGCTACCGCTTTGAGTGTAACGGTGGGCAGTGCAGTAAGTCTCAGCCTCAGCGCTGTGAATACTACCTGCCATACAGGCAATAGCAGCTCAAGTCCCAATGATGGTACAGCTACCGCAGTAGCCTCTGGCGGTTTCGGGGGATATACTTACCTCTGGTCGTCGTCGGCACAGACCAGCGCAACAGCTACAGGTTTGGCAGCAAATAATACTTATCAGATAACAACTACCGATAGCAACGGCTGTACGGCAACGGGCAGTATTAGCGTTGGCGAGCCTTCTGCGATTTCGCTCGTGATGGGCAGCAGCGCTGCTATCTGTAACGGAACGAACACAGGACAGGTAGGGGTGATTGCTACAGGTGGCGCTTCTTCTGCCTACACGTATCTTTGGAGCAATGGCGCAACCACGAGCCTTGTTACGGGAGTAGGCGCGGGCGCTTATGGTGTTACGGTCTGCGTAGCCAACTGCTGTCAGACGGGTACGGTAACGGTTACAGAGCCTGCTGCCCTTACTGTGTCCGTGGTTTCCGTAACGAATGTTTCTTGTTTTGGAGGCCGCAACGGTTCTGTAACTACCACAGTGAGTGGTGGCACACTGCCTTATGCTTTCCTTTGGGAGAATGGGGGCATTTTTCAAACTACGAGTATTGCTACAGGGCTTGTAGCAGGTACCTTTTTACCCATTTGTTTTTTGACTGTAACGGACGCTAATGGTTGTGCGGATACGCTTTCAGTACTCATTACACAGCCTTCAGCGCTTACGGCATCGGCTGCCTCATCGGATGTAACTTGTAATGGTGGCGCGGACGGTTTTGTAGCGGTAACGGCAGGCGGGGGCACAGGCGCGTATAGCTATCTATGGAGTTCGGGCGAAACGACAGACAATGTTTTAAGCGTTACGGCAGACCCATACAGCGTAACGGTAACAGATATAAATGGCTGTCAAGTTGTAGCTTTTACGACGGTTAGCGAGCCTTCGCAGGTAAGCGTTACGGCTGCGGCTACTTCCCTTTTCAATGGATTTAATATATCTTGCGCAGGGGGTAGCAACGGGGTTGCTACAGCTACGCCATCGGGTGGCATTGGTACTTTTGCCTTCCTTTGGTCAGATGGGCAGACCACCCAAAATGCTACGGGGTTATCTGTAGGGCAACATTGTGTTACGGTGTCAGATCTTTCAGGCTGCTCGGCTACGGTTTGTGTTACACTTACAGAGCCTACTGCGGTGTCTGCTACGGCTTCTTCTGTGGGGGCTACCTGTATCGGTGTGGCTGACGGTTCGGCGGCTGTGCTGGCTTCGGGAGGTGTGGGAGCTTATGTTTATTTGTGGAATAATACCGAAACAACGGATAATATCACGGGCTTAAGTGCAAACATTTATAGTGTTACCGCAACTGACCAAAATGCTTGTACTGTTACCGCCAATACGACCGTAACGGAACCCGCTACAGGTGTTTCTGTCAGTTTTAGCGCTACACAAGCGCTTTGCGCGGGCGGAGCTACAGGCACAGCCACAGTAAATCCCGTAGGGGGCACAGCACCTTATACCTTCCTTTGGTCTACGAATGCTTTTAGCCAAACTACAGGCACAGCTACAGGCTTGACAGCAGGCAACTATGCGGCAACTGCTACAGATGCTAATGGCTGCCCAGCCTTTGGCACGGTAACGGTTACGGATGCCAGCGGCATTAGCATAAATCTAACGACAACTCCTACGAGTTGTTTCGGCAGCAGCGACGGAACGGCGACAGCCAATGCCAGCGGCGGTATGGGGGGCTTTGCTTTCCTTTGGAGCAACGGACAAACAACATCGACAGCTACAGGATTTTCAATAGGCAACCACTGCGTTACGGCTACCGACCTTAATGGCTGTCCTGTATCGGCTTGCATTTCTGTGATGCAGCCTTCAGGAATGACGAATATCGCATTCAATAATGTACACGTTAGCTGTTTTGCTGGCAATAATGGCAATTCTACAGTCAGCCTTGCAGGCGGCACAGCACCATATCGCTTCTTGTGGTCTAACGGACAAACGACAGCAACGGCTACAGGCTTTGCTGCTGGCAATCCACAGCTCACCATCACGGATGCAAATAACTGTAGCATAACTGCTAATACCAGCATCACAGAGCCAACCCAACTAACGGTTGTTTTAGATGCAAACGATGTAAATTGCCGTTTTGGCAGCGATGGTAGCATAGAGGCGCTTGCTGCAGGGGGGACGTTTCCATACGTTTATCTATGGTCAAATAATCACAACACTGCTATAACCAACGGTTTGACAGCAGGCACATATAGCGTAACTGTTACCGATTTTAACGGCTGCCGCATGAGCGCCAGCAGCACCGTCGGGCAGCCTGCTACATCTGTTTTGGCAAATATTATACAAAGTACTAATCCGCTTTGCAATGGAGCCACTACAGGCGAAGCCACCGCAAACGGCAGCGGCGGCACCGCCAATTATACCTATGCTTGGTCAAACGGGCAAACCAGCGTAACGGCCACAGGCTT
>CAYXSA010000075.1:0-20536 GCA_964467315.1 uncultured Saprospiraceae bacterium | reverse complement strand
TTTTCTGACCTTTATCCAACCCGCACTGCTCTCCAGCCAAAATCATAAAGCACCGTACTTTTATTAGTTGTACCGCTTGGCTTCCTCAATAAACTCTTATTTTCGACCCATTACCTAAGCGAAACACTTACTACCTACTACTTACTACTTACTACCTACTACTACCTAAGCCCTACGACGAAATAAAAAAAAATACCCCCTACAAGAACCTACCACAAAAAAAGACAATATGAAAATTTTATCTGTGCAGCAAACACGGGCGGCAGATGCGTACACGGTTGCCCATGAAGGTATCAGCTCTTTGCAACTTATGGAGCGGGCGGCGGCGGCATTTGTGCGCTGGTTTGTGCCGAGATTTGGCAAGCAGCAGCATCCGCAAGTGAGCATTCTTTGCGGTACGGGCAACAATGGCGGCGACGGTTTGGCGGTGGGAAGAATGCTCTACGAGGCGGGCTATAGTGTGCAAATATACGTTGTAGCCTGTGCGGGCAGGCAGTCGGAAGACTTTGCGGCGAACCTTTTGCGCCTGCAAGCCTATCCCGATATTCCCGCTGCGGAGATACAAAGCGCCGAAGATTTGCCCGTGTTCGCGGCGGAAGAATTGTTAATTGATGCTATTTTAGGCTCTGGGCTTTCGCGGCATATCGACGCGGGCAGCCAACTGGGCGAAATCGTAGAATACATCAACGAATGCGAAAATTTGCTGGTCGCTATCGATATTCCTACGGGCGTTTCTACCGAAGGGCGCACCTTAGGCGTAGCCATTCGAGCCGCTTACACCTGCACTTTTGAGTACCCGAAGTTTTCGTTTCTCTTTCCCGAAACCTATACTTATGTGGGCGAATTTAGCATAGAGCCTATCGGACTAAGCAAAAATTTTATAGAAGAAGCCCATACGCTCAATCAATACATCGTCGAAACTACCGTGCGCAGCATCTTTCGCCCCCGACATAAGTTTGCGCATAAGGGCGTTTTCGGGCATGCGCTCCTAATTATGGGCAGCTACGGCAAGATGGGCGCGGCGATTTTGGCTACTAAAGCCTGCCTGCGCGCGGGCGTGGGCTTGGTTACGGTGCATGTGCCGACCTGCGGCTACGACATCATGCAGGTTGCCGCCCCCGAAGCGATGGTTAGTTTGGACGAGGACGCGCATATTTTCACCCGCGTTTATGACATACACAAGTATTCGACCATTGCGCTGGGCTGTGGTTTGAGTACCAAAAACAAGACCCGCAATGCGCTGTGTTATGTGCTCAAAAACATCAGCGCCCCCGTTGTTTTGGACGCTGATGCCCTCAATATCTTGGGGCAAAGCCCCGATTGGCTCGATTTGATGCCCAAAAACAGCATTCTTACCCCGCATTTGAAGGAGTTTGAGCGGCTTTTTGGTACCAGCGAAAACGATTTTGAGCGCAACGAATTGCAGCGACAAAAGGCAAAGGAATTTGGCGTGTACGTCATACTCAAGGGCGCGAATACCTGCATCGCCACCCCGCAGGGCGAATGTTATTTCAACTCTACGGGCAATCCTGGCATGGGCACGGCGGGCAGTGGCGATGTGCTCACGGGCATTTTGTCGGGCTTGTTGGCGCAGCACTATTCGCCTTTGGAAGCCTGTATCTTGGGCGTGTATCTGCACGGTTTGGCGGGCGATATTGCCGCCGCACAGAAAGGGCAAGAGGCGCTTATCGCCAGCGATATTACCGATTTTTTGGGCGAAGCTTTTAAGCAGATAGCCCGTAGCGAATAGGTTTTTTGGGGCATTTTTTTTGGGCGTGCCCGCCTGCCAAAAAGGGCAGGCGGTCGGGCTATACACTGCGGGGCGTATCACCATCGCCCTTTTGGGGCGAATGTTGATTCGCCCCTACGCTACTATCCCTCACGCATTTTATCCCCGCGCCAAAGGAGCGCGGGGCAGCGGGGCTTTGTCAAATCGCAGGGCACTAAATATTTCGGTAGCAAAAGGTATGGCTGCTTTGCTTCTCAAAACCATTGTCAGCAATCTGCCCAATATAATGTTGTTTATTAGTGGCTATTACACCCTTAAATTCCCAACGCCCTATGTCTTGCGGTAGTGTGCTTGGAGCGTTGGGTACTTGATGCCAAGATTGAATTTTGTAAACTTGTAGTATAATTCCTTTATGTATTGCGAAGGCATATTCCGCTTGTTGGCGTTTAGCCCCAAAACGCCAACAATAGGAGGTCTGTTTTTCTAGATCCTGTGGAGAAAGGGATGGCGGATTGTTTTTTGTTAAACGAATGAGAATTGCTTTTTCTGTAATTGTTGCCATGTTTGGTAGTAAGTTTTAAAAATGAGATGACAAATTTAATAAAATTTCTTCAAAATAGAATGTTTTTTTTGGGGGGGCTACACCGCCTGCGCCCGCCCGCCTTTGCGGGCAGGCAACTTGCCTGAGGGATAGCAGCGTAGGGGCGAATCAACATTCGCCCCAAAAGGGCGATGCTGATACGCCCCGCAGCGAATAGCCCGACCGCTGCCCCCTTTTCGGGGCAGCGGGCAGGCCCCAAAAAACGGGCAGCTTGAATAAAAAAATACGCCCTTATTTTTTGTTTTGTATCTTTGTGGGCTTTTGCCATTTTGGGCTTTCTTATATGCAACCTCCACACCACCACGACGACGACGGCGAAGACGCAAACTTGCAGCGCTTGCAATTTAGGCAGCAGTACCAGCATTTTCCGATACCTACCTATACTTGGCAGCATCGGGCGGGCGAGTTTTATCTAATCGCGTACAATGAGGCGAGTTATCGGGAGAGTCGGGGCATGGTGCAAGGCTTTTTGGGGGCGGCTATGTCGACAATGTACCCCGCAGGGCACGTAGCGGTAGAAAATACGTGGCGCTGTTGGGAGGAGAAAAAAAATATAGAAGGCGAATTTTCTTTGCCTTCGCGCATATCGGGTTATGTGGCGCATTTGCGTTTGTACTTTGTGTACGTTGCGCCCGATTTGGTCATGCTGCATTCGCAGGATTTTACAAAGGAGCGCGAAAACGCGCAAGAATTGGCGCTTTATCGCACGCAGTTGGAAGCCTTAGTGGCACAGCGCACGCAAGAATGGCAGGAGAGTGAGGCGCGATTTTCGGAGATGTTTGAGCATCACGATGCGGCTATGATGCTGATTGCTCCAGAAAACGGGCAAATTATCAATGTCAATCGGGCGGCGGTGCGCTTTTACGGCTACGAATGGGAGGCGTTTCGCAGTATGCACTTGCGCGATATAAATGTGCAAACGCCCGCGTATTTGCTTGAAAAAATGGGCAGGGCGGCAACGCGGCGAGAAAATCATTTTACCTCCCTGCATCGGCTTTCCGATGGCAGCGAACGCACTGTAGATGTGCATTCTTCGCCCGTACAGTATCAGGGCAAGCAGACCTTATTTGCGATAATTTTTGATGTTACCGACAAAAAGCACGCAGAAGCCGAATTGAAGCGCAGCGAGGAGCGTTACCGCTCTTTGGTGCAGCAGGCATCGGATGCTATTTTTGTCATTGATGAGCATTTCCGATTCATAGAAGTCAATAACAGGGGCTACGCGTTGACGGGCTACAATCAAGCCGAGTTTGAGCGGTATTATATCTATGAATTGGTCGTAGATGCAGAGCAATATCTGCGTTCCGCCGAATGGAAAGCGCTCATGGCAGGGCAACCCGCTTTATTCAAATGCGAGGTACGACATAAATTGGGGCATCGCATCGCCTTAGAGGTGAATGCCAAACTTTTGGAAACGGGCTACTTGCAGGGCATAGCCCGCGATGTAAGCCATCGTTTGGCGCTGGAGCAATACCAGCAACGCTATAGAACCGAATTGGAGCAGGCAGTCGTACAACGCACGGCGGATTTGCAGCAGCGCGACGCGCTCCTCTCGGCTGTAGCTACCGCCACCAGCCTTTTATTATCGGAAAAAAATTATCTCCATGCCGTGCGCGAAGGCTTTGAGCATATCTGCCTCAGCGCCCGCGCCGACTACGGTTATTTGTTCAAAATCCACTACAAAACCGAAGGGCAGCAAGCCATGTGCAGCCTGCTGACGGGCTGGGCTTCGCCCTCTTTTCAGAAAGTCGATAAGGTCGTTTGGCAAAATATAAGGCTCGACACCGAACCCATGCTCTCCGAGCCCCTGATGCGTGGGCAGATGATAGCCCATCTCATACAAGAACTGCCTGAAGGCGAGATAAAAGCCCTGCTTCGTCGCAATAATATCCGCTCCTTTTTGGTGATACCTATTTTTGTGCGCGAGCAATTTTGGGGTTTTATCGGCTTCGATGATTGCAGCATAGACCGCATCTGGCAGGAGTCCGAAAAAGCTATCCTCCTCGCCTTCGCCAACTCTACAGCCTCTGCTATTCTGCGCCATGAGCACGAAAAAGAACTCATAAAAGCCAAAGAAAACGCCGAAGCTGGCAATCGCGCCAAGTCGGAATTTCTCGCCAAAGTCAGCCACGAAATTCGAACCCCCCTCAACGGTATCATGGGCTTGGCAAACCTCCTTACTCAGACCCCGCTCGATGCCACCCAGCGCGAATACTTACAAAATATCTTACAAGCCTCTCATAATCAGCTCGCTATCATCAACGATATACTCGATTTTGCCAAAATCGAGGCGCAGCGCGTGGAAGCGCAGCCCCAGCCCTTCGATTTGATGGCGGTCTGCTGCGAGGTCTTTTCTACCGTTTTGAGTGATGCCGAACACGATAAAATACATATTCTCTACGATTACGACCCCGACCTACTCAATAAACGCATCGGCGACGAAAACAAATTCAAGCAAATACTCACCAATCTACTCAACAACGCGCTAAAATTTACCGCGCAAGGGCATATAGCCCTCCGTGTACGCGCCTGCGAAGAGCAGGGCGGCGACTGGGTAGAAGTCAGCGTCGAAGACACAGGCATCGGCATCGCTGAAGACAAATTGGAAAGCGTTTTCGAGAGCTTCGTGCAAATAGACAATTCCCCCAGCCGCAAATACGGCGGCACAGGCTTAGGTTTAAGCATCTCGCGCCAGCTCGCCGAACTGATGGGCGGCAGGCTCGAATTACGCTCAAAATTGGGGCTTGGGTCTGCCTTTTCGCTCCTGCTCCCCCTGCCCGTAGATGCGACAGCCCCGCAGCAGTACCGAATAAGCCAAATGTTTGACCTTAGCGGCTTGCGCGTCGCTATCATCTGCCGACAGGAGGAAGAAAACCGCATTTTGTCGCGCTATTTTCGGGCTTGGTCGGCACAGGTGCTGTCCTTTCTCGATTGTTTCGATGCCGCCGCCATCCCCCTTGCCTTCGATATCACACTCGCCGATACACGCCTCTTGCCCGATAGCCCTCAGGCGCTGCCTGCAAGCCTGCGCGGCAGTTTTTTGCTCAATTTACTTTCGCCCGCCGCCACGCCTTCGCCCCTCGCAAAGGGCAATATTTTGCGCACACTTAGCATCAAAAATCTATACGGCAGCCTTAGCGCTTGGCAGCAAAAAATTCCCGCGATCTCCGTCTTGCACGCACTGCCCATCGTCGCCCCCTTGCGCAAAACCCAAGAGCAACGCACTATCTTAATCGTCGAAGACAATCACATAAATATGCTCGTCTTGCGCAATCTCTTGCGCAAAAAAAACTACCTCACCTTAGAAGCAAAGGATGGTGAAGTGGGTTTGGAACTTGCCACGAATCAGCATATCGACCTGATTTTTATGGACATACAACTGCCCAAACTCAACGGTTATGAGCTTACGCAGCGCCTGCGCGAGCGGCACGTCGATATGCCCATCATCGCGCTCACAGCCGATGCCCAAGCCGAAACGGAGGCAAAATGCCGCGAAGCAGGCATGAACGATTTCCTCTCCAAGCCCTTTCAGCTCCGCGATATCGATAGCCTTTTGCAGAAGTATCTCTAAAATTTTTAGCTTTTTTTGGGGGCGTGCCCGCGCCCCCACGGCGTGCCTAAAGGCACTTGTGAAGGGGGCGCGGTCGGGCTATGCGCTGCGGGGCGAAGCCCCTACGCTGCTATCCCTCACGCGCTTGCCTGCGCGCAAAGGGCGCACAGGCGCGGGCTTTTGTGCAAGAAAAAAATTATCTGCGCGGCCTGCGCCATTTTTGCGTGAGGGATAGTAGGGGCAGACCGATGTGTCTGCCCCAAAGGGCAGCACAGGGCTGCCCTGCATAGCCCGACCCTGCGACCTTTAAGCGCCGCAATTTTGCGGCGCGGGGAGCAGGGGCACGCCAAAAAAAATAGGCCTTTAAGCTTTTTCCTGCTCCGTCGATAAAGCCAATTTAGCCCCCTCTTCGATGCTCAAAAAAGGGCGACGATAGCCCGATTTGCGCAGATAAGGTATCTCGGCTTCAGTAAAATACTGATACTTTTCGCGCAAATTTTCGGGCATATCCACCCATTCTATGCGCTGTTCAGCGTCGCTGATGCCCATAGCCGCGCAAACCGAGAGCGCCAAATCCTTGAAACTGCGCGCCTTGCCCGTACCCACGTTGTAAATGCCGCTTTGGGGGCGGGTTTTGAGCATAAAATATATGACCTCGCAAACATCCTCCACGCTGACAAAATCGCGCATCTGCTCGCCGTCTGCAAAATCGGGTTTATGGGAGCGGAAAAGCTGGATTTTGCCCGTTTCGCGCAGTTGCTCGCTCGCATGATGCACAACGGAAGCCATGCGCCCCTTGTGCTGCTCACCCCGCCCGTAGACGTTAAAAAACTTCAAACCCGCCCAAAAGGGGGGCATTTCTTGCTCGTCTTCGGGCATATTGCAGAGCCATTTTACCCAAATATCTATCTCGTTTTTCGACTCTGCGTATTTGTTGAGTGGGCGCAGCTCGCTGGGGGGCGTTTGGTCGCTGTAGCCCTTTTCGCCCGCCCCATAAGTAGCCGCCGAAGAGGCATAAATAATCGGCACCTGCTGCTGTGCCGCCCAGAGAAAAAGCGACTGGGTATAATTGAAATTTAGCTGGCGGAAAATTTCGCCATCTGTGGACATCGTATCGGTGCGTGCACCCAGATGTATGATGAAATCTATATCGTCGCCCTCTCGCAGCAGGAAGGAAAAAAGCTGCTCGCGCTCTACCTTATGCCGATAGCTTGTGCCTTCGAGATTGATGGCTTTGGCGGGGTTCATACCCTCAAATTTATCGACGATGGCTATATCCTTGCGTCCTTGCGCGTTGAGGAAAGCGAGCATACGGCTGCCGATGAAGCCCGCCGCGCCTGTGAGTAGTATCATGATGGATGGTTAAAATTTTGCTACGATGCCCGCCATCGCATTAAATCCGATTTGCGGATAATAGTGCCAGCGCTGATTTTGGTTGTTGAGTATGTTGTTGAGGGCGAGGAATGCACCGATATTGGGCGTAAAGTAGTAAGAAGCACCCAAATTGAGGTCAAAAAGACCGTTTAACGTTTTGTCCGTGCGGCTGATTTCGTCGAAATAAGGTAGACCGCTATTGACGTAGAAGCTGGCGCTTGCCTCAAATTTTTTGTAATTGTAATGCAGGTTGAACTTGCTTTCAAAATTGGGCAGGTGGTAGGCTTTCGCGTATTGCTCCGTATTGTATAGGAAGAAGCCGATTTGCGAGGAGAAGCGTAGACCTTGCGTTATCTCGAAGGCGAGATTGGCATTGAAGGCAAAAATTTGCGCCGTGTCGTAGACGACGCGCATACGGCGGTAGTTGCTAAGGCTATCGTTGAGGAAGAGGGGCAGATTTTGGGCGAGCGCATAGCTGACGCGTAGGTCGTAATGATATTTTTTTACGCTGCCTTTGATGCCTGCGTAGAAATCTTGCCTATTGGTATGGCGGGCATCGAGATAAGAAACGATGAAGGGGCTGTATTGGGAGAGCGTACGCAGGTCGTTGCGCTGTACGCCGCCCGACCAGCCGCCGAAGACGTTGATTTTGCCATTGAGCAGGCTCACGAGCGCCTCCAAGTCGGGATAAATGTAAAAATCGCCTGCGTTTAGCCCCAGATTTGTGCCGATGCGGGCGCGAAATACGCCCCCATTGTAGCTAAAATGCGGGTGAACATGCAAAAGCGCCCGCGAAGCAGGGGCACGCGATATAAGCGAATCGCTGCCAAAGGTATCCTGCAAATTGGTATAATGCAGACCTAAATCGACGACCAGCGGGTGGCGGCGATTTTTTGCGCCGAACCATTTTTCTACCCGCAATTCGGGGCTAAGGGCGAGTTCGGTAGTGCCAAATCTATCCGACATATGCCGAATGCCGAGCCGAGCGCGATAGTTGAAATCGGCTTTGGTGGGTTTGGCATTGAAGAAATCTATGCCGCCGTGTATGTCCAAAAAGCGCTGTTGTACGCTGTCTTTGGGTGGGTCGGCGAGGGTGTCGGGGTAGCCGTAAAAGCGGCGCATATCGAGGTTGAAGCCCGCATCACCGCCGATAGCCATGCCGTTTTGTAGGAAGTATGCGCCTTGTAGGTTTAGCGCATTATCGGCGAAGCGCTGATTATCGTTGAAGTTGCCGCGCCCAGAATGGTGGCGGAAGGTCGCCCCAAATCTGTACTGCGCATTGGCGGGCGTATGATACGAAAGCTCAACAAGGGGCGAGATGGGGTAGCCGAAACCCGCTTTAGCGTAGAAGGTTTTGGCTTTGCTGTCCTTGGTATTGTTGCCGTCGGATACGTCGAGGGGCTGTATTTTGGCGATGGGGTAGGAGAGTTCCTTCAGACGCGTGGGCACGACGTAATCAAGTCGGCGCGCATCTTGAGTATCCAGGGGCGGCAGGGAGGGCGTCGCATGAAATTTTTTGCTATCGGCAAGCTTCGCTTTGAAGGGAGATATAAATTCCGTGCGCGCATCGTCGTCTATCTGCGCCTTTGCAGCAGTGGCAGCAAACAAAAACAAAAAACCGCTGAATGCGGCAAATATATGGTGTCGTGGCATAGTTAGGAATGACGAATGACGAATGATGAACTTATGATGGGTATTCGTTCCGCTGTGTTTGCTTTGGGACTGCGCTTGTATGGGCTAGCGATGCGGAGGGCGCGCGTAGCGCGGTGCAGCCGTGCTTGCACGGCTGTACTATAACCCGTAGCGTAGCGACCCGCAGCGCCGATAGGCGCAAGGGTAGCCCCAAAAATACTGCGCCAAAAATACAGCAAAAAGGCGGGGTGGCAGCCTATAAGCGTGCATTTTTGAAAAAAAAATGACTTTTATCAACAGCGTATTTTTGTTTTTGCGTACTTTTGGCTATCTATATATTAAACGACTATCTATGAAAATTAAGTACCTATTTTGTGCTGCTATGGCGTTATTTGCTGCTTCTGTGCCGATTTATGCGCAGTCGCCTGTGGATAGCATACCCAAAACGACGACCAGTCCAGAGGAGGAGGAAGAGGAGGAAGATTACGAAAAGTACGCCAATCTGACGAGTGCCGACGGCAAGAAAGAGAAGGCCTATTGCTCCTCAAAAATCCCGAAACAAACGCCCAATCGCTTGATTTCTGTGGGCTACGACGTTTTTGCGCCCTTCAAAATGGAGAGCGATATGGGGGACTCGCTCGGCGTACTCTCTTCGCAGGCAAATCTGAGTCATGGTCTGCGTTTGGAGGCAAGTTTTCCGATAGTGTCGACCAATAAGGTCGTGTTCACGCTGGGCGGCTCTTATATCGAGCAGCGTTACGCCTGGAAAAGCAGCGAGAACGAGGAAAGCAACCCCATGTATCAGACCCTAAATAACGGCTCTATCCGCAATTTGGCGCTGGTGGCGACGCTCTTCAAACCGCTCAACGAAAAGAATTTTATACTCGCACAAGGCTTGGCAGAATACGCGGGCGATTGGAGCATAACCCGCTGGCAACCAGCTCGTTATATCAAAACTTCGGCAACCGTGATTTTTGGTTTTAAGCCACATGATAGACGCATGTGGGGCATTGGTCTTACGCGCACTTATCGCGCGGGCGAAATCAATTATCTGCCCGTTTTTTTCTATAATTATACTTCGCGCTCTCAAAAATGGGGCTTGGAAATGCTGCTGCCTGCCCGCGCCGATTATCGCCGCAATTTCGATAAGGGCTTAGGCATTTTGCGCGTAGGCTTGGAGCTGGAAGGCGCAAGCTACCGCCTCAATGACCGCAATCGCTACTTCCGCAACCATTACAACAGCGACGGCAACACCGCCAACACGACCAAACTCGAACTGCGCCGCTCCGATATACGCCTGCGCGCTATGTGGGATTTTCCTGTCAAGGATTTTTATTGGCTGAGTTTGTCGCTGGGCTATCGCATGGTCTATCGCTATAACGTTGATAATATCGGCGAAGTATATCGCGGCTTCGGTATCGTCGACGATGCGCCCTATCTGCTCGAAAATGGCATAGGCGGCACGCCCTTTATCTCGGTGGTGTTCTCTTTTGTTAGCCCTTAGTGGTTGTGCTTTGTGTATAGGTATTGTGCTTTGTGTATAGGTATTGTGCTTTGTGTATAGGTACTATGCCGCCTTGCGGCGGCAGTGGTAACAAGTATCATGCGCTGCGCGCTTGCTGCCCAATTCGTCAATCCATTATTCGTAATTCGCTTCGCGTTAACTTGGTTTTCGTAACTCGTAACTCGTAACTCGTAATTCATAACTCATCATGCGCCTATATTCTATCTTGGCATTCTGTTTGTTAATGTTCGCAGCCTGCGACAGCCGCCCCAATAAAACCGTCGAATGGGAAATAGTCTTAGACTTCCCCAATACGCTGTTTGAGGTCGGCTCCAATACCCTTCAAAAGGAAATCCCTATGTCCGCCGCCGAGTTTGCCAAATCCAACGGCATGGCATCTGAACGCACCGCAATACAGGAGATAACGCTCCTTAGCTGCGAGCTGCTGATTGAGGGCGAAGGCGATTTCGCACCTGTAGAAACGGCTGTTTTGCAACTCTCCTCCAAAGATGCAGCCATGAAACAGCTCGCTATCGGCGACAATAAAGAGGCAAGCAAAAGCATCGCGCTCAAACTCGCCAAAGACGTAAACGCTACGGACTATTTCTATTATTCCGACAAAATCATCGCCGTACTCGAACTCGATACCAACGAGGACAAACTCACAGAAACCCCCGTGAATGTCAAGGCGAAGATGAAATTCAAATTTACCTCTAAGGAAAACAAGTAAAACCAAATTCACAACACGCTATGAACTATCTCCGTTTAGTCCTCTCGCTGCTACTTGTTAGCGCCCTCACGTTCAGCGCCAGCGCGCAAAAATTCACGTCCGACGATATCATCGGCATCTGGGAACCCTCACACGGCAAAGGTCGGGTGAAAATCGACAAGATTGGCGAAAAATACTTCGGCAAGGTCGTATGGATTAAAGAACCCATAGACCCCGAAACAGGTCAGAAAAAACTCGACAAGATGAACCCCGACGAGTCTTTGCGCACGCGCAAGCGTCTGGGTCTGCGCGTACTGCAAGATTTTAGCTCCAATGGCGAAGGCTATTGGGACGGCGGCACCATCTACGACCCCGAAACGGGCACGACCTACAGCTGCAAAATCACGATGAAAGACAAAAATACGCTGGATATACGCGGCTACGTCGGCGTATCGATGTTCGGACGCACGGACACTTGGAAACGCGTACAATAGTCTAAAATTTGGCTAATTTCTAAAATGCCTGTCTATGCTTTTTTGCGTAGACGGGCATTTTTTTTGGGCGTGCCCGCCGCGCCAAAAAGGGCGCGGCGGTCGGGCTATGCGGGGCGTATCACCATCGCCCAAATGGGCGAATGTTGATACGCCCCTACTATCCCTCACGCAGTCATGGCGCACACCGCGCGAAAGGCGCGCGGCGCGCAGTTAATTTTTTTTTTGTTAACGGACTAAGCCCGCCGCGTCCTTTGCGCGGCGGGGATAAATGCGTGAGGGATATGTAGAGCCGTAGCATGCTACGGCTCAAATAGCCCGACCCCGCGACCTTTAAGGAGCGGGGGCACGCCCAAAAAAACAGCTTAAATCTCCTTCAAACGCTGGTAGATGCTTTCCAAATCCTGCCCTTCGGCGGCATCGGCGCAAAGGGACATAAGCAATGCGTCTTGGGCGTTGCCCCTGCGATGGGCTTCGGTGTAGGGCACTTCGGGGTGAAAGGTAACGAGGGCGTATTTGGAAAAATAATCGCTATATTGCTGCTCCAAACTCAATTCCAATCGGCGTTTGCGCACGAAAATGGGATTGGCTACATGGTCGCGCATTTCTATAAAATTTTCTTGCGCCAGCGTGGCGATAGCATTGCTATTGGGCAGGCGCTCGCGCTCGTAGTCGCTTAGAGCCTTCGCCCAGTCCTGATTGTGTCGCTGCAAAGCCTCGTACAAGCATAGACAATCCTCGAAAGAGGCGTTCATGCCCTGCCCGTAGAAGGGCACGACGGCATGGGCGGCATCGCCCAAGAGGGCGGCGCGCTCGCCATAGATGTAGGGCGCGCAACGCAAAGTGCCCAAGCGCCCGATGGGGTTCGCTTGCCATTGCTCGTAAAGGTCGGGCAGTAGGGGCAGGGTGTCGGCAAATTGCTGGGCAAAAAATGTTTGGATTTGCTCTTTAGTCTGCAGTTCGGCAAAGCTATTTTCGCCCTCCATCGGCATAAAGAGCGTGCAGGTAAAGGAGCCGTCGAAATTGGGCAGGGCTATCATCATGTAAGTCTGCCGCGCCCAGATATGCAGGGCGTTTTTTTCCATGCGGAAAGCCCCATTTTCGGCGGGCAGAATGGCGAGTTCCTTGTATCCGTGCGATTCCCACTGCGTATGCGCGCTAAATTTATCGCCCAAAGCCGACTGCATCGCCGCACGAATGGCAGAGTTTGCGCCGTCTGTGCCCAAAATAACATCGCCCGACCACTCGATTACATCATTTGCGGGGCAGCTTGTCCAGATTTTTCCCGCCTCAAAATCGGCGCGTACACATTCCTCCTCGAAGTGCAAGGATACGTTCGGCTCTTGCTCGGCGGCAGAAAGCAGTATTTCGTTGAGGCGGGCGCGGGAAATCGAATTGATGTACTCATCCGCACGCTGACCGTAGGGCATATACGTCAGCTCGCCCGTCGTACTATGCATCATGCGCCCGCGCATGGGGACGGACTCCGCCAGCACGGCATCTGCCAAACCGAGCGCGCGTAGGGCGCGTATGCCTCTATGCGAGAGCGCCAAGTTGATGGAGCGCCCGCCCTTGTAGCCTGCGCGGCGGCTGTCGGCGCGGCTTTCTACCGCGCAAACAGCATAGCCCAAGCGGGCAAGAAAAACCGTGAGCAAAGAGCCCGAAAGCCCCGCGCCGACGAGTAAGATTTTTTTTGGCTGCATGAGATTGTTAGCATCATTGAGATTTCAGCGCTTGCAAATCTTGCACGGATACGCCTAAAGCCTGCGCAATCGCTTCGTCGCTCATGCCCATTTTTTGAAGATTGGCAAGCAACTGTAATTGGGCTGCCTTTTGCGCGGCTTGAGCTTGCTGTTTGGCGCTTTCGGCTTGCTGTTTGAGGGCTTCGGTTTCCCCTTTGAGGGCTTCGGTTTCCTCTTTGAGGGCTTCTGTTTCCCCTTTGAGGGCTTCTGTTTCCTCTTTGAGGGCTTCTGTTTCCCCTTTGAGGGCTTCAAGTTGCTGTTTAGCGGCTTCGGCTTCTCCTTTGAGGGCTTCGGTTTGCAGCTTTAGTTTATCGATTTCGATTTGGTGCATTTCTACGGCGGTGTCTATGGCGGCTTGAAATTCACAGTATTCGGCATAACTGCGCAAATATGCTTCGTGTTCCTCAAAGGTCATACGCGATACTTCTGCCGTTTTGAAGGCTTTTTCAAAAATGGGTTCATTCATCATTTTCGGCATATTTTCAAGATTTTCTAAATTTTTTAGCAGATAGCACCACTTATCGAAGCGTGTCTTTAGCTGGCGCAACTGTTTCTTGAATAGGGGCATTTGCAGATAGATGAAATGCAGCTTGTCGTAGAAGTTTTGCCCCTTTTGATCTTTTAGCAGCGCATCGCGGCGAAACAAGCGATGTTTTTGCTCTTTGTCGTACTCAAAATCGAGTATAGCGATAAAATAAATCGGCGAAAGCTGAAAATCCCAATTTTCGCCTCTTGCTTTTGCCAAATTTGCTTGCTCGCGGAGCGGGAAGCTCGCATAATAGAGGCTGCGTTCTTTGAAATGCTTTAGGTAACCTTTTTGCATTTCCACAATAAAACGCTCGCCTGTGGGGGTTTCGCAAAAAACATCAAAAATTGCCTTCCGCTCCCCAAAGCTGTCGGGCAATTTTTCAGGATTGAGAAAGGTTAAGTTTGCAATTTGGTGATGCTGTGGGAGCAACTGATTGAGGAAGTCTATAAGTAAGACCTTGTTGACTTCTTCGCCGAACAGCTTTTTAAAGCCGAAATCGGTGTAAGGGTTAAAGTACTTTTTCATCGAAAAAATAGGGACTTAGAAAAAATGATAGGGAATAGCACAAATATACAACTTTTTGGAGTATAAAACTAAATTTAGCGCAAAAAAACTGCCCCTTGATTTTTTCAAGGGGCAGTTTGCGGCTACAGGTTTTCGAGCGCTTCTTTTTCCATCTCTGCCGCTTCCCAGTCTTCGACAGTTTTCTCCAGCTCTTGCTTGAGCGTGCGATATTGGTCGGTGAGTTGGCGGTATTGGGGCGTGTTCATCAGCTTGGGGTCGGCGAGCTGTTCGGCGGTTTTAGCTATCTTGGCTTCGAGCTGATTGATTTGCTTTTCGCATTGCTGAATGCGTTTTTTGACTTCTTTCAATTGTGTTTGCCGAGCGGGGTCGAGGGTAGTGGTAGCGGCGGCTTTGGCTTGCTGCGAGGGAGCGAGGCTGCTTTTATCGTCGGTCAGTCGGGTAACGGCGCTAAGGTTGGCGTTTTTGCCCAAACTCACTTCGCGCAGGTTGGCAAAGTCGCGTTTTTCGAGGAAGTAATTGATGTCGCCTAAGTAGGTTTTTAGCTTTTTGTTGCTAAATTCTACAGTCGTATCCGTCAGACCGCTCAAAAAATCGCGGTCATGCGATACGACTATCAAAGTGCCATCGTAGTCCATCAGCGCTTGCTTTAGCACATCTTTAGAGCGCATATCCAAGTGATTGGTCGGCTCATCAAGCACCAGAAAATTGATAGGGCGCATAAGCATACAAGCCATCGCCAAGCGGGCGCGCTCGCCCCCCGACAAGACGGACACTTTTTTGTCTACATCGTCTTTCGTGAAGAGGAAGCAGCCTAAAATAGTGCGCAGTCGGGCGGTAGTTTCCAGCGGGGCCACCTGCTCCAGCGTCTGCAAAACGGTGATATTCGGCAGCAAAACATCGGCTTGGTTTTGGGCGTAATAGCCCACGAAAACGTTATGCCCCATTTTAACCTCGCCGCTCTCGTACTGCAAGCCGTCGACCAAAATTTTCGTGAGCGTAGACTTACCCTCGCCGTTTTTGCCGACAAATGCGATGCGGTCGCCGCGCACGATTTGCAAATCTATCTTATCCAATACCTGCAAGCTGCCGTAGCGCTTGCTCAAAGCATTCACCTCTACGGCGACTTCGCCGCTGCGCGGAGCGGGCGGAAAGCGCAGGCGCATGGTCGCGTCGTTGGTATCTTCCATCTCTACGCGCTCCATGCGGTTGAGTTCCTTCATCAGCGATTGAGCCATTTTTGCCTTGTTGGCTTTGGCGCGAAAACGGTCAATTAGCCGCTCTTTTTGGGCGATTTCGCGCTGCTGATTGTCGTAGGCATTCTGCAAAAGCCCCTGCCGCTCGGCGCGCAAGACCAGATAGCGCGAATAGTTGGTTTTATAGTCGTAGGCTTTGCCCAGCTCTATTTCTACTGTGCGGCGGGTTACATTGTCCAAAAAGGTCTTATCGTGCGAGATGACGATAACGGCGCTTTCGTAAGTCGACAAAAAGTTCTCCAACCATATAATAGACTCAATATCCAAGTGATTTGTAGGCTCATCGAGCAGCAGATAATCGGGATTTTTGAGCAGCATCTTCGCCAGCTCTATCCGCATCTGCCAGCCCCCGCTAAAGGTATCGGTCAGGCGCTCAAAATCGGCAACCTTAAAACCCAAACCCATCAGGATTTTTTCGGCGCGCACCTGATTATTCTGCCCACCCAAGCTCTGAAAACGCTCATTTGCCTCCGTGTACTCCTCAATCAAACGCATATAGTCGTCCGTTTCGTAATCCGTGCGGCTGTTGAGGATAGCTTCCAGCTCATGGACGCGCTTTTCCAGCGCTTGTATCTCGTCGAAGGCGCTCATGGTCTCGTCGATGACGGTTTTGCCCTTCGGAATACTCATATCCTGATGCAAAAAACCGATGCTTACGCCCGTCGGATAGGCGATATTGCCTTCATGCGGCTGCTCAACGCGGGCGATAATTTTCATCATCGTCGATTTACCCGCCCCATTTACCCCGACCAAACCGATGCGGTCTTGAGGCGCAATCGCAAAAGAAATACGGTCGAGCACGATGCGGTCGCCGTATTGAACATAGATATTATTAACGTGAAGCATTTAGCGAGTTACGAGTTACGAGTTACAAGTTACGAGTTGCGCATTGAAGAGTGTAAATTTTGCGTATTAGCACAAAATCCTAACTCGTAATTCGTAACTCGTAATTTTTTTGGCGTGCCCTTCGCGCCTTTGGCGCTTCAGGTCGGGCTATCCGCTGCATCAGCCCGCTTTTAGCGGGCTGGTTCCGCTACTATCCCTCACGCGGCAATCTGCCCGCAAAGGTAGGGCTTTTTTAGCGCATCACAAAGGGTTTGTAAAGCTTTAGCCTTCGCGCAGTCCGATAGACAGCAATTTGGCGCGTATGGAGGCGATACCGCCCGCAAAAGGGTTGCCTTTTAGCAGCAATAATTCCCCGCCTGCCTTCGCCAATACGAGTTTCGGCGAGGAGGAAGCAAGCTGCATACGCCGACGAAAAACCACCTCCGACAAACTGCCCCAAACCTGCCCCGCCCCGTCGAATATATCGCCTGTGGCAAAATCTATCCCTGCAATAAGCGGCAGTTCGGCAGCAGGACGTTGCTGCATACGCCAGATTTTGCGACTTAGCCACCAAGCCAGCAGAGAAAAACCCAGACAAACCCCGAAAAAACTAAGCCCCAGCCATGCGTTGCCCGTGCCGATAGTCAAAGCTACTGCCGCCCCCAGCGTAATAACACCCAATAAAAGCAGCACAAACAAGCCTACCTGCCAATTCGGCGAATACAGCTGCCGAAATTCCCAGCGCAGCTGCGCCCCCTCGCCTGCAGCATATATCCCCACTCCCGAAGAAGCCGCTATCAAAATCGTTTTTTCAGACATACTAACAGATAATAGCTTTTGAATTTGGAAAAAGCCCGATACCGCGACCCGTAGGAGCAGACCTATGTGTCTGCCCGCCGCGTAGCGGCAAAGGAGAGCAGGGGCAGTCCCCAAAAAAACGAAGGCAAAGATACGGCATAAGACAGAATAGCCGCCTGCACACGACTATAAATTTTTCACCGACAGCGCATACACTGTAGCCGAATTTCTGTTATTTTGCCTCCCTTATTCCAAAACCTTCATTTTTATATCAAATCCCCTATTGCCCGCTATGAGCAGGAAATACACATTTTATCAGCGCTTCCGCTATTTTTTCGATAATACCATGAGTCGCGGCACACCTGCGCTGGTGGCTTGGCTCGGTCTGGTTTCTTTGCTGGTTGTCTTATTTTCTGCCCTGATGGTCAGCGTTTTTGGGGTAGCCGCAGAGACCGCCAACGGCGATGCAGAAAGTATGACCTTTCTGGAAGTCGTCTGGCAAAGTACCCTGCGCACCCTCGATGCGGGCACGATGGCGGGCGATGAAGGCATAGGCTACCGCTCCGTGATGTTCTTCGTTACGCTGGGGGGTATCTTTATTATCTCGACTTTTATCGGCGTTATCAGCAGCGGCATCGAAGCCAAAATCGACGAACTGCGCAAAGGACGCTCCTTAGTCATCGAAAATAATCATATCATCATCTTAGGCTGGTCTACCAAAATTTTTACCCTTATCCAAGAACTCGCCCTCGCCAACGATAGCAACAACGGCGGTGTAGTCGTCATCTTAGCTGATAAAGATAAGGTAGAAATGGAGGACGAAATACGCGCCCACCTGCCCAAATTGGGCAAAACCCGCGTTATCTGCCGCAGAGGCAGCCCGCATGATATGGACGACCTGAAAATCGTAAACCCCAGCATCTCGAAATCCATCATCATCGTAGCCTCCGACGAAGGCAATTCCGATGCGCAGGTTATCAAAAGTATCTTAGCCCTCAATAATATACGCGCCGAAGGGCAGCGCCCTTACCACCTCGTAGCCGAGATACAAAAACAACGCAATCTGGAAGTCGCCCGTATGGTCGGCAAAGAAGAAATCGAACTCGTTTTCGCCGATGAGGTTACCGCCAAAATCATGGTGCAGGCAAGCCGCCAAACGGGTCTAAGCCTTGTTTATTCCAACCTGATGGACTTCGATGGGGTAGAAATCTACTTCAAAAAAGAAAGCAGCTTGCTCGGAAAAAGCTATGCCGAATGCCTTACAGCCTACGCTAACTCTTGCGTGATGGGCGTTATGTGCGCCGATACCAAAGAAGTAGAGCTCAATCCCGCAGGCGATTATGCGCTAAAATCGGGCGACGAACTGATACTTTTAGCCGAAGACGATAGCTCTATCCGTTTGGGCGGTACGCCGACCATCGTCGGACAGGTCAATCCGCAGCCCTCGCAGCCCCGCAAAATCGAGCGCAGCATCTTGATAGGCTGGAATCAACGCGCACGCACCATCGTAACGGAGATGGATAACTATGCCGTCAAAGGCTCGGAGCTGAAAATAGTCGCCTCTTTCGAGAACACCACAGAAGAAATAGAAAGCCTGTTGCCCAATCTTAAAAATATCCAACTAAGCTTCGAGCAAGCCGATACGACCGACCGCGATGTATTGGAAACGCTGGATATACCGAGTTTCGACTACGTTTTATTGCTTTGCTATCAGGGCGAGATGGAGCAACAAGATGCAGATGCCGAAACGCTGGTTACGCTTTTGCACCTGCGCGCCATCTTCGACCGCATCGGCAAACGCCCCAATATCGTGAGCGAAATGCTCGATTTGCGCAACTGCGAATTGGCAGAAGCCACCCGCGCCGATGACTTCATCGTGAGCGACAAACTCATCAGCTTGCTCATCACCCAAGTCGCTGAGCATAAATCACTTATGAAGGTATTCGATGCGCTATTTTCCGCTGATGGCAGCGAGATTTATCTCAAACCCGTGCGCAATTACGTCGCCACAGGCACGCCCGCCAATTTTTACGCCCTCATCGAAGGCGCAAAAGCCAAAAAAGAAACGCCCATCGGCTACCGCCTCATGTCGCAGGCACAAGATGCAAGCAAAACCTTCGGCATCTACCTCAACCCCGACAAGTCGAAAACGGTAACCTTCACGGACAACGATTATGTAATCGTTCTCGCCGAAGAACAGTAGCGAATTGCGAATGGCGAGCCGGAACTCCTTAATTTACTTTGAAGTTTAAACAACTTCTTTTGCTATAGGCACTTATGCACAGATATTGCTTAAAACTCTCTTCTCTTTTCTTGCTTGTATGTATGCAGGCTTGTACAGCTAACAAAGCTGAAAATCTTCCCCAGCCGAGCAGCATAGCCAATACGCAAAAAACTATACCTACAGCAGCAGCGGCAACTTCACAAAGCAGTAGTTATAAGGAGACGCTGAATGGGATAGATTTGGAACTGGTATATGTCGAGGCAGGTAAATTTTCGATGGGTTGTACACAGGAGCAGGGTACAACTTGCGACAAGAGCGAACAACCCGTACACGAAGCCTTTGTAAATGCTTTTTATATAGGTAAATATGAGGTAACACAAGCACAGTGGAAAGCTATCATGGGAAATGCTCCTTCTAAATTTAGCAACTGCGAGCAATGCCCAGTAGAGCATATCAGTTGGGAAGAAGCCCAACAATTTGCCAGCAAGCTCCGAGCGCTAACGGGGAAAAACTATCGTTTACCCACCGAAACCGAGTGGGAGTATGCGGCACGGGGCGGCAATAAAAGCAAAGGCTATCGGTACGCAGGCAGCAATTCTATAGATTTGGTAGCTTGGTATGAGGCAAACAGCGAAAAAAAACCGCATCCTGTAGGCAGCAAACAAGCTAACGAGCTGGGTATTTACGACATGACAGGCAATGTGTGGGAATGGTGTGAGGATATAGCAAGCGCCGATTATTCCCCCGAAAACAGGAAAATTCCTGCTGCGAAGGAAAGCAATAGGATTTATCGCGGAGGCTGTTACCTTTGTATGGATATATTCAGCCGCAACGCTTACCGCAATTATGGAGACAGCGCTAAGTTTCGCTTCGAAACCTTAGGTTTGCGTATTGCCTTAGACCCTGATAAGCCGAAAGACAAATAAAGCGCTTTATGTTCGATATTTTTTTGGGCGTGCCCGCGCCGCTAAAAAGGCGGCGCGGTCGGGCTATTTGGGGCGTTTCACCATCGCCCCAAATGGGGCGAATGTTGATTCGCCCCTACTATCC
>CAYXSA010000074.1:0-20601 GCA_964467315.1 uncultured Saprospiraceae bacterium | reverse complement strand
TTAACAATAAATTTTTCGTTTTGGGTTTTGTGGGGGCGGTTTTGCCAACTCTCTGCCTTCGCCCCAACCCCGCCCCGCATAGCCCGACCGCCTGCCCTTTTGAGCCGCCTTTGGCGGCGGGGCAGGCGGGCACGCCAAAAACAAAAAAGTTATCAAAATAGAATTATTCTTTGTAATTTTGCGCGGACAAAAAAGTATCTGCTTTTGCTACCTATTTAGCGCAATTATACATGAAAATCTCCCTACAGTGGCTTGGCGACTACCTCGACCTGCCCACAAGCGAAGAAGAAACGGCTGAAATTCTTACCAATATAGGGCTGGAAGTGGAAGGCACGAGCAGCGTAGAGCGCGTGCGCGGCGGACTGAAAGGCTTAGTCATCGGCGAAGTCCTCGAATGCGAGCGCCACCCCAACGCCGATAAACTTTCTCTGACCCGCGTGCGCGTAAGCGCCGAGGGCGAGCCCCTGCAAATCGTCTGTGGCGCACCCAATGTAGCCAAAGGGCAAAAGGTCGTAGTGGCTACGGAAGGCACTAAACTCTATCCTATGGAAGGCGAGCCTTTTGTTATCAAAAAGGGCAAAATACGGGGCGAAAGCTCCGAAGGCATGATTTGCGCCGAAGACGAAATCGGCTTAGGCACAGGGCACGCGGGCATTATGGTATTGGCGGCAGATGCGCCCGTAGGCGCAGCCTTTGCCGACTTTGTCGGTATGCAAAGCGATACGGTTTGGGACATCAACCTAACGCCCAACCGCAGCGATGCGCATTCGCATATCGGCGTAGCCTTCGATTTGGCAGCAGCCCTGCAGATACAAAAGGACGCAAACCCCAAGTTCCGCCGCCCCGATGTAGCCAAGTTTAGCGAGCTGCTCAAAGGCAAAACTCAAAATTTGCCCATCGAAATTAGCGTTTTAGATGCGAACCAATGCGCGCGTTACGCGGGTATCATCATCAGCGGTTTGAGGGTAGCGCCCTCGCCCGATTGGCTACAGCAGCGCCTGCGCGCCATCGGTCTAAGCCCCATCAACAACATCGTAGATATTACCAATTTTGTACTCCACGAATTGGGGCAACCCCTGCATGCCTTCGACTACGATAAAATCGAAACCCAAAGCATTCGCGTCCAAACTTTAGCAGAGGGCACAGCTTTTACTACTTTAGACGGACAGACACGCAAGCTAAGCGGCGAAGATTTGATGATTTGTGATGGCAAAAATACCCCGCTTTGCATAGCGGGCGTATTCGGCGGCAAAGACTCAGGCGTTACGGAAAGCACTACAACCATCTTTTTGGAATCTGCCTTTTTCAACCCCACACAAGTACGCCGCACGAGTTTGCGCCATCAACTGCGCACCGACGCGGCGGCAAGATTTGAAAAAACGGTAGATATTCAGCAGGTCGTTTACGCCCTGCAGCGCGCTGCGCTCTTGCTTTGCGAGATAGCAGGCGGCAGCATCGCCAGCGAATTGATAGACCGCTATCCCCAAAGCGTCGAGCGCCGACAAGTGCAGCTCGATTATGCGCAGGTGCAAAAACTTATCGGCGTAAAAATCGAAAGCAGCGAGATACAACGTATCTTAGCAGCCTTAGATATGCAGATTTTGAGAGAAACGAAAGAGGGCGTTTTATTGAATGTACCCACCAACAAAACGGACGTAACCCGCCCCGCCGATGTTATTGAGGAAATCCTACGCATCTACGGCTACAACCGCGTGCCTACGCCCGATACGCTTTCCTCCGTCTTGGCTTTTGCCCCTCGTCCCAACCCCGTCAGCGTACAAAATGGCATATCTGATATGCTTTCCGCGCGCGGATTTATGGAGATGATGGCAACCTCTATGACCCGCTCGCAGTATTTTGTCAGCGAGGCAGGCGGCAAATGCGGCATCAAGCCCCAGCAGTTGGTATACGTCAATAATACCTCCAATCAGCAGCTCGATATCATGCGCCCCAGCATGCTCTACAGCGGCTTGGAGGCTATCGCGCATAACCAAAATCGCCAAAATCCCAACCTTCGCCTCTACGAATTTGGCAAAACCTATCTGCAAACCACAGAAACCGACAAGCCAAGCAAGTACAGCGAAGAAAAACACCTATCCATCTTCCTCACGGGCGAATACGCCGCCGCCCATTGGCTGCAAAATCCCGCTCCAGCGACCAATTTTTTTCACCTCAAAAACAGCGTAGAAACCGTCTTCGCAAGGCTCGGCATCGATAGCAGCCAACTACAGCAGCAGGTCGTCAGCACCAGCGACGAAGACCCCATTTTTGCTTATGCACTCCGCCTCACACGCGGCAAACAAATCATCGCCCAACTGGGGCGCGTACACCCTACGCATACCCAAGCACTCGATATACGCCAAGCCGTATTTTTCGCAGACCTCCACTGGGAAGCCCTCCTACAAATGCTGCAAAAGCAAAAAATACAGTACCAACCCCTGCCCAAATACCCCAGCGTGCGCCGCGACTTAGCCCTCGTCCTCGACCAAAAAGTCGCCTTCTCCCAAGTGCAGACCATCGCCACCCAGAAAGCCAAAAAATTGCTGCGCTCCCTTAGCCTCTTCGACGTATTCGCTGACGAGCAAAAAATCGGCGTAGGTAAAAAATCCTATGCCATTAGCCTCGTTTTCCAAGACACAGAAAAAACCCTGCGCGATGAAGACACCGAAAAACTCATGCAGCAAATCACCCAAGCGCTGGAGCAGCAACTCTCCGCTACTATCCGCCGCTAACCTCTCCTACCGCTTATGTCTACACCACCTATAGAAGACAGCGCCCTACGCTTGCAGCAAAAACTCCAGCAGCTTTTGCGCCTGCACGAGCAATACAAAGCCGCTTACGCCTCTTTGGCTGAAGTCAATGAGCAAATGAGCGAAGAAATACAGCAATTGCGCCAACAACTCGCCGCCGCTTCCTCCTCCTCCTCGCCCGCCACCCATACACAGCCCGAAGCGAAAGAGCAAGAAGCACCCGCCACCAACAGCCAAGAAAACGCCGCCCTCAAGCGCCAAATACAACAGTACCTCCGCCAAATCGACCAAACTATCGAATGGGTCGCTTCCCTGCGCCCGCCTTACCTCTCCTAATCGCCCCCCCCTTTGGCATGAAAAAACAGCAGGACAGTAGCGCCAATTTCTACGAAATACCGCTCACGCTCGCAGGCAGAAATTACCCCGTCATGGTTACCCCACAAGAAGAACCTACCATCAGGGAAATCTGCCAGCAACTCAATGCCCGCGTCGACTTGCTCCAAAATAAATACGGCAGCCGCCTCACCAAGCAAGACATCTTGGCGATGCTACTGCTCACCCATGCCAAAGACCTCCACGAACTCCAACAATCCACCCACAACGCGCCCAATAACGCCAGCCCCAACGCCGATTCCCTCGCCCCCTTGCTGCTCCTCCTCGAAAACATGGAGCAACAAATCGATGAAGCGATAAGCGAAGGTTAAGGCAGTTTTTTTTCTTGGGCGAGCCGCTTCGCGCCTGAAGGCGCTCGCGTCGGGCTATGCGGGGTTTTAGTGTATAGGCGCAAATTCTTGCCCCTATACACCGCGCCGCAAAGCGGCGCGCCCCTCCTATCCCTCTCGCAATACCATTAAAGCATTTTTATTATATAATTTAGTTACAAACTACGAACACAACTATTATACACCCAAAGCACCATCCCAATGCAGCGGCTGCACAATCGTCGTTCGTAATTCGTAATTCGTAATTCGCTCCTCCCAGCTTCCTCATAAAATGGACATACTCTGCATCATTGTAGCCGTCGGCGCACTCGTCGGCGGTGCTATCATAGGTTACCTAATCGGCGCAAGCGCCTTAGGTAACATGAAAACCGAACGCGAAAAAGCACTCGAAGCCCGCCGACAAGAAGTCGAACAGCAAATAAAACAGATTCACGACGCTGCCAAAGAAAACGCCCGCAACATACAACGCGAAGCCGAAGACAAAGCCCGCCGAGAAGAAGAAAAAGCCCGCCGTACCCTCAAAGAGGCAGAACAAAAGGCTAATGACCTCAAACAGAAAAAATTGCTCGAAGTAAAAGAAGAACAACTCCGCCGCAAAGAAGAAGTCGATATCGCCGCCAAACAATTCGATACCTATCGCCTTCAACGCGAAGCCACACTCAAAGACCTCGAACTGAAAGGCAAAGAACGCGAAACCGAACTCCGCCTCTTAGAAAAAGACATCCGAAAACAGCAAACCGATAACGAACGCCTGCGCGAACAACTCGCCGCCCAATACCAAGACGTAGACCAACAGCGCACCAAAGCCCAAGAACTCTTAGACCAGTATAGCGCCGCCCTCGAACACGCCGCTCAACTCAGCGCCCAAGAAGCCAAAGAGGAACTCGTACGCGCCATCAAAGATAAAGCAGACGCAGAATCCGAAAACTATATCCGCGAACGCCGCGCTATCGCCGAATCCGAAGCCAATAAAGAAGCCCGCAAAATCGTCATCGCTACCATTCAGCGCATGGCTGCCGAATACACCATCGAAAATACCGTCTCCGTCTTTACCCTCGATTCCGACGACCTCAAAGGGCAAATCATCGGACGCGAAGGGCGAAACATTCGCGCCCTCGAAGCCGCCACAGGCGTAGAAATTATCGTCGACGATACGCCCGAAGCTATCATCATCTCCAGCTTCGACCCCGTGCGCCGCGAAGTCTGCCGCCTCTCCCTCCAACGACTCGTTGCCGACGGACGCATTCACCCCGCCCGCATCGAAGAAGTCGTCGCCAAGACGAAAAAACAACTCGAAGAGCAAATCATGGAAATCGGGCAACGCACCGTGCTCGAACTCGGCATACACGGCATGCAGCCCGCACTCGTGCGCATGGTCGGACGTATGCGTTTCCGCTCCTCTTATGGGCAAAATCTCCTCAAGCACTCCATCGAAACCGCCAAACTCTGCGCTATCATGGCGGCAGAATTGGGCTTGGCTCCCAAAGACGTAAAACTCGCCAAACGCGCAGGACTCTTACACGACATCGGCAAAGTTTCGGAAGAAGAAACCGAGCTTTCGCACGCTATCTTAGGCATGAAACTCTGCGAAAAATTTGGAGAAAAACCCTCCGTTATCAATGCCGTAGGCGCACACCACGACGAGGTAGAAATGAAATTTGTTATCTCGCCCATCGTGCAGGTCTGCGATGCGATTTCTGGCGCTCGCCCTGGCGCTCGCCGCGAAATACTCGAAAGCTACATAGAGCGCATACAAGAGCTGGAAAATCTCGCCCTCACCTATAAAGGCGTAGAAAAAGTATACGCCATGCAGGCAGGCAGAGAGCTGCGCGTTATCGTCGAAGCCGACGAAATCAACGACCAAGCAGCCGAAGACCTATCTTTCCAAATCTCGCAGCGCATACAAAACGAAATGCAGTACCCTGGACAGATAAAAATTACCGTTATCCGCGAAAAACGCGCCGTATCCTTCGCCCGCTAATTCAGCGAAATGAACCCGTTTTTTTATTCTACAGCCCGCTGCGCCCCTTTGGCGCAGCGGGTTATTTTTTGCGTGAGGGATAGTAGGGGCGAATCAACATTCGCCCCATACCACAAGTGCCTTTAGGCACGCCGTGGGGGCGATGGTGAAACGCCCCGCATAGCCCGACCGCCTGCCCTTTTCAGGCAGGCGGGCACGCCCAAAAAAACGCCTTTATACTTGCCGCTCCCGCGCAAATGCTAAAATTTGCTCCACATATTTGCGGCTGCTGCTAAGTCGGGGCACCTTATTTTGTCCGCCCAATTTGCCGCGCGAGCGCATCCACTCGTTGAATGTGCCTGCGGGCAAGGCGTGCATTTGTAGGCTTTGCAGGGCGATATTGTGGCTGCGTTTTGCCTCATAATCGGAGTTGAGCGCCTGCAATTGCAGGTCTAAATCTGCCGAAAAAGCCGCAAGATTGGCAGGCGCACGCGCAAATTCTACCAACCATTCATGCCCGCCCTTTGTGTTTTCTTGCAAAAAAATCGGACAAACCGTATAATCTGCCACCTCTGCCGCATGGCGCGCCGACGTGAGCGCGATGGCTTTATCGGTGTTCGACACCATCAATTCCTCCCCGAAAACGTTCAAAAACTGCTGCGTGCGCCCTGCGATGCGGATTTTATGCGGGCGCAGGCTCGAAAACTCCACCACGTCGCCCAGCATATAGCGCCACAAACCCGCATTTGTGGACAAAATAAGCGCATAAGGTTTGCCCATCTCTACCTCGTCGGCGCTCAGCGTTTGCGCCTGCGGATTGTCGATATCGGCAAGGGGCAAAAATTCAAAGAAAATGCCGTTATCCATGTATAGCAGCATATCGTCGCTCGCATTGTCGATTTGCGCCGCCAAAAACCCTTCCGAAGCGTTGTACATATTGCGGTACTGCATCTCTTCAGATGGAAAAAGCGCCTCAAATTGGCTGCGATAGGGGCTAAAATCTACCCCGCCGTGAAAATAAACCTCCATGCGCGGGAATAATTCCAGCGCATTGCGCTTGCCCGTGAAGTCGAGCAGGGCGCGCAGCAGCACGAGCGTCCAAGTCGGCACGCCGCTGATATTCGTCAAATTTGTCGTGGCTGCCAAGTAGCGCACCATGCGCGCGATTTTTTCTTCCCAGTCGGGCAGTAGGGCGGTGGCAAGGTCGGGCGCTTGCATATATTTAGCATAAAACGGCATATTTTGCATCATTATCGCCGATACATCGCCTACTACGATACGCGGGTGCTCCTTAAAAAGCGACCAAGTACCGCCCATTATCAGCCCTTTTGAATTAGCAAGCCATTGGCTCGCGGGCTTGCTATTGTACCACCAAGCGCCCACGTCGAGCGAGGCTTTGAGGTGGCAGTTGTGTAGCGCGTCCTGACTGACGGGTATAAATTTGCTTTTGTCGTTGGTCGTGCCCGAAGACTTAGAAAAATTCTTGATAAGCCCCGTGTACAGTACGTTTGCTTCCCCTTGCATCATGCGATTTATGTAGGGCGCAAGGTCTTCGTAGCGCGAAATCGGCAGCCTTTGCCGATATTCTTGGCTGTTTTTTATGCGCGCAAACTCGTACTTTTTGCCCCATTCGGTTTGCGCGTTTTTGCGCAAAAGCATAGACAAAATCGCATCTTGCGCAGGCTGCGGATTATTAAAATAGGCGCGTAGCGCGGGCATACGCCGACCCAGATACCAACGCAAAACAGTATTGAGAATTTTCATAAATTGCAAGAGTTAGACAACATAAATGCAAGATACACAAATTTCAAAAGGGCTGCGAAGGGGAGGCATTTTTTTGTTTTTTTGGCGTGCCCCGCGCCCTACGAAAGGGGCGCGGGTCGGGCTATTTGAGCCGTAGCATGCTACGGCTCTACATATCCCTCACGCAAAAAAATGCCCCGCCCACAAAGGGTGGGCGGGGCGCGGGCTTTTTCCTGAAAATACAAGAAATCGCAAAAATGGCGTTAATGCCCAAAACCATGAACCATGAAGCATAAAACAGGCTGCACGGCTGCTCTTTGGGCGGCATTTTTTTTATTTAGCGCGGCACTATCGGCGCAAGAGCGTTGGTGTTATGTAGAAAAAACGGGCGAATTTTATCCACGCATTTTTGCGACAAATCCCGAAAATAAGCAGGCTATACGCGTTCATAAAGAATTTGAGCAAAGCAGCTATTTAATAGAGTTGTATGAATACGGTTTTACTTTGCCTTTGATTCGTTTCGATACGGCAGCGCATTTTAGGCAAGCTCTGCCAGCAGTAGAAGAGATTTATATATCGGATGTATCTTTGTCGGTAGAGCAGCTTTTGCAGCCTTTGCCTGCTTTGCAGACTCCGATAGCGCTTTTTTTATCCGAAACTGCGCTGAAAAGTAGCGGCACAGGCTTTGCCTTGCCTATCCGAAAAATCGTTTACTACGATGCTTATTCGTTGGAGCATAGCGAAATGGATTTGCAAAAGATAGATTCTATCGAGTTTAGAGGAGCTTGCAGCCGCTCGACCCTGCTTTTATTGCGTCGAAAATTAGCCCTTTGCGAGCAGGCGAATGTACGAATAGTCTTGCGCGTGGACAATACAGGGCAGGCAGGGCGCTGCCGTAGAGCTTTGCGCGAATTTGCGCATTGGGAGCTTGTTTTATCCCGAAAAACGAAGCGGGTGTATCGGTAGGAGGCAGGGCGATACCGCCCGCGCCCGCGCCTCCTTTGGGCGCGGGCAACTGCGTGAGGGATAGTAGGGGCGAATCAACATTCGCCCACTTGGGCGATGTTTTCGCCCCAGACAGCCCGACCCTGCGACCTTTAAGCCGCTTTAGCGGCGGGGAGCAGGGGCACGCCAAAAAAAACGCATCTTCCCGCTGGGGGGAACTTATATAAATATCGCGGAGTTGGACGGCGTACAGTAAAACTTTCGCAACGAAAACGAAGATGATAGATATTATTTGGGATATGGAAACGAGCGACCCCGACGACGTGATGACGCTCTGCCTGCTAATGTCCCACCCGCGTGTACGCCTGCGCGCCGTCAGCGTGATGCCTGGCAGCGATGAGCAAATAGGCTTGGTGAAAATGCTGCTCAAAGAAGCAGGTTTGCATATTCCCGTCGGTAGCCACACACCGCATACGCCCAAAGACTGCGTATCGCCCTACTATCGGCGCTGGCTGGGCAAATTTGAGCATCAAGACCCCGACGATATGGGCTTTCGGGTCATAGAGCAGACTTTGCAAAATTACCCGCAAGCGACCCTGCTCACAGGCGCACCGCTCAAAAATCTCGCCCCCTTAGCCGATACTATCCGCCTGCAAAGATGGGTAGCGCAGGGCGGTTTTGCGGGCGATAACATCGTGCCCGAAGCCTATAGACTCGATAAATTCAGCGGTAAAATAACTTGCCCGACCTTCAATTTCAACGGCGACTATAAAACGGCGCTTGCCCTGCTGGATAATGCCCATATCAGCCGAAGGCTGCTTATTTCGAAAAATGTCTGTCATGGCATCGTATATAACGACGAATGGCATGAGCGTCTGCACAGTCTGAAAAGCGGCAATCTGGGTTTGGAATACATCTATAAAGGCATGGATATTTATTTGCAATCGCACCGAGAAGGCAAAAAGTTTCACGACCCCTTAGCCGCGATAGCCGCGATAGAGGAGAGCGTTTGCGAATATCGGCAGGTGCGTATGTATAGAACGCGGGGCGAATGGGGCGCTACGGAGGCAGAAGATAGCAATACCTTCATAGCCATTGCGGCGAATATGGAGGTTTTTTGGGCGAATTTCGCGCCGAGCTAAAAAAAAATGCCCCCTCTCTACGAGAGAAAGGGGGCATTTTATGTATTCAAAACCCTTGGCAGGATTTATCTGCGGGGCGGGCGACGGTCGCCGCCTCTGTCGTTGTTGTACGGTTTGTTGCTGCCGCCGTCGTAAGGTTTATTCTCTCTGGGCGGGCGCTCCTGATAGCCTTCGGGTTTGGCTAAAAGGGTTTTGCGAGAGAGGCGATGTTTTTGGTTTTTGGGGTCTACGCCCAAGTACTGCACTTCCATTGTTTCGCCTTCTTTGACGACGGTAGTGGGGTCTTCGATGCGCTCCCAAGCCATTTCGGAGACGTGCACCAAGCCTTCTTTGCCTGGCAGGAACTCGACGAAAGCGCCAAAAGCGACCACTTTCACCACTGTACCGAGATAGGTAGCGCCTTCTTCAGGCTCCGTTACGATGCCTTTGATGATGTTGTAAGCGGCATCTACAGCCTCTTTGCCTACGCCCGAGATAGCAACATGTCCTTTGCCTGCGATTTCCTCGATGGTAACGACCGTGCCCGTGCGTGCTTGTATCTCTTTGATGACCTTGCCGCCTGTGCCGATGATAGCGCCGATGTATTCGCCATCGACCACCATTTTCATCATGCGCGGAGCATGCGGTTTGATGTCTTCTTTCGGTTGGGCGATGGTTTGCGACATGACGTTGAGTATGTGCAATCTGCCTTCTTTCGCCTGCAAAAGGGCTTCTGTGAGCAGGTTGTAGTCGATGCCATCGATTTTGATGTCCATTTGGCAGGCGCAGATACCTGCGGTGGTGCCCGTAACCTTAAAGTCCATATCGCCCAAATGGTCTTCATCGCCTAAGATGTCCGACAAAACGACATTTCTGCCCTTGTTGTCGGTTATCAGACCCATAGCGATACCCGCTACGGGCGCTTTGATAGGCACACCACCGTCGAGCAGTGCCAGCGTACCCGCGCAAACGGTCGCCATAGAAGAAGAGCCATTAGACTCCAGAATATCGGAAACGATGCGCACCGTATAAGGGAAGTCGGCAGGCAGCACCTGCTGCAGGGAGCGGCGGGCTAAGTTACCGTGTCCGATTTCGCGGCGCGAGGTGGAGCGGATAGGTTTGGCTTCGCCTGTAGAGAAGGGCGGGAAATTGTAGTGCAACATGAATTTGTCGTAATACATACCCAGCGCGTTGTCTATCATTACCTCATCGAGCTTGGTACCCAGCGTGAGGGTGGTGAGCGATTGGGTTTCGCCGCGTGTGAAGAGGGCGGAGCCGTGTGTAGCGGGCAAGTAGTCGATTTCGCACCAGATAGGGCGGATTTGATTGGGTTTACGCCCGTCTAAGCGGATTTTTTTCGCCATAATCATCTCTCGCACCGCATAGCGCAGGCGCTCCTCGAAGTAAAAACCGATAAGCGGTTTTTTGGCTGCGAGTTCTTCCGCTGTAAATTTGGCGGCGAGCTGCTCGTTCATGTATTTTTTCGTTTCGGCAAAACCTGCGCGGCGTTCTGCCTTGCTAAGTCCTGCTTCAGCCGTCGCTGTGAGGCGCTCGGTAACGATTTCATTGATGATGGCTTCCAGCGATTCGTCGCTATCGGCGGGGGCTACTTCGCGCTGTGCGGGGGCGTTTACTAAGGCGCGCAGCTCCGTTTGCATCTCGCACTGCTCTTGTATGTATTTGTGTGCTACGCGGATAGCCTCTACTAAGTCTGCCTCTTGGCATTCTTTGGCTTCGCCTTCTACCATCACGATGCTGTTCATGCTGCCCGCTACGATGAAATCCATCTCCGCGTTTGCCAGCTCCGTAACAGTGGGGTTGATTTGAAACTCGCCTGCGATGCGCGCGATGCGCACCTCCGAAATCGGACCCTGAAAAGGCAAATCCGAAACCATCAGCGCCGCTGAAGCCGCAAAAGCCGCCAGCGCATCAGGCAATACGTCCTTATCGCCCGAAAGCAAGGTAACGAAAACCTGCACCTCGTTGAGGAAGTTTTCAGGAAAAAGCGGACGAATGGCGCGGTCTATCAGTCGGCTAATCAAAATCTCGGAGTCCGCAGGGCGGGCTTCGCGCTTGAAAAAGTTGCCAGGTATGCGACCCGCTGCCGCAAATTTCTCGCGGTACTCTACCGTGAGCGGAAAAAATGATTGTCCCTCGCGGGCTTCTTCACTCGCGCAAACGGTGGCGAGTATCATCGTATTGCCTTGACGAACCAAAACCGAACCGTCTGCCAGCATCGCCAGCTTGCCATGTTCGAGCGTGATTTCTTTGCCCGCTATCTTGCGCGACAATACTGTTGGGGTTTGCTTACCCATGTCTTCTGTTTATATTTACTCGGTGATTTTATACGCCACAAAACTACGCTATAGTTACGAATTACGAGTTACGAATTACGAATTATGGGCAAAATTCATAACTCCTAACTCGTAACTAATTGTCGTGCAGATAGCATTTTTGGCTCTTGGTCGTGGTGAGGTTGGTGCAGGGGCTACCGTCGGCGTGTGTGCCTGTGCACTGTTTGAGTGCACCTGTGGTGGGGGTTTGCTTTTTGGCGGGTTTTTCGTCTGCTTTGGCTTCGGTTTTCTTTGCTTCGGCTACGACGGTATTGGTCGGCGTAGGGGCAGGCGGGGTGGTTTCTCTGGGGGTAGTTCTGGGCTTGTAGGGCTGGTATACAAAGGTGCTGGTATCGGTGGGCGACTTTGCTACGGGCACTTTACCCTCGTTCGGGCGCATGGGGTCGTAGGTCGAACCTGAGGGGATAAAAATTGATACATAATGATTTTCGCGCGCAAATTTTACGTCTGCCTTCGGTACGCTTATTCGGTTGAGATTATCCACTAAATAGCTTTTCAGCACATAGCCTTTATAGTCGCTCACCTCGATATAGACGTAACCCAAAGGCGTAGGCTCGGAGAGCACGCGCACATAAGTACAGGCGCGCATATTCACGATAAGGGGCGCATTGGGGTCGGGCGCAGCGCGCAGACCTATGGACTCGGCATTGACGAAATGATAGCCCCGCACCCGCTCCACGCGCTCGATGCTGTCGCGCTTGCTGAGCAAATAGCGCTCGCGCTCCCGCTCTTTTTCGGCGGCGATGCGGTTTTCTTCCGCGATATTGCGCACAGCGCTGTCGCGTTTATGCCGCGAATAAATTTCTTGTATGCTGTCTTGTCTGCGCTTTTCGGTTTCTACTCTAATGCGCCGCTTCTTCTCATAATCCGCATAAAGGTCGTATTCCAGCTTCAAAAAAGCGTGCTCCCAATAAGGGTCAAGCTGCTCAATCTGCCATAAACAGAATTTTATACGCTCCAATTTTGGTATCTCCTTATTCGACCCAAAGGCGTTTTTTGCCCCTTCCAGCAAATCTTGGGCTTCTATCAAAAAAACCGCCGCAGGACTTTTTAGCTCCTTAACTTTTTCGGCGGGCACGCGCATAATCGGTATGCTAAAACCTTGATAGTCAATGTATTCGGTATAGTCACGCGAGTACTTTATTTTTTTATCCTTTTTGTAAATCGCAGGCTCTACCTCTTGCGCCGCGCTCTCGCAGGCATTTAAACAAATCGCCCAGAAAATCAATATAAATAATCGCATAGATGTGCTTTGTGTTCAGGTTGTGCTTTGTGTTCAGGTACTATGCCGCCTTGCGGCGGCAGTGGTAGCAAGTACTATACACTATTTGTTCTTTTCGCTACGCGTTTTACTGCGTATTCGCTTTTCACTTTTCACTTTTTTGGGCGTGCCCCTGCTCCCCGCGCTAACGCGCTTAAAGGTCGCAGGGTCGGGCTATCCGTTGCAGCGCCTATGGCGCTTCCACTGCTATCCCTCACGCGTAGGTACTCCGTAGAGTCTGCCACTGAATGGGCTGTTGTGCTCTTATTCTTCGTTTGAATTGCTGTCGTTATCCTCGTTTTCGTCTTCCTCGTTTTCGTTTCGGTCTTGGTAGCGGCTTTTTTTGGCATTTTTTTGTGCCTCTTTGCTTCTGCCTGCTACCGCGATGACGATTTCGCCCCGTACTTTTTCGCGTTCATTGGCTTGAAAAAAGGCGACTAATTCCGCCAGTGTGCCCCTATGTTTTTCCTCAAACATCTTGCTAATCTCGCGCACGACTACCGCCTGCCGCTCCGCGCCACAAAACTCCGCCAACTGTTGCAGGGTTTTTATGAGCCGATGCGGCGACTCGTAGAGGGCGAAGGTATAATCTAAGGTTTGCAAAAACGCAAGCCGCGTTTGTCTGCCTTTTTTATGCGGCAAAAAGCCCTCGAAAAAAAACCTATCGCAGGGCAGACCCGATACGACAAGGGCGGGCATGATAGCGGTAGCCCCTGGCAGACATTCGACCTCTATACCCGCCTGTAAGCAGGCGCGCACAAGCAAAAAACCCGCGTCCGAGATGCCAGGCGTTCCCGCATCGGAAACCATCACCAATTTTTTGCCCGAATGTAGCAATTCTATTAGATGCGGCGCAAGCTGATGTTCGTTGTGTGCGTGGTAAGCCCAAAGGGTTTTTTGTATCTCAAAATGCTGCAAAAGTTTGAGCGTAACGCGGGTATCTTCAGCCAAAATCGCATCGGCTTCGCGCAGCAGGCGCAAACCGCGCAGGGTCATATCTTCTAAGTTGCCGATGGGCGTGGGTATGAGTGTGAGCATGGTCGGTATGAGAGAAAAAAGAAAGGAGCGGCTTTTGTTGGTTGGCAGTTGAGCCGCCAAGGGTGGAACGGGCTAGCGATGCAAAGGGCGCGCGGCTTTGCCGCGCGGTGCAGCCGTGCAACGGCTGTACTAAAACCCGTAGCAGCGCGGCGGCGCGCATCGCGCGGCGCAGCCCCCAAAAAAAACGCCCCGCTTACCAAAAGCCGCACAAAATACGAGGAATCGCGCTAAACGCCCCCAAGAAGCGCAGATATAAATTTTGCGGCTTCGTTTTCTGGGCTTATCTTGCTCTTGTATCCGCTAAAAATCTTCGATTATGCCGCGATTTCTGCGCGCCGAATGGCGCAAATTGCTGATGGCGAATTATGTCATCGACCCCGCTGTTTTGCTCCCGCTCTTGCCCGCACATACCGAGCTCGACCTTTGGGAAGGTAGATGTTATGTGAGTTTGGTGGGTTTTATGTTTAAGCGAACGCGGGTAATGGGTTTGCCTATACCGTTTCATATCAATTTTGAAGAGGCAAATTTGCGTTTTTATGTGCGCTATCGCGCCCCTGCGGGCGAGTGGCGGCGCGGGGTGGTCTTTGTGCGCGAAATCGTGCCCCGCATGATGATAACTTTTGTAGCGAATACGCTCTTTGGTGAGCATTATATGACCCTGCCTATGCGGCATGAGTGGCAAGAGACGGAGGATAAATTGCGGGTAAAATACGAGTGGCAGTACCAAAAACAATGGTACTCCATGTCGGCGACGGCGCGCAAGGAGCTGCAAGATTTGCGGGCAGGTTCGGAAGAGGAATTTATCGCCGAGCACTATTGGGGCTATACGCGGCGCTCGGATACTATCACCTCGCAATACGAGGTGGAGCACCCCGCTTGGCAGTGGTATGCGGTGGAAGATTATGCGTTGCAGGGCGATATTGCGGCGCTCTACGGCAGCCAATTTCGGGCAGCCTTTGAGCAAGCGCCGACTTCGGTGTTTCTTGCCGAAGGCTCGCCGATAGCGGTGCGCTTCGCCGAAAAAATCCGCAGTTAGTTATGAGTTACGAGTTACGAGTTACGAGTTACGAAGTTGATGCGAAGCGAATTGTATGAAAGTTGATAGGCTATTTGCCAAAAAAAGTGCAACTTTGCGCCGTCTTTTTGCGGTTGCTTCCGCCTACTGCTTAGTACTTACTACTTACTACCCGATGTTCTCTCCTCGTTTTCGCTTCTTTTTGATAATTCTGCTGCTTGTTTCGGGCACGGCTGCCGTGTTTGTGTACTTTGCATGGGCTGCGGCTGGCATTTTGTGGGCGACTGCGGCGCTGCTTTTGTACGGACATTTTCGGCATGGCACTATAATTCCCGCGCTCTGGGCTTTGCGCAAGGGCGATGTAGAGCGGGCAGGCGAGCAACTCGCCCTCATCAAACGCCCCGAATGGCTGACCCGCCGCTATCGCGCTTATTATTTTTTTGCGATGGGGCTGGTGGGCTTTTATCATAAGCGTTTCGAGGACGGCGCAAACTTCCTCAAAGAAGCTATACAGCAGGGTTTGAGCGGTAAAAATGAACTCGCTATCGCTTACCTCAATCTCGCGCACGCCGCTTTTTTGCAAAAAAACTATGCGGAAGCCCAAGAATTTTTGGAAAAAACGACGCAGGCAGGCAGCGATGACCTATATCTAAAGCAGCGCGTCGAAGAACTACAACAGGCACTTTTGAAAAGTGAAAAGTGAAAAGTGAAAAGTGAAAAGTGAAAAGTGAAAAGTGAAAAACGCATGGTGCATAGTACTTGCTACCAGCGAGCGGCAGCGAGCTTGTACCAGCGACGCGAGCGGCAGCGAGCGACGCAGTACCTACGACACAAAGCACAACCTACGATACAAAGCACATAATTCGTCATTCGTAATTCGTCATTCTTGAAAACGCATCTCATCTCTGGCGGCTGTGGCTTCGTTGGTCGCAATATGGTCAAACGCCTATATGCTACCACTGCCGACCGCATCGTATTTGTCGACGATTTGTCTGTGGGGACACACCCCTCGACTTGGCTACCTGTACCGCAAGCCGATAGCATCGGCGATATAGAAGTATACGGCGAAGATAAACGCCTCTTATTTCTGCGCGCCGATTTTCGCAATTTGCTGCGGGAGCTAACTGCCGATGCTGCTTATTTTCAAACGAAATACGGTTTGCCGATAACGCAATTTGGTGATGTATTTCATTTTGCGGCGATAGTGGGCGGGCGGGCTACTATAGACGGCGACCCGATGAAGGTAGCTTTAGATTTGGCTATTGATGCCGAATTTTTTTACTACATCACTCGACACTGCCCTGAAAGGGTCTTGTATCCCTCTTCTTCTGCCGCTTACCCTGTGAGCAAGCAGACGGAAAGCCATGCGATACGGCTAAGTGAGACGGATATAGATTTCAGCAATATGGGGCAACCCGATATGACTTACGGCTGGTCGAAACTCACGGGCGAATACTTGGCGAAAATTGCCGCCGAGCATTATGGGGTGCATATCACTTGTATACGTCCTTTTTCGGGCTATGGCGAAGACCAAGATTTCACGTATCCGATTCCTGCGATAGCGCGCCGCGCTGCTCGTCGGGAAGACCCTTTTGAGGTTTGGGGTAGCGGGCATCAGGGGCGGGACTTTGTGCATATCGATGATGTGATAGACTGCATTTTGCTGGCTATGACGAAAATAACGGACGGGCGCGCCATCAATATCGGCATGGGCAGGCTGACGAGTTTCCGCGAGGTTATCGGTATACTGACGGAGATAGCAGGCTATGCGCCTACGATTAAGCCGCTTTTGGATAAACCCGTCGGCGTGCATTCGCGCTACTGCAGCATGGATTGGGTTGAGCAAAATTTGGGCTGGAAAGCCAAAATAACGCTGGAAGAAGGGCTAAGACGCGTATACAATGCCGTTTTGGCGCAACTATAGGTACTGCTCGCTTCGCTCGCTGGTACTATGCCGCCTTGCGGCGGCATTGGTAGCAAGTACTAGATAATTTTTGAAATAGCTGCCGTCTGTGTTTCGGAAAAAGCAGGGAAACAGACTAAAAAAATGCGTGAGGGATAGAAGTGGAAGCGCCGCCGCCGTAGGCGGTGGGGCTGCAACGGATAGCCCGACCCCGCGACCTTTAAGCGCGTTAGCGCGGGGAGCGGGGGCACGCCCCCCAAAAAAACACCAACGAAAAAAAACAATATCAATCCCCCAATCATGCGTTACCTTCTTTCTACCCTCGCCATTTGCTTATTTGCATTCGCTTGCAAATCGCCTGCGCCACAGAAACCTGTAGATGCCTCGCCCGCGCCTTCTTCGACCGCCTCGCAGGCGGCAGCAGCGCCCGAACTAAAATTTGCAAGCGAAGACCTTAGCCCCAAAGACAACAAATCAGGCTTCGAGATTGTCCTAAAAACGCTCAAAGCCAGCGGCGGCGCGGCGGGCGTAAGCGATGCCATCAATGCAGAGCTGCAAAAAAATCTTCATGAGCGGATTAGCTTACTTGCCGAAAATCCTAAAGAGGGCAGTTTGGAAGAGCTTATAAAAGCAGCCACCGCCAACTATGCGACCATCAAAAAGGAGAATCCCAACGAGCAGGAATGGTCGTTTGAGTTGAACGATGTTATGCAGTACGAAAGCGCGCAAATCCTGAGCATTGTCCGAAGTGAATACAGTTACACGGGCGGTGCACACCCCAACGGGCATTCCGATTTTTTTAACTTCGACCCAAAAACGGGCAAAGTTTTGACTAAAGCCGACCTTATCGCCGACGAAAAAGGGCTTTTGCCTGTCGTAGAAAAGCATTTCCGCAAGCATTGGGCGGAGGTCTTGGGCGAAACAAAAGGCAATTTGGGCGAGGCGGGTTTTTCCTTTGAGAATGAAGCCGCGTTTGCCCTGCCCAAAAATATCAGCATCGACAAAACAAATCTGATACTACTTTACAATACATACGAAATCGCTCCCTATGTGATGGGCGAAACCGACTTGCGCATACCACTCGAGGAGGTAAAACAGTTTTTGAAAATACAGCAGTAGTTACGAGTTACGAGTTACGAGTTACGAAAGTGCTTTGTGTATATAGTTGATTATCAATGTCTTATGTGCAATCGTAACTCGTCATTTAGTCTATAAGTATCTGCCCGCCTTCTTCCGAAATTACTTTTTTATCTTTTTTAATTTTTATCGTGAAGTCGGGCGCGTCTTCTGCTGCCATACTGTTTCTGTAGACGCTGTACGATTGACCTTCCTGCGTGAAGCTAATCTCAAAATTGCCGCCGCTGCCGTCAAAATCTAAGACTCCGTTGTCTATGATAAGGTCGGGCTTGGAAGATTCATCTTGATTTTTTTCCCAAGAGGCGTATCTATATTTATAGTCGGCAAGCGCGTCTATCCTGATTAGGCGGGTTTTTGTTTGTATTCTGTAGGCGACATCTTCGAAATTTTTTAGAGAGCTGTGTACGCCTTCTCTTTGCTTTTCTACTAAGCGTTCTCTTTGTTTTTTTTCAAAATCGCTTTGATAATTTAGGTTGGTGATGATGCCGTCGGAGTTTGCCATCCATAAAAGACCGTTATCGAAGGCTAAGCCCCGCCAGCCGATTTCGTACCATTGCTCTATTTTGGAATTGGCGATTTTGTCGATGAGCGCTTGGTCGAAAATATCGTTAAATCTTTTCTTGAAATCCTCTCTGTCTTTGACGGGCGGTATGGGATACACTCTTTGGAGTGGGTAGCGAATGATGTCGGCAATTTTATTAACATCTTCCTTTTTAAATAGGTCTATAGCATAGTTGATGCCCTCTACGGTGGCGGCTTCGAGTGGGGGATTTTCTACCGTTTTTTCCGCTTCTTGGGCGGGTTTGGCTGTGCTGTCTGCTGAAATTTTGCCTTGAGCGTTGATGTTTTTCGTATGTGTTTGCTTGCAGCCGAAAAGCAAAAATGCAAACGCGATGAATGTTAATTTTAAGTGTTTCATTGCGAGGGAGGAAGTTACGAATGACGAATGACGAATTATTTGGTGTATTAAGTATTGATTATCAACCATTTTTAACACCATATCTAACATTCGTCATTCGTCATTCGTTGTTTTTAGATCATGTCTTCGGGGCGCACCCAAGCATCAAATTCTTCCGCCGTCAGATAGCCTAAGGCTACTCCGGCGGCTTTGAGGGTGCTATTTTCGTTGTAGGCTTTTTTGGCGATTTCTGCCGCTTTGTCGTAGCCGATTTTGGTGTTGAGGGCGGTAACGAGCATCAGGGAATTATCCAAATGGCGGCGTATCATCTCGTAATTTGGCTCTATGCCAACGGCGCAATTATCGTTGAAACTTAGGGCAGCATCACCGATAAGTCGGGCAGAAAGCAGGAAGTTGTAGATAATGAGCGGCTTGAATACGTTGAGTTCAAAATGTCCGTTCATACCGCCGATATTGATGGCTACATCGTTGCCGATAACCTGCGCCATAGCCATCGTGAGGGCTTCCGACTGGGTGGGATTTACCTTGCCAGGCATGATGGAAGAACCTGGTTCGTTGGCGGGAATGATAATTTCGGCAATACCGCTGCGTGGGCCTGATGCCAGCATACGAATATCGTGGGCGATTTTTGAGAGCGCTACGGCGGCGGTTTTCAGCGCTCCATGCGCTGAAACAAGGGCATCGTGCGAAGCCAAAGCCTCAAATTTATTGGGCGCAGTTACAAAGGGCAAGCCTGAAAGCTGGGCGATATGTTCGGCTACCTTTTCACTGTAGCCCTTGGGCGCGTTTAAGCCTGTGCCTACTGCCGTACCGCCCAAAGCCAATTCGGCAACATGTGGCAAAGTGGCTTTTATCGCCTCTATCGCATAATTTATTTGCGCCGCATAACCCGAAAGTTCCTGCCCCAGCGTGAGCGGGGTCGCGTCCATGAGGTGTGTTCTGCCGATTTTCACTACGTTCATAAACGCATCGGCTTTGGCGCGGAGCGTATCGCGCAAGATGGCGAGATTGGGCAGGGTGTTTTCGACCACGATTTTGTAGGCGGCGATGTGCATCGCGGTCGGAAAGGTATCGTTGGAGGACTGCGATTTATTCACGTCATCGTTCGGGTGAATGCTCTTTTTGGCATCTTCGAGCGAGCCGCCAAGTAGTACGTGCGCGCGATTGGCGACGACCTCATTGACGTTCATATTGCTCTGCGTGCCAGAGCCCGTTTGCCAGACGACGAGCGGAAATTCTGCATCCAGCGCGCCCGTGCTGATTTCATCGCAAACGCGGGCGATAATCTCGGCTTTCTCTGCGCTCAATACGCCCAAATCGCGGTTTGTCAGCGCGGCAGCTTTTTTAAGCACCGCGAAAGCGCGGACGATTTCCGTCGGCATAAGCTGACCGCCGATTTTGAAATTTTCTTTACTGCGCTGTGTTTGCGCGCCCCAATAACGCTCGGCGGGTACATCGACGTAGCCGATAGAGTCTTTTTCTTTGCGGAATGACATAGTTTGAATGACGAATTACGAATGACGAAAGCGCTTTGCGCCGTAGCTATTATGCCGCCTTGCGGTGGTAGCAAGTACTATGCGCTATGCGTTTTTTTTACTTTTCACTTTTCACTTTTCACTTTCGTTTGGCGTGCCCCCGCGACCCGTCTGCGCCCCTTTGGCGCAGACGGGGGCAGCCACAAGGGCTGCCCCTACGGTCGCGGGGTAGGGCTATTCCCATCGGGGCTGCCATCG
>CAYXSA010000073.1:0-20607 GCA_964467315.1 uncultured Saprospiraceae bacterium | reverse complement strand
GGCGAATCAACATTCGCCCTATGGGGCGAATCAACATTCGCCCTATGGGGCGATGTGGATACGCCCCAAATAGCCCGACCCTGCGACCTTTAAGCGCCGCGATTTTCGCGGCGCGGGGAGCAGGGGCACGCCCAAAAAAAGAAACTACCCCTTGACCAAGCGGCTACCTGTGAGCGTGAGGGCGCGCTCCAATGCGTCGCGCATGGTGCCCGTCGTATTGAGTTCGTCCGTCTGTATGCCCAGCTCGATGATGGTCTGCGAGACGGCGGGTGAAATGCCCGAAATCGTGCAAGTGCAGCCCATAAGGCGGGTGGCTTTGGCGAGTTTTATAAAATGGTTGGCGACTTCTGTATCGACTACGGCTACGCCACCGATGTCGAGAATAAAGACTTTAGCCTGTGTTTCGGAGATTTTGCGCAAGACTGCCATCATGATGCTTTGGGCGCGTTGGGCGCTCATCAGACCGACCAGCGGCAGCAGCAGTATCCCTTCCCAGAGCTGCGTTATCGGTGTAGCCATCTCCAAAAGGTCGAATTGCTGTTTCTTCAAACGCTCTTCTTCTTGGCGTTTGAGCTCCGAGATATTGATGCCCAAACACTGTATTTCTGTGGGTTTGCCCGCAGCGTCGAGCAAACAAACAAAGTCCCAAAAAGTAGCTGTCGTGCTGCCATCGCGGAGCGGCTTCTGCAATTCGACTTGAAAGGATTTGCCAGGCTCGGCGATACATTTGGCGACGCAATCCGCCGCCGCCTGCTGATGCGAGGGGCTGATAGCGGGCATACAACTCGTGCCTAAGAGTTCGTTGTTGTGTATCCAACCAAAATCTTTGATGTATTTTTGATTGGCAAAGGTGTATAAACCATTCATATCCGTACGCAGCAAATAACTGTTTTGCGACTCCAAAATAGCACGCATACGCTCCTGCTCTTGGCGCAAAACCTCTTCGCTTTCTTTGTGGTGCGTGATGTCGCGGGCAGTGGCATAGATATTTTTTTCGCCCAAAGCCGCACTCCAATCAAAATAGCGATAAGAGCCGTCTTTATGCCGATAGCGATTGACAAAATTGAGCAATTTTACGCCCTCGCTCATCTGTGCCATCACGTCGAGCGTGGGCTGCATATCGTCGGGGTGGATAAAAGTCAAAAATTGCTGCGCCATCAAATCCTCCTCCTTGTAGCCCAAGGTACTTTCCCAAGCGCCGTTGATTTTCAAAAAATGACCGTCAAGTGTAGCCACACAAGAAAGGTCAAGGTTCATGTTGAAGAACTGCATCAGGTCTTCAATAGAGAGTTCGTAATTACTCATTAGTTGGTAAGTCTTGTAAAACAGGCGAATGAATTAAGCACAAAAGTATTTAAAAAATAGATTGCATATATATACATTATTGATTTTTATATATAACAGATTATGCATATATAAACGATAAACAAAAAAATAACAGCGTTTGCGAGCAGTTTTTGTATTTTGTGCAACAAATACGCCTACAAATTTATGAACAACCGCCCCCCAGCCACCGAAACGCTTTTCGGCTATCCTTAGCCGCGACGAAGCGAGCTACCAAATCCGCTCCGAAGTCGTCGTGGAGCGCATGAATTGCGACAATGTAAATAAGCTCATTCTTATCCTGCCCCTGCCGCAGACCAACCCCTATCAGCGCGTAGACGACCTGCGCATAGACGAGGGCGGCGAGTCTTGGGGCGTGCAGCATACGGAGGACACGTATGCGCGTTTTACGCTCTCGGCGGAGGATTTGCGCCAGCAGCCCGATACGATACGGCTCGGTTATACGGCAGATATTTGCTTGCGCTCGGTGCAGGCAGATTTTAGCAAGATGCAAGAGGAGCACGAATACGACTACAAATCTCTGACCTACAACCGACACATAGAAGCCGTCGAAGGCTTCTTGCAGTTGGATTTGGTGCAGGAGCGAGCGGAGGAATTTTGAGCGCAGAATGGGGGCGGCATACCGCAGTTTGCGGAGCTTTGCGCCCGTTATATTGCCGAAAATTTTCGCTATCTCAACCCAAATACGGGCTTGCATAAATTGGAAGCGATTTTGGCAAATGGGGGCGGCGACTGCGGCAATTTGTGTTCGATTTTCGTAGCGATGATGCGCTCGCGCGGCATTCCTGCCCGCCACGTCGTCGGCTTTTCGCCCAGCAAAAAATATCATGTTTGGGCAGAGTTTTATATGGAGCGCTACGGCTGGGTGCCTGTCGATGTCGATGCGATGCGCATGGGCGGCGAGTTCGGCATCAGCAAAGGCGAGTACATGGTCGTCAGCCAAGAGGTCGGCAAAACGGTCATGCGCGACGACCAAACGCCGCACCTAACTCCCCTGCTGCAAAGCTACTATTGGTGGTACTGGTGGCGCGATGGCAACGGCTGCAAAACCATCAAAAGCCATCATCATGTCAGCGCGGAAAGGCTCTAAAAGGGCATTTTTTTGGGGGCGTGCCCCTGCTCCCCGCGCCGTAAAACGGCGCTTAAAGGTCGCAGGGTCGGGCTATTCGGGGCGTATCATCATCGCCCAATAGGGCGAATGTTGATTCGCCCCTACTATCCCTCACGCATTTCCGCCTGTAGAATAAAAAAAAACAGCCTGCCGCTGAAAAAAGCTGCATTTTTTTGATGACATTAAGAAAAAAGTTGTAACTTTATGCTAACATAATAAAATAGATTAGCAACACGATACTTTTTTTTGAAACACCATGCTTAGAGATGTAAATTTAGCCAATGTGCTGGTGCTGGACATAGAAACGGTGAGCGGCGTAGGCTGCTATGCCGATTTGAACGAAACCATGCAATACCTTTGGGGTCTGAAAGCGGTTTCGGCGCAGCGTACCCGCGAACCCAAACTACCCAACGACGAATCCTACGGCGAATTGGCGGGGATTTTTGCCGAATTTGGTAAAATCGTCTGTATTTCGGTGGGCACTTTCCGCGCTGACCGCGAAACGGGCGAATGGCATTTTTTCGTTCGCTCCTACTACCACCACGACGAAAAGCAGTTATTGCTCAATTTCGCCGATATGCTCAACAAGCACTACAATTCGCTGAAAGTGCATAAACTCTGCGGGCACAATAGCAAAGAGTTCGATATACCGTACATCTGTCGACGCATGGTTATCAATCAGGTAGAGCTGCCTGAAGTCTTGGATATTAGCGGCAAAAAGCCTTGGGAAGTGGGGCATCTGGATACGCTCGAATTGTGGAAATTTGGCGATTACAAGAGTTTTACTTCCCTCAAATTATTGTGTGGGGTATTCGGTATACCCACGCCAAAGGACGATATAGACGGCTCGCAGGTGGGTTATACTTATTGGCAGGAGGATGATTTGGAGCGGATACAGGTTTATTGTCGGAAGGACGTAGTAGCTACAGCGCAGGTTTTGCTGTCGTTTATGATGGTGCCGCATTTACGCGAAGACCAAATACATATCCGCGACCAAAAAGAAGAAATCGGCAGCCTCCCGCCTACGAAATTGCCCGAATGGTTGGCGCAGAAAGCCGCAGAGCGCGCCGCTGCAGAAGCTTCCAAAGCGGAGCAGGTTAGCGAATTGCCAGAAAATACAGCCCCAACCGAAGAAGACAGCTCCAGCAGCAGCAAAAAAGGCAAAAAGGGCGCGAAATCGAAAGAAATTTAGGGTGCAGCCTGCGCGCGCCCGCCCGTTCGCTCCCCTTTGGGTCGCGTCTACTCGTAGCTACGCTACTTCGTGGTGGCGGGCGCAGCAAGTTGCGTGAGGGATAGTAGGGGCGAATCAACATTCCCTGCGGGGATGTCTTCGGCGTTCGCCCATTTGGGCGATGTGGATACGCCCCAAATAGCCCGACCGCGCCGCCTTTTTAGCGGCGCGGGCACGCCCAAAAAAAACGAAAGATAATTTAGGCTTCTACAAATAGTTGGCTGCTTACGCTGTCGATTAAGCCGAGTTGTTGGGCGCGATTGAACATAAAGCGGACGGCTTCCTCGCCGCGATTGTCGAGCGAGTTGGTAAATTCGTTGACGTATAATTTTATGTGTTGGAGCATGACGCTTTCCTGCATACTTTGGGCGTATTGGCGCACGTACTGTAGGGCTTCTGTGCGGTGTGCGTGCGCGTAGTCGATGCTGCGGCGCAATACGCGATTGATGCGTTGCAGGGTTTCTTTATCGAAGCGGCGGCGGGCGACGATGCCGCCGAGCGGAATGGGAAATTGGGTAGAAAATTCCCAAAATTCGCCCAAATCTTCGAGCTGCGCCAAGCCCTTTTCTTGGAAGGTGAAGCGGCTTTCGTGTATGATTACGCCCGCGTCGACTGCGCCGCTGGCTACTGCGTCCTCTATTTCGGAGAAGAGCAGGACTTGTTTATTTCGAGCCTCTGGGTAGCGCAAGGAAAAGAGAAAATTGGCGGTAGTGTGCTCGCCTGGTATGGCAATGCGGCAGTTTGCGAGGGAAGCGGGCAGGCTTTTTTCTTGCTGTTTTACGACAAGGGGGCCGCAGCGCTGCCCCAAAGCTGCGCCGCTGGGAAGCAAAATATAGGGCTTTTGTAGCTGTGCGTAGGCGTAAAAACTTAGCTTCGTAATGTCTAATTCGGCGGCAAAGGCGCGTTGATTGAGCGCCTCCACATCTTCTATAAATAGCTGAAAATCAAGACCTTCAGTATCTATTTTTTGCTGCGCGATGGCATAAAAAATAAAGGTATCATTGGGGCAGGGCGAGTAGCCGAGAGATAAGTGCATAGCTTGAGAAGGTATATAAAATTTAAGTGTCGCTAATTGACAAAATTAGGCAAAAAAATTAGTACTTTGCGGGTGTATTATGCAGACTTAGAAATATCTGGCTACTTATGAAGAACAAATCCTTTAGTTTTTTGCTCACGGCGCTGCTGTTTTTGCATTTTTTTGCGTCGCTGCGAGCGCAGCCACCCACGACGAAAAAGCCTGCCCCCGAAAAGCTGGTTTTTTACTCCGTGCGTGCGGCTTTGAGTCAGCCCGAATCGGCGTATAAATTGTACCTCGACGGGCAGGACTTGGAGGAGTTGGAAGGGGAGATTGTGCAGCTACAGCAATTGGAAGAGTTGCATTTGAGTGGCAACGAGCAATTGGACTGGGAAAAAACCTTTGCGCTTTTGGTGCAGCTTCCGCAGTTGCGGCGGCTCGACCTTAGCGACTGCGCTTTGCGGGTTTTGCCTGCGCGGCTGCGGGAGTTGCGCAGTTTGGAGAGTCTTAGTTTGTTTCATAATCCTGATTTGGATTGGGAGGCGACGATTAGCCTACTTTCGGGCTTGCCTGCCTTGCTGCGTTTGGACTTGGGCGACAATAAGATAGAAAATTTGCCTACGAGCATCGGCAAGTTGAGCGGTCTGCGGGAATTGTATCTTTGGGAAAATCAGCTTATCAATTTACCGCCTGCATTGGGCAAATTGCGCCATTTACGGCTGCTTGACCTTTCGAGCAATCGCCTGCGCCGCTTGCCACCCGAAATTAAGAGATTGGACGAATTGCAGACCTTGCACCTTTGGGGCAATCGCCTCACGGAATTGCCTGCGCAAATCGGCAAGCTCGCCAAGCTCGTTTTACTCGACCTTTCGGGCAATTATCTCACGGAACTGCCCAGCGATATGCTGCGTTTGCAGGAGCTTAGCACGCTCGACCTTAGCAATAACAACCTATGCTATTTCCCGACCGATATAGGGCGCTTGCGCAATCTGCGCAATTTGCATTTGGGCGGCAATCCGCAGATGAATTGGAAAGAGTTATTTGCTGCAGGTATACCGCCCATATTGGAGTTATTGAGCTTAGAAAACAACGACTTACGCAGCCTACCCGTTACCCTCAGCACCAGCAAAACGCTCAAAGAAATCAACCTTAGCAGCAATAGCCGCCTTGATTGGGCAGATGCTTTTCGCATTCTTGCCCGTGTGCCGAGTCTGCACAAATTGCTGCTCAATTACAACGATTTCGAGACCCTAAGCGGCGAAATAGCCGAAGTACGCAGCTTACACGAACTGCAACTACAGCACAATCCGCGCCTACAACTCAGCACCTGCCTGCCCACTTTAGCACAGCTTGGGCAACTACAGTCCCTCGATTTGAGCCACAACCAACTAAGTACCCTCTCCCCCGACATAGCCGCCCTTGCCCAACTGCAGACCCTCAACCTCTCCGCCAACTCCAATCTACAGTGGGCTGCCGCCTTCTGCGCGCTCAAAGGGCTGCCGCGCCTGCATACGCTCATACTTTCCTCCAACGAACTCGACAGCCTACCCACCGAAATCGAAGAACTGCGCCACCTGCGGCAGTTGCATTTATGGATGAACAACATACAATACAATTCGCCCGCACATCAGCAAATTTTGCAGCGCCTACCGCATACACAACTCATTTATATACCAGATTTCTTCTAATGCCGCTGCTTCGCAGCCCTTTTTTTATGAACAATTCGCATTTTATTGCCCTGTTTTTTGCCTTTTTTGCCGTTTGCAGCCTCTCGGCGCAGATAAACGTTCGCCTCAAAGACGGCAGCAATTTCCTTATCGAAGGCAAAGAGATTTTCAAAAGTGCCAATCGGGGCAACTGCTACCTGCGCGAAACCGCCGACACCCTGCACTATTACGTGCACAGAGCCGCCAGCGCCGATATTTTCACGCTCGAACACTACCGCATACCCACGCGCTATTTGAGCAAAGCCGAAAGCAAAAAAACAAAAGCCCGCTTTTTATTCAAAGAGCACGTCGACGCGACCAGCACCTTTTTTATGCTCTCCTTTCACTGCACCGAAAAGGGCAACGATATGCTCAAAGATTTCCAAAATCGCTTCCTCTTAACCTATTATAGCCAAAGCGAAACGGGCAGAGCAGAAAACGTCTGCCATATTTCTATGTATTTCAGCGATAAAACGGAAGCTCAAGCTGCCAATAAACGCATAAAAGAATTGGCGAAGTAATTATTTTTTTTATCTTGGGCGTGCCCCTGCTCCCCGCGCGCCGCTTTTGCGGCGCGCTGCACAGGATTAAAGCTTTTTCCTATCTTATGAAAACTGCTATTTTTTTCGCGCATTCGCTGGCGGATTTGCCTGCTTTGGCTGCCGATATATTGGCTACTGTTGGCGCTGCGCGCCGCAAATTTATATTAGCAGGCGAGATGGGCGCAGGCAAAACGACGCTTACCGCTGCCCTCTGCCGCTTACTCGGTGTGGTAGATACGCCCGCAAGCCCCACTTATGCGCTCGTACACAGCTATGCCCGCAATACGGGTGAGGCGATACATCACATTGATTTATACCGAGTTACGCAGCTTGATGAGGCTTTGTATGCCGACTTGGAAGCCTATATTTTCGACGAAAATTACTGTTTTATCGAATGGGCGGATATTTTATTGAACTTTCTGCCCGCCGACCGTGTTGAAATACTATTGTCGCTGCAAGCAGACGAAACACGCCGCATAGAAGTTCGCTATTAAAGCATTTTTTTTGTAAAAAACTGCCGAAAAATTTGCAAGCTATATAAAAGCCTCGTATATTTGCAGCCGTTAAATAAAAAGAACGCAGTTCTGCTACTTAATTCAAATTGGCGCATAGTGTAATGGTAACACTGCAGTTTTTGGTACTGCCTTTCTAGGTTCGAGTCCTGGTGCGCCAACTTTTTTTTAAGTTTGTCTTTTTTTTATCTTCGCTGGCGCATAGTGTAATGGTAACACTGCAGTTTTTGGTACTGCCTTTCTAGGTTCGAGTCCTGGTGCGCCAACAAAGCTTCCTATCAGCTATACAATTAACGCCGCTGTCTGACTTGTCAGATAGCGGCGTTGTTGTTTTGCCAGAAAAAGCCCGAATAATCCTTCTTTCGTCGCGCCCCGCGCCCCTTTGGCGCGTGGGCGACTTGCGTGAGGGATAGTAGGGGCGAATCAACATTCGCCCACTTGGGCGATGGTGATACGCCCCGAATAGCCCGACCGCGCCGCCCTTTTTGGCGGCGCGGGCACGCCCAAAAAAACGCCTTACTGCGTGATATTGCTGATATTGCAGACGAGTTCGTGCACTGCCAGCGTTTGCACGAGTTGCGCATCGCTTTGTTTGACTTCCGACTGCATTTGTAGCGCCTTGATGCCTGCTGTAGCGTCGGGCAGCGCGATTTTGGCGACTTCTTTAGTGCCGATGAAAATTTTATTTTGCGAAGTAGCGCCAAAACGTTGCACGCTGGCGACTTCGTCGTTGCGGACATCGTACAACTTGCCATTGGAGCGCAAAATGCCTTGTTTTTGTCCGTCGATGGTTACTTCAGCGCCTTTGGTGGTGTAGCGGAAAATAAATTCATGGTCGGAAGTGAGCACATAAATCACGGCGTTCATGCCTGGGCCTATGTACTTGCGGTAAGCATACGCCACGATGGGCTGCCCCAAAGTCGAAAGAAAAATACCGCTGCCCGTGCGCGAGCGTCCTTTTTCGAGCACTTGGTCGATGTCGCTGCTCGAAATCTCTTCGCTAAATTGCTCCAAACCGCCTTTGAAGGGTGCGACCAGCTTTTTTAGGTCTTGCAAGTCTTCTTTTACTTCATCGTCCGACGGCTGCACGCCGCGCAAAAATTTGAGCATCGCCAATATCGCTACGACAACAATGCCCAAACCAATCAGTAGGTAGGTCATACGGGGTAAAATTCGGTTTTGTAATGAAATAATCAAGGTGCTTGTCGTGCGCTAAATTAGCGCTATTTGCCGAATGCGCAAAAAAAATGTTAAACGCCGCCCACAGACACACGCAAAGGCACTTTTTTTTGTATATTTGCACATCTTCGCATAACCAGATTGTTTTACCAAAATCTCCTTTCGCCCATCATGGAAGTCCAATACAACGCCATCGGCTTAGACCTCGCCCAAAGCGACAACCTCATCGACAGCCTCAACGACCTCTTAGCCAATTATTCTGTCTTTTACATGAATGTACGCGGCTTCCACTGGAACATTCGCGGCTACCAATTCTTTGAATTGCACAACAAATTCCAAGAACTCTACGAAAATCTACAGTCCAAAATCGACGCAATCGCCGAGCGCGTGCTTACGCTGGGCGGCAAACCCACACACGCCTACTCCGACTACTTAGAAGAAACCAGCATCGCCGAAGTCTGCAATATCTCCAACGGACGCGATGCGGTAGTGCATATTCTCGACAGCCTGCGCATCTTATTGATGAAACAACGCGACCTGCTCGCCCTCTCCGATGACGCAGACGACGAAGGCACGCACGCGCAGATGAGCGAATACATACGCGAACAGGAAAAACTCGTTTGGATCTACTCCGCCTTCTCCCAAGAGTAAGTACAAAAATTGAAGGTTCTTTTTTGGGCGTGCCCCTGCTCCCCCGCCCGCGCCAAAGGGGCGCGGGCGGAGCCGTGATAAATCACGGCTCTACGGGTCGCAGGGTCGGGCTATTCGGGGCGTATCACCATCGCCCCATTGGGCGAATGTTGATTCGCCCCTACTATCCCTCACGCATACAAGCCCTTTCCCAAAAACAGGGCTACCGTACATCTCTTGTGCGGTAGCCTTATTTTTTTGCGTAACTTTGTGGGCGCTCCTAACCTACTACTTTTTTTTTGACGATTGAATTTTATGCGTATACTTTTGATGATTATCGCGGCTGCCTGCGCCGCCTGCGTGCCCACGAGCCGCCTGCGCGAAGCCCAAGCCGCCCGCATAGCCAGCCAGCAAGCATTGGAAGCCCTCACCGAACACCTCGCCAGCACCAAACGCGAGCACAACAAACTGCGCGACCAATACAACGCACTCGAAACCTTTTCGACCCAAAACCTGCGCGAACAACAACAGCTATCCGAACGCCTACAGCAAGAACTGCTATCCACCCGCAAAAACCACAGCGACGAAATCGCCCGACTTCAGCAAAACAGCCAAAAAGCCAGCGCCGAAGCCGCTAACGAACTATCCGAATGGCGCGCAATCAAAGAAAAACGCCGCGTTATCAGCTTGCGCAATGCCAATATGCTGCGCACACTGCGCGATAGCATTTTCTTAGACCGAGATACCGCACTCGTACAGCTCGACATACGAGAAAATGCCCTCGTTATCGGCTACCGAAGTCCCTTTTTATTTCGCCCCGCTTCGCGCAGCTTGGAGCGCCCCGCCCGCTTGCACCTGCAAAGCCTCGCCCAGTTTTGGCAAACCAACAACGACCTACAGCTACATATTTACGCTTTCCTACCCGTAGAGCAACGCAGCGCCATCGCCGCTATGCACCTCGCCAATGAACATTTGTTGGTAGTCGCCGAGTTTTTACAGGAGCAGAAAATAGCCCCAAAAAACGTCTACCTTCATACCCAATTCCACGACGCAGCCACGCAGGGCATACGCGCCCCCATCGAAATCCATTTAACTTTAGGTCTGTAGTGCTATGAACGAAGCCCCCCCTACCCTGCCCTGCGAAGACTGCGGCACACCCAACCCCTTAGCACACCAATACTGCCACCACTGCGGCAACTACCTCCAAGACGACGCGATAAAACTCCCACAACTGCCCGCAGAAATGCAAGCAGCCCTCCGAAATCTGGAGCAACGCCTACAGCCCGCCCAGCTCCGCCGCCGACATCAACGCCAAATCGTCGCCGTAGCTTGGAGCTACTTAGCCATCGCCTTCGGTTATGCCGCCCTCAAAATCCTCGCCCCCCAATCGGGCTACATCGAATATATTTTTCTATTTTTGCGCCTCGCCGAAATAGCTCTACCCGCTTATTTAGCTGCTCGCATCGAGCATAAAGGCGCAAAAATTTTAACTTTCGCCCTCATCGCCGCGTTGACCACTTTGCTGCTCTATTTCAATCTCTTCTAAACTGTTAGGAGATACAAGCCAGCAGCAAAAAAAATTTCTTTTTCCAATACTAAAGTACCACTGCCGCCGCAAGGCGGCATGATACCAGCGGTGCGAGCGATAGCGAGCAACGCAGTACCTATACATCATAGCCAAACAACAGCCGTATGCAAAATATAGACCGCCCCTTAGTCAATCGGGTAGCCGAAAGCGGCATCATCACCCTCAACTTAGAGGATTATTTTCCTGCCGACCCCATCGCCACCTTCGACCTCAAAGACTACCTTTTTCGGGGCTTAATTCTCCGCGAAAAAGACTTCCGCGAAGCCGTCGAGGCGCACAATTGGGCGCAGTACCAAGATACCAACGTCTGCATCGTTTGCTCCGCCGATGCGATAATACCGATGTGGGCGTATCAACTCGTCAGCATCAGCCTCGCCCCTTTCGCCCGCTTGGTCGTCTGCGGAAAGGCGGAAGAACTGATTTTGGTGCATTATATGCTCGCCTTCGCCGCCTTAGATTTGGAGCAGTTCCGCGAGCGCCGCATCGTCGTCAAAGGCTGTGGAGATAAGCCCGTGCCCGCCGCCGCTTACGCCGAAATCGCCCGCCGCCTACAACCCGTAGCCCGCAGCATCATGTACGGCGAGCCCTGCTCCGTCGTACCCCTTTTCAAACGCAAAGCCTAATTTTCTCGTTAACCGAAAAGTATGAAACCGCAAGCCGTTTCCACGCGCTGGACACTCCTCCTAAAACTCCTGCTGCCCACCTTTTGGGTAGCCTTCTTCGGCGCTGCTACGATAGCGGTTTTTGCGCTCGATATACAAGTCAGCGACCCCTTCACGCCTACTTCGGCGCGCCTGCTGGTCGCAAGTTTCGCAGTCGGCAGCATCGGGCTGATGTACCTACTTTTCATGCGCATAAAATGGGTCGCCCTCGACAAAGATTATCTCTATGTCTCCAATTTTTTCCAAATGCGCCGCTACACCTTCGATAGCATCAGCGCATTAGAAGAACAACGCATTTTATGGTGGCGCACTATGACCATAGAATTTGCCGCGCCGACCTATTTTGGCAAAAAAATCATGTTCATTTCCAGCTATTATTGGGGCTATTTCTTAGAAAAAAATCCCGACGTATTAGAAAAAATAGTCCTCGCCACCAGCACAGAAGGCAAATAAAAGGGCGTTTTTGGGGCGTGCCCCCGCCCCTGCCTGCGCTGAAAAGCCGTAGCTCTGCTACGGCTCGCGCAGGCACGCCGCAAAGCGGCGCAAAAAGGGGGGCGGGGTCGGGCTATGCGGGGCGTACCACCATCGCCCAAATGGGCGAATGTTGATTCGCCCCTACTATCCCTCACGCGGCGGTACCCCCGACTGTTTCCCTCTATTAAAAAATATATTTAGCGTATGCGACATATCCTTGCTGCTTCTTTTCTCTTTGCGGTATTGCTCACGGCGTTTGCTGCTTGCGAAAAGCCGCCCATATACGACCCGCAGCCGCAAATAACCTACGTCAACTACAAAAGCGACACGGTACAGCAAAACACAGGCGTAGCGACTTTTATTATTGGCTTTACTGATGGCGACGGCGATTTGGGGAGCGACTCCAATGGCGTATCTAATCTGCTGATTATCGATACGCGGCGGGAAGATACCTTCTTTTATCGTGTGCCCGTGATACCCAAGCAAGGCGCAGCCGATGGCATTTCGGGCGAAATAGAGGTCGACATTGCCCAAATCTGCTGCCAAGACCCCGATTTCCCTATCAACTGTTTGCCCCTGCCCGATGTATATCAGCAGGCGGCTTTTCGCGTCGTCTTGCAGGATAACGCAGGGCAATGGAGCAACGAAGCGCTAACGCCCGCGCTTACCATCAAATGCTTTGAATAACAGAGAACACCCGCGCCGCCCTTTGCGGCGCGGGATTTTTTTTGCGTGAGGGATAGTAGAGCCGTAGCATGCTACGGCTCGGATAGCCCGACCGCAGCCCCTTTTTAGGGCTGCGGGCACGCCCAAAAAAACTACAGCTTTTCTGTAGCACTCGCCTTTTTCGGCGGGAAATAATAGCGCGCAATGCCCAATTTGAGCAACAATTCGGCAAGCAGCCAGTTGAAAATCCAGCTCACCCAAGCTACGAAAATGTAATAAGTCGGGTGGCAAAAAAAGCTCGGCGCTTCGCCCAGCGTGCAATCCCAACCCATATAATCCTTGTAAATCGTGAGTATATAAGTCATGCCGCGCAGGCTGATAGCGGACATGGCGACGGCGTAACTGCGCAGCATAAAGGCGAAATGCGCCCGCGCATCGCCCCGCCGTATCGTGGCGTAACCCATATACGTCAAGCCCCACCAAGCCAGCGCTTGACAAACGAAGGCGATTTGTGCCCAGATGCCGCCCTCGCCGTAAAAACCCATAAATAAGCCCGTTGGCGCTGCCAAAAAGAGCACCCCAAAGACGTAAATTTTGCCCGCCAGCCGATGCACTGCGGGCGCTTGCTGCAAAATAGAGCGCGAAAACTGCGTCAAACCCGTCGCCAAACAGAGCACACTCACCGAAATATGCGTGTAAAACGCCGCCGCCCAAAGCGGCTTGCGTATCTCTTCCTGCTTAAACATCAAAAAATCTATGTCCGTCGGGAAAGGCGGCAGCAAATAAACTATCGACAAATCGCCCATCGTATACACGGAAGCGATAAGCGCAAAAAGGACAGCAAATTTGAGGAGAAACAGCAAGGCGGCACGCATAGGAACTAATTTTTGGCGAAAAATGCGCTACAAATTTGCAAATATCGGCAAACTGCGATAGCTTTGGCAATATAGAAAATTTACTTATTTTATCCTTTCATCAATCATAAATCTCCTCTATGGCAAATTTTGGTAAACCACACGACGAAGACGAAGACGATAACGGTCTATCTGCTGTTACGCGCGAAAACATAGCGGGCACTATCCCTTGGCTGCAGGCGGTGGCGTTTATTGGTTTTGGTAGCTTGGGTTTGAGTCTTTTCAATATGCTGCGCTCTGGGCAAATGAGCGGTATGCTCGGCTTGGCGGTTAGCTTTATACTTGCGCTCTTTTTGTTTCAGCAGGCTACGTCCTTGAAAAAATTTATAGACGGCGGCAACAAATCGGACTACAACGAAGCCCTCAAACATGAATCCAACTATTGGCTCGTGCAGCTCATTTTGTTGGGTATTGGTGTCGGCGTGATAGCCTTAGTTGTTGTCGTTGTGTTGATTGCGTTGGCGGCTGGTGGCTTCCGTTAATTTTTTTCTCAAACCTCAAAATTTCGATATATATATATGTCAAATATACTTGACGAAGGCAGCTACGGCAATAACGCTTCGGGCTTTCAGCACGACAAACTACAGACGGAGCAACTCGCTACGATAGGCTCCCGCAGCCGCCTTGTTGGCATTTTTACGATAATCGTACAGTCCTTTATGGTTTTGGGGGGGGTTGCCTTATTGGCTATCCCTTCCCGCGCTTGGGAGGAGGCTATGCGCGAGCGCGAAGTCCGTCAAGCGCTTGAGGCGGCTGGCATCGGCGACGTTGATTTGGGTTCTCTCATGGGTTGGGTAGGCGCGGGTCTGCTTATTTTCGCGGCTATCAGCATTTTCGCTACGACCAAGCTCCTACAATTTGGCAACGGCTTGCAAAGCTACGCCAAAACGGGCGCAGGGCGCGCTTTGGAAGATGCCACTGCGGCGCGTAAAACCTACTTCATGATTTCGGCAGTATTGGCGGCGCTTGGTCTGTTGAGCACCTTATATTTTATGTTTGCGTTTTCTTAATTTTTTTTTGGCGAGCCCGCAGCCCTAAAAGGGGCTGCGGTCGGGCTATTCGGGGCAGCCACAAGGGCTGCCCCTACTATCCCTCTCGCGCCCGCGCCGCAAAGGCGGCGCGGGTTGCCTTATTCGAGCGCGCTGCCTCTATTCGAGGGTAGCGCGTTTTTTTATCTGCGGCTACGAAAAAATGCGCGCATCTGCTCCGCTGCTTCTTCTGCCAATACGCCTTGTGTTACCTTCGTGCGTGGATGCAGCAGCAAAGGCGAAAACAAGCTATAGCCGCGTTTCGCATCGCTTGCCCCATAAACCAAGCGCCCCAACTGTGCCCAATACAGCGCCGAAGCACACATAGGGCAGGGTTCCAGCGTAACATACAATGTGCAGGTATTCAGCAGCTTATAGCCCAAAGCCGAAGCCGCCGCGCCGATAGCCAGTATCTCGGCGTGTGCACTCACATCGCGTAGCTGCTCGCATTGGTTGGAGGTGCGCGCCAGTACCTCGCCCTTGGGGGTTAGCAATATAGCCCCTACGGGTATTTCGCCCCGCTCTGCCGCCTCCGCTGCCAGCTCCAGCGCCGCCCGCATATAATACTCGTCTGTTAGCACCTTTGGTAGTCGGTTTTTTGCGTAATTTTGCAGCCATCAAAACAAATCGCTACACCGCAGAGCGGCGCGCATTCGTCATCTGTCATTCGTCATTCGCCCATGTCCCAAAAATTATTAGGTTTTCATATCAGCGAAGCGCAGTATGAGCAGCTTCGCCTCACGCTCGATAAGGTAAACGCTGCCAGCGACAAACGCCCCTTTGCGATGGAGCTTTTTGCGCATATCGAAACCCTATCGGACGTAGGACTAAACTACTTCTTTGTGCAGCCCCTGCGCCGTGCAAAAATCGGAGGTTTTACGATAAAAGCTGTAGAAATGGCGATGAATTTAGGCAAATCGGGCGTATTAAAACTCGGCAAGGGCATCATAAAAGGTATGGATAGCGCTCAAATCGCCATTATAGCGGAGGTTTTGGAAAATTCCCTTACCGAGCGCCCCACAAAAGGCGAAGAAGAAAACACAGACAAACCAACAGCATAAAAAAACAGCATGCGGCATTTTGTAATTATAGGCGGCGGCGCTGCTGGGTATTTTGCGGCGATACATTGCGCCGAAAATGCGCCCGATGTACAAATCACCATTCTCGAGCGCGGCAAATCCGTATTGGAAAAGGTGCGTATTTCGGGTGGTGGGCGCTGCAACTTGGCGCACGACTGCGAATCGCCCCGCGAATTGGTCAAGTTTTATCCGCGTGGCGGCAAGGCGCTGCTTGGCCCCTTTCATCGCTTCGGCACGCGGCAAACGCTGGATTGGTTTGAGCAACACGGCGTAGAAACCAAAATAGAAGAGGACGGGCGCATTTTCCCCGTTTCCGACTCCTCTCAAACCGTCGTCGATACCCTCTACGGTACTGCCAAAAGGCTGGGCGTGCGCCTACTCACGGGCAGCCGCGTCGATAACATCAGCCCCCCCGCAGAAGAGGGCGAGCGCTATGTCATACACCTAAACGATGGAGAAGAATTGCTTGCCGATGCCGTCATGGTCGCGGGCGGCAGCAGCGTACACCTTTGGGAAGTGCTGGCGAAGATGGGGCACAAAATCGTGCCGCCCGTCCCCTCGCTTTTTACCTTCAATATACGCGACCCACGTATCGCGGGTTTGTCGGGACTTTCTGTGCCAAAGGTCAGCATACAGGTCGTCGGCGAAAAATCGCTTACGACTTCGGGCGCGCTGCTCGTTACGCATTGGGGTTTGAGCGCGCAAAGCATCTTGCGCCTCTCGGCTTGGGGAGCGCGCAGACTCAACGAATTGGGCTACCAATTTGCGATTTCTATCAACTGGGCTTGCGATTACACAAGGGCTGAGGTCATCGAACAACTAAAGACCGCCAAACAAGAACAGCCCCGCCGACAGGTCGACAATAGCGCCCAATTTGGCTTACCTTCACGGCTCTGGCAACGCCTTTGCGTAACTGCCGAAATCGGCGAAACCCAAACTTGGGCGACCCTCACCAAACAACAAATGCAGGCTTTGCAGGAGCAAATAACCGACTGCGAACTGCTGGTACAAGGTAAAAGCACCTTCAAAGAGGAGTTTGTTACGGCGGGCGGCGTGAGCTTGGACGAGGTTGATTTTACGCGCTTCGAGAGCCGACTATTTCCCAATTTATACTTTGCGGGTGAGATACTCGACATCGACGCGATAACGGGCGGCTTCAATTTTCAGGCAGCATGGACGGGCGGCTATCATGTCGGTACGGCGGTAGCTGCTGCGCTCAGCGCCGCGCCCTAAACGTCGCCAATTTCGATGCATATTGGTTTTAGAGCCTGTGCGCGCCGCCCCTTTGGCGGCGCAGCGAGGCGCGTGAGGGATAGAAATGTAGAGCCGTAGTATGCTACGGCTCGCAATGGATAGCCCGACGCTGCGCCCTTTTTGGCGCAGCGGCACGCCCAAAATAAAAAAGCCCCGCACTTCCCAAAGAGAAGGCGGGGCGAGGTCTGAGGTACGCTACTTGACGGTATCTTTTATGCTATCCGAGTCGCTTTTGGCGGGCGTAGGCACGGGCACGGGTGGTGTGGGGAGCTGGCGCGGCTTGATGCCGACGGCTTCTATGTCCTTTTGTAGGCGCGCTTTGAGTTCGGCGTTGTTGCTTTCTTGCGAAAGCGCCAGCACGAGTTCGAGCAAATAGGCGTTGTAGCTGCCGTCGCTCTCGAAGAGCATTTGGTCGTCGGTGCGGGAGAGGCTGGTATAAAAGCGGCGTTTTTCTAAGAGTGCCTCTGCCATTGTTTCGAGTATTTTATCGGCTTTGTCTTTGGCATCGGTGCGATAGTAGTACATGAGCATTTGGGGGGCGACGCGATTTTCGTCGAGCGGGAAGTTGTAGTGCGGGAAGGCGGCGAAGAGTTTTTCGCAGACATTGGCGGCGCGGGTTTTATCGCCTATGCGTAGGAGTTCGTCCGTGAGGCGCATCATGCTGTATTGGATACTTTGCACGCTTGGGCGATAGCTTTCGTCGATGAAAGTTTCGTGCGTATCGAAGTTGCCCCAGCGATAGCGCTCCATGATATTGCGGTACATGGTATCGATTTCGGTGCGTCCGAGCTGCATGGCGGCTTGGGCGTTTTCGGGTGCGGCTGTGCCGAGCGGCACGAGGCGGAGCGCCATACCTTCGAGCTGGAGGTAGTTGCGATAAGGGTCGAGCTTATCGGGGCGGCAGGTAACGGCGAAATAAATGGGGCGTTCCCAGCCGTTTTGTATGTTGGTGGCGATGATGTCGAAAAGAGCGATGTCGTCTTTAGTCCAGATGTCGCTACGCGCCTCAAAAAGCAGTTGGGGCGGCACGAGGGAATCGGGAACGCTGGCAGGGAGTGCGCCGTTTTTGCGGACGGTGGGCAGGTCTACGGGTACGACGATTTGGCTTGTAGCGATATAAGACTCCAGACCTCTGTATTTGGGGTTGGTGCTTATCATAATTTTCAGCACATCGCTAATAGCCGCAGGGGGCGCAGTCTGCTCGATAGGCAGGTAGTCGCGGCGGCTGGCGCGGTAGGCATTGGGCTCCATGCTCATTTTGATAGCGGCGGATTCGTTGACCTTAAAGCGCAGTTGGTTGATATACCAATCTACGGCGAGGAGGCTAAAGTTTACGACGCGGACATCTCGGCGTATGCCTTCTACCTCTTGGGCGTACCAGAGGGGATAGGTATCGTTGTCGCCGTAGGTGAAAAGAATGGCATTGGGAGCGCAGGAATTGAGGAAGTTGCTGGCGTAGTCGCGTGCGCCGTAGTGCCCTGCTCGGCTGTGGTCGTCCCAGTTTTGTACGCCCATAATGAGGGGGGCAGTTACTGCCAGCGAGAAGCCCAGCGCAGCGGCAGCCGTCGGATTTTTGAGCGCGTTCACGACGGTACTATATATCAGGGGCACGGATAAGCCTATCCAAATACAGAAGGTAAAGATAGAGCCCGCGAAGGCATAATCTCGCTCGCGTGGCTCGCTTGGCGGCTGATTGAGGAATACGATAATCGCCAAACCCGTAAGGATAAAGAGCGAAAGCACGGCAAATGCCTCTTTGGGTCGCTGCCCGAAGTGGTAAAACATACCCAGCAAACCGAAGATAAGGGGCAGGAAGTAATAAGTATTTCTGCCTTTATCGTTGAGCATAGAAGCGGGCGCATTGCTCATGCTGTGCGTGTACATTTCGTCGATAAAGCCGATACCGCTAATCCAGTTGCCTCTATCGCCAGCGCCGTCCATGCCTTGCAGGGCATTTTGTCGCCCGACGAAGTTCCACATGAAATAGCGCATATACATCCAGTTGATTTGATAACCGAAGAAGAAGCTAAGGTTATCGCTGAAGCTGGGCAGTCCTTTTTTTCTTGCCCAAGCTTGATAGGCTTTGGGGTCGCGGGGGTCGAGGGCGGCGCAGGGGGCAGGGTTGCCGCCGTTGCGGGTGGCGCAAGCGATGTATTCGGCTTCCATCATCTTATCGTGCCCCAGCCAGCGCTGATACTGTGAAGCACGGTCTAAGTGCCCCAAACGCGGGAATAGCACCAAATCTCTATCTTCGTAGACGTATTCGCTACGGGTCTGTACAGTTTCGTAGCGGGTTACGCCGCCAGTGGTTACAGGGCGTATAACTTCGCGCCCTTTCTCTGTTACGGGTTGGTTGTTGCCATCGCGCTTCACAGCAGAGAAATAGTGCGGCCCCTTGAATAGAGGGCGATCGCCGTATTGCTCACGATTGAGATAAGAAAGCAGGCTATAAGGGTCGGCAGGCGCATTCATATTGATAGGCAAATTCGTGTTGGCACGAATAACTATCATCACATAAGTAGAAAAGCCCAAAAGCACCAGCGACAAAGACATCAGCGCCGTCTGTAGATGATACTTTTTGGCTTTGGTAGCCCACCAAACCGAAGCCGCCATAATGCCAGAAAGCAAAACGACGAAAAACAGCATCCCCATACCGACGGAGCTACCCAGCGTATTTACAAAAGCATAATCGAAGCCCGCAGCCATCGCAGGCACACGCGGAATGACGAAATACTGCAAGAAAAGCAATATCACAACGCCCACGCTACCTGCTGCAATCGTACCCAAAAAAGGGAAAGATTCGCCTTCTTTATTGTAGTTTTTATAGTAGTACAAGAGCGCTACGAAAGGCACCACCAAGATACTCAACAAGTGCACGCCGATAGACAAGCCTATCAGATAGGCGATAAACACCAACCAGCGGTCGGCTTTTTTATCCTCGCTCACGTACCAGCGCAAGCCCGCCCATGCTACCAATCCCGTAAAAAACGAGGACATCGCATAAACTTCGCCCTCTACAGCCGAAAACCAAACGGAGGTCGCAAAGGTAGTGGATAAGCCCGCTACAACGCCCGCGCCAAGTATCGCGCCTATCTGCCCTGTGTTTTGTATATCGCCATTGCGCCCAAGCAGCGAGAGTTTCGCCAGTATGGTCGTGCTCCAAAATATAAACAAAACCAAAAACGCCGTACAAATGCCCGAAGACAAATTCACGGCATAGGCTATATTTTCAGGGTTGCTCGTAAAGGTCTCCGCTACAACGGCGAACATACGGTTTATCATCAAAAACAAGGGCGCCCCTGGAGGGTGCACGACCTGTAATTTATGCGAAGCGGAGATGAATTCCCCACAGTCCCAAAGGCTCGTCGTCGGCTCGACCGTCAGCGCATACACAATAGCCGCTATGGCAAAAACCAGCCAGCCGACGATGTTGTTGAGTTTCTTAAATTGCTGATTCATAGTGAATTATATAACGTATTTGCGCCGCCCTGAAAACGCGGCAGCCGCAAAGTTAGCAAAAGGCTTTTTATCGGGGATATAATTAGCGTTTTTTTAACCCATCGCGCTCGTATGTGAATTTTTTTAAGGTTTTTGGGTCTGCGCGCCGCGCCCTTTGCGCGGCGTGCGCCGTATTTGCGTGAGGGATATGTAGAGCCGTAGCATGCTACGGCT
>CAYXSA010000072.1:0-20746 GCA_964467315.1 uncultured Saprospiraceae bacterium | reverse complement strand
AAAGTGAAAAGTGAAAAGTGAAAAGTGAAAAGTGAAAAGTGAAAAGTGAAAAGTTTTTAGCATTTGTTTTAATTTATAAGTTATTGATAATCAAAACTTTATATGCTAAATATAAAGCACAATATTTTTCGCTTCGCAAAGGGCTGCGCCGTTACTTTTCACTTTTCACTTTTCACTTAAAACGCGTGAGGGATAGAAGCGGAACCACCGAGCGCCGCAGGCGCGAAGGTGATGGAGCGAATAGCCCGACCGCCGCGCCAACGGCGCGGCGGGCACGCCCAAAAAAAAGAAAACTCGAAAAAAACGATGTCGCTACTCGCTGGGAAAAAAATTTTGTTGGGCATTTCGGGCAGTATTGCCGCGTATAAGATGCCGATTTTGGTGCGTTTGCTGGTGCGCGCAGGGGCGGAAGTGCGGGTCGTGATGTCGCCCGCAGCTACGCAATTTGTCAGCCCGCTCGCGCTCGCAACGGTAGCGCGGCACGAAGTGTATGCGGCGCTGGCGGCAGATGCCGAATGGCACAATCATATAGAATTGGCGCTTTGGGCGGATTTGTTTGTGCTTGCGCCCGCGAGCGCCAACACGATGGCGAAGATGGCGCAAGGGCTTTGCGATAATATGCTGCTGGCTTGTTATCTGGCGGCGCGCTGCCCCGTTTGGCTTGCGCCCGCGATGGATGTGGATATGTGGGCGCATGAGGCGACGCAGGAAAATGTGGCGCGGCTGGGGCGTAGGCGCAATCATCGGGTTTTGCCTGTGGGTGAGGGCGAGTTGGCGAGCGGCTTGGTAGGGAAGGGGCGTATGCTGGAAGTGGAAGAAATTTTTGCGGAAATAGCCGCGTTTTTTGAGCCGAAAGCGGCGAGCGCGCTGGCAGGAAAGCGGATTTTGCTCACTTCGGGCGCGACGGTAGAGCCTATCGACCCTGTGCGATACATTAGCAATCATTCTACGGGCAAGCAGGGCGCGGCTTTGGCTTTGGCGCTGGCAGAGCGGGGGGCTTGGGTGGATTTTGTGCGGGCAGGCAATACGGCGCTGCCCCAGCATGCCAATATACGCGTGCATGCTGTGGGCTCGGCGCGGGAGTTATACGAGCAAGCAAAATCCCTTTTTGAAAGCGCAGATGCGGCTATTTTTGCGGCGGCGGTGGCGGATTATACGCCTGAAGAGGTCGCACTGCAAAAAATCAAAAAAAATAGCGAGGTATTTGAATTGCGGTTAACAAAAACGATAGACACCGCAGCCACCCTAAGCAAGCAAAAACGCCCCAATCAGATAACTGTAGGCTTTGCATTGGAGACGCAAAACGCTTTGGAAAACGGCAAAGGCAAGCTACAGCGCAAGAATTTGGACTTGCTCGTGCTGAATACGCTGGAAGATGCGGGGGCGGGTTTTGGGCACGATACGAATAAAATTAGCATTCTTTCGCAGACCGCAGAGCCCGAAGAACTGCCACTTATGAGCAAAAAAGAGAGCGCGGAGGCGATTGTAGCGCGTTTGGAGCAGCTTTTTGGCAAAAAATAGCAAAAAAATAGCTTTTTTTTGAATTTTCTACGGCAAAAATTTGTCTATTCGCTGACAACTGCATACCTTTGCACTCGTCGAAATAAACAGCGACAAAAAAACGGTTCGGTAGTTCAGTCGGTTAGAATACCTGCCTGTCACGCAGGGGGTCGCGGGTTCGAGCCCCGTCCGGACCGCTAACAAAAAAGAGAACAAAAATTCTCTAAAAAGGAAAAGGATACGAAGCTTCAACAGATGTTGCACCCTTCTGTCGTATCGGCGCTGCTTGAAAGATTAGCAGCGCAAAACGGAAGCACAAAAAAAACGGTTCGGTAGTTCAGTTGGTTAGAATACCTGCCTGTCACGCAGGGGGTCGCGGGTTCGAGCCCCGTCCGGACCGCCAACAAAAAAAAGCCTCCCAGAGTGTAATAGCTTTGTGGAGGCTTTTGTTATACGGGTTAGCAAACAGCCTTTATTCCGCAAGCCATCGGACAATCTTTCCGACAAGGGGTGGTCTTATTGGGGCTTATTTTATCACTTTTTAACGCCACTACTCGCGTATGGTTGTTTATCTGACGCGCACGGAGTCCTTCAATGCAGCCCATCAATTATGGGTAAAGCAATGGAGCGATGAGCGCAATTTTGAGGTTTTCGGCAAATGCGCCAACAAGAATTTTCACGGGCACAATTACGATTTGTCCGTAACTATCAAAGGCGCGCCCGACCCGATGACGGGTTGGCTGATGGATGTAAAAAAGCTGGGCGATATTATGAAGCGGGAGATTTGCGAGGTTTTAGACCACAGCAATTTGAACCTCGACCCTACTTTTTTGCCTACAGGGGTGATGCCGACGACGGAAAATTTGGTGATCTATATATGGCGGCAACTGCTGCCACATCTACCTGAAGGTTGTCAACTGCATCGGGTGCGCTTGCAGGAAACACCGAAAATTTATGCGGAGTACTTTGGCGAGTAGCCCTGCAGCAAACTCGGCAAAATTTTTGCTTGCTGCGTATAAAAATGCTACATTTGTGGCACGAAAGCGAAAAAAAAATCGTTTTCTGTCTGTTGGCGGTAACAACGCCTAAAAGACAGGCATTAAGTCCGTATAATTATTTAGCAACGCGCAAATCACTTCCTATCCACTCCACATGAAAAACTTACTATCTGTTGGCTTTTTTCTTTGCCTCCTCGCAGGCTTCTTCGCCTCTTGCTCTGCCGAACAGAAACACAACGCTGCCGCTCAAATCGCTAACTTCAAGCCAGAACAAAAAGAAGATACCCGCGCGATAGCAGCAGCCGCTACTACAGCCAAAGGCGCTACAGAGATGGGCTACAAAACCCTCGCCGCTTTCAAAGGTGGTAAAGCTACGATGGACTTGGCGCAGCTTGCTGCCCTGCAAGACAAAAATGTTAGCATTGTCGTACTATACGAAAGCAATGCAGCTTGGGCAAAACCTTTCGGCGATGGCAACTTCGCTAAAACAGGTGATGACCGTTTCAATGGCTTGCTGGAGTCTTACGAACTTTCTATCGTCAAACACTTTGAGTTGGACGAAATGAACGAAGGCATCGTACTCGAAGGCGCTCAAGGCAAAGTCGGTAATCCCGTAGAAGCAGCCCGCGAAATTTCTATGGTCGACAACGTCCTCATGGTGGAAGTCAAAGAAGCTCCCGTCAATCAAAAAACAGAAACCGTTAGCACAGGCAAGTAATTCGTTACTGCTTATCTACGGCAATTTTTTAAGCCGCCCGAAGCCAGTTTAGCGCTTTGGGCGCTTATTTTTTGCCCTTTTTTATCGAAATAAGCCCATACGCCAAGGCTTGTACCAATAGGGCACTAAGCGCCAATGCTGCGGGCTGGGGGTATTGGTCGGATTTAGGAAAACGATGCCCATTTTGAAGAGGTCGATGGTCAAAAATACGCGCTCATCGGCTTTAATTTTTGCCCAAGCCGCCGCCATTTCTTTAGACCAGTGTATATCGTCGAAAACTAAGACCGTATGCGCGTGTGCGCGCTCCATCAGCCAATGAAAATAGCGCAAAGTCGGCTCCTCTCTATGGTTGCCGTCGATGAAGGCATAGTCTACGCGCTCCAATTTTTGAAGCACTGCGGGCAGCTGCTCGTCGAAATTGCCGATAATCAGGCTTGGCGCTATTTCCAACTGCGAAAAACGCCGCGCCGCTATGCCTGCAGTCTGCGCGCAACCCTCGAGGGTGAAAAATTGACTGCTGCGCGCATTGGGCAGATGCTGGTAAAGGGTCGTTAAGCCCAAAGATGTGCCCAATTCGATTTTGTAAGTCGGCTGCAGCCAATTCACCAAGCGAAATAATAGCTGCCCCTCCCAAGCGGGAGAGAGCGAATAGCGCGCAATATCTGCGACGCGCCGCATTTTATTGCCCATCGCCTTCGAGCCTGCGCCCATGTCTTCGACGCTGATGCTTTCCGCACTCAATCGCAACTGCTGCCGATATGCCTCCAGTTCCAAAAAAGCATAGTAGCCCCCTTCCTGCTCTAATACTTCTTGATGCAAACCCAGCAAAAAAGCCGAATCCGTATCGTAAATCGTCTGCGCCGCAAAATAATAGCGCAAAAACGCGCCGAAAGCATATAGATTCATAGCAGATAATTGTCGCTACGACATATCAAATTAGTAAAAATTTACTTTTTAAGTAGCGAATAGGTTGGAATTTAGTGGGCTTTGTCTTATATTTGCAGTAGGTGAGAAATAAAGGGGAACGCACCATCTAATAGGGCGTACCCAACTGTGCATAAGTCGAGAAGATTTATGCACTTTTTTTTATTCCACGCGTAGTCAGCACGCAAAAGTAGTATCTTTACTACATTTTCACGAATAAAACGAAACATAAGCCATGCAAATAGCACTTTTAGGCTACGGAAAAATGGGCAAAATTATTGAGAAAGTTGCCCAAGAGCGCGGACACGAAATTTTGCTGCGCATAGACTCCGAAAGCCAACACAACATAGACCTGCTGTATCGCGCCGATGTCGCTATAGATTTTAGCGCGCCCACTGCCGCCGCACAGCTCATTCGTACCGCTATGCGGCGGGGCGTGCCCGTCGTTTCGGGTACTACGGGCTGGCTCAACGAGTGGCAAAGCGTCGCCGATGCCTGCAAAGAATACAGCGGCAGACTCTTTTATTCCGCCAATTTTAGCCTTGGTGTCAATCTTTTCTTCGCGCTCAACCGCCAACTTGCCCGCCTCATGTCGCCCTACATGGGCACTTACGCCCTGCAAATGACCGAAATCCACCACACCCAAAAACTCGATGCGCCCAGCGGCACCGCCGTCTCCCTCGCCAAAGAGCTGATGCAAGTCCAAATCGAGCACCTCAAAAGCTGGCAACTCGCCGCCGATGACGACGACCTCCCCACAGAACTCCCACAAAACACGCTGCCCATCGTCGCTGTACGCGAGGGCGAGGTCGTCGGCACACACCAAGTCGCCTACCATTCTGCCATCGACAGCATCAGCATCGAGCACAAAGCCCATAGCCGCACAGGCTTCGCCACGGGCGCACTCCTCGCCGCCGAATGGCTCAAAAACCAAAAACGCACAGGCATCTACGGCATGAACGACCTACTCGGCATCGCAGAGTGAAAAGTGAAAAGTGAAAAGTGAAAAGTGAAAAGTGCGTTTTTGGCAAAAAAGGTGCTAATTACTTTATAAGTGATTGATAATCAATTATTTATAGCTATAAAAATTTTCACTTTTCGCTACGCGTTCACTGCGTGTTCACTCTTTTGGGCGTGCCGCTGCTCCTTAAAGGTCGCAGCGTCGGGCTATTCGGGGCAGCCCGTGTGCTGCCCAAAAGGGCAGACACATGGGTCTGCCCCTACTATCCCTCACGCAAAAATATGGCGCGCGCCCTGCAAAAGGTGCAGGGCGCGCAGGATATAAATTTTATATATTGGGGGCGGATTTATAAAAATTATACTTTTTTTATGTTCTCAAACTTGAGATTTCTGCTGTTTTTGATTCTTTTGAGTAGCTGCAATAACGAAAAAAAAGCTTCAGGCATCGCAAATGCTCCTGCGGCGGCAGCAATCAAAAGCGATAATGACCTAAATATAGAAATGGTCTTTGTGGAAGGGGGGAGTTTTACGATGGGCTGCACAGAGGTACAAGGCGGCGACTGCATCGACGATGAAAAGCCTGCTCATACCGTAACTCTAAGCGATTTTTATATAGCCAAATACGAGCTAACCCAAGCGCAATGGAAGGAACTCATGGGCATAAATCCCGCGAGTTTTAAAAGCTGCCCAGAATGCCCCTTAGAGTATGCAAGCTGGGATGAGATACAGAAATTTATACGTAACCTAAACCTAAGAACAGGCAAAAACTACCGATTACCCACAGAAGCCGAATGGGAGTACGCCGCAGGCGGCGGAAAGCTTAGCAAGGGTTACAAATATGCGGGCAGCAACTCTATAGAGGAAGTTGCCTGGTATAGAGGCAATAGCAACAGAGAAACCCACCCCGTAGGCGGCAAACGCGCCAATGAGCTCGGTATATACGATATGTCGGGCAATATCGGTGAATGGTGCAGCGATTGGTATGCTGAAAATTATTACGCCAATTCTGCCGCATCTAATCCAAGCGGTGCAAGCAGCGGCAGCGAAAGGGTTTTGCGTGGAGGATGCAGGACAGATAGGGAAGAGGGCTGTCGTATTTCTCGCCGCTATAAAGAGAGCCCTATGAAACATCTTAATGGGGGGATTCGGCTTGTTTTAGTTCCTTAGTATCAAGGGGCTTTGGTCGATTTTTTACAGAAAAAAGCCCGCCGCAACTTTTTGCGGCGGGATACGAATTTTGCGTGAGGGATAGTAGGGGCGCTGTAGGGACAAGGCATGCCTTGTCCCTACAGTTGCGCCCCGCATAGCCCGACCGCAGCCCCTTTTTAGGGCTGCGGGCACGCCCCCAAAAAAAGAAGGCTACTGTTTGATTTTAGCCAATCTTGCCGTAACTTTTACGGTGGTGGTTTTGACGATAAAGCCAATGCCAATGGGGCGGTTGACGGTAGTTTCGTATTTGGGATAAAATACGAGGTCATAGCCTGGATTGGCTTGCATCATTTCGTACAAGGCATAATTGGCGGTAGGATCTACGGCGAGATTGCCAATGACGGGCACAGCTGCCACGATGCTGCTGATACTTCCTGCGGCACCACCCTCTACGCTTGCAGAGGTTTTTTTGAAGAGGCGTGCGAAGTCAATGCCAAAAATGCGGGTGCTTTTGGCTTCGCCAGAGACTTGCTCGGAAAATTCAAAGTCACCACGTACAAAATCAACGCGTGAATTGGGTTCGCGCATGCTGTGGTGGATGCCTGTGCAGGCAGCAAAAGAAGAAAATATTGCCAGAAGCAAAGTGAAACGAAAAAGATTTTTCATGGAATACCTAAAAAAATACTTGATAAAAATGAAAAAATGATTGAGGAATTAAAAAAGACTTAAATTATAGAATTTTTGTCATTTGACGCACGAAGGTATAAATACGCAATTTAGCTTACCAATACTCTGGTAAAATGTATCAGGTATCAGGTATTGTGTTCTGCCGTGTAAACTAACTTGGCGTATCGAATATTTATTTAATGGAGGGTTCGCGCTTGTGCCGAACTATAAAATAAATTTTCCATCAGTACCCTCACCATAGATAAACACGATATTCGGGATACCTAACATACATGATACCTGTTACCGAAGTATTGGCTTACCAAACGCTTAAATATATCGCGCTTTATTATAATACTTTTCCACAAATTAAGTCTAAAGTAGTTTTATTTTTTGAACTCGAATTTTCTGCCCTGATTGATGATGTGCAGGGTGCGCTCGTCGGCGAGGGTGAAGGCGAGGGTATCGTTGTAATGCAGCCCATTGGCATGTATGCTATCGCCTTTGATGTAGATATGCGTTTTTTCACCATTGAGTACCCATTTGGCGCGCTCTTCTGTCTTGCCCCATTTGGTGCGCATGGTGCCGTCTTCGTCAAATTCCATCGCGGCATTTTGTATGGCTACAGAGCCGAAATTGGGCTGTAGTTCGTTGACGTTATTGATGACCCAACGCCCTTGCAGGCGCTCTTCGGGCGTGAGTTCTTTCTTGCCGCAAGCCGCGAAGGCGAGGGCGAGCAGCAGGCTGGCGCAGAGTATTCGCATAAATCGAAGGCAGGTTTTTGAGGGCAAAAAAGGGGAGTTGCTGGGGGATATTAGCGATACAATACAGCTTTGGCGGCTTGTACGATTTTTTGCACGCTGGGCAAAAAGGCTTCGACGAGGGGAGCGGCGTAGGGCACGGAGGTATCTGTGCCGTTGACGCGCACGACGGGCGCATCGAGATAGTCGAAGGCATGGCGTTGGACGCGGTAGGCGACTTCGGCAGACACGCCCGCAAAGGGCCAAGATTCGTCGATGACGACGATGCGATTGGTTTTTTTCACCGAGCGGATAATTGTAGCCTCGTCGAGGGGGCGAATGCTGCGCAGGTCGATAACTTCGGCGCTGATGCCTTCTTTGGCGAGTTCGTCGGCAGCGAGCAGGGCTGTTTTCACGAGCTTATTGTAGGCGACAAAAGTTACATCAGTGCCCTCGCGTTTGATGTCTGCAAGCCCGATGGGGATTAGATATTCTTCTTCGGGCACCTCGCCTTTTTCGCCATAGGAAACCTCCGACTCCATGAAACAAACGGGGTCATTGTCGCGTATGGCGGATTTTAGCAGGCCTTTTGCGTCGTAGGGGTTGGTCGTGGAGATAACTTTTAGCCCTGGCACATTGGCGAGCCAGCTTTCGAAGGTTTGGGAGTGCTGTTGTCCGAGTTGACCAGCGGAGCCAGAGGGTCCCCGAAAGACGATAGGGCAATGAAATTGCCCAGCCGACATAGAGAGGGTTTTGGCGGCGTGGTTGACGATTTGGTCGAAGGCGAGCACGGCGAAATTCCATGTCATAAATTCGACGATAGGGCGTATGCCAGCGGTAGCAGCACCGACGGCGATAGCGGCGAAACCGAGTTCGGCGATGGGGGTATCGACGACGCGACGTGCGCCGAATTCGTCGAGCATACCTTGGCTCACTTTGTAAGCGCCGTTGTACTGTGCGACTTCTTCGCCCATGAGCATAACGCGCTCATCGCGGCGCATTTCCTCTTGCATAGCTTCGCGCAGTGCTTCGCGCAGGTTGATAATTCTCGCCATAGTGTTGTGTATATGTATGTGGTTGCGGTCCTGGTGAATTGTGATTATCCTGTTAGTTAAGCGTTTGTACTTTGGGCGTGCCCACCCTCCCCGCGCTAACGCGCTTAAAGGTCGGGTGGTCGGGCTATCCGTTGCAGCCCCACCGCTTCGCGGCGTGGCTTCCACTGCTATCCCTCACGCAAAAAACATTAAAGCGATTAGCTAACAAGCTAATAATTACACAAAAAAAGCAAATTTTGCGCAAACAGCGAAAGGCAGGGCGGGAAAAAGTAAAAATAAGAAAGCCGCAAGGGCTGAAAAGGCTTGCGGCTTGATATATTTTACTGCTTGGGGCAGATGATTTCGGCTTCTACGCGGCGGTTCATGTGTCCGCCGTCTTTATAGAGGGGCAGCGGGTGTGTGCCGCCATAGAAATTGATGATAATGCGCTTGCGGTCTATACCTTTTTCGGTGAGTACGCGCAGGACTGCCATAACGCGTTTTTCGGAGAGTAGGAGGTTGTTGTATTGGTCGCCGAAAATGTCCGTATGTCCGTGTAGGGCGACTTTTGCGTCGGGATAGCGTTGCAGGTGTTCGGCTATCATGGTGATGGTTTTTATGGCTTGTGCGCGGCGGGAGAACTCCGTTTTATCATCGTCGAAATAGACATTTTGCAGGATAAAGCGTTCGTGGCAGTTGAGGTCGGAAACGCTTTGCAAGATGCGGGGCATATAGTCGATGGGGCGGGCTGCGTTGGTGATGGCATCATCGCTGGCGGCAGCGGCATGGCGTTTCTGTTCTTTGCTAAAAATGCTGTCTTGCTGTAGGGTGGTTACTTCGAGGATAGAAGGGTATCGAACGGTTTTTTGCTGGCGGTAGAAGCCTTCTATGAGGGTTTGCATCTGCGTTTTATCGCCGAGCATGGGAGAGGCTTGCGTTTTGATTTGTAGGTCTTTGAGCGGGAAGCGGTCTGCGCCTGTTTTGTCTGTTTCTCCGCCTACGAGGGAGATACTGCGCACATAGTGCGGGAGGTTGTCGAAAACGATTTCGCAGCTAATAATATCGCCGCGTTGTGCTTGGCATTCGGCGACTTCTTGGCTACCAAGTTCTTCTTTGATGCGGTTATCGTTGAGGCGTATATTGCTGATGTCGGCGGGGCGCTTGAATATCTCATTGCTATTGGCGCGCTGGTTGGAGATGATATGCCAAGCGCGTTCGTGTTGGCTGCCGAAAAAACGGATAATTTCCTTCTCAGCATTGGCGACGCAGCGAAAGTGCACAACCGTATGACGAGCACCGTATTCGACTTTCGTAATCATAAAGTCGCTAACGGTCTTTTGGTAACGCGGAAGATAATCCGTGTATTTTATCTCGTGATTGCGGTCGGTAGCCCAAGCGCAAGTTTGATAGCAGCAAAAAAATAGTGTAATGAATAGTTGTATATGTAGTTTCATCGGCAGCTTGAAAATGCGCGTGGTGAACAAAAGTAGGCGAGGGGCGCAAAGCGCTATTGGAGCGAGGGCAAATTTACAGCTTATTCGACAAACGGCAAAGAAAAAGCGACAAAAATCGGCTTAATGATAGTTTTTATCAAAACGTTACTGCGGTTTTAGAAAAAAAATCCATTTTTTTTGAACTTAGAAAAGGCTAAATTTATGCAGGCTAAAAAAGAAAAGCGCAGCGCCATTACCGAAGTAACAGCGCTGCGCTTTGTATAGTTTAGCTAAGGCTAAAACTATTTACATTTTTCGAGTTTCATGTTTTTGAAGTCGTCGATTTTTTTGAAATCGCGCTTGCGCATGATGTACATATTTTTGGAGCTTTTGAATTTCAGGTCTTTCAATTTAGCTTCGTTGTACATTTTTTTGCCCTTTTTGTCTTCGTAGCGAACTACGATAACCACGTTGCCTTGATTAACGTACTCCTTAACTTCGTACTCTTTGGGGCGGTTTTTGCCTTTTTTCTGGGCGTTTTTCGCTTTGTAAACAGCGGGAGCGTTTGCGTCTTTGACTTTTTCGCCGATTTGTACGCGGCAGCCTTTGAGAACGCGGATTTTCAGGAGGTACTTGTTCGCTTTGTTTTCGGCTGGTTTTTCGTCCAACTCGGCGAGTTTGTAGTTGCCGTGTGCGGGTGCTTCGAATACATAGTATTCGCAATTTACGCTACCGCGGCAGTCGATGGGTTTTACGTTGGCGTTTACTTCCCATTTGATATAGCCTTTTGAGTTATTCACACCTGGCACGAGTACGGGCTTGGTAGTGGGGCAAGAAGACTTAGGAATGTAGATAGTAAAGTTTTGGTTGCCGTTAGATTTCGTGATGTTGCCGCCGTCTTTAGCTTCTACGATCGTGTTTTTAAACACTTTTACGCTTTGGTGGTTGGCGAAAACTTCGTCCGTGATAACGTCGAGCATGAAGTAACCGCAGAGGTCGAGGTCATAAGCGAAGGCTTTATCTTCTTTCACTTCTACGCTCAATGCGCTAAGGTCTTTGCTGTATACGCCGTTGGGGAATTTTACTACAGTTTCGGCGCTGTGGCGAATGTCTGCAGCGTTTTTGTCGGGAGCGACTTCACCGCCGAAGGGGTCTTCGTTGCAATCTTCGGGGCACATGCGAGGCATAGCGCAAGCGCAGTAGCCGCTGGCATTCCAGTCGATTTTGAATACTTTACAGTCGCCATTTTGCTCTGCTGTACCGCAGGGCTTGCCTGTGTTTGTCCAGATGATACGTCCGCCCGCGCCTGGTTCGCCGCGATAGAGGGTCATATTGGGGTTGGCAGCTACGACTTGAGGCATTTTGATACGCACGTTTTTCAGCGCGTTGGGGTTTTGACCCTCAAATTTTGCTTCGTAGAACATAGCACCTGCAAACGTCAGCTTTCTGCCTGTGTTGTCTTCGATAGAGAGGTTAGCCATTTTGAACTCCGAGCCAGATTTGAAGTGCTTCACGGTGAAAGCCAAATCTTTGTTCTTTTTCGGTTTGTAGGTGCCTTTCTCGATAAACGCCTCAGCGCAGCCTTGGCGGATGGTCGTATCGCGGTCGTCGTCCTCCAAGAACATAACGACGAATACACGACGGTTGGGGTCGAGCGTTTCGTTATATTTTGGATTTTGCTCGCCGTAGAAAAACAGCTCGATTTTGTCCGTTGCCTCACCTTTTCCTTTGACGTATTCAAAGGCAGATTTTGCGCGGCGCTCGGAAAGTCCCAAGTTATAGTTGTCGGCACCAAGCTTACAGGTGTGTCCCGAAACGCGTAGTTTCAAACGGCGACCGTCGGTAGCCGTAAACATAGAATCTACTGTCTTTTTGCTTTGTTCTGTGAGCAGGTCTTTGTTGAGCTGGAAGTATACTTCAAAGCTGTCTACCAACTCCTGAGCATAAGAAGTGCTAAAGCAAAATAAGGCTAAGATGCCTAAATATAGCTTCTTCATTTTCAGTTGTTTAAGTGAAATTTTAATAATTTGTAGTTTTGGTGATAGGTGCGCTAAGCAGCCAATACATCGCACAGTAGAGCGCACGATATTTTGAGGATACCACTTTAGCGGCACAAAAATAGACTAATTCGCAAAATAAACAGCACTTTCGCCGAAAGTTTTATTTAATTTTACGGGCTTGCGCTTTTTATTTTTTGGGCGTGCCCGCCGCGCCACGCTCGCCGCAAAGGGCGGCGAGCGGAGCCGTAGCACGGCGTGCTTACGCACTTGTGCCATGCTACGGCTCTACTGGCGCGGGGTCGGGCTATTCATTGCGAGCCGTAGCATGCTACGGCTCTACATTGCTATCCCTCACGCAGGTTTATTCAGGCGGTACACGCTCGATAGTATCTGATACCGTTTGCAAAGCGTGAGGGATAGTAGGGGCGAATGTTGATTCGCCCCGAATAGCCCGACCGCCGCCCCCTTTTTGCCCCGCGCTGCTGCGCGGGGTGCCTGCGCGCTTTTAGCGCAGGCAGGGCGGCGGGCACGCCCAAAATTGCCCGAAAATTGCCGCGCCCTATCAAAAAGCCTACCATAAATATAAAAATATCTAAAAAAAATCCTAAAGTTTAGGGTTTTTTGCAACCTATCCGTATCTTAGCCGTATAATATCCTATATTTCCCCGTAAAAGCTACACGATACCACTATGCTCCGAAATCAATTATCGCAAAAACAGCTACAAAAGCTCTCCCCGCAGCAAATACAACTGATGAAATTGCTGCAAATCCCTACAGCAGCTCTGGAGCAGCGTATTCAAGAAGAACTCGAATCCAACCCCGCCCTCGAAGATAGCTCCGAAGACGAAGAAAAGGAAGAATTTATATCCGAAGTCGCCCGCGAAAAAGGCGAAGAAGAACCCAAAGACAGCAATACGGACGAAAGCGATGCGCCCGAAGATGACTTCGCAGGCGAAGAAGACGTGTTCGAGGCAGCCGATGAAGTCATTTCTATGGACGGCGAGCGCGAAGAAAAGGACTCTTTTGAGGAAACTTTGTCCGATTATATGGATAACTACGACGACGACGATACGCCTGCCTACAAGCTCGAAGCCAATAATTATTCGGAAGACGACGAGAAAAAACCCCGCGAAGTCGTCGTAGAAAGCAGCTTCTACGAGTATCTAAAAGAGCAACTTGGGCTTTTGTCGCTGGGCGAGCGCGAGCAAATCATCGCCGAACAAATCATCGGCACCCTCAACGATGACGGCTATTTAGACCGCGAAATCTCCGCCCTTTGCGATGACCTCCTATTTACCCAAAATCTCGAAGTCCAAGAATCGGAAGTCCTCAGCGTCCTCAAAAAAGTACAAACCCTCGACCCCGCTGGCATCGCCGCCCAAAACCTGCGCGAATGTCTGCTGCTTCAGCTCGATAGACAACTACATTCCGACGAACATCGCCGCAGCCTCGACCGCTCCGCGCTCTTGCTCCTGAAATTGGCGCATCGCATCATTTTTGAATTTTTTGAGGAATTTACCAAAAAACACTATGCCCGCCTACAGCAGCAGCTTGGCATAGACCGCGACGACCTGCGCGATGCTACCGAAGTTATCCTACGCCTACAGCCCAAACCTGGTAGCCTCTACGGCGGCAGCAGCAAAGGCGGCAAACAGTACATCTTGCCCGATTTCCTCGTTACCAGCGAAGACGGCGATTTGGAAGTGCGCCTGCACGGACGCAATGCCCCCGACTTGCGCGTAAGCGACCACTATAAATATATGCTTCAAAAGTACGCCTCCAACAAAAAAGACCGCGCACACCGAGAAGCAGCCAATTTTATACGCGGAAAAATGGAGTCCGCCCGCTGGTTTATCGACGCACTGCGCCAACGACAAGCCACCATGCTGCGCACTATGTCCGCTATTATGAACCATCAAAGGGATTTTTTCCTCACGGGCGACGAGCGCAAACTCCGCCCCATGATACTCAAAGACATCGCCGAAATCACAGGGCTCGACATCTCCACCGTCTCCCGTGTAGCCAATAGCAAGTACGTGCAAACGGAATTTGGCACTAAATTGCTAAAATCCTTCTTTTCGGAGTCCCTACAAACCGACTCTGGCGATGAGGTATCTACCCGCGAGGTAAAGAAAATCTTGACCGACATCATCGGCGCAGAAGAAAAACGCAAACCCTATTCCGACGAAAAGCTAAAAAGCATGCTCCAAAAACGCGGCTACAATATCGCCCGCCGCACCGTCGCCAAATACCGCGAACAGCTCAATATACCTGTAGCCCGACTGCGGAAGGAGATATAAATAATATGCGCATAATCTACTGTATGTCGTCCCGCATATACGCAGTGCCGCCGCCTCTAACAAACTATGCTAGGGCGGCGGCATTGCCGTATATGCCTTGTTCTGCCCAGTTAATTATTTTAATAGTTGTAGGGCAAATCACATTTTTTTTGAATTAGCATAATTTTATCAGTCAAAAAATCTAATCTTTTATATTCGAGTAGATATTGAGTAATGACCAATATTTAATTATTTAGACAATTGCAAAATTCTAAAAGCACCTTTGCTTACCAATGCAAAAACTATCCCTCCCACAATAAGGTCTGGATATTTCGAACTTGTTGCATAAACCATTAATCCAGCGAAAATAACCCCTAAATTAACTATAATATCATTTGAGGTAAATATCATACTAGCTTTCATGTGAGCTTCTTTGCTTTTATTTTTTTGCAATAAAAAAAAGCAAATTGTATTACCCAATAAAGCCAAAATAGAAATACCAATCATTATTTGAAAATTTGGAGGATTATTTATAGATAAAAAACTTCTAACTATTTCTAAAAAGCCAAGCACAGCAAGCGTTAATTGAAAATATCCACTAATCATAGCGATGCTCTTTTTTTTATTTGCTGTGCCTCCAACAGCAAATAAAGCTAAACCATAAACAATGCTGTCTGCTAACATATCTAAACTATCAGCAATAAGTCCCATTGATTTTGATAAGAAGCCTGTTAATAGCTCCAAAATAAAAAATATAAAATTAATTGCAAGCACATAGAGTAAAAGCTGCCTTTCATTTTGATTGTTATTGATTGAATTATTTTCATTTGCTTCAACTGTATCTATAATAGTGGTAATCCCTAATTTTAAATCGTCTATTGCATGGTATATAATTGTAGGATTATTTTCATGAAAAACAACTAACAATCTATTAGCAGTATCGAAATGTAATGATTGTATGCCTGAAAAATTATTTAATTTTAGGCGTATCATTTGTTCTTCCGATGGGCAATCCATTTTCGATATTTTGAATGTTGTTTTTTGCATTTTGATACCTTTTTTAGTAATATTTTTTTGACTTATAGAGAGCATAACCATTTCTATCTGCCAAGCTATGCAGTATTGATTACAAAAATAGTAAAAAAAATATTTTTAAACTTTTTTGTTGTTTTTAAATTTGAAGCTAATTTAATTGGGCAGAACAGTTGATTATGCGCATTTTTTTTAAGCGTTAGTATTGCACTGCTCACAAATGCCCGTAACCAAAAGCTGCCAATCTTTGGCGCTATAGCCTGCGGGCATAGGTATAGGCGGTATGGCGGTATCCTCCAAACAAAAGGTTAGCGCGCAGCGCTCGCACTTAAAATGCGCATGATGGTGATGATGCTGATGCTTGTGCGCTGGGTGCGGGTGCGCGTGTTCCTCCTCCTCGCAGCTCCTACAAATTGCATAAGCCCAACCGCCCGTATCGCTCAAAATTTTATGCACAAGGTGCTCATTCTCAAAGGTATGTAGCGTGCGATAAATCGTAACACGGTCGTAATCCGTGCCCAATTTTTCTTCAATTTGCGCGTGTGTGATAGCGTGCGTCGAAGCCGCAAGCAGTTGCAAAAGCGCCTTTCGCGCAGGGGTTACGCGCAGTTTGCGAGCGCGCAGGAGTTGTTCCGTGTTGTTCATGTAGGCAATCAAGAAGTAGGATTGCGCAAAGATGCGGTTATTTTATGGAAAATCGAGGGCGAATTTTTAGGCGAACATTTACGGGCTGCCCTTTGTGTTTGCCTACTGTCCACTTTTCGGGTATCATGTTCATAACTTGCACGACGCGCACGACTTCGGCATCGAGGATAGGGTGCGCGCTTTTTTCTACGCGAATATCCGTGATACTGCCCGTTTTATCGATAACAAAAGAAATAGTAGGTTGCCCCGTTATATTTTTTCCTCTTGCTTCGCTTGGGTACTTTAGCTCGGAGTTTATCCAGCGCGTCAATTCAATATTGTTGCACTGCTGTTGCGCGTTTCTGTCCTTTTCTTTGCAAGAAGGAAAAGCGGGCATTTCTTCCGCAAAATCATAAATAGTATCGTCTAGCGCCTCTTGTGCCTGCGCCCCCTGTGGGCTCATTAGCAACAAAACAAGCAAGCATAAATATCTGATAATCATAGGTTTATGTTTTATTTTTTTACACATATGCGAATAGGCAAGGCTACACGCATAGGCACGGGTTTATCGTAAAATGTTCCTGTTTCCCAATCGCCTGCGGTATTGAGCATGAGCTGCACGACGCGCAGTATTTCTGCATCCCATTCTGCATTTTGCGATTTTCGCTTAAATTGCAATTCCGACGCTTTGCCGCGCTCATCTATAAGAAAAGAAACTACCGCTGTTTTGGTGGGGATACTTTCGCAACCGCCAGCAGGCAGGCGCAATTCCCTATGCAGGAAGGCAAACATTGCCGAGTCTGCACATGATTTTCTATCTTCGTAATTGCGCCAGCCTTCACATTCCTTGTTTATTCGAGCAATCGGCATACGTTCAGGATTTATAAATATATATGTGCTGTCTTGTGCCTGCGCCCCCTGTGGGCTCATTAGCAACAAAAATAGCAAGCATAAATATCTGATAATCATAGGTTTATGTTTTTTATTTTTTTTGGCGTGCCCCCGCCGCAGATGCGGCGGGGTCGGGCTATCCGCTCCATCACCGCGCTTTGCGCGGTGGTTCCGCTTCTATCCCTCACGCGAGGCAAGTCAAAGGGAGTCGCCTCTATAGCAACCTTTATTTTAGCTTAAAGCGGATGGGTAGGTTGTAGCGAACTCTTACGGTTTGACCGTTTCGCTTGCCTGGTATCCATTTTTCGGGTAAGGCTGCCATAAGATTTACTACGCGCAAGGATTCTTCATTTAGAGCGTTGGCGGCTGCTCTGCGTGCATTTATCTCTTCAGCGTCATGTATGGTTTCGTCGTATTTAGGAAGCACGCTTCTGCGCAGTTCGATATTTGTTAGGCTGCCATCTCTGTCCACTACAAAACCAACGACCACGATGCCTTCTGCCTCATATATTCGGGCTATGGCTGGATACGTCACTTGACTATAAACCCAACGCAACATTTTTTGGTCGGCGCAAGCTTTCCGCTCCCTCGCATCGGTTTCAGTGCAACCTGGGAAGGTGGGCATTTCTTCGACTACCTCAAAAATTTCAAGCATTGCGTCCTGCTTTTCTGGTTCGAGGTCGAGCGTGATGACTTCTTTTTGCGCTTCCACCTTACCAAAGCTCAGCGCCAAGAGCGCCAAGAAAAAAAACTGTTTAAACATGGGATAATAGCGATATGTGTTAATAAAACAAAGAAAAGGCGCAGAACGCTAATAGCCCTGCACCTTAAAAAAATTACTTCATTTTGAATCTTATGGGCAGCCTGTAGCGCACCTTTACGGCTTTGCCGCCTTGTTTGCCTGGTATCCATTTTTCGGGCAAAGCGGCTATAAGATTTACTACGCGCAAAGCCTCTTCGTTGATAGAATTGGCGGCTTTCGTTCGCGCTTCTATTTCTTCAGCGCTGTGTATAGCGGGGTCAAAATTTGGCAGTATCCGTCTGTCCAATCCGATATTTGACATACTGCCGTCTTCTTGGACTACAAAAGCCACTACCACAGTGCCCTGCGCACTGTACTCTTTGGCTTGTTCAGGATATTTCACTTGGGTATAAACCCAATTCATTATTTTTTGGTCGGAGCAATATTTCCGCGCTTGGGCATCGGTTTCGTTGCAGCCTGGGAAACAGGGCATTTCTTCGACAACTTCAAAAATTGCAGCCTCTTTTTCTGTCGGTGATACAATTCGGATAGTTCTGATGCTATCCGTTTGCGCTTCCACCTTACCAAAGCTCAGCGCCAAGAGCGCCAAGAAAAAAAACTGTTTAAACATGGGATAATAGCGATGTTTGTTAATAAAAACAAAGAAAAGGCGCAGAGTCTTTATAGAACTCTGCACCTTAGAAATTATTTGTATTTGAAGCGGATAGGCAGGTTGTAGCGCACCTTTACGGCTTTGCCGCCTTGTTTGCCTGGTGTCCATTTTTCGGGCATGGTTGCCATTTTGCGCACGACACGCAAGGCTTCTTCGTCGCAGCCACCACCAATTTTTTTGCGCAATTGTATGTCTGTGATGTTGCCTTGCGCATCTACAACAAAAGACACGACTACGACACCTTCTATGCCCATATCTTTGGCTTGTTTCGGATATCGCAGGTCATTAAGCAGGGTACTCATCATGCGCTTGTCGGCGCATTGCTTTTTTTCTTCATCGCTGATAAGTTGGTCTTCGCAGCCAGGAAAACGAGGCATTTGCTCGGCAAAGTCGATGATTTCGGGCATCTCGTCTACGCGTTTCGGGGGCTCTACGACGACGGGCGGCGTACTGACCACTTTGCTATTCGGGTCAGATAGCCCTTTGTTATTCGGGTCGTATAGCTGCGTATCATCGGGTTCGGGTTCTATTTTTATAGGCTCTTCTATCAGAACAGAGTCTACTACCCTGCGTTGGTCAGTGGGCGGCGGCGGCGGTGGCGGCAGCGCAGGCGGTGGCGGCGTAGGCGGCGTAAGTGGGGGCTCCAAAGTTAGCTCTTCGGGCATCTCTACAGGCTCGCTAAAAACCTCCAACGCCTGCGTATAGTGCGTGATATTGATGAGCAAAAAGCAGCTAAAAAGCGCAGCGATACCGCCCACGCCCCGATTGCGTCCTACCTGCGACCAAACGTTTACTTCCTCGTATTTTCGCTCCAGCGAGCTTTGTACGCGCTCGCTATTTTGTAAATTTGCTTGTTTGTTTGCCATCATTCGGCGCAGCAGCAGTATGCCCGTGCCGATGGTCGCCGCCGTCAGCAGCAAGCCCGTCATACTCAAAGCGGCGGGTATCTCCACGCCTGCCAGCAGCAAAGTCGCTATTGTCGTATTCATAAGCCAGTAGATAAGTTTGGGTTGTTATCGAATGCTTATATAGATGTGTAGGCTTTTCGCTTTGGTGTATGCTTGTTAAAAAATTGTTAACTTTTTCTAAATAAAAAATGCCGCCTCGCAGCTTTCTTTCGAAAAACTACAAGGCGGCAAATAATTATCGCTCTGTGTGTTGCTTACTTGAGTTTGAAGCGAACGGGCAGATTGTAGCGCACCTTTACGGATTTTCCGCGCTGCATACCTGGTGTCCATTTTTCGGGCAGGGCTGCCATTTTTTTCACGACGCGCTCGGCTTCTTCTTCGCAACCGCCACCCACTTTTTTGCGGATAGTGATTTCGGAGATATTGCCTTTTTCATCGACAACGAAAGAGATTACAGCCGTACCCGAAATGTTCAGCTCGCGGGCTTGATTCGGGTATTTGATTTGGCTATAAATCCATTCCATCATTTTTTGGTCGGCGCATTGCTTTTTGGCGGCATCATCGCCCGCCATATCTTCGCAACCAGGGAAGCGAGGCATTTGCTCTACGACCTCGAAAATTTCGGGGACTTCTTCCTTCGGTGGTGGTGGTGGTGGCGGCGGTGGTGGTGGCGTGAAGTTTTTGCTGTCTGCATCGCCTACGCCCGTATTATTGTTGATATCGAAGTTTTTAACTTCTTCCTCTTCTTTTTTGATTTCAATTTTTTCCTCGATTTTTTCGTCGACTATTTTGAATTTATCGGTGGGCGGCGGTGGGGGTGGGGGCGGCGGTGGGGGTGGGGGCGGCGTGGGGGGCGTGGGCGGCGGGTCAAGGACAATCTCCTCCATATCGGGGATTTCCATGACCATAGGCTCCTCCTTTTGCGTGTAGGTCGTCATGTTGAGGATGAGGAACGTCAGCAACAACGCAGCAACACCACCTATGCGTAAGACCATAGGCACTTGGTCGAAAACGCTTACTTCTGAGTACTTGCGTATCAGCGGCGAGGCGCTTTCTGGGCTATTTTGGTATTTATCAGCCAGCATTTTTTGCTTAGCGGCAAGGCTTTGCTTTACAGCAATTAAGCCCGCAGCGATAGCTACGCCGACCAATAAAGTACCGCCCCATGTAATTGCGATTGGCACTTCTATCCCCGCCATCAACATACCACCCGAGAAAAACATCTTGAGGCTAATCATAATGGTATTATTGTGTTGTTGAGCAGATAGACTTTCTAAAATATGTCTGTAAGATGCGACTTTTCGCTAAAAAGGGTGTGCGAGTCGCAAAAAAAATCGCCTTTTTTTTAGATTTTTTTTTGGGCGTGCCCGCCGCTTGCCCCCCGCCGCGCCCAAAGGCGCGTCGCCCCCACAAGTGGGGGGCGGCGGTCGGGCTATTCGGGGCGTATATTTATACGCCCCTACTATCCCTCACGC
>CAYXSA010000071.1:0-20777 GCA_964467315.1 uncultured Saprospiraceae bacterium | reverse complement strand
CATGCTACGGCTCTACATATCCCTCACGCATCGGTAACGCAGGCTGTAGTGCGTAGGCATAGCCGAATTTGCGTAAAAATAGCTTTTTTTAAAAATATATAGCCCATTCTTATCCTAAAAAGCCCAAACAACCAAGCCGAACCACAAAAATCAATTACGATGCGGGTAGGAGGTATCTTTATGCTTGTTTTTTAATCTTTTTTATTTTAATTGTGGAACTTGGTTACAATGATAATTGTTGCTCGTCTTTTAACAAAAAATCATTTTATCATATGATGATAGATTTTACTCTGTACCAGAACCATGTTGTTTTGCACTACAACAACGGGACAAAGGCTCAAATTAACTTTGACGAACATTCTGGAAAGCCGTTTGCCCGCAAAAAAATAGGAAAAGGCAGCGAATGGATTCAGCACCCTTGTATTGCGTTAGGGCGGGATAGCCAAGGCACATATTGGGTTGTTCATAATCATTATCAACAAGGGTATGCCTTTATTGATAGACTCGAACATTTTTCACAAAATGAACAAGTCTATGCTTATCCCATAGAGTGCGACAATAATATCCACAATGTAATTGCTGCTGCTCTACGCGAAGTAATTGCCAAACAACCTTATTCCATTTCTCAAAATAATTGCCAAGTAACTGTCAACCGAGCCTGCAATGGCACATCAAAGTCCGACGATTGGCAAACGGTAAAGCGTGTTGCGGGTATGGGTTTTTTGGGAATATTAGGGGCAGTAGTGTTGGCTGCTATATTTAAGTAAGCGTTGATATTCGTTTTTATACTTTACTGCCCGCCGCGCACTTTTGCGCGGCGGGTTTTGTTTTTTGCGGGAGGGATAGCAGTGGAAGCGCCAAAGGCGCTGAAACGGATAGCCCGACCGCGCCCCCTTTTTTGGGGCGCGGGCACGCCATAAAAAAAAGATTATGTTAAAGCCAAAGAAAAATGCAGTACATTTTATATATTCATCGTATTATTGCAATATAAAGATAAATAAGACAATGGGCGTAACCAAAACAGACCAATTTACAGAGGCGCAAAACCGCGTAGCGGCTTTATTCAAAGCCTTAGCGCACCCTGCGCGGGTGGCTATTTTGGAGCATCTGCTCGCCAAAAGGGCTTGCGTCTGCGGCGACCTCGTCGATGTATTGCCGCTGGCACAAGCTACCGTATCGCAGCATCTCAAAGAGCTAAAAAATGCGGGACTTATTCAGGGAACTGTAGAGGGGACTTCCGTCTGCTATTGCCTGCGAGAGGAAAGCATTCAGGAGTTGTCGGACTTCCTAAAGCTGGTAAGCGAAACGGTCAAAAATCAGGGATTTAATTGTTGTTAAACATTCAAAAACGTAGCAAATATGCGACTTTCAGAAGTAAAAAACATTCTTCCAAATCTGGAAAATGTGTCTTTTCGTTTAGAAAATGGTGCGAGCGTGCCCGAACATTTCCATGTAACGGAAGTGGGTATGATTACCAAAAATTTTATTGACTGTGGCGGGGTAGTGCGCACAGAAAAAAAGGTCGGCTTTCAGCTTTGGAATGCCAACGACTTGGAGCATCGGCTCAAGCCGCAAAAATTGCTCAACATCATCAATTTATCCGAAACCAAACTTGGCATCGAAGACGCGGAGGTAGAGGTAGAGTATCAGGGCGAGACCATCGGCAAATTTGGGCTAAAATTCGATGGGAAGGATTTTGTTTTGCAGTCTACATTTACGGACTGTCTGGCAAAGGACAACTGCGGCATACCGCAAGAAAAGCTAAAAGTCAATCTAAAAACGCTGGTCGAAAAACAGGCTTCTTGCTGTACGCCTGGTGGCGGCTGCTGTTAAACGCGGATAAAATTTGCTTTTATGAACATACTTGTTTTGTGCACGGGCAATAGCTGCCGCAGTCAGATAGCAGAGGGTTATTTGCGTCATTTTTTGGGCGAGCGTGCCCGCGTGTATAGCGCGGGCATAGAGCGGCATGGAGTCAATCCGCGTGCGCTGCTTACGATGCTTGCCGACGGTATCGACATCAGCGAGCAGACGAGCAATTTAGTCGATGAGTACGTGGATATAGATTTCGACCATGTTTTGACGGTCTGCGACCATGCGGCGGAGCGTTGCCCTTTGTTTGTGAGCAAGGCGCGGCGCTGGCATCACTCGTTTGCCGACCCTGCCAAAGCGCAGGGAAGGGAAGAGGAGATTATGCGGGAGTTTGCGCGAGTGCGCGAGGAAATACGCGCTTTTGCAGAAAGCTGGGCAAAGGAAATCCTAAATCTATAAAACGCCTTCAACAAAAAAATGGGAACATTCGAGAAGTATCTAAGCCTCTGGGTAGCCTTGTGTATAATGGCGGGCATCGGCTTGGGATACGTGGCAGGAGATGGTATGCAGGCTATAGGCAATATGAAAATCGGCGAGGTAAATATACCTGTAGCGGTGCTGGTTTGGCTGATGATATACCCGATGATGGTGCAAATAGATTTTTCGGCTTTGGGTAGGGTAGCGGGCAACTGGCGAGGCTTGGGGCTTACTTTGACGGTGAATTGGTTGATAAAGCCCTTTACGATGGCATTGTTTGCGGGGGCGTTTTTCTACTATTTCTTTGCAGGCTGGATAGGTGAGAAGGAGGCAAATGAGTATTTTGCGGGGGCGGTCTTACTGGGGGCTGCGCCTTGTACGGCGATGGTTTTCATCTGGTCGTATCTGGTGCGGGGCGATGCCAATTATACGCTGGTGCAGGTCGCTGTCAATGATTTGGTGCTATTGGTCGCATTTGTGCCTATAGTGGGCTTGTTGTTGGGGGTGGCGGCTGTGCCGATTGAGTATACGACGCTGTTTGCTTCGGTAGTTATATTTGTCGTAATACCGCTGGCAGCGGGCTATATTAGTCGGGTCTTGCTGCTGCGTATGAAGGGCGAAGAATGGTTTAAAAACGTTTTTTTGGTAGCGCTAAAGCCTCTGTCTATAGTGGCGCTGTTGGCTACACTGGTTTTGCTGTTTGCGTTTCAGGGAGGCAAAATACTATCGAACCCTTGGGCGATAGCCTTAATCGCTGTGCCGCTGACCTTGCAGACCTATTTTATATTTTTTGCTTCTTGGGGCATTGGGCGTATGCTCAAATTGCCGCATCGGGTCTGCGCGCCTGCGGCGATGATAGGGGCAAGCAATTTTTTTGAATTGTCAGTAGCAGTAGCGATAATCATGTACGGCATGGAGTCGGGCGCATCGCTGGCGACTGTAGTCGGCGTGCTGATAGAAGTACCCGTAATGCTCTCGCTAGTCGCTCTCGCCAATCGCTGGCGCTACGAATAAGGGATTAAGGTTTTATCGAAGTAGTACCGCCCGCCGCGCGCCTTTCGCGCTGCGGGGTTTTGTTTTTTGCGTGAGGAACACGAAGTGAACGCGAAGCGCATAGTAGGGGCGAATCAACATTCGCCCAATGGGGCGATGGTGATACGCCCCGCATAGCCCGACCGCCGCGCCTTTTTGCGCGGCGGGCACGCCCAAAATAAACTATCCAAAAAATTGCAATTTTTGCTTGACTATGCTACCTTTGCAAGTTAGCCGATAATTTTGAAATCTATAAACACAAGCTTCATTATGAGCCTTACAGAGAAAGTAAATCAAGCCCTTACCGCCGCGATGAAAGCCAAAGACGAAACGCGCAAGCGGGCTATACGCGACATCAAAGCGCAACTCTTACTCCAAAAAACCGACGGTAGCGGAGCCGAACTTACAGAAGAAATGGGTATCAAGATTATCCAAAAGATGGTCAAACAACGCGAAGAATCCCTGACCATCTACCAACAACAAGGCAGAACCGACCTCGCCGCCATCGAAGAAGGCGAATTGGCTATCTTGCGCGAATTTCTGCCCCAAGCCCTTACACAAGAAGAATTGGATGCGCTCGTGCGTGAGTGCATCACAGAAGTCGGCGCTACCAGCCCCAAAGACATGGGCAAAGTCATAGCCGCCACCAATAAACGCGCACAAGGCAGAGCCGACGGCAAACTCATCGCCGATACCGTCAAACGCTTGCTTGCCTAAAAACTGACATATTGGCGCATCGCCCGCCTGTGGCATTATTTGCGCTACCCAACAATACTACATTTCACGATAACATAAAATATACTTTCGACCATGTTCGATAAGAATGAATTTCAAAAATACGCCGTCAAGCACTTGGGTATGAGTTCCATGCACTTGGAAAAATACGCCGAGCAGTCCACTCGCGGCGCGCTGCCCCAAATCGAAGGCTTTACGCCTTATATCATCGAGGAGCGCCAACTCAACGCCATCAATTTGGACGTGTTTTCGCGCCTGATGATGGATAGAATTATATTCCTCGGCGTGGGCATCAACGACTATGTCGCCAATGTCGTACAAGCGCAGTTGCTCTTTTTGGAAAGCACCGACCCCAAACGCGATGTGCAAATTTTCGTCAATTCTCCTGGCGGCTCCGTCATCGCGGGTCTGGGCATCTACGACACCATGCAGTACATCAACCCCGATGTAGCTACCATTTGCACAGGTTTGGCGGCTTCTATGGGCTCTATCCTCCTCACCGCAGGCAAAAAAGGCAAACGCTCTTGCCTCCCACACAGCCGCGTGATGATTCACCAGCCTTTGGGCGGTATGCAAGGACAGGTTACCGACATGGAAATCTCCTACAAACTCGTCAAAGCCCTCCAAAAAGAACTCTACGACATCTATGTAGAGCACACAGGGCAGGAGTACGATAAAATCTTCGCCGACTGCGAGCGCGACAACTGGATGAAAGCCGAAGAAGCCAAAGCCTACGGACTTATCGACGAGGTTCTGACCCGCAAAAAAGCCTAACGCTATGCAGGAAAACAGCCAAGAATTTTTCAAATTTGCCCAGCAGCATCTTGGCATGAGCAGCCTATATTTGGAGAACTACGCCCAGCATCTCATGCAAAAAACGCGTGGCTTGGGCATAGTCCCCCAAATACAGAACTTCACGCCGAATGTCATCGAAGAGCGCCCGACCAAAGCCGCACAATTAGACGTTTTTTCTCGCCTGATGATGGATAGAATCATCTTTTTGGGCGTAGAAATCGACGACTATGTCGCCAATGTCGTTACCGCGCAGTTGCTCTTCCTCGAAAGCGTCGACCCCAAGCGCGATATACAGATATTCATCAATTCGCCAGGCGGCTCCATCATCGATGGCATGAGCATTTACGACACCATGCAGTACATCAACCCCGATGTAGCCACCATTTGCACAGGCATGGCGGCTTCGATGGGCGCGGTCTTGCTCACCGCAGGCAAAAAGGGCAAACGCTCCTGCCTGCCGCATAGCCGCGTGATGATTCACCAGCCTTTGAGCGGCGCGCGCGGGCAGGTTACCGAATTGGAAATAGAGTACCGCTTAGTCAAAGAGCTACAAAAGGAACTTTATACCCTACTCGCCAACGCAACGGGGCAGACTTACGAAAAAATCTACGCCGATTGCGACCGCGATAACTGGATGCGCGCCGAAGAAGCCAAAGAATACGGACTTATCGACGAGGTTTTACGTCGTAAAAAAGCCTAATTTTTTCTTTTTTGGGCGTGCCCGCAGCCCCAAAAAGGGGGCTGCGGTCGGGCTATTCAGGGCAGCCACAAGGGCTGCCCCTACTATCCCTCACGCAAATTTTGCCCCCGCGCCGCAAAGGCGGCGCGGGGCTTTTTTTCTCTCAAAAAATCCTATTTTTTATCTCCAAAGCATAAAAATTACTCGACAACTAAAAAAATAAGAATGAACACGCTTATTGGAATTAAAAATTTCGAGCCTTCCATTTATCGCCATAGAGCAATTGTAGAATTTCGTATCCTTGAAGCCTCTGTTTCAAGAGCGCAATTTAAAGATTATTTGAAAAATATCTCTACGGGTTTGGAAATACAAACTCAGCCCGAACAACCCGAACCAATTATAGCATCTGCTACTGGGCACAATCTGCAAAAGCATCAGGGCTTGCAGGGAATAATTTTTGGGCTTGAGTCGGGGCTGCATGCTCATTATTGGGAAAGACCTCAAGCCATAAGCTTAGATATCCACTCTTGCATTTATCTTGATAAAGATATTATTGAAAATGTTACAAGGAGTTTTTTCAAAGTTTCTGAATATGCTCATTTGGATTTAAATTCCTCAAGCATAAAAGTAGATAGCAAAAAAGTTGAAATAAAAACAACTAAATTTGGTAAAAGTGTTTTTGCAAGAGAATTTATCCAGAAAGATGAATTTATAGCAGGGTTCTATGGAGAAATTTATGAAGCGGCAAACGCTATGTCCTTAGCGCCTACTGTGGTAAATCATGCAATTCAATTTAGTGAATGCAAATGGAGAGATGCGAATGGCTTGGCAAGATATTTAAATCATTCTTGTGAGCCAAATTGTGGAATTAAGGGGCTGTTTGATATAGTCGCAATGACAGATATACAAGTCGGAACAGAACTGTGTTGGGATTATGCAATGACCGAAAATTCAAATTGGATAGTCCCTGGCAATAAATGTGAATGCGGTTCGCAACAATGCCGAACAACTATTTCGCCATATAGAGAATTGCCCCAAGAAACCAAAGATAAATATATAAACTATACATCTGATTGGTTGAAACTTGCTGCGGGGTCGTCGTCGTGCGTAGTTAAAAAAAACAAGGATTGAAGAAATCCTTTATATTTTCTAATCGCGCAAATGTTGCCCCGCGCCGCCGCCCGCACCTCCTTTGGGTGCGGGCAAGCTTGTGCGTGAGGGATAGCAGCGGAGGCGCATATATTGCGCCGCAGCGGATAGCCCGACGCGCCCGCCTTTTTAGCGGGCGCGGCACGCCCTAAAAAGCATAAAATTTAGCATCTATCGGCTGTGTTTGCGCAGCACCAGCGCACAAACGGCGGTAGCCACTGCCGCATTGAGCGACTCCGCGCCGCCGTAAGAAGGTATGCCGATGCGATGCGAACACAAGTCCACCAAGTCCTCCGACAAGCCGCCGCCCTCGTTGCCAATCAATAAGATGCCGCCTGTAGCGGCGGTTTCCTCCTTATCGAGTGCCCAAAGATTTTCCCCGCCTACGACGGTAGCCCAAGAAGGCAAACCCTCCGAATGGGCAGCGTTTGAGCGCAGCAGTGCCGACAAATCGCCGTACTGCAAAGGCACGCGAAACAGGCTACCCATCGCACTTTGTACGACTTTCGGATTGTATACATCTACCGAATCGCTGCTACAAAATACCCCCGAAAACCCAAACCAGTCGGCTATGCGCAGGAGCGTGCCCATATTGCCAGGGTCTTGTATGCGCTCCAGTGCCAAATAAAATTTGCCACGCTCTAAGGCTATGGCTGTTTCTGGCTTGGGGCGCAAGAGGGCTACGACCTCATTCGGCGTATGCAGCAGGCTGATGCGCTCCAGCTCCTTAGGGCTGATTTCCGTTACGATGCCATCGCAAAGGCGCACATACTCCGTATGCTGCTCTATCCAAGCCGTCGTAGCCAAAACCTCTACAAGTTGCTCCCGTGCGTGCAAAATCGCTTCCGATACGATGCGCAGCCCTTCAGCTACATACAACTGCTCTTGCTGGCGAAATTTTTTCTGCTCCAAAGAGCGTATGAGCGATATTTTTGCTTTGCTTATCATGGTTTTTTTTGTAATTCGTACAAAACAGGTGCACTTGGCGCAGCATCGCCCACGAAGGGCGCAGGCGCAAGTTGCAAAAAATACAGCCCATCGGCTATCTCGTCGGGCGCATAAATAAACTCCGTAATCGTCGCCTCGTAGCGCGTATTTTCGGGGTGCTGCCAAAAGGCATGATGCCCCGCCAATTTGCCGCCGTCGCTTTCTCTATCCACTGAAGGCAGGTCTGTAAGCAAATGCAGAATGCCCAATTCTACCGCCAAAAACTCCAATGCTTGCTTCGTGAAGTAGGGCGGATTGGTATGGCTATATAACTTTTGCCCTTTGTCGGCATCGTTGGGCAGTGTGCGCACCGCAAGCGACTGCACCGCACGAAAATCCACCCCCCGAAAATCTGCCTCCGCCCAAGCCATGCTTAAAGCAGCTGCGTCTATGACGCTATCGCCATTGGCGAGCAGCAAAGGCTCTACCGAAATCAGCGCGCAGAGGCTCGAAAATTGGCGCATATTGCCCCAGAGCGGCGTTATTTCGCGGTCGATATGCCCGACGCTTTCCGTATGTGTGCCGTGTGCGTGCGGATTAAACTGCCAGGTGCGAAAATTGACCCCCGCGCCCGCCTGCACCGAGCCCACCCAGTCGCCCAAGCGCACAAAATCCACCGCCGCAGGCGGCAGATACCAAGCCCGTGCCGCTGTCAAGTCTGCCGAAACGGGCAAACCCAAAGGCAAAGGACGCGAAAAATCCACCAACAAAGCAGGCAACTGCCCCCCCGCCCAACTTTGCAACTGTACCAGCATCTCTGTACTTTCTTTTTGCGCAAAAAAAAACTATTTTTACCCGCGCAAAAATCCGTAAAAAAAACGAACCGCCACCCATGCAGCCCAAAGAAGAAGAGCTCGAACAGCTAAAATTGCTGCTTTTTTCCCAAGATGAGGATAATTACGAACTCGCCTTGCAGATTTTGCGCGGCTTGAATGTCGAGCGCTGGAATGTTTGGACGGATTTGCGGCGCTGCACGGAGTTTTTCAATGAGCATTGGTACACGCGCCGAGATGTGCCGACCTTGCTCCGCGAACTACGAAAGCGGCAGTTGGCGCTTTCCAGCCGCAATTTGACCTATTTGCCCGACTTTCTCACTGTGCTTGCGCCCATGATACAGGTCGCCAATCTCGCCTACAATCAGCTTACGCACGCGCCCAGCGTCCTCTTTCATTACAATAATCTGCGGGAATTAGACCTAAGCAATAATTATCTGTCGGAAATCGACGAAGTATTATTTCTGCTCCCCGCTTTGCAGGCGTTGCATCTTACGGGCAATCGCTTGCATCGGCTGCCTGCGGGCATCTTAGAGGCGAAAAATCTGCGAAAACTGTGGATAGGCAATTTCGAGCGCGGGCTTATTCAGTTGCCCGATGGTTTTGAGAAAATGGAAAGCCTGCGAGTCTTTTCGTACTGGGGCAGGCTCGACAAGCAGCACGCGCAAAACACCATTCCGCGCATACTCACGATGCCCAATATCGAAAATTTAACCTTGACTTTTTCCGATTTTTCTGAAGAGCATTGCAGCTTCAAGGGTATCAGTAAGATGCGCGAACTGCGTCGCTTGTATGTGCGCAGCTGTACGACGAATTTTGACGAGTGGGCGGGCGAATTGTGCGAATTGCCAAAGCTGGAGCTGATAGAAAGCCATAGTTTTTTGAATGAAAAGCAGTTGGCTACGCTGGTCGGTATGCTGCCACAATTGAAGGTTCGTTTTTTTTAGGGCGTATACAGCCCGCGCGCCGCGCCCCTTTGGCGCGGCAGCAAGGTTGCGTGAGGGATAGTAGGGGCGAATCAACATTCGCCCATTTGGGCGATGGTGATACGCCCCAAATAGCCCGACCCTGCGACCTTTAAGCGCCGCGCTTTGCGCGGCGCGGGGAGCAGGGGCACGCCCCAAAAAACTAAAGATTTTGCAAGACGAAATCCGTCATTTTTTGGTACAAATGCAGGCGCGTGTAGCCGCCGTAGATGCCGTGATTTTTGTTGGTGTAAAAAGCCTGCTCGAAGGGAATGTTTTTTTCTACGAGCGCATCGACCATCTCAAAGGCGTTTTGCGCGTGCACATTGTCGTCGGCGGTGCCATGCACGAGCAGATACTTGCCCTTGATGAGTTGGGCAAAATTGACAGGCGAATTGTCGTCGTAGCCGCTGGCGTTCTCCTTTGGCGTGCGCAAATAGCGTTCGGTGTAAATCGTGTCGTACCATTTCCAATGGATAACGGGGGCGACGGCGATAGCCATTTTGAATACGTCCGCGCCTTTGGCGAGGCAGAGCGAGGAGAGATAGCCGCCGAAACTCCAGCCGAAAATGCCGATGCGCCCGCCATCGACATAGGGCTGCTTGGCGAGATAACGCGCCGCCTCGATTTGGTCGATGCACTCGTATTTACCGAGTTGCAGATAGGTCGATTTCGTAAATTCTTGCCCGCGCGCGCCCGTGCCGCGCCCATCGACGGAAACGACGATATAGCCCTTTTGCGCCAGCAAATGATACCAACCCTCGTGCAAATTTTGCCATTTATTGAGCACGGTCTGATGCCCAGGCCCGCCGTAAGCCATCATAAAGACGGGGTAACGCTTGGTAGAATCGAAATTGGGCGGCGTAAGCATCCAGCCATTGAGTTGGATATTGTCGCTGTGCGTAAATTGGAAGAATTTTACCCCTGCCATATCGTATTGGGCGAGGCGTTCGGCGAGTGCTTTGTTGTCTTCGAGGCTGCGGACGAGCTTATTTTTGTCCGTTTCAAAGACTTTATGCGAGGGCAGGGCGCTGATGGAGGAATGGCGCAGGATGTAATAGCGGAAATTGGCGCTAAAACTCGCCTCATTCGTCCCTTTTTCGGTAGAAAGTTCCTGTAATTTGCCGTTTTTGAGGTTGAGGGCGCAGATTTCGCGCTCCAGGGGGCTGCGTTGGGCGGTTTGGAGGTAGATGGTATTGCCTTTGGGGTCGTATCCATAGACTTCCGTTACCTCCCATTTGCCATTTGTGAGCTGTTTAAGCTGTTTTCCGTCGCGCCCGTGCAGATAAATATGGTTGTAGCCGTCCTTTTCGCTGGTCCAAAGAAATTCGCCCTTGTCCAAAAAGGTCAAATTGTCGTGGATATTGATAAAATAGGGGTTAGTTTCCTCCAAAAGGGTAGTGGTTTTTCCCGTTTTTGGGTCGGCGAGTAGTAGCGTTAACTGGTTTTGCAGGCGATTGAGGCGGAAAACGCAGAGTTGGTTTTCGGGATTCCACTTTAGGCGAGGAATGTACTGGTCATCGGTGCCGCCGATATCGACTTTTTGGATGCTTTTGGCTTTGATATCGTAGATATGCACGCTCAAAACGGAATTATCTTCGCCCGCTTTCGGGTATTTGAAGACGGATTCTGTCGGATATAGCTCTCCCAAGAAATAAGTTAGCCTAAATTCCTTGACTTTGCTTTCGTCGAAGCGCAAAAAGGCGATGTATTGACCATTGGGGGAGAAGAAAAAGGCTTTATCTATAGCAAATTCTTCTTCATAAACCCAGTCTGTAGCGCCGTTGATGATGCTGTTGGGGGCTCCGTCTTGGGTGATTTGGGTTTCTTCGCCCGTTTGGAGGTCTTTGTAATAGAGATTATTGCCGCGCACGAAGGCGACCTTGTCGGCTTTGGGGCTAAAGGTGGCGTAGCGCTGTTTTCCTTGCGTGGAAAGGGCTTGGCGCTGTTCGGTTTTGCGGTCGTAGACGAAGAAATTGGCTTGGGTAGAGTGTCGGTAGATGGCTTCTTCTTCCGTAACGAGCAGCATTTTTTGCCCGTCTTCGCTCCATTCGTAGCCGTCGAGTTCGATGCCTTCGGGGGCGGTGTAAAGGGCGCGGGTGCGCTCGCCTGTGGCGATGCTGTATTCGGCGACTTCCGTGCGTTTTTCGGCGTTGCGCTCCATGCGGGCGTAGTGGTTGCCGTCGACAAGAAAGTTAAAACCCGCCACATATTTGGGGGCGAATACGCCCGAAACCCAGATGTCGCGCAGGTCGATTTGTTTTTTTTGCGCTACAGCGGCATAGCTCGCAGAGAGCAGAAAGCAGAAAAGCAGGAGAGATTTGTATATATTCATCTTGCGTATTTTTTTCAAAGATAGGCTACGCAGCTTGTTTTTCGGCATTTTTTCGCCCAATACGCACAAAACTTAGACAAAAGAGGGTTAATCGGGGTTTTATTTTGGGCGTGCCCGCCGCCCAAAAAGGGGCGGCGGTCGGGCTATTTGAGCCGTAGCATGCTACGGCTCTACATATCCCTCACGCGCTTGCCCGCGCCCAAAGGAGGCGCGGGGCGCAGGCGATAGGAGGTTTTTTGCAACCTATTTGCGTAGTTTAGCTGATTTGTCGTATATTTGTGGAGATAAGTTATCTTAAATCCTGTCTTGATATGGAAAACGAAAAAGACGCTAAAAGCGCTTTTATTGCACAGTTTCCTGACGAACCCGAAGTGCAAAATATAGAACTTGGCGCAGGCTGCGGCGACTTCGGCAAACAGTTTTATCCCGAATGCTATCTGACGGATATACTCGATGGAGTCCAAATTTGCCCCTGCAATCATATAGATTACTACTGTAGCGCTACGGATTTGCCTTGGGGCGCGGAGCGCTTCGAGCTGCTTATTATGTGCAATCCATTTGGCTATGGTTTTATGACGAAAGAAAGCACAGAAGAATTGCTTGCCTCCGTTTTTCGTGTCCTGAAAATAGGCGGAAAAGCGCTTATATTGGCAAATGAGCGAAATAAATGGGCTAATTCAAAAAATGTCAAAAAGTATATCGGCGAGTACAATGCCGAAAAAGGCACAAGCATTATTTGCGCGAGCACAGCAATAGATGCAACTTTAGTGTATCCCAATTATGTTTTTTACCAAACTGGGGGAGAAGACATAGCCCTACCTAATGTTCAACACATTTTGTCTAATATTTAAAATCGCTTCTTATGCAGCAACTTGATGAAAAAGCCTTTATAGATTTTGCGAAAAACGTAGAAATAAGGAAGAAAGCGCGCGGCGAAGTAAAGGGGTGTCTAAATCCATTTGGCGAACATTTTACCCAAATTACGACCTCGAAACTAAAGCTATCTCGAGAAGAAAAATCATTTGATAGCGCGCCGCTAAATCTGCAACGGTATTACGGGCGTGGGCAGTATCTTATTGAGAACAGTGATTTATACGAAAAAGCTGTATCGCCTGAAAGTTTTTCCCCAGCAGAGGAGATTGATTGGGATATTGTGAGTGATGTGCATGATATTTTGGCTACAAGGTTGAAAAAAATGGATTTTCCTTTCGACTTGAAAAAAGAAGCCATTAATTTTACGATTGATGCAATCGGAAACTGGCTTATATACCAACAGTTACACCCCAATACTGCAAACAATCCTTGGCAAAAAATTAGAGAAATACTGAATAATGGCTTTTTGTTTTTACTTTCTGATGCGAAAGAAATAGAAAATATTGCAAACAAGGAGCAACAGAAGGCATACAAAACGGAGCAAAATTTATTGTCTTCGCCAAATTTGGCATTTTGGTCAGTGAGCCAAAAAGAAGTTACTTTGCACTCGCTTGAAAGCAAAGAAAGAATACAAAGTATTTTGCTTACCACTCTGATGAACATTAGGGATAAGGCAAGCAGCAGCCAACAAAAAGGCGAAAAATACGCAAGCCACAAAACCCTGAATGCGCTTGTGCTCGAAGTAATGAAAATGGATAATCTTCGTATAGATGAAAAGCAACTTAGCGTAGCTGTTGCTTCGTCGTTGGGAGCTCTAAAGCGTTTAGGGTTAATTGCTTCCTCTACAAAGGGCTATTTTTATATTCAAGATGAAGTTGATTTGGGGGAAGCATACGCTTACATGCAAGCAAAACGCAATCAAATAGATAGAACCATATCCGCCTATGAAATTCGCGCCAAACAAAAGAGTATTAAACTGCCGATTTATCGCGGAACAGAGAGATAGATAATCGCCAAAATAACCTGTACTGCCCCGCGCCTCCTTTGGGCGCGGGGATTTTTTTTGCGTGAGGGATAGTAGGGGCGAATCAACATTCGCCCATTTGGGCGATGGTGGTGCGCCCCGAATAGCCCGACCGCAGCCCCTTTTTAGGGCTGCGGGCACGCCCAAAAAACAGCCCCGAAAATTAGCTTTCCGTTTCGATTTTAGGTGTTTCAGCAGAAGCGGCGGCAGTTCATGCCAAAGGGAAGGGCATAGAAATTCAGCTATCCGACTTTTTATAATAGAGGTAATGATAAACTTATATGCTTTTATGCTTATCTTTAAGTCCTATTTTTTACAACTCTACTGGTCAGCTTATGAAACATCTACTCTTTTTTACAATCTTCCTATGTGCCGCCTACCAAAGCACAGCCCAAACCTATTACCCCATACCCATGCAAAATGCTTGGTGGTATGAACTTAGTTCAGGGCGGGGCTTTTCTTATCATTATACACTTACGCCAAGTTACGATACCATAATCAATGGCATAACATACAGAGCAATAATAGAACGCGCAGGAAGAAATGATTATGTAAATCGTGGCTATATGGGGGCTATGCGGGAAGACAACAGGATTGTATACTTTTGCCCTCGCGATAGCAGCCAAGAAATGGTTTTGTATGATTTTAATGTACAATTGGGGGATACCGTAAATGGGTGGTATGGAGCTCCAGATACTTGTGTAGCGATAGAGATTGATTCAGTGCAGGACTGCCACGGAAATTATAGGCGAAAGATATATCTTAGTGGTGGCTACGTGCAAGCATGGATTATAGAAGGGGTTGGTGCTTCGACGGGTCTGTTGTCTCCATTGCAAGAGATTATTCTTGACCAAGGATATCATTTGCTATGCTTGCATGAAAATGATAGCGCAGCGTATAGTCAACTTTGGTACAATTGCGCTATGTGCAATGATACAACCATTGCCATACAGCGAACTGCACCCGCATCGTCGCCTATCTCTTTTTACCCCAACCCCAGCAATAGCCGTATTTTTTTCGAGGGTATAAACCAGCAAAGCGATTATGATATATTGATTTACAATAGTTTAGGGCAGCTGATTTTGCAAAAAGAGCTTGCAGAGGATTATAGTTTGCCTCTGAGTTCCTTGCCTAAAGGTGTGTATATTTTGCAGGTTTGGCAGCAGGGAAAGCTTGCATTGAGTCAAAAACTGATAAGGCAAGAATAACCCAGAAATGCCCCGCGCCTCCTTTGGGCGCGGGGATTTTTTTTGCGTGAGGGATAGTAGGGGCGTATATTTATACGCCCCACATAGCCCGACCGCCTGCCCTTTTCAGGCAGGCGGGCACGCCCAAAAAATAGCTTTAACTTTTAGCTTTCCGTTTCGATTTTAGGTGTTTCGGCAGAAGCGGCGGCGCTGTGGCGGCGTTGCACCATCGCCATCGCCAGCCCCAGCATCATCATAATGCAGCCGAGCCAAACGAAATTGATGAGCGGAAAAACGAGCGCCTGCATGACGACGTAGGGCGGACGTGGCTTGTCGTCGCGGACTTCTATCTGTATTTTGTCCTCTGCGGGGAGTATGCGCGAAAGGCGCAGCATCAAGCCCAATTCTTCGCTGCCGTCGGGTATATCAAACGAAGAAGTGCCGCGAATGAAGAAAATCGGGCGCAACTGCACAGGCGCACGCCCCTCAATGTTGTGCACCTCTACGATAGCACCAACGGCAATGTCGCCCTCTATAGCGCTGTAATCTTTGTGCGTAGGCGCACGGTCGAAATCTTTGAAAATCAAATAGTTATTGCTGGTATAAATCGTATCGCCGCGTGAAACTTTATGCGTTTTCCAAGTGCCTGCGGAGTCGGTTTTTTCTTTTTCTTTATCCTCTTGAAATGCCCAGTTGGGCACGGCGAGCGTAAAAACGTCGCGGGAAAGGAAGGTTTGGGTAGAGGGATTGGCGGCAGCGAATTTGTAAGTGCCATCCTTTTGCTTGGTGCGCAAGACGTTGGGCGTAGTGGAAAACTCTTCCAAAATTTTGCCTGTACTATCGCGGCGCACGAATTGCAGCGTATAAACGACCGTATTTTCTACGACGCTATCGCTGGCATAAGTTACCTCGTAGCCGCCTTGTATTTTTTCGGTGCGCCCTTTTACGAGCAAGACGCTTTTATTGGTTTGTTTGTTAAGGTCGCCGAGTGCATCTTCTACGGAGGTAAAACCTTCCGAAATCGGGTCTTTGAGCGCCCCCGACCAGACTGCACCGACCATCAGAAAGCCGAAACCGATATGCGAAACGGCGCTACCCGATACGGATAATTTGCCGCGTAGCACGCTGATAAGATAGTCCGTATTGGCAAGCACGGCATAAATGCCCGTGCCAACCAGCAGCCAATACTGCCAAGCTAAAATGCCGCTCAACCACATAAAAGGCAGGGTAAGCGCCACAGTAGCCGCCAGCGTAAGGAGTAGATGTTTGGCGACGAAACGCCCGTATTCGCCGCTCATACTCGTAGCGCGATAGCGCGTAAATTGCGCTACCGACGAAAGTACAGCAACCAACACACCAACCCAAAGTTGATAGCGGTTGTGGTGTTCGACGACATCGGTAGGCGGGGCAAGGTTGCCCGTACCGCCGATGCCTGCCCAGATAGCATTCCAAACGGGTATGGAGGTCGTAAACGTGATGAGCGCCGCCGAAAACAGCAGCACCAAAGAGCCGATGAAAACCCAAAATTCGCGGGAATAGGCGCTTTCTTCTGCCTCGACTTTGGGAATGGCGCGCGCGCCCCAAACGTAAAAACCGCCCCCCAAAAGCACCACAGCGCCCATGAAAATAACGAGTTGCCACTCCAAGCCCATTTCGGTAAAGGAGTGCACGGAAGTTTCGCCAAGTATACCGCTGCGGGTGAGGAAGGTCGAATAAACGATAAGGAAAAAGGTCATCAACCAAAACAGGTAGGTACTCCGCACAGAACGCCCCGTACTGCGAGCGATAAGGGCGGTATGTATACCCGCAAGCAAGGTTATCCAAGGCACTAAAGAGGCGTTTTCTACGGGATCCCATGCCCAATAACCCCCAAAACTCAAGGCTTCGTAAGCCCATACGCCGCCCATGAAAATCCCCGTGCCCAAGACAGCCGCCGAAAACAGCGCCCAAGGCATCGCCCGCGCAATGGCTTCTTTATGCTGCCCATTCCAAAGAGCCGCCACCGCGAAACCGAAGGGCACCAGCGTAGAGGCGAAACCCAAAAAGAGCGTCGGCGGGTGTATGGTCATCCAATAGTTTTGCAAAAGCGGATTTAAGCCCTTGCCTTCGAGTAGGGTGATGTAGTCAGCCCGCGCAAACATGGGCGCAAAATTGGTTTCGCGCAGCAGCACAAAGGGACTAGAGCCTATGCGCCCGTCGGCTTCCGTGATGTAAAAGCCCAAAAGCATCGACATCATGATCGCCTGCACCATTGCAAAACAGAGCATAATGCCCGCTTCCCATTCTTTGCCCGCCCAACGTATGAGCAAGCCCCCAAGCACGACATTCCAAAACGACCAAAGTAAAAAACTACCTTCTTGCCCCTCCCAAAAAGCCGAAAAAGTATACTTAAAAGGCAATTCGTCGGAAACGTGCGACCAAACGTATTCGTATTCGTAAAAACGCCCCAGCATCATATGGAAAATCAAAACGATAACTGCCACGACGCTCATACCATGCAGACCATAAGCCAGCCGACCCATAAGCCGCCAACTTTCCGCCTCTTGTTCTTTGCCCAATTTGCCTTGCAAGCGCCCAGCGGCGATATAGGCAATCATCGAAACCAGCGCCATTAGCACGCTCGCTATCACTAATCCATGCCCCAGCTGTCCAGCCCAAAGCCGTTCCCCCAGGTATTCTATGCCTTCCATTGTTGAGATATATTCATTTTTAGCACACAGATATATGAAAATCTGTGTGCTAAAAAAAGACTTATGTTATTTGCGTTATTTCTGTAGGGTAATATCCACCGCCCCTTCTTCCCAGTCGAGCAGCAGGGAGCGATTATGTACGGTCGGGTGCTCCAGTAGCCATTTTGCTAAAGGCGCAGTAATTAGTTGCTCGATAGCCCGCTGCAGGGGACGAGCGCCATAGCGTTCATCGAAACCGATGGAGGCAATTTGTTCTTTGAGGTCAAGGCTGAAGATGAGCTTGATGCCGCGTTTTTCTACCCCTTCGCGCTCGCACAAATCTCTAAGCTCTTTTTCTGTGATGCGCAGTATTTCGTTTTTACCGAGCGGCTGAAAGGCAACGATATGGTCGATGCGGTTTACAAACTCTGGGCGGAAAAACTGCGCTATTGCCGACTCATAATTGGGTGCTGCTCCACCACCGAAACCGATGGAAGCCCTGTTTGATGCGCCCAAATTGGAAGTCATTATGATTATCGTATTGCAAAAATTGGTAGCTCGCCCGTAAGCATCCACCAATCTGCCTTCGTCGAGTACTGTTAGCAGCGCGTCGAATATAGCGGGGTCGGCTTTTTCGATTTCGTCGAGCAGCACCACCGCAAAGGGACGTTCGCGGATTTCCTGCACCAGCTTGCCAACTTCGCCGCCAGAGCCGATGAATTTCGCCAAGTGCCCCGCGTGCTGAAATTCGCTCATATCCAAGCGAATGAGCGGCGAGCGCTTTTGTCCCTTGCCGAAAAAATAATCTGCCAGCGCCTTCGTGGCTGCCGTCTTTCCTACCCCCGTCGGACCCGCCAGCAATAGCGTGCTTATCGGCTTATGTGGATTGTTTAAGCCCGTTTTGAAGATTTTGACCACATTGCAAAGCGTCTGTATCGCCGCATCTTGCCCGATGATTTGCTTTTGGAAAAACTGTGTAAGTTCTTCGCTATCTAAGCGCAAATCATCGCGCAAAAACATCTGCGGCATACCCGTCTGCTGCACGAAAACATCAAAAACCGTTTCATTGTTTATATTGGCGATTTGATGATTTTGCGCATGGCTCAGGCATTGGCTTAGGAATTTCATCGCCTTGCCAGGAAAGGACTCATAGGGATAATAGCGCATGAGCAGCCTGTAGGCGGTTTCTAAGGCGCTTTGCTCTATGCTCGTTTTGAGATTGGCGGCGGAGTAGTCGGCAAACTGTCGCAAGATGCTGAAAACCCGATTTTCTGCCAATTCTTCTATTTCTATGATTTGGAAGTTTTCCACAAAACCAGGCAGCATACGCCGCATTCCTTCCAGCTGTTCGGGCGTAGCCTCGCCGACTATCTGCAGTTTTCCTTCCTGCAAAAAGGGTATCACAAACGCCGCGATGCTGTCTTCTGCGCCCTCGCCACCCGTGAGCAGGAGCTGCGACATATCGATAACCCACAACACGCCTTCGGCGAGCTCCAGCTCATAAATTAGATTTTCTACATTCTCTTGCCACTCGCCCAAGTAGCGCGCATTTGCGGTGATGCGTTGCGTCATAAGCTGCCAGAAAGTCAGGCTTCGACCGCTTTTTTTGGCAGTTATTTTTTTGATAGCCTGCCGCAAAACCGCGCTTTTGCCTACGCCGCTCTTGCCTACGATAATCACGTTGGAGTTGGTCGCCGTGATTTTTTCTATCACCGTTTCTACATAGCCCTCCATCTCCCAAGCCACATCGGGGAACGCCGCCAGATTGCGCCGCGTCGCCTTCGTGTAAGGGAAACGCTCCGCCATCGTTTCAAGATTTTCGTACTGCTGCGCATTGTTCCAGTGGTTGGAAAAATTCATATCGCGCTCCTCATTTACCCGCATCGTGATTTCCTCGATTTTGGCTTCGGGCAACTGCATTTGGTCAAAAATCAACTGCGGCTCCGCCTGCATCAGCGCGTGCGTAGCGAAGTTATTGACCAGCGTAGAAAGTAGCTTGCTATCGTGGTACACAAAATGCACGCCCAAAGTCGGCAGATAGCACTCATAGTACTCGTCCTCCGTCTGCCCATAAATGCCGATAACAGGCACTTTATGCACCTGCTCGCTGGGGAAAGAACGCCCATTACTCTTGTAAGTAGGGCGTATTTTTATGTCGAAAACCTTTAGTTTGTAGTTGGCAAAACGCGCCTCTGGGTACTCGTCCAGCTTTTTATACTGCTTAAATAAGTAGTCTTTGAGGTTGCTTTTCAGGCTGCGAATGTCGGCTTCTACGACTTGGTAATTCGTGCCGATGAGCGTGCCCCAGACCACTTCGGGCGACAATTCAAAATAAAGAATCGGATAGATTAGGTTGCGCATTTCGCTTCTCGCATTCAGGCAAAAGTAGAACAATGCGCAAAGATAGCTTTTTTCCCTTATTCAAAGCTGGAGTTTTTGGGCGTGCCCGCAGCCCTAAAAAGGGGCTGCGGTCGGGCTATTTGAGCCGTAGCACGCTACGGCTCTGCATATCCCTCACGCAAAAAAAAATCCCCGCCCGCAAAGAGCGGGCGGGGCGGTGGGGGCAATTGAAGCTAAAAATCTAAAAGGACGAAGATACCTTGTATCTGTATTCCTGCTTTTTCAGACGTTCAATGTGCCCCAAACATAAAACGCGCAGACGCTCCAGTTCTTTGTCCCTTTGTGGATTACGTTCGCACTTGCTCACGCTATCAACGCGGGTACGCAAATCGCAGCCTTCAAGAAAAAGGGTGTCCGTATACGCCTCAAAAACAATAGGCAAATGTTCTCCTGAAGCCAATAATTCAAAACCTTTTAGCTGTACTTCGCTGTAAGGTTTCAATAGAAAGTGACGAACTTTTGATTTGTCGGATTGCCCGATACTTAAAAGTATGTGTTCTCCTGTATGAGTCGCATAATACACAACATTGCTATTAGCATGCCCAAGACAACACACAAAAAAAGAAATTTCTGGGTTATCGGAACAATCATCTATTTTGGTATAGGGGCTGGATTTAATTTGTATATGGGCAGAAATTACCAATTTTTCGCCTACTATTTGCGGAAACAGCGATAAGTATTCGTCTTGACCCGAAAAATAAGCCCGCCAATGCTTATCCCCGAAAATAGTGGCTAACTCCAAATCGGCAGAAGCATCACAAGAAAAAGTTACTGGCGAAGAAGGATTAATATTATATTTTTGATAAGCCCTCAAGCGTAATTTTTTTTCGGTAAGTACTTGGACAAAATTAAATTAAGGAATTTTTTTTAAAATTGATAGCCAGC
>CAYXSA010000070.1:2071-20793 GCA_964467315.1 uncultured Saprospiraceae bacterium | reverse complement strand
TTTTCACTTTTCACTTTTCACTTTTCACTTTTCACTTTTCACTTTTCACTAAAAAGCCCCCTATACCCTATTTCGGGTATTGGGAGCGTGAAGTTACAACTTTATTTGATGCTTGCTACTTATAGCAATGTTAAAATTTAGGCTAATTTTGCGGACAAAATAATCGAAAAAAACAGATATTGCCGTATGCTTATCCGACTGGTAAAAATGCGTTTTCGTGCGGAATGTGTCGAATTATTTCGCGCGCATTTTGAGCAGCATCGCCATCAAATCCGCCATTTTGAGGGCTGTTTATTCTTACAAGTTTTGCAGGATACGGACGATGCGCAGGTCTGGCTCACGCATAGCCATTGGCGCAGCGCTTCGGATTTGGAGGCTTATCGGCGCTCGGATTTATTTCGGGGTGTTTGGGCACAGACTCGGCTCTGGTTCGAGTCGGACAGCCCGCCGCAGGCATGGTCTTTGGAGGAGCGTTATTTGGTGGACTAATAAAAAGCCCCGCGCCGTCCTTTGCGGCGCGGGGGCAAAATTTGCGTGAGGGATATGTAGAGCCGTGATTTATCACGGCTCAAAAAGCCCGACCGCAGCCCCTTTTTAGGGCTGCGGGCACGCCCAAAAAAAATCTTCTTTTTTAGGGACGCACTACAAACTGTTTGGCAGTCTGCGCGCCGCTGCCTTCATGTTGAAGGCGCAAGACATAAAAGCCCGCAGGCATATCGCGCAAAGTGAGCGTTTGGATTTGCTCGCCCGCAGGCTGCAAATAAGCGCGCTCCGAATGGACGGCTTGCCCTTGTGCGTTGTAAATTTCTATGCTATACGCGCCCGCAAGGGACTCGCTGGGCAACTGAAAATGCAACAATTCTTTGGCGGGATTGGGGAATAAAAGCATATCGTTGCTGACTGCTTCCGCGCGCTGGCGATTGACGGATACGATTTGGGTCGTATCGCAAAGCGTATTAAATCGGCAGAGGAAGTTGATAGAAGGCACGCGAATGCTATCCCAATACGCATTGGGGAAAGTGCCGCCCGTATAATAGAAATTATGCCCCAAGCCCTCGTAGACGTACAATTCGCTATACTTGCCCAAGTCTATCAGCTTATTATGTATCAAGCGAGAGCCGTATATGATGGGGAAGGTCGCCACGCCTTGCGCATTGCCCGAATCTATGGGCACGACCGTATCATCGGTGCTATGAAACATGAGCGCTGCCGTTTGGTCGCTGCTGTCTGCGCCCGCCAAATCGAGCACCGCGCCCCAAAGACCTACGACGGCTTTTATCTCGACCGTATGCGCAAAGTTGTTGCCCGAACAGTCCATACAACCCATATCCGTGCTATCGCTGCCGCCGCCTGGTATGCCATAGCTTTCGGCGGGGCGGTTCGTATCGTCGGCATAGGCGATTTGAAGGGCGGTAATAGCGCCCGCGCTATTGCCGACAATGTAAATTTGGTTCGTATCGAGTCGGAACGAATCGGCGTGCTCCTTTAGATAGCGCACCGCAGCGCGCCCATCTTGCAAGGCGCGATAGCCTGCGCGCACGACTGCCCCCGTGCGAAAAACATTAAACCCGACTCGATAGCCAACGGCTACAGCCACATATCCGCGACGGGCGAGCGAGTCGCTCCAAGCCACAATATCCGCCGCATTGGTGCTGCCTCCAATGAAAGAGCCGCCGAAAATCGTCAACACCACAGGGCGACGCGCCGCCGTATCGCCCGTAGGCTCATACATATCCAAAAGTAGGGGCGCGGGAGTCGTGCTATTGTGCGGGGCAGCCGCACCGTACTGTATACCGTTGGTGCGGGTCGTGCTAAAAATCGGGTCTAAATAGCGCGTATTTTGCGCCTCGACCAACAGCGGCAGCGCCAAGAGCGCCGCAAAAAGAAACAAACGAGTGTACATATGCTGCATAATGTGAGTTACGAGTTACGAATTACGAGTTACGAATTTTACTCAAGGGGAAAGAGCCGATAATCTCTATCCAATTCCTCTAAAAGTGGCTGTAAGCGCTCTGCGTTGGTATCGGTCAGGAAAACCTGCCCGAATTGGTCGCGCTGAGCTATCAAATGAAGCAAATAGCGGGTGCGGTCTTGGTCGAGTTTATCGAAAAGGTCATCGAGCAGCAAAAGCGGGCGGCGTTGCGGATTATGCTCGCGCATGAGCGCATATTGGGCAAATTTCAGCGCGAGCAGGTAGGTTTTTCGCTGCCCTTGCGAGGCGGCTTGTCGGGCGGGCTGTTCGGAAAGTAAAAAAACGATATCGTCTAAGTGCGTGCCTATAGTCGTGCGCCCCGCCGCCTTGTCGCGGGCTACATTTTGTTCGAGCAGCTCAAAAAGGCTTTTACCTTCTTGCTCTTTCAGGTCTGAGGTATAGGTGATGGATACTGTTTCTTGGGGCGTATTGCCTGCATTTCCTGCGGCTATCAGCCTATAATAGTGCTCAAACAGGGGCTGCAATTGCTCTACAAATCTACGGCGGCTGCTGTAAATAACAGCGGCTGCAGCAGAAAGTTGTTGGGCGTAGATGAGCAACAATTCGTCTGTGGAATTATATCTTTGTGCGTCTATATCGCGCAGCAAGGCGGAGCGCTGCTCCAGCGTGCGATTGTAGTAGAGCAGATGCCGCATATACTCGCTGTCGAGTTGCGAGAGGCTAAAATCCATAAATTGCCGCCTTTCGGCGCTGCCTTCCGTGATAAGGCGGGTATCATCGGGGGCGATGCAAACGACGGGAAACGCACCGATATGCTCGCTTAGTTTTTCGTAAGCCTTGCCGTCGTGGGAGATAGTTTTTTTTGCCTTCGGTTGCGTTATGTACTTGCAGGCGATTTGCTGAAATCGGAAAGGGGCGAAGGGTGCGCCGTCTACAGCGGGTAGATGCGCCATAGGCAGGCAAAAATCGCCTTCTATGCGAAAGTAGTCCGCCCCGCGTCTTAGACTGGGTCGGTCGGAGTTATGAAAATGGCTTTTTGCTACGCAAAGATAATGGATAGCGTCGAGAATGTTGGTTTTTCCGATGCCGTTTTTGCCCGTGATAGCATTGAAGGCAGGCGAAAACTCCAACTCCAGCTGCTCATAACTCTTAAATTGCGCAAGCCGCAGGCGGTGTAAGTGCATTTTTTAAGTGAAAAGTGAAAAGCGAAAAGTGAAAAGTATTTTTATTTACTTTTCAATAAACACTACAAACACTTGATTATCAATTATTTATAGGGGCAAATAAGCAGGATATTTTATATTTTGCGCGATGCGTTTGTATCATGTTCACTTTTCACTTTTTTTGGCGTGCCCCTGCGCCGCCGCCCGCCGCAAAGGACGGCGGGCGGAGACGCGATAAATCGCGTCTCTACGCGGTCGCAGGGTCGGGCTATCCATTTCGGGGCAGCCCTGTGCTGCCCATGTGGGCAGACACATGGGTCTGCCCCTACATTTCTATCCCTCACGCATCGCTCATATCGGGCGGAGGACGGCTTCCGAGAGAAAAGGGTTGGCGAAGCGGGAGCGTTCGCCGATGCGGCTGATACCGTCGCTAATCCAGCGGATGGAGAGCATTTTTTGATGCTTTTGGGCCAGGGCTTGGGTGAGGCGCAAGACCTGCAAAAGTCTTTCGGGGCTTTCGTCGATGCCTATCGGATAGGTGTCGATGCCTACGCCGCAGTGCAGGGAGAGAAATAAATTGCGCTCTGTGCTAAATTCGCCCTCTTCGTAGAGCTTAGCCAGCTCGAAATCTTCCAAGCAGGGCAGCATCAGCCCGCAAAGACCGAGGGGGGCGGGATTTTCTTGCTTGATGAATTGGGTCATGCGGCAGAATACATCGCTGGTAGCCAATTCGTAGAGGCTGCTTTTGGGAAACCAGCGGCGGAGATGGTATATAAGGCTTCCTTCTTGCTCGTAGAGGGGGGCGATGGAGCTATCGATGCCCAAAAAATCGGACTCAGATTTTAGCAGATTTTGCAGTTCTGACCAAGCGGAGCTTTGGGCGGCAAACCATGCCTCCATATGGGGGCAATCGGCGGCGAGATTGGTAGATTGAAGCCCAAGGGCGAAGCCTGTGCGTTGCCTTTGCGCTACAGGAAAAAAGGGGCTACCATTGAGGGGAGAAGCGAAAGCGAAGCCAAAATGAAAGAGTTTTAGCGGGTTTTCGCGTAGGGTCTGTAGTAGGAAATCGATATCGGCGGCTTGGGGCGTTTCGGCTGCCGCAAATGGGCGATGAAAAAACAGGGGTGTGGAGCCGCTGCCACGCCAAGCCTGCACCCGTGCTGCCCAATCTGCATCTGTGGGCTGCAATGCGCCCCAAGTGTAGAGCATTTTGGGCTGCAAATGGGCGGGAAGCTGCGGTAAACTTTGGGCTTCGAGGGCGCGGGAGCATAGGCGCAGGGTCTGCACTTGCCAGCCTGCGCGCTCGGCTTTATCGTGTAAGGTATGGAGGCGTTTTACAGCTGCTTGGAAGTCGCCATTGGTAGCTTCGGCGGGCAAAAAATACGTTATCGTGCGTAGGATTTTTGTTTGCATGGGATATGCTTATATAGAATCCGCGCTAACGGTGCTGCTGATTTTTTCTAAGAAGCTGGGGTCTTTGTGTGCGTCTTTATCCTCTTGCATTTCTTCGACGCGCTCTTTATCGACCTTTTGTTCTTTGAGTATGCGGGCGGCGAATTGGCGTTCGCGTCTATCGCGGGAGTGCAGATTTTGTAAAATCTGTTCGGCGATGAGTTCTTTTTTGAGGAGTGGATTTGCCTCTATATTATAGGTGAGGTCTAAGCGGGGTTGTTCTTCGGTGCTTTGTCCTTTGTCGAACATGCGCATAAAGTCTTTGGGGCGGCGCATATTGGAGCCGAGTTTATCGCGTTGGTGTACGTGCGCGTGTCGGCGCAGGTCGAGGGGGCTGACTTTGCGGGTAGTGAGGAAAGCGTCTTCTTCCTTCATGCCCATTTGTTCGGGCGTGAGGGGTTCTTTGTCTTTGCTGGGATTGCGCATACGGCGGAGCAGGGGCATAGATTTTCCGCGCACGTTATCGCGTTTTTTTGCCTGCACCTTTGCGCCTTCGTTTTTGGTGCTGTCGTTGCTTGTGCGATTGATGGCGACGATATCGTCGTACTCAATGCCCGATTCTTCCAAGTTTATATTTTCCAGCTCGGCGTTTTTTTGGTTGGGGGGGGTTTTTTTTTTTGGGTTTATACATTTTTGGGGGGGGGGGGGTGGGGTGTACCTTTGCGTGAGGGATAGGAGCGGAACCACAGCGTAGGCGCGGCAAAGCCGCGCAAGCTGTGATGGAGCGTATAGCCCGACCCCGCGCGTGGCTCCCCCCTTTCAAGGGGGGAAGCCGCGTAGCGGCGGGGGGGTGCGCGGGGGCACGCCATAAAAAAAAAGGTTTTAATATACGTTTCTACACTATTATTGGGCGAGACGAAAAGCGCGGCAGCAAGCCTTCAAATAGTGTTAGTAAGTGATTTTGTGCCTTTTGAGCAGGGCGGAAATTCCTCCTAAGGTATAGGACTGTTGGAAAGTGTCGGCGATGTAGGCTTGCAATTGCGTAAGCGTGAGCGCGACGGCGTTTTCCTTGCTGATGACGCGTTTGATATGTTTGCGCAGGGCATCGATATCGTTGGCGTTGAGTTTGGAGGCATTGGACTTGTAATTGACTTTGAGCAATTCGCCGATGCCGTGTAGGCGATAAGTGGTAACGTAGCGTTGCGCTTGTCGGTAGCTGATGCCGATTTGTTCGGTTGCTTTTTGGAGGCTAAGACCTTGTTTGAGCAGGCGAACGAGTCGGACTTTGTTGCGCACTTTTGCATGGGAGGCGTTGCGCTCTTTGTTTAAGAGCAGCTCCTCAGTTTCAAAAATTTCAGAAGCGTAATTCATAACTTGATTCATAGAGACCCGTGTGAGAATAAATGTAGGTAGGCTTTAAAAGCGTGTGCAAGGGGGGAAAGTGCAGGTGAAATGGAGAACGAACACCAATTAAGAGCAGAAACGAAACAGAATAAATAGTTGAATGCCGCGCATATTTAGTACTAAAACCAAAGGCGAAGATACATTTTTTTTCAAAAAAGTTGCGTGTTTTTCAAAAATAAACAAGCCAAAAAGCTGCGCAGCCCAACAAAAAGGAGCGTAGGCGGGTTTTTATGCAAAAAACGCTTATTTTTGCGCGCTTATAGTGCTTTTAGGATTATCAAGGAAAGACGTTTGTTATGAAATGGTTTTTGTTTTTGTGTTGTCTTTTTGTGGGCGCTGGTTTGCAGGCGCAGGATATCGAAAAGTTATTGGCGCAAGCCAAGCAGCTAACGGAAGCGGGCACGGTGGGCAGCAATGTGGAGTCTTTATATAGTAAGGCTTTGTCGAGTGCCGAGCAGTCGAGCAACTGGGCGCTTTATCTGCGGGTGGCTGCGCCCTACTCGGATTATTTGGAGCGCAATGGTTATGAAGGTACTGCCTTAAAAATTGCGGCTTGGGTGGTTCGGCTGGAATCTGCTGCGGTGCCGCCTTCGGAAGATTGGGTAATTTTATATAAAGCGCTTGCGCGGGCTTATTATGCCGATAATGATTATGCTTCGGCGCTTTTGTTTTCGGAAAAAACGCTCAAGATGCGCGAAAAAATCGGCTCTACTGAAGACCTAATAGCGCGCGAATACGGCAATGTAGGGCAGCTACAGAGTTTTCTGGGCAGATACGACGAGGCGCTAAAATCGCTGGAAATGGCGATAAAGATGCAAAAAGATGAATTGGAGCTGGCTTACATATACAACGAACTCGCCAACGTATACATACGCACCGACAATTTTGGCAAAGCCTTAGAGTATGCCGACTTGGGTTTGCTGCTCATCGAAAACCAGTACGGTGGCAGCAGTGTGGAGGCGGCTATTTTTTGCCTCCCTAAAGCAGAGGTTTACAAAAAATCGCGCGAATATCTCAAAGCACTCTCTATCTTACAGCGCGCCAATCGCATTTTTAAGAAGCTCGAAACCCCAGATGTAGAAAATCATTATTCGGTATTACAGGAAATCGGCAACGTATTCAATAGCATCTACGACGAAGATAAAACGCAGCGGCAGTACTTAGACTCTGCGCTCTTGTACCTGCAAACCGCGCAGCAATCCGACAAACTACTCTCTACCGATAATGCCCTTATATTTGCTAATGCGATGGCGCAAAGCGCCGTATACCGAAGTATGGGCAACCTTCCCGCCTGCAAAATGACGCTCGACCGCGCCTATAGCATCGCACAGCGCTTGTACGATACACAGCAGCCAGAGATGGCGGACTTATATCAAGCCTACGGCGAGTACTATCTCATAGCCGCCAAAGACCCGAAAATGGCTCTGCCCTACTTTCAAAAAAGTATCACTGCCCTTTTCGAAAACTACAAGGACGAAAACATAGATGCACTGCCCAGCGAAAACCTATTTGCAGCCTGCCACTCCTTAGATAACCTCACCAACGCTTTAGCTTGGAAAGCCCGCGCCAGCTACGAGCTTTACCTGCAAACCAAGCAAAAAACCGACCTTGACCGCGCCTACCAAACGGCGCTGCTATACGACAAAATACCCAATTACCTGCGCAAAAATAGCGCCGATGCCAACAATGTCCGCTGGGCGGATTTCTTCTTTGAGGGCTACGAATTTGCCATTCAAATCTCTATGAGCCTCCATCAGCTCACCAAAGATAAACAATACCTCAACCAAGCCTTTTATTTTTCCGAAAAATGCAAGGGGCTTTCTCTTTTGCAGGCTTTCCAAACTACGAAAGCCACCAAATTGGCAGGCATTCCCGCCAATATGCTCGAAAAAGAAGCCAAAATCAAACTCGATATAGCGCAGTTGGAGCAAGAATTATACGTCCTCTCTGCCCGCAAAAACAAAGAAACCCTGCCCCAAATCATCGAGCTGCAAACGCGCATCACCAACAAACGCGAAGAATACAACAGCTTTATCAAACAACTGGAGGAGGACTACCCAGAATATCACAAAATAAAATACGATATTCGCCTGCTCTCGGTCGAAGACAGCCGCACGCTACTCGCAGCCGACCAAGCGCTGATTTCGTACTTCGTGGGTGAGCGTAATACCTATGTTTTCAAAATTACGCAGGACGATTTCGACGCTTTTGCCATTCCGCTTACCTCTCCGCAGTTGCTCGAAAAGGTCGCCGTTTTGCGTGCTTCTATCTACGATTATTACCTCAATAACGTCGAAAAAAACGACGCAAATTATCGCTCCACAGCCAATACCTACGCCGCGACGGCACTCGATTTATATCAAAATCTACTGCAGCCGCTGGGGAAATTGCCGCGCCGACTGCTGATAGTGCCCGATGGTGCTTTGAGTCTACTGCCCTTCGATGCCTTGCTCACGGAGCAGCCCGCCGACCCGACCTTATTCAAGGGGCACGCCTATTTGCTGCTTCAGCACTCCATCAGCTATAGCTATTCGGCGACGCTTTTGCAAGAGATGCAGAAGAAAAAGCATAAGCCCACCAGCGGCGTTTTCTTGGGCTTCGCGCCCCGCTTTGATGCCGATGCCAATGTTACCATTCGCGGCAAACGCTATAATCTCGCCCCCTTAGCCTCCAATGAACCAGAGGTTACGCAGGTGCGCGAGTTGCTGCGCACGGGCGATATTTTTGTTGGCACACATGCTACGGAAGAAAAATTTAAGGAACTGGCTTCCAATTTTCGCATCATTCACTTCGCTACGCACGGACTCGCCAACAATGAGTTTCCCGACTACTCGCTGCTTGCCTTTTCGCCCATCGAGGACACCATCGAAAACGAATTTTTGTATGTCAGCGACTTATATAATATGCAACTCAACGCCGACCTCGTCGTACTTTCCGCCTGCGAAACAGGTATCGGCAAGATGGCGCGCGGCGAGGGCATCATGAGCCTTGCGCGGGGCTTCTCCTTCGCGGGCGCAAAGTCCATCTTTACCACCCTTTGGAGCGTCAATGACCAAGCCACCGCCAATATGGTCTTGCTTTTTTACGAAAACATACAGCAGGCGCAACCCAAAGATCTCGCCCTACAAAACGCTAAAATACAATTCATCAAAGCCGCCAATAACGAGGTGGCGCACCCATTTTTCTGGTCGCCCTATATCCTCATCGGCGACAGCGTGCCTTTGGAAGGTCTAAATACCACCAACGGCTGGCTACTTTGGGGCTTATTCGTCGGTGGCGTAGTCGTCGCAGGCGCTATTATCGCCGTCTTGCGCTTCTATAGCAAGAAAAAAGCCGCCGAAGATCTCATAAAAATGACAAAAAAGTGAACACGAAGCGAACGCGTAGCGAAAAGCGAAAAGTGAAATTTTTTTTGGGCGTGTCGGCGCTCCTAAAAAGGTCGCGCCGTCGGGCTATTCGGGGCAGCCCTGTGCTGCCCAAAAGGGCAGACACATGGGTCTGCCCCTACTATCCCTCACGCAAAATATGGTGCGCGGGCGCAAAAAGTTGCGCCGCGCATTTTTTTTATTTTTTGCTTCAAAAGCCTGCGCCCCGCCGCCCTTTCGCGGCGCGGGCAGTTTGCGTGAGGGATAGTAGGGGCGAATCAACATTCGCCCATTTGGGCGATGGTGAAACGCCCCGAATAGCCCGACGCTGCGACCTTTAAGGAGCAGCGGCACGCCCGCGTATTAAGTGAAAAGTGAAAAGTGAACACGTAGTGAACGCGTAACGAAAATTGTGTATAAATAATTGATTGTCAATTATTTACAATAAAAAATACTGTGCAAAATTTTGCAAGTCAAGTACAGGGAAAAACGCACTTTTCACTTTTCACTTTTCACTTAAAAATCAGGGGCGGATTACGGTCAATTTGCGGCTGGTGCGCACGCTTTGCAGGGGGTCGAAGACGTAGATAATGTAGGTACCAGCAGCCAAGTTTTCGGTGGAAATTTCGACTAATTGGCTATTAGCGGGGATTGCGGCTTGGGAGAGTATGCGTCCTTGTACGTCGATAATTTGGTAGCGGTATTCGCCCCTTAGTGGCGCATCAAAGCGCAGTTGGGTATAATCGACGGCGGGATTGGGGAATAGTTGGACATTAAAGACCTCCCTACCCTGTGCCTGTAGCTCCTCCAAGTATTCGACCGAGATGGGGAACTGCGGCAGCGTGAGTACATCGACGGTACGCGTGTGTGCGGCTTGCATAACTTTTCTGTTGGGCGCTTGCACAAAAACGACGGCTTCGAGATTGTCGCGGCGCACGCTTCCGATGCTTATCGCCCAAGTTTCTTGCACCAAAAGGCTGTCGCCTGTTGCCCATGCTTGGTCGCGCTGCAAGCCTACGGTAGTGGGCAAGAACTGGCGGAAGGTACCCATTTGATTGACAAAACCCAACTGCGTGAGCCAGCTAATGGAATCTTCGACGATGACGGGAAAGATGCTATAGAGCTGTTGCGGCAGGTCTTTTTCGGCGCGAATTGTTGCCGTGATGGTGGCGGTATTGGTGAGCTGATTGATGAAGAGGTTGAGACCCTGTATAGAAAATTCGGGGTCTTGGAGCATTTCGGTATCCAAAATATCTCCATTCAAAAGCAGGCTGTTATCAAGCCAAGCGTTGCCGTCTACGACGGCTTGGGCATTTTGCGCGCCGTATTCGAGTCGGCGAGCATTGTTGCCTGGCGCGCTTTCGTAGTAAAGATTATCGGGGGTGCCGAGTTCCGTGTGATACTCAATTAGTACGAGGTCGTGTATATTGTGCTGGTTGAAAATGAGCCCGTTGACGTGTTGAGTATTTACGCCCATATTCGGGTGATTCATGTTGGAAAAATGTTCGATTAGCACGTTGCGGCGGCGCTCGCCGACCCATACGTTATCAAACATAAAACCTTCTTTTGCAGAGAGGTTGGGCGTATTCAGACCGCCGAAGGCGATGCGGAATTGCACATTATTGCGTCCTTTTAGCTGATCGAGCCGATAGCGGGCGGTCTGCATGGCGGTTGCGTTGTTGGTGCCGATAAAACCAACCGTACTGCTCCAAGCATTGAGGGAAGAAACCCCAGGCAGGTAGGGTTCTGTCGGGTCATAATCGTACAAACCTAAGGCGGATTCATTGTTGTACCAATTTACGCCCTTAGCTTCTTCGCCGACAGTTACCCAGCGCAGTAGCTGGTCATCGAAGTACTGCAGGGCTACCCCGTCATAAGAATACATATCTGCGGCGATATCGAGTTTTATCATGGGCTTTATGCTCGTCGTGAAATCGAAGCAGGGCGCATAAACCCAAGTATCTGTATTCTGCGGATAAGGCTGCGTAAGGTTGGTTACCCATACCTTATTGCCTGTGGGCGCGGTGGTAAGTTGGTCTTTATTGGCTATACCCCATTGCCATACGGCTTGGGCATTGGGCAGGGACTGAAACCAAGTACCGTCTGTGGCTTCAAAATCTTCCGAATATGCACCTAAGGCTAAATCGACGCTGGGCGAGATAGCGAGTCTATTGGTATCGCTGCCCTCGCAATAGCCGCGATTGAGCACATAAAGAGAAGGAAAATAAATGCCTGCAGTTGCGTACAAGTGGGTAACGGGGGCTATTTGGGTATTGCCGCCGACAGCGGTAGCGACTTGAGTAGTGCCATCACCAAAATCCCAAACTATCTGGCTAACGGAGTCGATAGGCACTACAAGTTCGGTGCTATCGGGCATAAAGCTGATGGGCGTACCCATACAGCCGCCTGTAGTAGCGAAGGCGATTTGTGGATTGTTGTATACTTGTACGACGCGCTGGAAGGTATCGCGGCAGTTTGCGCCAGAGGTAACGACGACTTGGGCGATGCCGCTGCCTGCGGGCAGATTTTGCAGGTCTAAGAAGTTGTCGGTATTATTGGCGAAGGATTGCCCTTGATACGACCAATTCCAGAAGCGCAGGGAATCGGCGCTTGTCAAAAAGGCGTTGAAATAGGAGCTATCTTGCAGGCGTATGGTATTGCCGATGCAAAAAGTTTGCTGATGGAAGTAGGCTTGGGGGCGCGGGTGCAACTCCAGTATGCTGGTATCAGTGTTTACGCAGCCGTTGGCATCTTGGTAGCGGTAGACGAGTCTATAGTTGCCTACGCCTGAGATGGTAGCATAGTGAGCGGGGCGCAGGTTGAGCGTATTGTTGTTGGAGGTATCGACTTGGAGGCTGGCGGGGTTGAGCACGCTAAAGCTACCATTGGCGGGGGCTGTGGGTACGGGCAAGCCTGTTACGGTGCTTACGCTGCCGTTTTCGCAAAGTATATTGGAGGGAATGAATACGGATAAGCCGCTGGGCAGAGGATTGGAGATAATTGTACGTTCTTCGCTGTCTTGGCAGCCGTTGGGCGCTACGACGGTATAAGTAACAATATCGCTACCGCCTGCGATAAGAGCAGGATTGAAGGTAGCTTGCGTATTGCTTTGCTGCACGACTACTCCAGGGTCTAAGCTGCTAAAAGTCGCCGAAGCGATGCCTGCGGCATTGCCAACAAGGTCGAGGTTATCGCCGTTGATGGTATTGGGCAGGGCATTGACACAATAGGCGCTGCTTAGTCCAAGTATGGTCGCATTTGGTGGGCGGCGCACCATGAGTCGCAACGTATCGGTATCGCTACAACCTGAACCCGCAAAGGTATAAGTTGCCACTATCATACGCGGCAGGCTATCTACTACTGGCCCTGGTATTTGCGCGCTGGGATTGAAAAGCGTATCTAAGACGATGCCCCCTGGCAGAGCTTCGCGGTATTGTACGGAAGGCGAATAAGAGGCAACACCGTTGACGGTGGATGTGAGCGGAATAGGGTCATCATTGCTGCATACGAGCGTAGGCAGCGGGTCTATGAGCAGATTGGGTAAGGGATAAACAACGACATCTTGGCTATCTCGATTGATACAGCCATTGGCATACTGTACCTCGTAGATGACTTGAGTGGTATCTATGGTATTGGGATTAAAAATGAAGGTACCCGCATTTGCGCCGAAGCTAATCGGATTGGGGGTAGTAGCGCCGACGATGGGCGAGGAAGAAGAATCCGCGATAGAAGCGCTTTGATAAGGTTGTAGGCTGTATTTTGTGCCATTGGTTATTTCGTACCAGTTGCCGCCCTGCGGTGCGCCTGTGATGGTGTCTACGCCTGTATTGTGGCAGTATGCTCCATCTAAACCATTGATAAAGGGATAGGGATTGGCAATAACTTTGATGCTATCGGTAACGGATACAGCGCAGCCGTAGTTGTCCGTTACGTTTGCTTGTATGTAATGCCACTGTAAGCGATTGGCGTAGGTGATGGCATTGGGTACAAAGTCGTAGCGAATGGAGGTAACCCGTTGCACGCCTTGTTGAGAAGGGGCGTTGCTTCCGCGTATGGTATCCAAGCGCGGCGGCAGGGGAATGCTAGACTGCGGGTAGTTTTGAATAAAAATAACCGTTTGCGCATATTCGCAGATAGAATCGCCGTCTACAGCGTCGATAAACTCCAAGAATATCGGCGCGGGCTTATGTACATAAATCGTATCGCGTATGGTTTTCGAGCAGCCCGAGCCGCTCAAAGTTGCCGAATAGCTAACGATTACATTGCCTGTATCGGAGCGAGAAGGTATAAAACGCACGGTATCTATACTCGTCGTTAGCGCTCCGCCTAAGCTGGTCAAACCGTTGGGCGTTCGATTGGAGGTAAATTGTCGCCCTGTAACGAAACTCGACCCCGTGCGGGCTACCAAAAGCTGAATCGGCACCGTATCGGCTTTGCAGATATAATTGGGTAGGGCTGGCGCTACGAAGGCGAAACTTGTGGAGTCAGATATGACACGAAATGTGTTTGTTAGGCTGTTTACGCAGTTGGTAAGCGCATCGGTATAGCTGTACGTTATGGTTTGGTTGTTAACAACCGCTACTGGGGTAAAACGAGCATTCACTAAATCTATGTTCCCGTTGGCGGGGTGACTAGTAGATATATTAACGTTAGCAGGCACAGGATTAAGATTCACCACTAAACTGCTGTCTAAACAATTTATAGGTGGTATCGTTACAAAGGTGATAGCGGGCGCGGGGTGTATAATCGCCGAGCGGCTTAGGGAATCCGTGCAACTGTTGAGGTCGGTAAATGTATAGTGAAAACGGATAGTATCGGCTATAGTTTGCCCTACCATCAAAACATCGGGATCAACACTGTAGTTTGGGTTTGTCGAAGGTATAGGGTTAGGAACATAAGGCGGTACGCTGATTGGGCTAATGGTTACCCTGCCTGCGCCGCGTGTGCTGCGGGAAAAGGTACCTACGCCGCCGCTGTTGGGGAAAGTACTTACGTTTATCGTTTGTATATTGGCATCGGCGCAATAAGAAGGCTGCTGTATCGCTAAGGACAAAATAGGTAAGGCATTTACCGTAAATATCTGACTCGAAGAAGTCAAACAGCCAAAAGTATCTTGTATTTGATACGTTACCGTATGCGGACCGACGACAGAAACCGTCGGATTTTGGCTAACTCCTGGGGTAAAAGTGCGATTGGGTATGCTGATATTATCGACCGAAAAGAAGGTATTATTATCGTTTACGCGTGCATCGGAAGTATCCGTAACAGGTATCAGCATATCAGGCAGGCCCGAAGAGCAATAGTCCGTAAGCCCAGAAGCCGTGCTAAAGCCTGCATTCAAAGGCTCTGGCACTAAAATCGTGATATTGTCGGAGCGGGTACAGCCCAACTGCGAATAGGTATAGCTCAACAAAAATTCCGTATCGCCGTCATTGGCGGGGTCTAATTGGTCGGGGTTGATGTAGACCTCGCCCAGCGAGTTGGGGGTTATATTGGTGCTGCTATTGTCTGCGAGATTGAGGATATTAAAAACGCTTGTCGCGCCCAAGACGGGCAGAGGGGTCACGCGGATACGGCTATAGTTGTCGTATTCGCAGTAAAGTGTATCGCGGTCGAGTATGGTTACGGTCGGGTCGCTGCCTACCCGCAGAAAAAAGGAATCTACGCCCGCTGTGAAGGTTTTGGAAGTGATAAGCGTGTTTTGCAGGTTTACCAACTCTATCAGTGTCGTATAGGTTGCTGTCAGGTTGCTGGTGCCTGCGACTTGGCTGGGATTGAAGCCAAAGGCGTTGAGGGTGCTATTGGTGGGCAGAGTGCCTGCTAAGGCGTAGTTCGTCGCCGTGATGGTCAGCAGATTGCGCTTCAGCCGTATGAACTGTATATTATTGGGATAGGCTTGGTTGGTAGTAAATACGCCAATAACGTTTTCTACATAAGGATAATTGGCACTATCTCTATATATCATCGCATTGGTTACGCTGCCGCAGTAGACCGTATCCAAACCAATAAACTGCGGATTGGGCAAAACCTCTATAAAACCCGCCCTACTGTGCAAGCAGCCCGTAGCCGTATCTTGTACGACTACCGTTACGGGGTGTGTGCCTACGCCTGCCTGCTGTGGACTAAATTCGTAGATGCCTGCCAAAAAGTTGACATAATTGCCCTCAAAGGTACGCGGATAGGTCTGGTTCGGTGCTACATTGAAAACCAAACTATCAGGCTCTAAGCGCAGCAACAAATCATCTAAACGGACTGTAGGCTGACCCACTGCTATACGCTCGAAGGTAACGGAGTCTATCAGAGAGTTGGGGCGCTTGGTGATAGTCGTCTGCACTGCGTCTGCACAGTTATTGTGACGGTCTGTTATGGTTACGCGGTAGATAGCGGAGCTATCGGCTTGTATGGCTTGCGCAGTTTGCGCCCCTGCATTCCAGAGATAAGAAGGCGCATTCAAGCCCCCTGAATTTGCAAACAATACAGCATACTCAGTAGAACATATTGTATCATTGGGAAATACGTCCATGCGAGCGCGGGGCGTGCGGGGTACGCTAAATATAGGAGATAAAGCAGGCAGTATTTGTGACCCTGAATATGCAGAGTAATTGGGTACAAGATAATTAGCCCCTGAGACTGAAAATGTTTGCATTACTTGAAACGACCCTACGGACGGCGTTGAAATAGTATAACCATTCCCACTGCCTGTAGCAACGGTGACACCATTGGCATCAATCAAGCTAACAAAATTTACTACTTGCGAGCTACCTATTATGTTTGCTTGACTGTTATTAACGCAAGAAGGCATATTATTGTATTCGACCGTAGGGCGGTAAAATTTTAGACAATATGGATTAACATTTGCAGCCCCATCTACTTGTATTGCTTGTTCATTACTAAAAACTGTCTGCACAACATTTGGAGATACTAAGCCTATGTTTGCTTGATTTCCATAGCTTCTGTATGGGGCACTCGCATTGGCTGTATTGCCTGCATATAAGTCTTTATAAGAAAATGTTATTTGTCCATTTGAGTATAGTTGGAGTTGAAAAGTAATGCCGCTATTTGATGCATAATAAGCTGGCAGGTTGCGCCATTCTACAACGAAATAGCTTGACGTACTTTGATAAAAAACTCCTCCCCCTGTCGGGGAACCATTAAATCCTCCTCTATCCTGATCTATGTCTGTTTGATAAACGTCTATTCTATTTGCAGAATATACGCCCCCTTCATCCTCTAAGTAAACATGCCCATTATTTGAAATTCTTATTTTTTTAAAAACACGCCCGTAGTAATTAAAATCAAAAGGCAAATTTATTGTGTTAGACAATTGATCATCAAAGAGATTTAAATTAGTTCCTAAAAAACTAATAAAAGAGGTACAATTAGCGTCGCTTTGCACCCCATAGCGCATAGAATTTTCCGTAGTGAGCACCTTCGTAAATGTTATGCAAGTGCGCCCTGCTAAATAGGAAGAGTTAAAGGAAAGTTCCCTGCCAATATTTTTATCGCGCTGTATGCCCACTGTTGCCTGAGCACCATTATTATGAGGGCTTGCCGCTTCCACGAATAAATCGTCGTATACAAATGCAAAATCTCCTGTAGCCTCGTATAAAACTACCTGAAATGTTACCCCGCAATTAGAAAACGGAACGCAGGTGGAATTTTTTAAATTCCGATTGTGCCACTGTACAATAAAACGTCGGCTGGGGGCTGTGCCACGTGTGTCGAAATATACAGCACCTGCGTCTACTCCTAAATCGTCCCAAAATGGAAACATGGCAGCCTGTATAACAGAAGAGGAAGCAAATCCTGTGAAATAGTTGGGCAGCTCCAAATTGATACTCGGTATCACCGTCGTAACATTAGAACCAAAAAATATCCCCCCATTATTACTTAAACCAATAGAGGAATAGGTGCGGTCGTAGAAGGCGAAATTAAACGGCAAGGCTACGAAGCGCGTTTCATCATCCAAAAGCGCTATGGGCGCTCCCGTTTGGCTAATATCCTCAAATGGCGTAGAACAAACCGTATTTACTGAATAGTTTTGTCCGCGCATCGCCGAGGCGCAGCCCAAGACCACAAATAAAAAAAGAAGGTGCAAAGGTTTCATAAAAGAAGGATGTTTGATGCAGGTTATGGGGCGCAGGAGGGAGTAGCTTACACCAACGGCGCAGATTCTATGTAAATATAGAATGATTATTCAACAAATATACAACAATTTGGCGAATAAATATAAGACAAATTTTGGGGCTTATTACAAAATATGCACTATATAAAACGCCATAAAAAACTGATAATCAAGGATTTAAATAGTCAAAAACTTACAAAAAAATGTCTATACGCGAAGCTTGCGTATAGACATTTTTTATATTTATCTCATCAATTTCATCACGCCGCTGGCATTTTTCCCGCTAAGATGCAAGAAATAAGCACCTTGGGGCAAGGATGCGGGCAACTGCCATTCGCTGATTTGGCTGCCTTCGGGTAGGGCTGCTGTCCAGATTTCTCTGCCATCTACGGCGCGCAGGCTAAGACGCAAGTCCTTTTCTTCTGCCAAGCCGCGACTGCCCAAATCTACATACAAAACCTCGCCTACGGGGTTGGGGTATACGCGCCAGTCGGCTGCTGTGAGCTGCTGCACGCTGCTTGCTACAGTAACCGTAACCACAGCCGTAGCAGTGCTTACATTCCCAGCGTCGTCTGCGCTGCTAATCGTAACCGTATTGGCTCCCAAGTTTGAGGTGTTAAAGGTAACGGAGCTTTGACCGTTTATTGTCGTTACCACACCACTTCTATGGCATTGGTCAGTGGCAGGAGTCGTAAGCACGTCTAAAGGATTGACTGTTACAGTTTGCGATACTGCATTGAGCGCAACACTAATATTTCGAGGCGACAAAATAGGGCCAGAATTATCTCGCACAGTTATGTCTATTTGGCAGCTATCTGACCCTGTGCTGCCCATTCCGTCAAAAGCGTGGAAAACAAGCCAAAAAGAAGCTCCGACCCAAGCCTGCATTACGCTGTCATAAGTGAAGCTCGTATCAACACATTGTCGAATAAAGCCCCCTCCTGAAATTTGGGAAGATATACTATAGCCAGAACTCACTGACGTTGTATTAGGAACATCAGACTCGCCTGTTAAATTTATAGTGCCTGATGCATCAAAATAACCATCCATCATCACAGGACAACCTAAAGTAATTTGGGGCTGCGCCTGCACTTGGGGCGCGGTAATCGCCACTGCAAACAGGGCGAAGAGTGCGAGTAAGTAGTTTTTCATAGCTGAAAAATGGTAAAAATGTGAAGAAAAATGTTTTATTTTTTTGTTTTATCTCATCAATTTCATCACGCCGCTGGCATTTTTGCCGCTAAGATGCAAGAAATAAGCGCCTTGGGGCAAGGATGCGGGCAATTGCCATTCGCTGATTTGGCTGCCTTCGGGTAGGGCTGCTGTCCAGATTTCTCTGC
>CAYXSA010000070.1:0-1971 GCA_964467315.1 uncultured Saprospiraceae bacterium | reverse complement strand
TGAGCTGCTGCACGCTGCTTGCTACAGTAACCGTAACCACAGCCGTAGCAGTGCTAATATTCCCCGCGCCGTCTGTGCTGCTAATCGTAACCGTATTGGCTCCCAAGTTTGAGGTATTAAAGGTTACGGAGCTTTGACCGTTTATGGTGGTTACCATGCCGCTACTGTGGCATTGGTCAGCAGCAGGAGTCGTAAGGACTTGATTTGGTGTAACAGATACAGTTTGAGAGCCTGCATTCAGTGCTACACTGATATTTTGAGGCGAAAGTCTAGGACCCGAATTATCTCGCAAGGTTATGCCTATTTGGCAACTATCGATTACGGAGTTTGTCCCATTAGAGGCATAAAAAATTAGGACAAATGACGCTCCAATCCAAGCTCGCATTACACTGTCATAAGTAAGACTTGTATCTCCGCAATACCGCGCAAATCCTCCTCCTGAAATTTCAGGAATCAAATTATAACCAGAACTTACTGTTGTTGTGTGTGGGATGCTATCCCCCGTTAGAGATACAATGCCAAAAGTATCAAAATACTTGTCTATCGTTGCGGGGCAGCCCATCGTAATTTGCGCCTGCACTTGGGGCGCGGTAGTCGCCACTGCAAACAGGGCGAAGAGTGCGAGTAAGTAGTTTTTCATAGCTGAAAAATGGTAAAAATGTGAAGAAAAATGTTTTATTTTTTTGTTTTATCTCATCAATTTCATCACGCCGCTGGCATTTTTGCCGCTAAGATGCAAGAAATAAGCGCCTTGGGGCAAGGATGCGGGCAATTGCCATTCGCTGATTTGGCTGCCTTCGGGTAGGGCTGCTGTCCAGATTTCTCTGCCATCTACGGCGCGCAGGCTAAGACGCAAGTCCTTTTCTTCTGCCAAGCCGCGACTACCCAAATCTACATACAGCACCTCGCCTACGGGGTTGGGGTATACGCGCCAGTCCGCTGCTGTGAGCTGCTGCACGCTGCTGCCTACCGTAACGGTAACTACTGATCTAACTGTAGTCGTATTGCCCAAATCGTCGGTGCTGGTTACGGTTACGGTATCTACACCCAAATCGGCAGAGGTATAAGTAATGAAACTTTGTCCATTGATTTGTGTTACGACATTAGTGCTACGGCAGTATTCAACAGGAGCAGCAGTCAAAACATCGTTAGGGAATACTGTAGCTGTGCCACCATTGAGCGCTACTGTTATATCTTGCGAATTCATAGTGGGACCAAATGAATCCTGACCAATCAGCGTTATATAACAACTATCCAATAATCCATTACTGGAATGAACACGAAATTTTAGTGTGCCCTGCCAATAACCTAAAGAAGCATCGTACTCTAACTCTGGTGTAGCAACATGGCAAAACCTTGCAAAAGAGGTCCCCAAAGCCACACCAAAATCAACAAAAGATATTGAGTCAGGTGACGGGACTGTAGAGGCATGTGGTATGGCTATAGCTTCCAGAATAGCTTGCCCAGAGAAAGTAAAATGCACCTCATGCGTTGCAGGGCAGCCCATCGTAATTTGCGCCTGCACTTGGGGCGCGGTAATCGCCACTGCAAATAGGGCGAAAAGTGCGAGTAAGTTGTTTTTCATAGCTGAAAAAGGGTAAAAGTGTGAAGAAAATGTTTTTCATTGTCGAATAGACACTGCAAATATAGGCATAAAATTGTGCCTTAAATGTTAAATTTTTGGGGCATGCCCGCCTTCTCCCCGCTCCGCCTGCCCGCGCCCAAAGGAGGCGCGGGCGCAGGCAGCCGTACAAAAAATAAAACGATAAACCTGCACGCCGCGCCCTTTGCGCGGCGCGCACCATATTCCGCGTGAGGGATAGTAGGGGCAGACCAATGTGTCTGCCCATTTGGGCAGCACAGGGCTGCCCTGAATAGCCCGACGCTGCGACCTTTAAGGAGCAGCGGCACGCCAAAACGAATGACGAATGACGAATGACGAATGACGAATGACGAATGACGAATGACGAA
>CAYXSA010000069.1:0-21115 GCA_964467315.1 uncultured Saprospiraceae bacterium | reverse complement strand
CCTGCTCCCCGCGCTAACGCGCTTAAAGGTCGCAGGGTCGGGCTATCCACGCCGCGATAAATCGCGGCGTTACTATCCCTCACGCTTTTTATCTCGCCGCGCAAAGGACGCGGCGGGCTTTAGTGCGAGAAGAAAAGCTTTTTCCGTAAGTTTGCCCCCCAATTCGTAACTCGTAACTCGTAACTCGTAACTCGTAACTCGCCATGCTGCGCTACATACTTACCGACTTAGAGGGTACTACCACCTCGACGCACTTTGTACATAAAGTGTTGTTTCCTTATTTTTTGCAAAATCTCAGCTCTGTGGTTCGTTTGTATGAGTCGGCAGATACGCAGTCGGCTGTTTCTTATGCTTTTTCGCAGATAGCGGAGACGGCGCAGGCAGAAAATACGCCCCTGCCACGCAGCCTTGCCGACTGTCTGTATTATCTCGAAGAATGGACAAAGGCAGACCGCAAGCACCCTGCGCTAAAATCGTTGCAAGGTATGATTTGGCGCGAGGGCTACGAGCTGGGCGCGCTAAAAGGACATTTTTACCCTGATGTGTTGCCTGCTTTGCAGCGCTGGCAGACTTCGGGTTTGCGCGTAGGGATTTATTCTTCTGGCTCTACCTCCGCGCAGCGGCTGCTGGTGCGCTACAGCGAATTTGGCGATTTGAGTGCTTATTTTTCGGATTACTTCGATACGGCAGTAGGACACAAGCGGCAGGCGCTTTCGTATCTCAATATCTTGTCTATGCGCAGCGAAAAGGCGGAAGAAATTTTGTTCCTTTCCGATGTAGAGGAAGAACTCGACGCAGCGCGCAGTGCAGGCATGCAGACCCTACAATTGGTGCGCGCAGAAGACGGTACTATAGCCAGCAGCCGACACCCGACGGCGGCTAATTTCGATTTGATTTTAGGATAGTGCCTGTTAGGGGTAGGCGCATCTCGCCGTACTTGTCGGTATTGAGGGCATTGCTTTTTATCAGGACGAAGCGCAAAAATTTTCCCTTTTTGCGGGTATCGTATTCGATGCTAAGGCGGGCGCTTTCGCCTGCGGCGATTTTCATCTTATCGAGCTCTGCCGCCGTGCAACCGCAGGTAGTGAGTACGGCATAGATTTCTAAAGTTTGCTCGCCTGTATTGCGTATAAGCATACTGCGTTTGCCTTCGCTGCGCTGTAGGATTTCGCCGTATTGGAGGGTGTCTCTATCAAATTCGAGGATTTGAGCAGGGGCTGCCATCGGCGAAAAGAGCGCAGCCACCGTTAACAGAAAAAAGATAATTTTTGGCATAAATGTAGGGGCAGCCCTTGTGGCTGCCTGCTGCGTGAGGGATAGTAGGGGCGAATCAACATTCGCCCCCGTAGGGGCGATGGTGAAACGCCCCGAATAGCCCGACCGCCGCCCCCCGTGTGCGCGTAGCGCGCAAGGGGGCGACCGCACGCCCCCTTTCAAGGGGGCAGCGCCGTAGGCGCGGGGGTGCGGGCGGGGGGCAAGCGGCGGGCACGCCCAAAAAAATAAAACATGATGAACCGTATACTCTTCTTTTGCTTGCTTTTTTTGGCGCAACAAGCGCCTGCGCAAGATTTGTGCCCAGAAAAAAACAATCTCATCGGCGTGCTGCTGACGGACAATATCAAAAAAGTGGAGGCGAATTTTGCGGAGGGCGACTTGCCGAGCATAGGCACAAGCGGCGAGCTGCATCTGCGTTTTGAAACGCCCTTAGGCAAGGGCGGCAAAATGAGCGGCTGGCTGCAAATCGCCACTGTGAAAGTGAGCGCTTTGCGCGGTAGAATTGTCGTTTTTCAGGTCTTGGAAGAAAGCTCAAAGATAGTTATCAATGGCGACAAGGCTAACCATTTTCGCCGCGATAATGTCGTAAAATTCACGTATCAGCTTAATAGCGAGCCGCAAGAGCATCTCTTGCGCGCTGCCGACGGCAAATTATTGGAGAAAGGGACGCTGGTTTGCGGCAAATTGCAGGGCGATTTTTTGACCTATCATGCCGACGGCACGACGATTAAAGACCGCAGCAATTACGAAAAGGGCAAACGACAGGGCAATGCCTTTGCGTATCATGCCAATGGGCTGCCTTCGACCAGCGCCCAATATCGAAACGACACGCTGCATGGCATCGTAGAAAAATTTAGCGAAAAAGGCAATCTGCGCTCGCGTTTTGAGTTCAAAAACGGGCAGCCCGATGGCGTTTATACCATGTTTTACTCCGATGGCACCAAGGAAGAAATGGGCACACGAAAGGGCGATAATTTTGCGAATATACAGCTTTTTCGCCTCGATGGGACTTTGCAAATGGAGGTCGAGCGCTCCGATGCAGGCGTAAAACGGGGCAAGGTTCGCTATTACCGCGAAGACGGCAAAACCTTAAAAAAGGAGGAGCGCTACGATGAGCGCGGCAGGCTGCGCGAGGAGCTGAATTTTAGCGAATTGGCAAAAGCGGAAACCCGCTACGAATACGATACGGCGCAGTTGGTAACACATTACGAGGTCTATCACCCCAACGGGACGCTGGCGCTGCGCCGTCAGCCCGCGCAAAGCGATACGCTGGGCGGCGCTTATACGCGCTATTATCCCAACGCTGAGAAGCAAGAAGAGGGGTTTTACTGCCTGCTCGCCAGCAGCAGCGACAGCACCATGAGCCGAGAACAGCCCTGCAACACTCGCCGCTCCTACCATGAAAGCGGGCAGCTCAAAGAAACAACCCAATTCAAAGACGGCAAACAAGAGGGCGCATACCGCAGCTATCACCCCAACGGAAAACCACATATAACGGCATATAAGCAAGCCGACGCGTTCGAGGGAGCTTATGCGGAATACGACGAAGCGGGCAATCTCGTAGCCGAAGGCAGCTACAGCGCAGGCAAACGCGTAGGCAAATGGAAGGAAAGAAACGAGCGCGGAAAGCTGAAAAAGGTGAAGTGGTAGTAGGTAGTAAGTGTTTGGCGTGCCCCTGCTCCCCGCGCGCCGCAGGGCGGCGCTTGTAAAGCCGTTGCATGCAACGGCTCTACAGGGTCGCAGGGTCGGGCTATGCGTTGCAGCGCTACGCGCTTCCACTCCTATCCCTCACGCGAAAAACATTAAAGCATTCAATTAACAAGGGCTTATGCCCCATCATTCGTAACTCGTAACTCGTAATTCGTAACTCTCTCCCATCTATCTATGGCGACGATGAGGGACATGAGCATAAAGAAAAAGGAGCCGACTTTATCGGTTTCTACCATGTCGTTCATCAGCAAAAAGGCATAAATAACGACCGTCGAGAGCAAGGCAGCGAGCAAAATCGTGCGTCTACGCGGGCAACTAAGCCGATAATACAACTGCTCCGATTGCAACAAAACGACGAAAATCAAAGCTACAAAAATCAAGACCCCAAGGATGCCCTGCTCCGCTAAGAGCATAAGAAAATAATTGTGTACACCCGACTTTTCGGGATTGTCGCTTACATAAGTTTCAAATCTATTGAGCGTGTAGGCTTTATAGAAATTGTAGAAATTGCCAGGTCCCCAGCCCGCTGCCAGATCCTCTTGCGACATACGCACGCCTGCTATCCATCTATAATAGCGCTCCATCGTGGAAACGTCTTCCAATTTGTAGGTGGCGGCAAGTATATTTTGAAAATCCTCGTGCGCTATCGTGCGCTCGCTCGGCGCGAAATCTATGTATTTGTTGTTTTGCGCCAGATAAACAACAGCGAAAACCGCCATCACAGCCCCCAGCAGCAGCGCAGGACGCATGAGCCTAAAACGAACAACCCAATACGCCCCTATCGCCAAGACCAAAGCCACATAAGCCGCCCGCGTATAAGCAAACAAGAGCGCAAAAAACCACAAACCCGTAGCCGCCCAAATTAGCCACCACTGCAAAGACCAACGCGCATACAGATGCCGCGCAAACCAAGCAATAGGCAACGCTAAAGCCAACAAAGCCGCATAGCTAACGTGGTTGCGAAAAAAGGGCACACAGGCTTGGTTTATCTCCCGAAACCCGAAATCCAAAGCCGCATGGTGTAAGACCACTTTCAGCGTAGCGAGCGACATAGGCAGCATAAACCACCAAAACAAGCGCCGAAAGGAAGCCTCCGAACGCAGCATATAATTGCTCAAGAAGTAAAACGTGAGCACATACCAGCTTTTAGCGAGCAGAAACTTTAACGAAACCGCAAAATTGTCGGAAACGATAGCCGTAAAGGTCGTCCAAATCAAATGCAAAATCAAAAGCACCGTTATCGGATGCCGCAAAAAATTGCCGTCGATAGTTTCGGGGCGGCTAAGCACGCGAATAAGATACAAAAGCGCCAAGCCCACAATAAGCGGTTCCACAGGCAAATCCGTACCGAAGCCACCAGGTAGGTCTACTTCAGTAGATATCGGCACACAAGCCCAAAGCAGCAAAAACAGCTTTTCGTAGTCTACGAGCGCCTGAAAAATCACCAAAGTCCCGAAAGGCAGCAGCAAAAACGCTATCTGCTCCATCGACACCGCCAACAAAATAGAAACCACTACTAAAGCGCCAAAAGCAGCAAATATACGCCGCTGCGCTGCATTAGGGCTGCTCGCTGTCTGCTCTGGCAGGCTTAGCATTGGGTTCATCGGAGAATACTTTTTTCCAATCAATACGCTTGTACATATCCAATAATATCGCCGCTACACAGCCCAACACCAGCGACAAAAAGGCAGCCCCCAGCACAAAAAGCGAGCGCACAGGATAAGATTTTATTTTAGGCACTTGTACGGGGTCGAGTATAATGATAGCGCTGGCTTGGCTCTCGGCTTGAGCTTTGAACTGTGCATACTGCTTTTTCATATTCGCATGATTTTCGCTCATGCCCGTTAGCAGGTCTTCGTACTGCGAAATCAAATCCCGCCCCGCTGCAAAACGCTCCAAATTGATAGCCGAAGCGCTATCGTTCATCGGGGCACGCAGATTGGCAAGCTGATTCGATAAGCCCTCTATGCGGGCGCTAAGATTAACTATAGAGTCCGATTTGCCGCCCATCTGCCGATAAACCTGCAAGCGCGCACGGCACTCAGCTAATTGCGCCTCCGTCTCTACCGCCAACTTGCCCAAGACCTCCCCCTGATTGCGCACATCGTAGATGGCGTATTTTTTACGCAACAAAGCAATCGTATCGCTGGTGCGCCGCAATTCCTCCTGCCGCTCTACCAGTGCCGATTCGTAGGTGCGCACCAACAAAAGACGGTTTTGGCTCGTCGCATCTCTATACAAACGCTCAATGTATCGCAGCGCACTATCTACCATTACGGCAGCAAACTGCGGGTCGGTGTCCTGTATACTCAATTCTATGCCGCTGTACTGGTTTTTTTTCACCTTAAAGAGCTTCATAAATGTCTTAGCGACCCTATCCTGCCCCTTTGGCGTGCTCACATCTACGCTGTAGCGCTCCGCCAGCTTGAAGGTCTGTATCATGTAGCCAATCAACTGCGGCGACTCCGCAAAAATCAAAGCGCGGTCTATAGCATCATCGTCGCCATAAAGGCTGTTATTCTTGCCCCCGTTCTCGCTAAATAATTGCTTGTCCTCATTCGCAGGCACAAAGGTCGCATAAGCCGTATAATAGTCCGACAATAACAAACTCACTAACACCGTCCCCACTACACTCGCCCCCACCAAAACGCCTATCATCTTGCGCCAACGCCAAAGCGTGCCTACAATGTCCAATAAAGAATATGAATAAATATTGTTGCTATTATTGCCTGTTTCTAAGGGCTGCATGAGAATTACGAGTTACGAATGACGAATGACATTGTTGATTAAGTATGTGCAATTTTGGCGTGCCCACCCTCCCCGCCGCTACGCGGCTTAAAAGGTCGGGCGGTCGGGCTATTCGTTGCAGCGCTACCACGGCGTGCTTACGCACTTGTGGGCGCTTCCACTGCTATCCCTCACGCAATAAAACATTAAAGCATTTAATTAACAATGTACGAATAACGAATAACAAATGACAAATTAAACACGTAGCGAAAACGAAGTTAACGCGAAGCGAACAACAAATCGTACTTGCTACCACTGCCGCCGCAAGGCGGCATAGTACCTATACACAAAGCACGACTACACACAAAGCACAATCCCAACTATCGCATTATCTTTATAAAAACCTTGTGCAGCCATTCGGTGGCTACATCGGTAGTGATTTGTCCGTTGCGAACGTAGGAAATTCTGCCCGTTTCCTCCGAAACGACCACCGCGATAAGCGGCACCGTTTCCGTGATGCCGATAGCTGCCCGATGGCGAAGACCCAATTTTTGGGGTATATCTCGCCGCTCGCTCACAGGCAGCACGCAACTTGCTGCTACGATGCGACCTTCGGCTATAATCATAGCCCCATCATGCAGTGGACTTTCCTTATTGAAAACGCTCAAAATAAGCTGCGTAGATACCTGCGCATCGAGCTGAATGCCCGAAGTATAGAGCCCCTCCAAATTGCTATTATGCGCAAAAAGCAGCAGCGCCCCTGTGCGCTCCTGCGCCATCTCATCTAAAGCGCGCAGTATCTCCCTGATAAGATTTTCTTTTTCAGGGGTAGAAACTTCCTTATCGCTCGCTCGAGGCTTGAAAAAACGCTCCAAAAAACGAAAGCGCGCATTCAAAGAACCCTGCCCCACGAGTATCAAAAACCTGCGTAATTCGGGCTGAAACAGCACCAACAAGGCAATCATACCCACGCTGATAAACTGCCCCAAAATGCTCGAAAGCAAGGGCATCTCCAGCACCGTAACCAGCCACCAAACAACATAAACCGATATTAAACCCAAAAAAACGTTAAATCCCAAGCTGCCTTTTAGCAGTTTGTAAAGCTGAAAAAGGAGATAGCCCACTATCAAGACATCGAGCAAGTCCCAGAGTGTAACCGTCAAAAATCCTATTTGCAGCAGATACAACATTTTTTCGTGGTTCTATATTTTTCGCTTATCCGCCGCCACCTATCGACTTAAACCAGTTCACAAGCTGCTGCCGATGCCCCTCCGATAGTTTGGCTTCGGGGTGCGCCCAAGTGTAGCTGGCGAGCGGCATTTTTTTCTCAACCGTATATTCTACGCATTCCTCGAGCTTATGCGCCTGTTTTTTCGGCTCATACGAAGCCCAGCGCGAAAAATCGAGCTTTTTGCGCCCGTTACGCACATGCGCGCCTATCCACCAGCCGAGCGGGTTGATATACGTGTAAAACGGGTATACCGTTTGCTGCGAATGACAATCATAGCAGGCATCGCGCAAAATTTTTTCTACTTCAGGGTTTGGGCGCATCAGCGCAATAAAATCCTGCGTCGCGTCTACGGGCTGCGTCGTTTTGTCGATTTGGAAAAATTGCATCACTACAAAAGCCCCCAAAAGTACCAGCCCTACTATTTTTTTCTTGGTCATATCTTTTTTTTTGCTGCGCGTTTTTTGGGCGTGCCCGCCGCCCTTGGCGGCGGTCGGGCTATCCGCTACATCAGCCGCAAGCCGTTTCACGCCTTGCGGCTGGTTTCGCTCCTATCCCTCACGCGGCGCGCCCGCCTTGCGGGCGCTGTAAAGCCGTTGCATGCAACGGCTCTACATTATGCACATAAAAAATTCTCACTTTTCGCTACGCGTTCACTGCGTGTTCACTTTTCACTTTTCACTTTTCAATTGAGCGAAAAACGATGCTCGCATTATGCCCACCGAAGCCAAAATTATTGCTCATCGCGGCGCGCACGACCCGACGTTGGGCGGCATTGGCGGTAAGATTTAGACGCGGGTCTATTTGCTCGTCGATAGTATCCAAATTGATAGTTGGCGGTATTATCTGATCGCGTAAAGAAAGCACAGTAGCTACGGCTTCTATCGCTCCCGCAGCCCCAAGCAGGTGCCCCGTCATAGATTTGGTGCCGCTGATATTGAGCTTATAGGCAGCTTCGCCGAAGGCGAGCATTACGGCGCGGGTTTCCATCTCATCGCCCAAAGGCGTAGAGGTGCTATGCGTATTGATATGGTCTATGTCGTCTACGGTTAGCCCCGCGTCTTTCAGCGCCAAACGCATACCACGCGCAGCGCCCTCGCCCGTAGGGTCGGGAGCCGTGAGATGATAAGCATCTCCACAAAGACCCGCGCCCGCGATTTCGGCGTAGATTTTCGCCCCGCGTGCCTTTGCGTGCTCGTACTCTTCCAGCACCAGCGCACCCGCGCCCTCGCCGATAACAAAACCGTCGCGGTTTTGGTCGAAGGGACGAGATGCCCGCGTAGGGTCGTCGTTGCGTTTGGAGAGTGCCCCCAAAGCCGAAAATGCGCCCAAACCTACGTCCGTCAATGCCGCTTCCGAGCCGCCGACCAACATGATTTTGGCGCGCCCGACGCGGATTTGGTCGAGTGCCAGCCCCAGCGAATGCGAGGAAGAGGCACAAGCCGTAACCACCGCCGCCGTTACCCCTTTCAATCTATGCCGAATAGAGAGCTGCCCAGCGGCTGCGTCTACGATCATTTTCGGCACTAAGAGAGGACCGAAACGCGGTGTTTTATCGCCTGCGATATACTGCGCTATCTCTTGATATATGGACTGTATGCCGCCGATACCCGAAGACCAAAATACGCCCATCGTGTCCCTATCTTCTACTTCCTCCAGTCGGGCATCTTTTGCCGCCTCGTCGGCGGCTATCATAGCGTACTGTATGACGGGGTCGGTACGCTGTAAGGTGCGGCGGTCGAGATAATCGCTTGCCTTAAAATCTTTTAGCTCGCAGGCGAACTGTGTCTTAAATTTGGACACATCAAACTGCTGAATGGGCGCGGCTCCGCTGACCCCGTTCAACAAATTTTGCCAGTAGCTTTCTACATTATTGCCGATGGGAGTCAGTGCCCCCAGACCAGTGATGACGACGCGATTACGCATATATGACGAATGACGAATGACGAATTTTTTTGCGGACTGCGCCGCTGCGCCTTTGCGCAGCGGATAAATTGCGTGAGGGATTGTAGGGGCAGACCCATGGGTCTGCCCTAAAAAGCCCGACCGCAGCCCCTTTTTGGGCTGCGGGCACGCCCTAAACAATAAAAGTCTAAATAATTGATAATCAACTATTTAGACTTCTAAAATGAGGTCGACAAGGGCAGCACTATTTGGCTTCCACGTATTCTTCAATGAATTTGATGGCATCGCCGACGGTCTGAATTTTTTCGGCATTTTCGTCGGGAATAGCCAAGTCGAATTCGCGCTCAAACTCCATAATCAGCTCGACCAAGTCGATAGAATCGGCGCTGAGGTCTTTTTTGAAATTGGCGCTTGAGGTAACTTCCGACTCGTCGACATTGAGTTTTTCGACGATAATCTTCGTAACGCGTTCTGCGATAGTTGCCATGTGATGGAGACGTTGTAAAGTGGAGGAGAAAGAGATTGAAATGTTGTTTCAAAGCACAAAATAACGCCTTTCGCTTCGTATAACAAAGCGTTTAGGCTTTTTTTTGCTATCTTCGTGTGAAAATGCGCTCAAAGCTTAGTCTATACGACCGAAAGCCCAGTACATGAGCGCAAGCAAAACGACGGTACCAACGCTTGCCCAAATGAGGACTTTTTTGAGTTCTGCGCGGGCATCTTCGGGCAGGGGCGTATTGTCGATTTCTTCCTGCTGCGGTTGTGCTGCGGCGCGCTGCTGCTCTTGAAATTCGGTTTGTTCTTTTTGGTATTTTTCCTGCGCTTCTTTCAGCTCGTCGCGCAGTTCTTTGCGCGTTTTCTTAGGTTCGACGGGCTTAGTATTTTTTTCAGGTATAAATTGCGAAGGTTGTTTGCGAGCCATGTGGTATGTATTGATAGGTATGCGGTGTTGATTTGAGAGGGGCAAAATTAACAAAAAAAGAATAATAAGCGATAAACGATGTTGGAAAATTCCGTCTTAGCCCAAAGATTTGAGCGCTTACTGCATTGGCGGCGGCGCAATGGGGCATTGCGCGACCTCTCTACGGGGCTAAAAAATTTGCCCATAGATTTTGCTTCCAACGACTATTTGGGTTTGGCGCGGGCTCATAGGCGCATAGCGGGTGGCGCGGGCAGCACAGGCAGCCGCCTGCTGACGGGTGGAAGTGCGCAGGCGCTAAATTTGGAGGCAAAAATAGCCGAATTTCATGCTGCGCCCGCCGCCCTTTTATTCAATTCGGGCTACGATGCCAATATAGGTTGGGCGCAGGCGGTTTTGCGTGCCAACGATACGGTGCTTTGCGATGCCGAAATACACGCCTCCATACACGACGGTTTGCGATTGGCAGGCCTAACGCCTACCTTTTTTGCGCACAACGACAGCAACGATTTGGCGGCAAAGCTGCAAGCAGCCAAAGCGCAGCTAAATGTGGGTTCGGGTGCTACGATTTTTGTGCTGGTGGAGTCCGTTTATTCGATGTCGGGGCAGGTTTGCCCGCTCTTGGCGGTGTCGGAACTCTGCGAGCAGCATGGAGCGCTATTGATGGTGGACGAAGCACACGCTTTCGGGGTATTCGGCAAACGCGGCGCGGGTCTGGTGCAGCGGCTCAACCTGCAAGACAAAGTTTGGCTGCGCCTGCATACCTACGGCAAAGCCTTAGGCGCGCATGGGGCAGCGATTTTGGGCAGCGAATTGCTTAAAAGCTATCTCACAAACTACGCCCGCTCCCTTATGTACACCACTGCCCTACCGCCCCACGCACTTAGCGCCATCGAAGAAGGATACGAGTTTTTGCAGAGCCGCGACGGACAAGATACCGTAGAGCATCTAAGGGATAATATCGCCTATTTTTGCCAAAAAGCCCAAGCCGCCAACCTGCCCGCTCAAGAACATAGCCCCATACAAGCCTTTTTTTGCCCCAAGGGCAACCTGGAAGCCAAAAAATGGGCGGCGCATTTTCAAGAAAATGAAATTGATTTACGTCCCATCTTCTCGCCAACAGTAGAGAACGGCACGCAACGCCTGCGCATCTGCCTACACGCCTTCAATAATAAAAAAGAAATAGAAAAGTTATGGCAGCTGCGCGCCGAAATCGAGCACCTTCGCATCTAAATAGGCACACAAGCTACCAAACTACCACTATGACGAACGAAACAAATTTTTTCTCCCTCCGCATAAAAAAACCCTGTACAGAAAACTGGGAAGCCATGACTCCTGTAGAGAAAGGGCGCTTTTGCGACAGTTGCCAAAAGACAGTTGTGGACTTTAGCAGCATGTCGGAGTCGGATATTATACAGTTTTTTCAAAACTATGCGGGCGACAAAAAGCAGATTTGCGGCAGGCTACAAGCAGGGCAAGAAAAACGCCTATACGCCAGCCAGCCTCCAGCGCTACAGGTCGAAAAATACGCACCCAAACCCCTGCGTCATTGGGCTGCTGCCGCTGCTTTGGTGCTGACTTCTTTGAGCCAGCCGATTTTGGCGCAAAATCAATTGGCGAGCACTTTTGCAGCGCCGACGGCCCAAACCGACTGCGGCAATAAAAGCAATGCACCCCTCAAAAGCGCCGAAATTTTGCCCAATACGCAGGGTCTAAGCGGCACCGTCGCCTACAAACACGACCCCGCCCAAAAAATCGCAGGCGCGCAAATGGTACTCCTGCTCAATGGCGAAGTGATAGCCTCTACCTCCACCCAAGCCGATGGCTCTTACTTCCTGAATTTGCCCGCGCGCGAAAACATAAAAGGCTACAATGCCAAATCGCAATTCACATTGGCTATCCAACACCCCAATACCCGCGCCGAAAATTTTCAAATCACAGGAAAACGCCTCTATAGCGGCAAAAGCATGAGCTTTCTGCTCCGCAACGAAGTCCCATACCCCAAACACGACGGCGGCATCTCCTTCGACGAGCATCGCCGTATGCAGGGAAATTGATTTTTTTTGGGCGTGCCCCTGCTCCCCCCTGCGCAAAGGCGCAGGGAGCCGTAGCATGCTACGGCTCTACGGGTCGCAGGGTCGGGCTATTCGGGGCGTTTCACCATCGCCCAAATGGGCGAATGTTGATTCGCCCCTACTATCCCTCACGCGGTTTGCTGCGCCGCAAAGGACGGCGCAGCGCAGGCAGTTAGCGAGCATTCAAAGTTTTTTCGTAAATTTGCCGCCTATCTATTCAAAACTACCACTACAAAATATGGAAATAAAACACAGATTCTATGCGCTCGCCCTGTGGCTCACCGTCGTTGGTGGGCTACAGGCACAGGCGCTTAAGCCCGCCGCGCTATCGGGCACTGCTTCGGGTGAGTTAACTGTAGCCATAGCGCAAACGCCCCTATACATGGAGGCTTCCACCAATAGCCCCATCATCGGGCAATGCGAGGCAAAAGCAAAATTGGCGCTCACAGGCTTCGCCATAGATACGATGGCAATGCGTAGCAACTCGAAAGAGGCAGCCTTAGCCGAAGGGCTGTTTTTTAAGGTCAATATGGGCGATATAGCGGGCTATGTACCGCGCTGGTATCTCTCCAGCGATGAGAGCCTAAATAAAGTTCTGCGGCAAATTTACCCCAATGCGCCCGCTCCTGCCAAAGTCGAGCCTGCGCCCGCCAAAACCGATACAAAGGGCGGCAAGGGCAGCAAAAAAGGGAAATAGCCCGACTGACCTACGCGTGAGCGGGTGTAAGGGCGCTGCGCCTTTGGGCGCTGCGGTGCGCGGCTATGCCGCGCACTGAAACCCTGCAACACGCGACCCCGCGCCGTTGGCGCGGGGGCACGCCCAAACCTGTTAAAAAAACTTCATAAACCACATTTTACAGATGAAAACCATTCAACAACTGGGCTTTTGTGCCTTGCTTGTGGCGATGATTATGAGCAGCTGCGGGACGGATAAACCTGAACGTATCGTTTATAATTCCGCTTATGATGCGTATATTTCCGCCTATACGCAGGGCGAAATTTCTAAGAAATCGCCGATTTTGCTGCGTTTTGCGCAGCCCGTCGTGCAAGACATTCGCACGCCCCTGCCCTCAGAGGCGTTTAGCATCGTGCCCGAAATAGAGGGCGATTTGCGTTGGGTCGATGAGCGCACGCTCGAATTTAAGCCGCTCAAAGATTTGGCTTCGGGTACGATTTACACGGCAAGCGTGCGCATGGATAAGCTCCTGCGCGAGCTGCCCACAGAGCTGGCAAACTTTCAGTTTCAGTTCCGCGCCAAGCAGCAATTTATCAATGTTAGCCCGTTGGCAGCGACCTCTTTGGAGGAAGGCGGCGAGAAATTTATGCGCCTGCAAGGCAAATTGCAGACGCATGACGTAGAAGAAGCCAAGCGCGTAGAGCAGCTATTTTCGGCATTTGCGGGCAGCGCGCCCGTCAAGGTCGTTTGGGAGCATATCGACGAGCATACGCATATTTTCACGCTGGATAAGCTGCGCCGCATGGATAGCCGCTACACGGTAGATTGCCAATGGGAAGGTAAAGCCCTGCAAGTTAGCGCACCTGGTAGCAGCAGCAACGGCGCTTTCGGCTTCGCTATACCTTCGGCGGAAGAGTTTGTACTTAATCGCACGTATCGCTACAATTCGCCCGAACAGCATATAGTTTTAGAATTTTCCGACCCGCTCAACCCCAATCAGTCGCTCGCGGGCTTGGTAACCTTGGGCGGCAAGGAGCTAAAATATACGATTGAGGACAATAAAGTCAAGATTTTCACCACCCAAAAGCTGGTTGGAAAATACAAATTGCAGGTATCGGGCGAGATACGCAACCTTTTGGGCAAGCAACTCGGCACAGCAGAAACGGAAGATATTACCTTCTCGGACGCAAAACCAGAGCTAAAATGGGTCGGCAAGGGGAACATTATACCCAATTCTAAGTCTATGCCCATCATCTTCCAGACCGTAAATCTTGGGGCTATCGACGTGCGCGTTATCAAGATTAAGGAAGACAACATCGTGCAATTTTTTCAAGTCAATACCATCGCAGGCAGCGAGCAGCTAAAGCGCGTGGGGCAAGAGGTTTTGCGCAAGAAAATCGACCTTAGCGGCAATAAGGAGCTGAATTTGGCAGATTGGACGACGCATTCGCTCGATTTGGCTTCGCTCATACAGGTAGAGCCAGGCGCGATATACGAAATCGCCATCGGTTTCCGCAAATCCTATTCGCTGCACCAATGCGGCGCGCCTGCGATGGATGCAGACGGCAACGTTTTGACTCCAGAGGAAAAAGATATGTTGGCTTTAGGCTCGGATTGGGATAGACCCACCGACGAGGACAGCTATTGGGATTTTTACGATGAGGAATACGAGTACGAAGACCTGCAAGACCCTTGCAAGCCTTTTTACTACAATGCGGAGCGCATCATACGCCGCAATGTTTTGGGCTCTGACTTAGGTATTTTGGTGAAGCGTGCAGCGAACGATAATTTGTTTGTTGTAAACAATTTGCACACGACAGAGCCGATGTCGGGGGTAGAATTGGAGTTGTACGACTTCCATCAGGATGTTATCGCCCGCGCGAAAACGGACAAACAAGGCATGGCAAAAATCGATGTTGCCAATTTGAGCAATGTGAAGCCTTTTATGGTGGTAGCGAAAAGCGGCAAGCAGCGCGGTTATCTGCGCTTAGACCCTGCTACGGCGCTGTCTACGAGCCGCTTCGATGTGGAGGGCAAGAGTTACCAAAAGGGTTTGAAGGGCTTTATTTACGGCGAGCGCGGCGTGTGGCGACCAGGCGACGAGCTGTTTTTGAATTTCATCTTGGAAGACAAAGACAAGGTACTGCCTGCCAATCACCCCGTTGTATTTGAGCTAAAAGACCCGAAAGGCGCTTTGGTAGCGCGTAAAAGCAGCACCAGCGGCTTGAACGGATTTTACAATTTCACCTGCCGCACGGACGAAAGCGCCGTAACGGGCAACTACACGGCGACGGTAAAAGTCGGCGGGGCAACTTTTACGAAAACGCTCAAAATCGAATCCATCAAGCCCAATAGGCTGAAAATTTTGGTCGATTTTGGCGCAGAGAAAGCCGTAGCTTTAGGCAAAGCCTCCACAGGCAAACTCTCCGCTACTTGGCTGCATGGCGCTGTAGGCAAAAACCTCAAAGCGCAGGTAGAAATGCAGGTGAAAGCCTCCACGACGAAATTTAACAATTTCAAAGATTATACCTTCGACGACCCAGCGCGTCAGGTAAATATGGACGGTTTGATGGTATTCGACGGCAAGCTCAATGCCGATGGCGCGGGTAATATCGACCTGAATATCAAAGAAAAAATACAGGCACCAGGCATACTGAAGGCGGTATTTAAGACACAGGTTTTCGAGGAGGGCGGTGATTTTAGCATCGACCAAACGGAGATAGACCTGCACGCCTATAGCACCTATGTAGGTCTGCGCTTGCCCAAAGGCGACGCGAGCCGCAATATGTTGCTCACCGATACCAAACACCCCGTACAAATCGCCACCGTAGACCAAAAAGGCAATCCCGTTTCGCGCGAGAAGCTGAAAGTTACCCTCTACAAGCTCGATTGGCGCTGGTGGTTCGCTAAGGACAACAACGAAATTTCGGCTTGGGACGGCAAGGTAAACGCCGCCGTCGTCAGCGAGCAAACCGTAAATACAACGAACGGCAACGGCAGTTGCGACATCGAGGTAAAGTATCCCGATTGGGGTCGTTATTTGGTGCGCGTTTGCGACGGAACAGGGCACTGCACGGGCAAGGTCGTCTATATTGATTGGCCAGGCTGGGCAGGCAGAAGCGGCGAGCAAGACCCCGAAGGCGCTACAGCGCTGAATTTTAGCAGCGATAAAACCGATTACAAAGTCGGCGAAACCGTAACGCTCAATATACCTGCGGGCTTCTCTGGCCGCGCGCTGGTGAGCATCGAAAACAACAGCCGCATTCTCTCCGCCGAATGGATAGAAGCCAGCAAAGGCACGATAAAATACAGCTTCACGGCTACTAAAGAAATGTCGCCCAATGTATACGCCAACGTAACGCTTTTGCAGCCGCACGCGCAGACCAAAAACGACCTGCCTATTCGTATGTATGGCATTCAGCCTATCAAAATCGAAGACCCTGCTACCAAACTCGAACCCGTTATAGATATGGCGGTCAGCGAGTTGCAGCCGATGAAAGATTTTACCGTAAATGTTAGCGAGCGCAAAGGCGGACCGATGACGTACACCATCGCTGTCGTAGATGAGGGCTTGCTTGACCTTACCCGCTTCCGCACGCCTTCGGCTTGGGAAAGCTTCTACGAGCGCATGGCGCTTGGTGTACGCACTTGGGATATGTACAACGAGGTCTTAGGCGCTTACGGCGGGCAGCTCAAAAGCCTGCTTAGCATAGGCGGTGATGATGCTATCGTAGATGCAGCCAACAAAAAACAAGACCGTTTCAAACCTGTAGTGCTCTATGCGGGTCCCTTCGCTATCGGCAAGGGCGAAAACAAAAAGCACACTTTCAAAATGCCCAATTATGTCGGCTCCGTGCGCGTCATGGTGGTCGCAGGGCAAGACGGCGCTTATGGCTCGGCTGATAAGCCCATGCCCGTTCGTCAGCCGCTGATGATGGTCGCTACCCTGCCCCGCGTATTGGGTCCCGACGAGCAAATAAGCCTGCCCGTTACCGTTTTCGCCAGCAAGGACGATATCAAAAACGTAGACATCACCTTACAGAGCAACGATATGTTTGAGGTCTTAGGCGATGCAAAACGCAACCTCACATTCACAGCACAGGGCGAGCAAACGACCTTCTTCACCATCAAAACCCGCTCACGCGTGGGTGTAGGCAATGTGAAACTATCCGCTCGCAGCGGCAGTTATGAGGCGGTTTATGATGTGGATATTGATATTCGCAATGCCAACCCGCCCACAACGGAAGTATTTGCCAACGACCTCGCCGCCAATGGTACTTGGACGCAAAACTATGCACCACTTGGCATACCTGGCAGCAATTTCGCGCAGCTCGAGGTTTCGGCTATCCCGCCGCTCAACCTGCACGCCCGCCTCAAATACCTGATAAAATACCCTTATGGCTGCGTAGAGCAGACCACTTCGGGCGCATTCCCGCAACTTTACGTGGGCACTTTCTCCGAATTGAGCGCCAAGCAGAAAGAAGACATCGACAAAAACATGAAAACCGCTATAGCCAAGCTACAGCGCTTTCAGCGCCCCGATGGTGGTTTCGGCTACTGGATAGGCGCAGCCAGCGGCGATGATTGGTCTTCTTGCTATGTCGGTCATTTCTTGCTCGAAGCCAAAAGCGCAGGTTACAACGTACCCGCCGAGATGCTTACACAGTGGACAAGCTACCAAAGCGCCCGCGCTACAGCTTGGACAGCTACTACCGACAAAAACGAGTACGCCATTATTTCCGACGACCAAACGCAGGCTTATCGCCTTTACACGCTTGCCCTCGCCAATAAAGCGGACATATCCTCTATGAACCGTATGCGTACCAATCGCGGCGATAAAGCCACCTCGCTCGCCCGCTGGTATCTCGCCGCCGCTTACGCACAGGCAGGTCAACGCGATGTAGCTAAGACGATTATCGCCAGCGCTTCTTTGCAGCTTACAGCCTCCCGCGCCCATGAAGCGCACAAAACCTTTGGCTCTACCCTCCGCGATGAAGCCATGTTGCTCCACGTATTGAGCGTGCTCGATGAGCGCACGAAAGCCGACGGACTGCTGAAAAGCGTTTCCGCCCGCCTCGCTTCCAACGACTGGTTGAGCACTCAAGAAACCGCCCAAGCGCTGATAGCCGTGTCTAAATACGTCGGAAAAGATACACGCAATCTGCAATTTGAGTACCGCGTAGAAGGTGGCGAATGGGTGAAAGTCAATAGCCGCTTCCCACTTTGGTCGCAACCCATCGACGGCGAACGCGCTACAAAGGTCGAATTCCGCAACACATCGGGCGCGACTATCTTCCCACGCCTACACACCGAAGGCACGCCAAAAGCAGGCAACGAAACCGCCAGCAACAAAGGCTTGGAACTAAACGTAGAATTTGTCGGCAAAAATGGCGCTAAACTCAACCCCACCAAGATGAGCCAAAGCACCAATTTTTACGCCCTCGTTACCGTCAAAAATACCGCCGCACACGATTTCAACGAACTCGCGCTGCACCACGTCTTCCCCTCTGGCTGGGAAATTACCCTCTCGCCCACCAGCGAAGTCAATGGAAAAACGGGCGATAAACCCGAATTTTTGGACGTGCGCGATGACCGCGTTTATACCTTCTTCGACCTCAAAAAAGGCGCAAGCAAAACCTTCATCGTCTCCCTCAACTCGACCTATACGGGCAAATACTATATGCCTGGGGTAGTCGTCGAAAGTATGTACGACAAATCCTACCATGCCCGCACGAAAGGCGATTGGGCAGAAGTCGTAAAATAGTTACGAGTTACGAGTTACGAGTTACGAATGTCGTGCTACTGTATTACGCATAAAAAATTGATAATCAATATTATACATAATCGTAATGTGCTACGCAATCGTAATTCGTAATTCGTAATTATGGCGTGCCCGCCGCCTGTAGAGCCGTAGCATGCTACGGCTCACGGCGGCGGTCGAGCTATGCGCTACAAGCGCCTACGCACCTGCTTCGCAGGCACGTAGGCGCTTTTCGCTGCTATCTCTCACGCAAAACAGCAAAAATTAAAACTTTTTTCCTAAATTTGTGCCCCTTTTTACATATTTGCAATACGCTTTAATGATTTTTGCGTGAGGAATAGCAGTGGAAGCACCGCGTAGCGGGGCTGCAACGGATAGCCCGACCGCCCGACCTTTTAAGCCGCGCAGCGGCGGGGAGGGCGGACACGCCCAAAAAAGTGAATACGCAGTAAACGCGTAGCGAAAAGTGAAAATTTATAGGCTTTATATATACTTGATTATAAACGTCTTATGTACAACATTCGCAATTCGCAATTCGCAATTCGCAATTCGTAACTCGTAACTCGTAACTCGTAACTCGTAACTCTAAAACATGGATATTGGAGGATGGCTGCACGCCATTACCGACGGACTTAGCGACACGCAGGGCAAGCTCGTAACATCGGCGCTGCTGTTTTTTATCATTTGGCTGGTGAAGCGCATCGCTTTGCGCTCTTTGGGGCAGATACCCATAGACCAAGTCGCCAAGTATAATTGGCGCAAAAACATCACGTATATTATTTACGCTTTGGCGGTTGTGAGTATGATTTTTATCTGGTCAGACCGTTTTGCTTCCTTTGCGACCTTTTTGGGTCTGCTCTCGGCGGGTTTGGCGATTGCTTTCAAAGACCCGATAGCCAACATAGCGGGCTGGTATTATATTATCAGCAATCGCCCCTTTCGGGTGGGCGACCGCATACAAATCGGCGAAGATAAAGGCGATGTAGTCGATGTGAGCATTTTCCGCACGACGGTCATAGAGGTCGGGCATTGGGTCGGGGCAGACCAAAGTACGGGGCGGGTGATACATTTCCCCAATTATATGATATTCACCAAGCCGCTGAAGAATTTTACGGAGTTGCTCGACCATATTTGGAACGAAATCCGCCTGCCCCTAACGATGGATAGCAACTGGGAGGCGGCAAAAGACATTTTGGAGGATATTATCAGGGAGACCGTGCCCAAAATATCGGACGATATAAGCCGCCGCATCGAAGAAATTTCGGAAAAATACCTAATCGTTTCCGCCAAACTCACGCCCGTAGTCTATACGAGCTTGGAAAATGATGGGACTATAGTGCTGACTTTGCGCTATCTCTGTCTGGTGCGGCAGCGTCGGCAGACGGAACACGCGATTACGGAAGAAATTTTGCGCCGCATCACGCATAGAAAGGATATTTTTATGGCGCATCAGACCCTGCGCATCGTGGGAAATACGCCAAACAGTTAATTTGTCATTCGTAATTCGTAACTCTTGATCGTGCCATCGGCTTGGCGTATGCGGAAAGGGGTGGCGGGGCGCTGCTTGGGTTGGTTTTTGCGTCGGATAGCCTCTACGACGGGGAGCAAGGCGGCTTTATGCGCTTCGTAAAAGGCAAAACGCATCTTGGTAGGCAGGCAATCGAGGTTTGCCTGCTGTTTGGAGCGCACGATAAATGCCTGACAGCCAAAACCGCAGACTTTACGCGCGGGGCAAGCCTCGCAATCGTACCAAGACTGGGGCACCAAGTCCTGAAATTGGTCTATTTTCTGCCGAAAATCGGCAAGGGCGGCGCTTTCTACGCTGTCGGAGTCGGCGATATGACCGAGATAGTACTCGGCTTCGTCCCAAGTGAAGCGCCCGCAAGGCAATAAATGCCCTTCTGGAGTTACGCCGAGTACCTGCTCGCCCGCGCCGCAGCGCTTTTCGTGGCAAAGGGAATGCGGCATTTGGGCGCGCTCTTGGTCGGTAGCGAAAAATCGCAGCAATTCGGTGGCTAAATTATCTTCTATCAGGGTTTCGCCCCGCGTTTGTATCATATACTGCAAGATGGCGTGTTGGGCGGCAAATATCTGTTCCGCCTGCATGGGCGGCATATCTACGCCGCGCCCTACGGGCGTAACGACGTTTGCTTTGAAGGAATTTATAGCGGCTTCGCGCACAAGCCAGTCGCAAATCATAAAAAACTGCTCATAATTGCTTTGGTTGATGGTCATCAGCACGCCTGCGCGTATGCCCTCGCGCTGTAGGCGCTTAAAGTGCTGAAATACCTTATCCTCGCCGCCGCGTTGGCTGCTTTGCAGGGAGGCGGGACCGTCGAGGCTGATGCCCAGCGATATATTATGTCGGCGAAAAAGCTCTATTTTGCTGTCCGTGATGCCCAAAAGGTTGGTTTGCATCGAAAAGCGGGCTTCTTTTCCCTGCTGGCGGGCGAGGTTTTTGGCTGTAGCGATGGCTTCGTCGTACCAAGCATTGGGCAAAAGGGTCGGTTCGCCGCCGTGAAAGAGAAAATTTACAGCGCGCTCCCTCGTTTCGCTAAGCGCCAGACGCGCCAGCTCCGCAAAAATCTCCAAAGGCATATCCTTGCCCGTTTTGGTGATGTGCTCGTAGCAATATGTGCAGTCGAGATTGCAGCGATGGGTTACCTTGACTATCAAGGTGCTGATATGAGAGAAGCGCGTCTGCATGAGTTACGAGTTACGAGTTACGAGTTACGAATTACGAATTTTGCGCATAAATTACTGATAATCATATATATATAAAGTATTTCACTTTTCACTTTTCACTTTTCACTTTTCACTTTTCACTTTTCACTTTTCA
>CAYXSA010000068.1:0-21413 GCA_964467315.1 uncultured Saprospiraceae bacterium | reverse complement strand
AATGACGAATGACGAATGACGAATGACGAATGACGAATGACGAATGACGAATGATAAATAGTACTTGCTACCACTGCCGCCGTAAGGCGGCATAATACCTATACACAAAGCACAAGCTATACACAAAGCACAAGCTATACACAAAGCACAAGCTATACACAAAGCACAATCGTAACTCCGTCATTAGCGCTGCACGATAGCCATCGTTAGTCGGCTGACGCAGGCTAATTTTTTGCTTTGTTCGTCTTGTATTTCGATTTGCCAGACGTGGGTAGTGCGTCCGATATGCAAGGGGCGACAGGTGGCGATGACGGCGCTACCTTCTACGACGCTGCGCAGGTGATTGGCGTTGATGTCTAAGCCGACGGCGTATTGGTTGGAGTCGGCAGAGAGGCAAAGCAGAGAGGCGACGCTGCCGACTGTTTCGGCAAGGGCTACGCTCGCGCCCCCGTGCAAGATGCGCATGGGCTGCACCGTATTGGCGAAAACAGGCATACGCGCCTGCAAATAATCATCGCCCGCTGCGATAAACTCTATCTTCATACTTTCGCCCAGCGTCCCTACAGAGCTGGCATTGAGCGCCTCTAAAGCAAAATCGATTTTCCAAATTTTCATCTTAGAATGGTCTGTACTTTAATAAATTAGCCGCCGCGCGCCTTTCGCGCGGCGGCTGCCATGTTTTGCGTGAGGGATAGTAGGGGCGAATCAACATTCGCCCATATTGGGCGATGTGGATACGCCCCGAATAGCCCGACCGCGCCCCCTTTTTTGGGGCGCGGGCACGCCCAAAAAAAATTAGGCAAAGGCGCAAAGTATGCCGCCCATGAGGGAAAGGCGGATTGTCCAAGCGATTCCATTGGTGATAAGAGCGGCGCGCATTGGCGGTTCGCTTTCGTCTGGGGGGCTAAGATGTATAAAGGTGAGAATTGGGAAGACGAAAAGAATGGCGGTAATCGCTCCGTGTAGCGCCCCATGCCCAAAGGAACGATGTAGATGACCGTATTTTTCCATAGCTTGGGCGTAAAAAGCGCCCGCCTCGCTGCTGGGGTCGGAAAAATTGGGCTGCATTGCCAGCAAAGAACCGATATGCGCCTGATGAATCACGGAAAACAACAGAAGGAAACTGATAAAAAAGCTGCACAGGTAGAGCAAAAGGAAGCGGTAAAAGTGCTGCATGATAGTTCGCTTCACGGTTTGTTGCCCCGAATAGCTAACGCGCAGGCGGAGAGGATAGGTGAGCAAGGGAATTAGCGCTGCGAGCGCGATGATGGGTAGACTGAAATTCATAATGAATGGAGGGGATAAAATGGGCTAAAAAAATGCGCCCGCTCGGCTTTTTAAAGGCTGGGCGGGCGGGTTGTATTTAAACAGCTAAGTTTGGCTTATTGTTTTGGTATTTTCAGGAGCATACCCGCGTGCAGGCTGCTGCTATGCGTGAGTTGGTTGAGCAGCATGATTTCGGCGCTATTGGTATGCGGATATTTTTGCACGATATCGGCGAGGGTTTCTTGGGGTTTTACTTCGTGGTAATTGATTTTGTCTTTGCCGCCGAAGTTGTTGCTATTGCTGCTGGCTACGGGTGTGGGTGTTACCGTTTCGGCAGTGTTTGTATTATTGGCGACGACTTCTGCGGTGCGGAGATTGCGAGCGCGAGAGCGGGTATCTGCGTTTTCATCCATCTTTTGCACGGCGTTTTCTTCTCCCTTTAGGGTGGGGGCTACGAGGCTTGCCTCTGCTTTGCTGGGGGTAGCGGCTTGTACACTGCGGGGTGTTTCGCTGCTGCTTACGGCGCTAGGTGCTACGGTGGCGACTTCAGAAGAAGGGGTCGTAGGGGCTTCGTTGCTGCGCAAATTGCGGCTGCGCTCGCGGTTGGTATTTACATCGCCTTGCTGTACAGTAGGCGCGGTTTCTGCTTTGGGGCGCTGATTGACAGTAGCAGTAGCCACTACGGGCGCGGGCGCTACTTGTGGTTTGGTATTGGCGGGGGCAACGACAGGCGCTGTAGCGACGTTTTTGGCGCTATTGGCGGTCGTGCTGGATTTTTTTGTTTCGTTGGAGGCTACGGTTATCGCCTTTTGGTCTTGGATAGCGACGACTTGCAAAGTAGGCAAATTGAGCGTTTCCTGACGGGCGCGGCTGGGGCGGGCAGTAGTGCTATTGAGCATGAGCAGGCTGTTGTCGCTTTGGGTATGGCGCACAAATTTGCGTATGCCGATAAGGTCGCCGCGCTGGGGCTGATAGTCAGCGGGTAGGGCGTTCCATTCGTAGAGTTCTTTGATGGAGCAGCGGAAGGCTTTAGCCAAGCGCGCTATATCTTCTGCGCCCTGTATGCGACGAACAGCGCGCAGCGGGTTTTCCGTCATAAAGGAGTTCAAAAACTCCCATTGGGTCGTATAATTGCGCATTTCGGCTACGGCGCGAGCGGGCAAAACGATGATATTGCCTGTTGCCGAGCGGGGCACATAACTTTTGAGATAGGCAGGATTGAGAAAACGCACCGTATCGAGGTGTATGCCCGATTCTTGCGCGATTTTGGCAAGGGTCGTACTTTCCGTGATAACTATAGTATCCGTCAAATAGAGGTCTTTATGCTGTGGCGTAGGAGTCAAGTCGTGCATAGCGGCGTATTCGCCCACGTACACCATCGCCATAAAATAAGGCACATATTTTTGGGTTTCTGTAGGCAAGAAAGCGCGCACTTTCCAATAGTCGTTGCTGCCCGCGAGTTTGATGGCTTTATTTACGCGACCCGCGCCGCAGTTGTACGAAGCCAGCGCCAAACACCAATCGCCATGATAATTTTTTAGATGCGCCAAAAGCTTGGCGGCAGATTCGGAGGCTTTGTAGGTATCGCTGCGGTCATCTACCGTCGCCGAGATTTGCATATTGTACATACGCCCCGTTGAAGGAATAAACTGCCATAAGCCCCCCGCACCAGCGTGCGAACGCGCCAAAGGTTGCAGATTCGACTCAATAATCGCCAAGTATTTTATCAGATGCGGCACCTCATGCTTAGACAGAAACTCCTCAAAAATCGGAAAATAAATCTCCGCCTTCCCTAAAATAGCCTCCGTGCTGCTGCGCGAGCGCTCCACGCGCAAAAGAATCCGCTCTTTTATCATCGGGTCAAGCCGAAACGCCATCTCACTGGATAGCGCGTCCAAACGCTGCCGATATTCCTCGTCGCTAATCTCGTTAAAATCGTTGAAAATGTCCCCCATCTCCATCGTTAATTCGTTCAGCGTTGCTTCTTGCGCGCGGTCTTGCGTCAGCGTGTAAGGGTCGGTAGCGCGTAGAGGGCTGCCGAAGCTAAAAAATAGTGCGATTGCGAGTACACTTAACTTTGACTTCATCATAAGTCTGTTGGTTTTAATGTTTTTTGGGCGAGCCGCTTCGCCGCCTTTCAGGCGGCTCGCGTCGGGCTATCCGCTCCATCACACCTTGCGCGGCAAAGCCGCGCTTGCGGTGTGGTTCCGCTTCTATCCCTCTCGCTTTGGAAACTACTATAATCCGTGCAGCGGGTCGAATTTTGGCATTTTTTACCGAAAAACTCCGCCATTTTATTCATAATAAATAGCTGTTTGCAGGGTAAAAGTAAGGTAAAACTTCTTAAACTTGTATACTTTCCTTTAATATTTGGCTTGTTTTTAACTTTTATTAGCAAAGGGTGGCTACTTTTTTGATAACTGTGCGCGCTGCCACATATCGCTTTTATTTTCTATCTTTGCCCCGACACTTGTCAGAACTCAAAGCTCCGCACAACCCGTTATGGCATTCAAAATTATCGGTTTTATGGTTATTATACTGGGATTGATATGGCTGCTGATGCTGCCGCCTGCGGCGCTGCCGAAGTCTGAAGCAGACGAAAATAAAGATGCTGCCTTTTCTATGGCAGCCCGCCGCTTAGACGATTTGCAGAGCAGCAATAGCGCCGCTACCAGCGAAGAAGACAGCTTTACGACGCAATACGCTGAAGGCTACGACGCTTCCAAATTCGGTAGCGCCTTCGACGACCCCAGCGAAGGCATCACCAAAGCCGAACTCCAAGCCCCACCCGAAGGCACTTGGAAAACCCTTCTAAAGCTCACTTTCGACGTGAAATACGACGAGCGCATAGACGACATCGTCTTTCAGCCCATTTTCACCACTGATATACGCGCCCTTGAAGGCAAGGAAATCGTCCTCAAAGGCTATATCCTCCCCCACGACATTACCCAAATGGGGGGCAACCCCAGCAAAGGCAAAAACGATGGCTCTATGTTCATCTTCTCTGCCTTCCCTGCTGCGACCTGCTTTTATTGTGGTGGCGCAGGACCCGAATCCGTCGTGGAGGTCTTGCCCTCCAAAGCCATTCCCTACAGCAAAAACCTCGTCAGCATCAAAGGCAAACTTACCCTCAACGAAACCGATTTTCTCCGCCTCTCTTACCGCCTGACCAACGCTCGCTTAGTAGAGTAGTAGGTAGTAGGTACAAAGACATGATTTTTTAGATTTGCAGATGCCCTGCCTATAAAAAATCTGTGTATATCTGTTTTAATCCGCGTTAATCTGTGTGCTAAATATACATAGCAGCAGCCTGCTGCTTATCCCCCCATGCCCAAACACCCAAGAGATAGATTTTTGAGCGTCTACGGACGCAAGCCCGTGCACGAGCTTTTGCAAATGACGGATATCCGCATCGACAAGCTCCTGATAGCCAACAACGCCAAAGGCGAACTTATCGCCGAAATACTCGACCTTTGCAAACAGCGCGGCGTTATGCCCTTGCGCTCTACGCCGCAAGAGGTGGCGCGCTACTCCAAAAACCCGACTCAAGACCAAGGCATCGTAGCCGACGTTATCGTCGATAATATGGATGAATGGAGCAACTACCTACAAGAGCAAAGCAGCAATAGCCGCCCGCTCGCCATCGTCGCCCTCGACGGTATCACCACCCCCGCCAATGTCGGTATGCTCATACGCTCTTGCACGGCTTTGGGCGTTTCGGGCATTTTGTTGCCCCGCAAAGGCTGCTCCGACCTCAATCCGCTGGTCATCAAAGCGTCGGCGGGCGTGGTATTTCGCAGCCATCTACTCAAATGCGAAACACTCAAACCCGCCCTCGAACAGGCTAAACAAGCAGGCTTTACCATCTACGCACTCGATGCGGGCGCAGGCTCTGTAGATATGTACGCGCTCAAAGATTTTGCCCCCCGCTCCATCTTTGTCATGGGCAATGAAAGCGTCGGCATCTCGCCCGCTACTGCCCCTCTGGTCGATAAATTTTTGCAAATCCCCATGTTCAACGGCGTGGAATCGCTCAATGTAGCCTGCGCAGCCTCTATCGTAGCCGCCGAATGGCGGCGAAGAAGCAAATAGCCTTCAAAAAACAAAACAATGCGCCTATTTTACGCACTTGGCTTTTTGCTGCTCTTTTCGGCTTGCGCGGGCGAACAGCCTGCGCCTCTGGCAGAGGCTGCCAAAGTTTTGCCGCCTGCGCCGAAGCCCGCGCCAAGCGATACGCCCGCACCCCTGCCCACCGATACGCTGCCGCCCATAGATACGATGGGCACGACCCGAAAAAAAGAGCGTCCACAGAGCCTGCCGCCCACTTTTAGCGTAGTAGATAGCGTGGTAAATCTGGGCGAAGTACCCGCAGATACGCTCATAAAACTGCAATTTGACTTTGCTAATACGGGCGATAAACCGCTGGAAATCAGCGCAGTGGATAGAAGCTGCGGCTGCACGGCTGCAAGTTTTCCCTTCCTGCCCATCGTGAAGGGCGAAAAGCAAAGCATCAAAGCCGAATTCAACAGCAAGGGCAAAACGGGCAAGCAACGCATACGCCTCACGGTGCAAAGCAATGACCCGCTTTCGCCGCATACGCTCTACATTCAGGCAACGATAAAGGCGGCTTCTAAATAGTTTTTTTTTGTTTGGCGTGCCCGCAGCCCTAAAAAGGGGCTGCGGTCGGGCTATCCGAGCCGTAGCATGCTACGGCTCTACTATCCCTCACGCTGAATATGGCGCGCGGCGCAAAAAAGCTTGCGCCGCGCAAGGTTCTTTGTGTTTGGTACTGCCGCCCGCCGCAACCTTTTTGCGGCGGGTATTTTTTTTGCGTGAGGGATAGTAGGGGCGAATCAACATTCGCCCTTCAGGGCGATGGTGGTACGCCCCGAATAGCCCGACCGCCGCGCCTTTTCAGCGCGGCGGGCACGCCCCCAAAAAAACAAATGAATGATTTTATATAAAAGTCATAAAATGCTGATAATCAAAATTTTATATACTAAAATAGACTTTTGAAAAAATAAAAAATATCTGCGCCTCTGCTTAGTGTTCGTTTTTTGCTGTATATTTAGGGGCTTCATATCGGGTTCACTAAATAGCAGCGACTATGCAAAAATTTTTACCTTTTTTCTTGATTTGCTTTTTGCCTTTGGCGCGCATATCGGCGCAATGCGCGGATGCTCAAAATCTCAATTTGTACTGGGTCGGCGTGAATGGCAGCGGCGATTTCAATAATCCCGCGCATTGGCGCGTGGATAGCGTAAATTCTACGCAGGAGCCCTGTCAATCGCCGCGCTCATCGGACAACGTTTTTTTTATGGCGGCTTCCTTTCCTGCGCCCAACGCTATTGTCGACGTGCCCGCCAATGCGAGCTGCTACAATATGTCTTGGGAGGCGGCTATTCCTGCCGCGCAAGCGCCACGCTTGCGGGGGACAAATATCAACGTAAATCTCGATATACACGGCAGCATGACGCTTGCGAGCGCGATGCAATGGCTGTTTTCGGGCAATTTGCGCTTTAAGTCCGTGCAGCCTGCGGGCACTGTGCACAGTATAACGACGGCAGGGCGGCGGGTGCTGGTCAATTCGCTCGTTTTTGAGTCTACGAACTTGGTAGAATATCGTTTGGAAGATGCTCTTTATGTCGATGACCCAAATCAGACGAACGATTACACGACGGGGCAGATGTACCTAAATTCGGGTTATTTCAACGCCAACGGCTTCGATATGCGTCTGGAGGGTTTGACCTCGACGAGCGCAAACCCGCTTCGGGGCTTGAATATCAGCGGTTCGCAGATAACGCTTTTTCGGGCTTTTTCGAGCGCCTACAGTTGGGATTTGAATTTTAACAGCACGCTGGCGATACGAAATTATGCGATTTTTCAGGCAAATGGCTCGCACATCATACACAAGTCGACGGGGGCAAATTATTTGCGTTTGGGCATTGGTTTGCATTATGATTCCTTGACTGTAGACCGCGATTTTTATCTGCCGAATGATGATTTCAATTCTCTTTTGGAGATAAATCTTCATAGCGGCGACCAAGATACGCTGGAGCATCTTTTTATTCTGCGTCCGACACTGCTCAATGGGGCGACCAATGCCCGCTTGGTAGCGCGTAATTTGTATGTGTATGCGGAAACTTTTTTGTATGCGCGTGGTAGCAGCGGCGCGAAGATATTGGAAGTCGATAATATCTTGAATATGTCGGCTTGTGGCGAGTATGCCAGCATCGGCGCATCGGGCGCGCGGGGCTATTACGACCAAATAACCTTACGCAAGATGACGGCGGGCGGGGTGCTGAATATGTCGAATCTGATACTCACGAAGGTGGTAGGCGATATAAGCGGCGGAAGCAGCTATGTAGCAACCAATAGCATAGCGCGGGGCGGCGTGAGCAACATCACGGTTACGGGGCAAACGGGGCGGCAGATGTATTTTCGTGCCGCAGCGGGCAGCAGCAACTGGTCGAATCTGGCAAATTGGCAGGACTGGGACGGCAGCGCCTTTACGCCTTCTGCCTGCCTGCCTACGCCCTTTGACGATGTATTTTTTGATGGCAGTTCTTTCCCTGCTGTTGTGGGGGTAGAGATAACGCGGCGCTCCTTTTGCCACGATATGCAATGGTTGCCTTCTATAAATGCGGGCGCAAGGCTGACGGGGGGCAATATATTGAGCGTGTTTGGCGACCTGCGCTATGATAGCAAGATGACTTTTGCCAATTCGGGCACGCATCGGCAAATTTTGCTTTGCGGGTCAGCGCCCGATACGCTGGCTGCCAATGGGGCAGTGAATACCGCTATCCGCACTTCTATAGATATGTATGCCGACTATCATATTGTAGGCAATTATAGGGGCTTGATAACAGGGGAGCAAAATTCTTATATGCGCATGCAGGCGGATACGCTGCGCCCTACTTCTGCTTTTGCGGTGCATAAGGCTGATTTTCATGGAACGCAGTTGTATATTACGAATGGGGGTTCTTGGGCATACTACCAGCACGACCATTCGGCTACGGCTATCAACTATTCGGGCAATGCGACCGTGCATTGGGAGCACAATGCGCCTATAGATTGGTATTCCTTCTACGGGGGCTATCTGCCGAATTTGATAGTCTATGGGCGTATAAATGCCTCTTACCACGATATGTTTATTAGGGGCAATCTTACCCTGCGGGAAAATGCGGTAATGTATTTGGGGAATACGCAGTTTGGCGGTGGCACGGGGGCGAGTTTGCGGGTTATCGGTGGTTTGAACGGCGCGGCGGGCGATGTGCTGCTACAGATGGGTAGCTCGCTTGTCTTTACGCCTTATGGCACGGCTACCGCTTCGCGGGCGACCATCGCAGGCAGCCTGACGGCTGTGGGCAACTGCCAAAAAACGGTATTCATCGGCACAAGCAACGGAATGCCGCTACCTGGGGGCTTTTCGGTAGCGGGTGCGGTGGACGTACAATTTGCCAATATACAGGGCTTGGGCAACATTTCCCCCGCGCCGAATGCTACCCTTTTGGCGCAGAATAGCATTGACTTAGGCAATAATACCAATTGGACATTTACTTCTGCTGCCTCGCAGACCTTCTACTGGCGGGCACATATCAGCAACAGCAGCGATTTCGTCGGTCTTTGGTCTGACCCAGGACACTGGACTACAAACCCCGCCAGCCCTGTGGGTGATAGCGCCTGTCTGCCCTCTGCCGCCGATGATGTTGTATTTGATGCCATGTCTTTTTCGCTCAGCTCCAACGGCTGCACCGTCGCCGCGAACGCCCGCTGTAGAGATATATCGCTACAGGCTGCCGTGCGCTGGTCTATCGGCACAGCTACAGTAGACTGTAGACATTTGCGCTTTACGCACAGCGACGTACTTTGGGAAAGTCTGCTGCCTTCCTACAGCACTTCGCCTTCCGCTATCGTCGTGCGCGGCGACTTGGAGCTTGCCCCCAATATGAGCAGCCCCCAGTATCGCGGCAGCCTCTCCATGATAGGCAGCGGCAGCATACGCAGCAATGGCACCCGCCTGCAAGTGCGTTTCCTCAATTTTAGCAATAGCACAGGCATTTGGCATTTGCTTGATGCCCTCTATCTCGACAACGATTGGGCGGGCACCAATAGCACCAACCGCCGCTGCGGCGAATTTATGCTCACAGCAGGCACCCTACACACTAACGACCACCCGATAACCTCCAGCTCCTATTTTACTTGCAATTCTGGATTGCCGCGTGCGCTGCACATGGGCAATTCTGTGCTTACGCATCGCTCTACCGCCAATTATCTATTTTGGTGGGGGCCTGCTATTTGGAATGTGGGCGCATGGAATTTTACCTTTACCTTCGGCAGCGATGCACAAATCATCATACAGCCGAGTAGCGTTTTTAGCCCTGCGAGCGTGTCGCTCAATTTCGGCATGGGCGACGGGGTAACATACCCCAATGTGAGCATCTCCGACAACAACGATGTTATCAATCTCTACGGCAGTGCCAATTATCGCTACTTGCAGCTCAACGGCACAGCCTACATCGACGGCAGCAATACTATGGATAGCCTCCGACTCGAAGGCGGCTATTTCTACCGCTTCCGCTCAGGTACAACGCAGACCCTGCGCGCTCCGCATGGCAAAATCCTATCCAGCGGCACCAGCGGCAACTTCGTAAACATCGAAAGCGCCAATTCGGGCAGTACCTTCCGCATACACAAGCCCTATGGCGCAGCCTTCTGCATTGATTTCGTAAAAGTCAAAGACTGCATCGGCACGAAAGAAACCAATATGGCGCTTGTCCCCAGCGCCCCTATCGATTATCAGCTTATACAGCCCTTTTTGGAATTTCAAACGGGCACTAACTCCGATAATATCGGCGGCACTGCTACAGGCATTTGGGCATTTAGCCTGCCCCTATTGGTTACCCCCCAATATGCGGGCGCAAACATCGTGCAAGCCTGCGCCAGCAGTGGAGCCAGCAGCTTTAGCATTCCCATTACGGGTACAAGCCCCTATCTGGTGAATTATACTTGGACAGACGGCAGCAGCAGCGGCAGCAATACCTTTTCCGCTCCCGACAATGACGCTAATAGCTCTACGCCCGCTTATATCAATGTCCCCATTCACAGCGCCAACGCCAGCATTAGCTATACTTTCAATATATCCACCCTGCGCTGCGGCGAAGAAACCACCCCGCTAACCCGCAATGTCAATCTACAGCAAACTGCCCCCAATCCCCTCACCCAAACCGCTCAAAGCGGTACCTGCACCTTTAGCAATACTGCCGACTGGCTCACCCTCATCGGCAGCACCGACCAACGCCCCATCGTCTCGCTCCAAGATTATACGGGCATAGGCGATAATCACGCCTTAGGCGAGGTCAGCAGCAATGTTTTCTTTGATGCCAGCGTGCAGCAAGTCAATATCGGCGGCATCATGTACCCCTATATGCAGCGCCATTGGCGTATAACGCCCAACCACAACGGCGCTGCCAATCTGCGCATTTATTTCACTCAAGCCGAATTGGACGCGCTCATAGCAGCGACAACCTACAGCTACACGCCCTTTACCAGCGCCTCGCAGCTGCAAATCGTCCGCTATGCAAGCGGCTCTATCGGCGTGGGCGCTGAAGAAATCATACCCTACACGATTATTCCGCTTACGGGCGCAGCCGCCGCGCCGTTCAGCACGACAACCAATGTGTATGCCTTCGAGTTTAGTGTGCCCTCGTTTTCGCACTTCATTCTCACTCCCAGCCAATCGACCTTTTTAGCCAATAATCTGCTTGATTTTCGCGCCGAATACGCCGATAATAGCAACATATCAAGCCGCTCGGCGCGCATAAGCTGGTTGGTAGAGCATTCTTTGGATGCGGAAAAATACGCCATCGAGCGCAGCAGCGATGCGCAGCAAAGCCAAACGCTGGTAGAACTGCCTTCGCACCGCCTCCAAAGCCGCGATGCTTACGAGTGGATTGACCACAACGCCTTAGACGGGCACAATTATTACCGCCTGCGCACGCAGGATACAGACGGCGGCGTTTGGTATAGCGAATGGCGAAGCCTGCATTTTGGCAACTCCCGTAATCAGATACAAATATCCCCCAATCCTGCTGATAATCAAGCCTTTATACTGCTTACAGAAGCCGCCAGCGCCGATATACAAGTATTCAACAGCTTGGGGCAATGTGTGCTAACACAGCGTTTTCCTGCCGCCGATAGCCGCCATCCGTTGCCGCTAACATCGCTCGCAAGCGGCGCGTATAGCCTGCGCATAGAGCTTGGCGATGGCAGTTTGCAGACCCTGCGGCTCATTAAACAGTAGCATTTTTGGGCGTGCCCGCCTGCCAAAAAGGGCAGGCGGTCGGGCTATTTGAGCCGTAGCACGGCGTGCTTACGCACTTGTGCCATGCTACGGCTCTACATATCCCTCACGCAAAAAATTGCGCCCGCGCTGCCAAAGGGGCAGCGCGGGCATTTTATTGTAGATTTGTTAGTATGGACGGCTAAGGGCTGGCTGCCTCATAAAAATATTCGAGGCTCATTAGGAGTTTTTGGAGATTGCAAGCATAAAATCCAGCGCTATTGATACAGTTGAGTTCGACAATTTTCCAACCATGTTCGCTGCTACAAATATCTAAAACGAAAGCTGCAGCGGGTTGAAATATCTGCGCCATTTCTTCGGCAAATGCCAAACCATCGGCATCGTTGTATTCGATATAACGCACCTCTGGCCCCAATTTGTAGGTGCTCGCTGAGACGACTTTCCCGCCCACTATCCAACAGCGAACTTCTTGATAGATTTTCTTCGGTATCGCCACTTGTATCAAGGATTTTTGATGACCTCTTTTGATGGCGCTTTCCTGCGTGGCTGTCCAATCTGCAGCGCTAAAAAGCTGCCCAGTGAAAATTTTGGAATCTTTCGTTGGGCGAATAAACAGCTTGTAGGCATAAAAGTCAATCGGTTCTTCGATTTCTTGAATTTTAGAATCCCAATTTAATAAATTTTCCTTCCAATAATGGGCATATACCGTATAATCGTGCTGATTATTGAGTAGGCTACCCGGCTGCCAAGCATATTTTTTTGCCAAATTTGCCAAGCGAATAGAGCCAAAGCAAAATACATCTTTTCTATCCGTTTGAAACGGAAAATCTGCCGTCCCATTCAGCCGAACGACCTCATAAGCCAGCCCTAAGCGTTCGAGGGCTTCAAAAATATAATCGTAATGAATCTCTCGAAACACATTTTCTTGAATGATATAGTACATATTATTTTTTATGCTTGAAAAAATAGTGCTCTGACAAGTTTTGTGGTAAAACAAAATGCTTTTTAATAAAGATATTTTAATATAAGATAAGTAACTGCGCGAAATAAATTCACATTTTGAAAGCGCAGCCGCGCAAGCGAACGCATCCGTGTAGCAAATAATGTGAATTTATTTTGCTTTCGTACTTAAAAACAAAAAAACAGCATACCACCAAATAAAGGGGGTATGCTGTCTTCGTTTTATAGCGCTATTGGGCTAAAATTGGGCTGCTTGGCTTATGCCTCCTCGCCGTCTTTTTTGAGTTGCTCTTTGATTTCTGCAAAACCTTCAACCTCGCCCATCGTGGCGTGCTCTTGAGTTTTTTGGAATTTTTGAGCGGTCTCGCGTGCCTTTTGTGCATCGGATTGCTCCGTAGCGCGCGCCTTGTCTTCTTGGTCTTTTTTCAGGTCGCCGTAGTAGCGTGTATGAGATACAACGATGCGTTTGTCATCGCGGTTAAACTCAATAACTTTGAACATCAGGCGCTCTTCTACATCTGCCAATGTGCCGTCCTCTTTTTTGATTTGGCGGATTGGTGCGAAAGCCTCCAGACCGTAGGGAAGCTGTACGATAGCTCCGCGATCGTCGCGGCGCAGTATCAAGGCTTCGTGGTTGCTGCCAACGGGGAAGATGCTCTCGAAAGTATCCCAAGGGTTTTCTTCGAGCTGTTTGTGTCCGAGAGAAAGTTTGCGATGGTCTTTGTCGATTTCGAGGATGATGATGTCGAGTTTATCGCCAGGGCGAGTAAATTCGTTGGGGTGCGTAAAGCGACGAGTCCAAGACAGGTCAGAGATATGCACCATGCCGCCGATACCTTCTTCCAATTCGACAAATACGCCATAAGGTTGGGTATTTTTTACCTCACCTGTGTGCTTGCTGCCGATGGGGAAACGGTCTTCGATAGAAGACCAAGGGTCTTTAACGAGTTGTTTGAGGGACAGGGACATTTTGCGCTGGTCGCGGTCGATGGTAACGACTTTCGCTTCGAAAATCTCGCCTTCTTTGAAGTAATCGTGTGAGTTCACCGATTGGCTGCTCCAAGATACTTCGCTGACGTGGATAAGACCTTCTACGCCTGGCGTAATCTCCAAAAATGCACCGTAGTCGGCGATATTGACGATTTTGCCTTTGACGACGGAATTTTCTTGGATGGTCGCAGCGAGCACGTCCCATGGGTGGGGTTGGAGCTGTTTGAGACCCAAAGAGATACGTTTTTTGTCGTCGTTGAATTCCAAAACGACCACATTGAGTTTTTGACCGATTTCCAGTACGTCGCGTGGGTTTTTGATGCGACCCCAAGAGATGTCGGTGATGTAGAGCAGACCATCTACGCCGCCCAAGTCGAGGAATGCGCCGAAGTCGGTGATGTTTTTGACGACACCTTCCAGAACCTGACCTTTCTCCAATTTGGAGATGATTTCCTGACGTTGTGTTTCCAAATCGCTCTCGATGAGGGCTTTGTGAGAAACGACTGCGTTTTTGATTTGCTCGTTGATTTTGACGACTTTGAATTCCATCGTTTTACCGACGTAAGCATCGTAGTCTTCGATGGGTTTGATGTCGATTTGTGAGCCTGGAAGGAATGTTTCCAGACCGTTTACATCGGCTATCAAGCCACCTTTTGTTTTGCTGATGATTTGACCCGTGATAACAGTGCCTTGCTCGAAGGAGCGCACGATATTGTCCCAAGCAAGGAGCAATTTCGCTTTGCGGCGCGAGAGGATAAGTTGACCGTTTTTGTCTTCTTGTGTCTCTACATACACGTCGATTTCGTCGCCGACTTGCAAGCCTGGCGTATCGCGGAACTCCGAGCGGGATACAACGCCGTCGGATTTATAGTTGAGGTCAAGTACAACATCGCCAGAGGTGATTGCAACGACTTTACCGCGTACGATTTCGAACTCTTTCATTTGAGAGAGGGTCTCGTCGTACTGGTTTTGGTACTGCGTTTTTTCTTCAGCGCTGTAGGGTTTTTTGCCAATTTTGCCGCGTCCCCAGTCGAAATCATCGTGTGCTGTTACGACTTTGGGGCTGCCTTCTTGGACAGAAAGCTCTACGATTTCGGAATTGTTGTTTTCGAGATTTTCCATTTGGGTGGATATCTGCGTTTTTTAGAAGGTGATGAAATGGGAGTTACGAGTTACGAATTACGAGTTACGATTGCTGCTATGCTTATCGTATCAAGTCTGCAACTGTTGCGCTCTTTTGCGGAGCGGCTGCAAATGTAAGCCGAATAAATGGGGTGCGCAAATTTATTGGGCATATTTTGTTTTTTTGTTCTGTGTTAGGGGGAGCGGCTACCGCCTATGCTGCGCCGCCCTTTGCGGCGCGGCGACTGCGTGAGGGATATGTAGAGCCGTAGCATGCTACGGCTCAAATAGCCCGACCGCGCCCCCTTTTTTGGGGCGCGGGCACGCCCAAACAATTAAAATATATGTATCGCAGGGGGCTAATCGTTTTGCTATTGTGGCTTATTTGGTATTTTTGCGCTGCACCAACAATAATTTAGATTTTCGCTATATGAAAACGCCCAGCAACGACCTTTTTAGGCTTATAAAAACGTTATCGCCTGCGGAGCGGCGGCAATGGCAGCAGCAGCAGGGCAGCAGCCAACTGCGGCAGCTTTTCGACCATATTCAGGCTCAAGAAACCTACAATGAAGCCCTGATAAAGGAGGCTTTAGGTGGCCAGGGCAAGAGTTTTGCGGCGAATTTGAAGGTACATAAAGTGCGTCTGTATCAGGAGCTTTTGCAATTTTTGCGCGATGCGAAAGCCGAACTTAGCCCTGCGGAGCGGATACGGCGGCAGATAGACGGCATCGAGATTTTGCTACAGCGCCAGCTTTTCGACCTTGCTTATAAAGCCATTCAGCAGGCAAAAAGTGCCTGTTTGGAATGGGAGGAATATGAGCTTTTGTTGGTTATTTTGGGCATACAAGCGCGGCAGGAAGCCTATTTTAAGGAGTTGCAGCCCGAAGCCTTGACGAGTACGCAGCAGTTGGCTGAGCTCTTGCGTATTATAGAAAATTATACCGAATGGGCGCGGCTCAATACGCGGCTAAAAGATTTGCTTTTGCAGCGTTCGACCTTCGACGAAAGCGGGTTTCAGAAAGTTTTGGAGGCTATAGATAAGGAGATTTTGCAGCCCTATGAGTCCATCCGCCCTTTGTCGGCTATAGCGGCACGTATGCACAATCATTGTTTGTTTATTTGGCGCGACATCTTGGGCGACCTGCAAAATGCGCATCGCTGCACCCGCGCCAACGTCGAGATTATGCTGCAGCGGCAGGCGCTTATCAACGAAAAGCCGATGCAGTATTTTAATATATTGGTCAATCATATCGTTGCCTGTTCGCACGCGATGAGGTTTGAGGAATTGCAAGAATGCTTGCAAATACAAGAAGGCATCGCCGAGCGGCAGCCTTTTTTTAAGCCTTATCTGCTTTATGCTTATTTTGAGGTCTTGCAGATGCTGAAAGCGCTCAATCGCTGGGAAGAAGCGCTTGTTTTTTACGAAACGAAGGCGCTGCCGATTATTGAACAATATAATTTGTCGGAAAAGTACGCTGCGCGGGTGCTGCTTTTGAAAATTGCGGAGATTTACTTAGTTTTGCAACGGCGGCAGGAGGCGGGGCGTTTGCTGCTATCGCTTAGTGCGGTGGGGCAGTCTTTGGATTATGAGCTATCGACTCCTTTTTTGGTGCTGGAGATAGTCTATCATATCGAATGCAACAACTTGCTCGCCCTGCAATCTTGGGTAGAAGCCCTGCGCAAGCGCATGCAGCGGCAGAAAGCAGGGCAAAAGCTGCTGCCGCTTATCGTCAATTTTGCTCAGCGCTACAGCAGCACCTCTACGGAAGGGCAGGCTAAAGCCCTCGCTCGCCACGCCGACCAATTCGAAGACTTAGAGCCGCAGGCAAAAAATGAACTGTGTCGCATCGAAAATTTCTTCGCTTATAGCGTCTGGATACAGGCGCGCAAGGAGGGCATAAATTGGGCAGAAGCCCTGCGAGTACATTGCCAAAATACCGCCGCTACGCAGCAAGTCCTGCCCACAAAAGAGTTTTATCCTTCGCCTATCACCGCATACCCCAACCTTTTCGCCTTATGAACCAAGATAAAAACACGCAAGCCTTAAGCGCTATCGCCGAAAAATTTGAAAAACAGAGCTCTGCCGAAATGCTGATAGCCACTTGCGCGCATTCGGGGCACTATTATGCCTCCGCTTGGGCGGCGGGCAGCCTGCTGGCGCTTTTGGCGCTGGGCACTTACATTTTTTCGCCCATTGAGTATTACGACGACTTGGGATTTTACTCCGTGATGGGGGCTTTTATTTTTGGCTATTTTCTCGTGATGCTCGTTCCCGCCTTGCAGCGCTTGCTCACGCGTGCGCAGACCAAAGACTATTTTGTAGATATGCGCGCCCATGCCACCTTCGCCAAAGAGGGCATTCACCACACCAAAGGCGAGACGGGTTTATTGATTTTTATCTCCCTATTGGAGCAAAAAGCGGTCGTTGTGGCGGATAGAGGCGTACGCCAAGCCCTGCCTGCGGCAGAGCTCGCCGCTTTCAAAGAGGCGGTAGGCGGTATTTTCGCATCGGGCGATTATATCGACAATCTGCAAAAGGTCGTTCAGGCGCATACACCCGCCTTCGCCGCCGCCCTGCCGCGCTCGGAAGACGATACCGACGAACTAAAAAACGCCCTGCATCTGAAACCCGTGGCGCACCTGATGCAAGGCGGCATTGGTCTGCGTATGTTTAAGGCGAAATAAGAGCGTTTTTTTTTGGGCGTGCCCGCCCTCCCCGCCGCTAACGCGGCTTAAAGGTCGGGCGGTCGGGCTATTTGAGCCGTAGCATGCTACGGCTCTACATATCCCTCACGCTGTAAGGGCGAATAATTATTCGCCCTTATTGCCCCCGCCGCGCCAAAGGGGCAGACCCATGTGTCTGCCCTCGCGGCGGGGATAGCAAGCTGCAAACCATCAGCCATGAAAAAATACGAAATTTCAAAAATTGGGGGCTTTCACCTAAATTATAACGAAGACTCCTCCGCCTTTGCCGAAATCGGAGAAAACAAAATAATCGTAGCTGTGATGGACGGCTGTTCGATGGGCACGGAAAGCCATTTCGCCTCCACGCTAATCGCTAAATTGCTTAGAAAAATCGGAAAAGAAATTAGCTTTAGAAACTTTGCCGAAAAAAGAACGCAGCAAACTAAAGACTGCTTAAAAGAAGTCTTAGGAATGCTATTTAAGGATTTGCAAGATGTAAAAAACAAATTGCACCTTGAAAGGGAGGAACTTCTAAGCACTATCATACTCGGAATACTCGACACCAAAGACAAGGAAGTCGAATTGATTGCAGTAGGCGATGGTTTGATTTGTTGCAATGGGCAACTATACGAATACGAGCAAGACAATAAGCCCGACTATTTAGGCTATCATTTGGATAAAAATTTCGAGCAGTGGTTTCAAAACCAGTCGCAAACCTTGAATTTTAAGAATGTGCAGGATTTGAGCATTTGCACGGACGGAATTTTTACCTTCAAAAATTTTGATGGAAAAGCATACGAGCAGATGAGCGAAAAGAAAATCCTCGATTACCTATTGATAGACGACAAAGGGGCGCAGGAAGAAAATATGCTAAAAAAGAAAATTTTGGAACTGGAGCAAAATTTCGGGCTGCTACCGAGCGACGATTTGACCATTATTCGAGTAACAACCGAATAAGGGAGAAACGCTTTTTCGCTGCACTGCAGCCCCGCACCGCCTCTTTGGCGGTGCGGGCGCAAAATTTTGCGTGAGGGATAGTAGGGGCAGACCCATGTGTCTGCCCTTTGGGCAGCACGCGGGCTGCCCCGAATAGCCCGACCCTGCGACCTTTAAGCGCCTTTAGGCGCGGGGAGCAGGGACACGCCCCAAAAAAAAGAAGCTTTACTTCCTTAATTGCTCAAAATAAGAAACTCCGTGCGGCGATTATTCGCCCTGCCTGCGGGCGTATCGTTGGTATCGACGGGCTGCGTTTCGCCAAAGCCTGCGGACTCCAGGCGCTCCGCCGCGATGCCTTTTTCTATGAGATAAGTGCGCACGGACTTTGCCCGATTTTCGGACAAGGTTTTGTTTTTTGCATCATCGCCCTCGCTATCCGTATGCCCTTGTATGCGTATGCGCATCTTGGGGTTCTCGTCCAACAGCGCTTTTAATTGGTCGAGTTCGGCGCGGGAGATGCTGCGCAACTCGGCGGAATTGGTGGCGAAGAAGACGTTTTTCATCACGATGGGCTTGGCTTGTTTGGTCGAGTCCTTTTTATCAACGACGACCGTATTTTCTGCTGTCGGCACTTGTCGCAGATAGACCGTAACCTGAAAAGGCTTATCGGTAGTCGCCTCCGCATTGAGCGCAAACTGCTCGCTGTGGAAGAGATAGCCCGCCTTTTGTATATTGACGGCATAATCCTGTTTCAAAGGCAGGCAAACCAAGAGTTCGCCGTATCTATCCGTGCGCGAGGAAAGAAATTTTTGCTCCGTCGTGATGTTGAGTATCTCCAAATTTGCGGCAGGAATAGGCTTTTTGGTAACGGCATCGCGCACGACTATCTCCGTATAGGTTACGGGTTGGGGGCGCGCCTCTTTGGGTAGGGCGAAAGAATAGAGGTCTAAGAGTCCTTGCCCGCCTTCTCTATCGGAGGACAAAAAGGCGAAATCGCCGCGTAAAGAAACCACTATAGATTCTTCAGCTTTGTTGGTGTTGAGCGGATAGCCAAGATTGACGGGCTTGCCAAATTTGCCGTCCGCGCCCTTGCGCGACACAAAAAGGTCGAAACTGCCCATACCAGCGTAGCCATCGGAGGCAAAATAAAGGGTCTGCCCGTCGGGGTGCATACAGGGGGCAGTTTCGTTGAAGGGGGTATTGATTTCCGCAAGCGGTTCGGGTTTGCCCCAAGAGCCATCGGCTTGTCTTTGGGTAACGTAAAGGTCTTTTTGCCCTTCGCGGGAGCCGCGTGCGAAATAAATCGCATCGCCATTGGGGGCTACGCTGGGTTGGGATTCCCATTCGCGGCTATTGACGGGTGCGCCGATATTTTTGGGTTTCGACCATTCGCCCTTGCTGAGCCGCTGGCTAAAATAGAGGTCGCAACTGCCGTAGTCGCCAGGTCGATTGCAGGCGGTAAAGACCAACAATTTTCCGTCGGCAGAAATCGCTTGCGCGCCCTCGTTTTCCTCCGTATTGACATTGGGCATGGGCTGCCCCTGCCCCCATTTGCCTGTTTCCTTGTCTTTGATGGCATAATAAAGGTCTTCTTGGGCGTGGCGCATATCGTCGCCCGTCTGCACGGTGTAGACCAAAATATCGTCGGCAACGGTAACAGAAGGAAAGTATTCGCGCAGCTTCGTATTTACGCCCGCGCCTAAGTTCTCCAGCACAAAAGGCACGGGGTTGGCAATGGCTTTGGGGCGAAATTCTGCATCTTCTGCCATGCGACGCGCGCGCAAAAGCTGGTCGGATTTGACATTGGGCATACGCATAAATTTTTCCAAATTGTCCTTTGCCTCCACGTATTTACCCGCCTCCAGCTGCAACTGCCCCAAAGCCATAAACACGCGCACATCGTACTCTGGCGCTATATCTGCCGCCTGCTGAAAGTATCCGATAGCCTTATCCAAATCGCCCAACTGCCGATAAGAGTCGCCCAAAACGAGATAGCCATTGACGAGCTTGGGGTATTTTTTTATAACCTTTTCCATCTCGCGTATGCCCTTATCGAGATTTTGGGCGGCAATATGCTTGTAGGCTTCATGGTATGCGTCCTTTGCTTTAGGGGGCGCGTCTTTTACGGTCATATAGGTCTGCGCCGCGATTTGGAAGGGCAGCGCAAAAAAGAGCAGAAGCAGCATTTTCATAGCTTTCAGCATTTTTGTTGATTTATAGTGCAAAGATACCGAAGGAAGGGCTAAAATTAAGCCAGCCTGCGAGGATAAGGCATTTTTTATTTGTCCCACCCACCCGCCCCCTGCCGTAGTTATTCTATCCTCGTCTCACTTGCCCAAAGGCTGGGGAGCTGCCCCGTTTATATAAAAACCTGCGCCTGCGGCAATCGCCGCAATATATCTTTTTTATACTCCTGCGCCTCTTCTGCGGGAATGTTCGTATAGCTGATGTTTAGCCATTCCAATTTGGGCAGGAGGAGCAGAGAGGGCGGCAATTTTCTGATGCGTGTGCGGCTAAGATTGAGTTTGCACAATGCCGTACAGCCCTCAAATAAATCCCAAACCTCATCTATGCGATAAGTACCCGAAAAATCGAGCGAGCGCAATTTATGCAATTTGCCAAGCGCCAGCGGCATTGAGTACACGCTTTCCACCTCGCAAAACTCTATGCGCTCCATCGTAGGAGCAAGCAATCCGATTTCTTCGGGCAGCGCACCGAATATGGGGGCATTATTCAGTACTATAGCGCTGGGGCTTATCTTGTGCCGCTCGCTGCAAAAGTCTGCCAATTCTTCAAGGCTGGGGCGGCTGCGAAAATCCTTCTCATAGCCGTAGCGCAGGGCGGTATGTCGGCATTCTGCATAGAAAGCCCGCAGAAAGCGCATAAAAGCCCGCCCAATAGGCTGTCGGCGTGCCAGCATCAGGGCTAATAAGCGCTCCTTTGCATCAGTAGCATACTCATATAGATTTAACCATGCATTTTCTTTATCTGTCATAACTTAAAAATGTTTTCCGTATATTTTTAATAGGTTTTTTGCAAAAAAATGTTTAATATATTGAAAATATAATAAACTATAAACTTATTAAATTTCAAAAGTAAGTACTAGGACAAAAATAAATTAAGGAATTTTTGTAACTTTGTTGTATGGGAC
>CAYXSA010000067.1:0-21564 GCA_964467315.1 uncultured Saprospiraceae bacterium | reverse complement strand
CTAAAAGAAGATAAATTATCTTTTTTTAAGTCGTCTAAATTAAATGGTCATATCCCCTTCACCCGTATACAGCCAGATGCAAAAAATAATTGGATAAATCAAGCTGATAATGATTGGGGAAGTCTTTTGCCGATGATGGATAAGCACACCAAAAATAATGTTTCAGGTGCTAATGCTATGTTTGGGTTATTTTCTCGTGGTATTGAAACAGGGCGTGACGAATGGATTTATGATTTACATTTAGATAAATTATCTGTAAAAATTCGCTTTTTTATAGATAAATACAATGTGTCAATTTTAGAACATAAAAAGGATTTTTCAATAAAATGGACGCATTCTTTAGAAAGCTGCTATGAAAGAAAAGTTACTATAAATTACAATGATAATTTTATTAAAAAAACATTGTATCGCCCTTTTTTTAAAATATGGGGCTATTGCCAAAAAGAATTAAACCATAGACTAACGCAAAATCATTACGATATTTTTGGTGCAGATATAAATCTGTTTAATCAAGTTATAATATTTTCTGGTGTTGGCTTTAGTAAACCTTTCACTTGTTTGGCAACTGACAGAATTTGGGGTTTAGATACTCTGGAAAAAACGCAGGGTATCCCCCTCTACCGCTACAGCGCCGACGGCGAGCGCGTAGACAACATCACGGATTGGGGAGCGGAGCAGGTACGCAAGCACTACGGCGATGCGAGCATCAGCAAAGAAGAAATTTTTGAGTACGTGTACGCAGTTTTGCACAATCCAGCCTACAGAAAAAAATACGAACTCAATCTAAAACGCGAGTTTCCACGCCTGCCCTTTTATGCAGATTTTAGAAAATGGGCGGCTTGGGGTAAGGAATTGATGCGCCTGCATATCGACTACGAAAACGTCGAACCCTTTATTTTACAGCGCAACGAAAGCGATAAACCCAAAGACTCACCCCGCCCAAAACTCAAAGCCGATAAAGAAGCAGGTATTATATTTATCGACGAAAATACCCAACTCACAGGTATTCCGCCCCAAGCATGGCGCTATATGCTGGGCAATCGCTCGGCTTTGGAATGGGTTTTAGACCAATACAAAGAAAGCAAAATTAGCGACCCCACTGTAGCCGAGTTGTTCGACAATTATAGATTTTCGGACTATAAAGAACAGGTTATAGACTTGCTCGCCCGTTTGTGTACAGTATCTTTGCGCACCGTCGACATCGAAAGCCAGATGAACGAATTGCAGCCAATAGAGCAAGCTACTCCTCCAATGCCCCCCATACTGCAAACAAAGTAGCGATTTGCAGCAAGGAAAGCGCATACAAAAAAGGCAGCGCCTGTATAGACGGCGCTTCAGCAGGCAGTAGCTCGATTATTTCGTTGATAAAATAAGAGGTTTCTGCGCTCATCACAAGGCAAGCCAACACGCAAAACAATAAAAGCGCCTCCACCCAAAAGGGCGAGGAACGCGGCGTATCTACGGCGCTCATATCATCAAGCAGCAGCGGCGAATTATCTGTTGTAGGCGCTGCGGCGCGAAACCAAAAGGTTTTCAGCATGAGCAAAAAGCCCAAAAGCAAGCCCACAAGCAGCCGATATAGACCCTTTATACGCAGGCAAGCGCCCGACTCTTCCATCGCTGCATCGCCCGTATAGCCCAAGTACAGCCACAAAAGCAGCAACAGCGAAAGCAACTGCAATAGATAGCAGAATTTACGGAGCAAGGGACGCATATAGAGGCTAAAATTATCAATTTAACAATACAAAAAATGCAAAAAGTATAACAATTTGTTTTGAAAAACTTTTTTTAACGTATCTTTGCGCTTATTTTATCGCCAAAATAAGCATTTTTATGTTTTATCGCAGAAAAATTGTATTGTCTGTTTTACAGGCTTTTGGAAGTCTTGAAAATATACGCTTGCAGCATCTTTTATTTTTATTTGCAGAAGCGCAGACACAAAAAGTCTACGATTTCATTCCCTACAAATACGGTTGCTTTTCGCCTTCTGCAAATGCTGATTTATTGGCGATGGCAGAACAATCCTTGATAAAATTAGACGATAATACTGTAGCCGCTACGAGTGATTTGGACTATTGCGCCGAGCTAAAAAAAAGCGATATACAGATTTTAGAAAATTTGTTGCTTAATTTTTTCGACTATAACACTGAAGCGCTTTTGCATCATACCTATACAAATTACCCTTACTGGGCAACAAAAAGTAGCATAAAGAAGCAGCTTTGTTCTGCAAAAGAAATAGCCATTATCGAAAGACAAATCCACAAGCGTAGCGATACGGTACTCTTCACTATTGGCTATGAAGGAATTTCTTTTGAAGCGTATATAAATAAACTCCTCAAAAATGATATACAAATGCTTGTAGATGTTCGCCACAATCCTATGAGTATGAAATATGGTTTTTCACGAAAAACCTTATCGAAAATTTGCGAAGGGGTAGGCATTCTATACAAACATATCCCAGAACTTGGCATTCAATCCTCGCTCCGTAAGTCCTTGTTTGCGCAAAATGACTATGACAATTTGTTTTTGTGGTATAGGGGGCAGCATTTGAGCCAGACCGTAGAACAGCAACAAGAAACTTTGCGGCTTTTACAAACGCATAAGCGCATAGCGCTGACTTGCTTTGAGGCAGACATTTGCCAATGCCATCGGAAGCCTTTGGCTGAAGCTATTGCGCTATTGCCCGATTTTAATTATACAGTAGAACACCTATGAGCGACACAATAGCCTTCAAAAAAAAAAACAATAAACCAAGCCCGCCGCAACTTTTTGCGGCGGGTGCAAAATTTGCGTGAGGGATAGTAGAGTCGTGATTTATCACGGCTCGGATAGCCCGACCGCTGCCCCCTTTTTGGGGCAGCGGGCACGCCCAAAAATCAAACCCTTTCCCAAACCTGAAACTCCATATCGTAGGCATTTTTCTCGTCTTGGGGGCGAAATTCGGCGCTCGCACAGCGCCATTGGGCAGCATCAAGGGGCGGAAAAAACGTATCGGCAGCGGGAAAATTTGCCCGCACCAGCGTCGCATACACGCGCGTAGCATGGGGCAGCAAGAGCGCATAAATCTCCGCCCCCCCGATGACAAATAGCTCCGCGCAACGTACCGCCCGCAAAAACGCCAAAACCGCAGGCAGCGAATCCGTCTGTATCAAGTCCTTTGTACCATCAATGTAATCAAGCATGGGCGCTTGGCGACTGAGCACGATATTGCGGCGATTGGGGAGGGGCTTGCCGATACTATCGAAGGTTTTGCGCCCCATCAAAACCGTATGCCCCGTCGTCAGGCGGCGAAAGTACGCCAAATCCGCAGGCAAGCGCCAAGGCAAATCCCCCCGCAGACCGATAGAAAAATCCAAACCATAAGCCACGACTAAGGAAATTTGCATATTTATTTTATCTTGTCTTTGTCCCATAAAATAAGGCGCAAAAATCCAAATTATTTGCGATATTTGCCGCTTAGTGCTAATATCTATCTATCCAAATGAAAAATATCCGTAATTTCTGCATCATCGCCCATATCGATCACGGCAAAAGTACCCTCGCCGACCGTATGCTGGAGATGACAAATACCATCGCGCAGCGCGATATGCAGCACCAAGCCTTAGACGACATGGACTTGGAGCGCGAGCGCGGCATTACCATAAAGGCGCATGCCATACAGCTCGATTACAAGCAAGACGGGGTAGATTATGTATTTAATCTGATAGACACCCCAGGACACGTGGACTTTTCCTACGAGGTTTCTCGCTCTATCTCTGCCTGTGAAGGCGCATTGCTGCTCGTAGATGCGACGCAGGGCGTACAAGCGCAGACCATCTCCAACCTCTACTTGGCGATGGAAAACAATCTGAAAATCATCCCCATTCTCAATAAAATCGATATGCCCAATGCGATGATAGAGGAGATTTCTGATGAAATCGTCGATATCTTGGGCTGCGACTTGGAAGAAATCCTTTGCGCTTCGGGCAAAACGGGCGAGGGCGTAGATGCTATTTTTCGCGCTATCGTCGAGCGCATTCCCGCGCCGAAGGGCGAGGTAGAAGCACCTTTTCAGGCGATGATTTTTGACTCTATGTTTGACCGTTATCGGGGCGTAATCTCCTATTTTCGGGTCTTCAACGGCAGCGTAAAAAAGCACGAGGTTATCCGCATGATGAGCACTGGGCTAAGTTACCAAGCCTTAGAAATCGGTATCCTGAAAATGAAACCCCAAGAGCGCGCTACCATCAGCGCGGGCGATGTGGGCTACCTGATAGCAGGCATCAAAACCTCCAAAGAAATCAAGGTCGGCGATACGATAACCATACACAACCGCCCCTGCGCCGAAGCCATCAAAGGCTTCGAGGAGGTCAAACCGATGGTTTTCGCGGGCATCTACCCGATGGATAATGACGACTTCGAGAACTTACGCGATGCGCTCGAAAAACTCCAACTCAATGACGCTTCCCTCGTATTTCAACCCGAAACGTCGGCAGCGCTTGGCTTCGGCTTCCGCTGCGGCTTCTTGGGTATGCTGCACTTGGAGATAGTACAAGAGCGGCTGGAGCGCGAATTTGACCAATCCGTATTGACAACGGTGCCCAACGTAAGCTACCGCGCCTACTCCTCCAAAGAGGAGCAAATGGTCATCAATACGCCCAACGATATGCCCGATATCAATACGCTGGAAAAAATCGAAGAGCCCTACATACGCGCCCAAATCGTAACCAAACCCGAATACATCGGCGCAATTATGAAGCTCTGTATGGATAAGCGCGGGGAGCTGATACGTCAGCACTACATTACCCCGACCCGCTTAGAAATGACCTTCGACCTACCGCTGGCGGAAATCGTCTTCGATTTTTACGACCGACTAAAAACCATCTCGCGCGGCTACGCTTCCTTCGATTACCACCCCATCGACTACCGTGCCTCCGACCTCGTTAAACTCGACATCAAACTCAACGGCGAAAATGTCGATGCCTTTTCCTCCCTCATTCACCGCACCAAAGCCGAATCTTTCGGCAGACGCATGTGCGAGCGACTCAAAGACCTCCTACCCAAACAGCAATTTGTTATCGCCATTCAGGCAGCCGTCGGCATGAAAATCCTCGCCCGCGAAACCATCTCCGCCCTACGCAAAGACGTTACCGCCAAATGCTACGGGGGCGACATCTCGCGCAAGCGCAAATTGCTCGAAAAACAAAAAGAAGGCAAAAAGAAAATGCGCGACATCGGCAAGGTGCAAATCCCACAAACCGCCTTCCTGCAAGTCCTCAAACTCGGCGACAATTAAGTGAAAAGTGAATTTTTTCTTTTTTGGGCGTGTCGGCGCGACCTTCGCCCGCAAAAGGCGGGCGAGGGCAGACCCATGGGTCTGCCCCTACGGTCGCGCCGTCGGGCTATCCGCTGCATCACCTTCGCTACGCTCGGTGGTTTCGCTGCTATCCCTCACGCAAAAGCGCCCGCTTTGCGGGCGCTTATCGCACAGAAATAAAGCATTTCCCCTATGAAAACCATAGAAATCACCACCACCCAAAAGGTAACGATACAATACGAGCTGGCGGGCTTAGGCAACCGTTTTTTTGCCTACTTCCTCGATACTATCATATCAGGCGGGGTCTGCTTGTTTCTGGGTTTGGTCTTTGCCAACGCTTTTAAGTCCTATGAGTCTTATATTATCATAGCTTTTATCCTGCCTATCTGGGTTTTTTATCATCTGGTATCGGAGATTTTACTCGATGGGCAGAGCATCGGCAAGCGCTCAGCAGGGATAAAAGTGGTCAAGCTCAACGGCGACAGACCCAATGCCTACGACTATTTTATACGTTGGGTTTTTCGCGCTTTGGATATATGGGCTTCTTTTACGGCGGTGGGGGCGCTTTTTTCGAGTGCCTCGCCTGCGGGACAGCGCGTAGGCGATATGTTAGCGGGCACTACCGTCATTCGGCAGACCTCTACCCGCGTTTTCCAGCTAAAAGATATTTTGGGTATCGCTACGCTGGATAGTCATCAGGTTACCTATCCGAATGTTACCAATCTAAGCGAGCAGGATATGTTGTTGGTCAAACTCGTTTTGGAGCGAGAGCGGCAGTATAGCAACCCTGCGCATCAGCTCGCTCTGCGGCAGCTTTCCGACAAACTCGCTTCCCTGCTGGAGATAACAGGCGCTATGAAAGACCGCCGCTTATTTTTGCGCACTCTTCTTAGCGATTACATCGTACTCACCCGCTAAAAATACGCCTCTACCCTGTGAATAAATTTGCCAAATTATTGCTTTTTGCCCTCTTGGTCTTGGCTTTAGTGGGGAGCTTTCTGTTTTCCTCGCTTATTCCGCTGCCGCTTTCGGTTATCGCTATTGCGCGTTTGCTGATAGTTGTGGTCATCATCAACGTACACCTAAAAGAAGTTTTCTTGCCTGCCCGCTTTTTTGTAGCGATGGCAGGGCTTTGCGGTTTGTATGTGGGGGCTTTTTTTTATGAGAGTTTGGCGGCGGCAGCAGATGCGGCGGTGGTAGTGTTTGCGGTGGCTATCGGTCTGGATTTGCTGCTGCTCTACGCGGGCGGTCTGCGCATACAGGCAGAGCGGCTAACGCCTAAGTTTTTTTCCTTATCGGACGAAAATACGGTGCGCATTCGCTTGCAGCATGGTTTTCCGCTGCCTTTGCAGTTGGAAATTATCGACGAATTGCCTATACAGCTACAGCGTAGAGATTTTTTGATGCGGCTTTGGCTTTCAGGCAGCACGGAGCGGATACTAAGCTATACGCTGCGCCCGCTTTCTCGCGGGGAGTATTTATTTCAGGATTTGCACGTTTTTGCGCGCACGATTTTGGGCTTGGTACAGCGGCGTATCACCTTTGGCGTGCATAAGACGGTGCCCGTTTATCCTTCCGTGATACAGATGAAGCATTTTGCGCTGATGCAATCGCGGCAAACTGCCACGCTGCAGGGGGTAAAAAAAATGCGCCGCATCGGACACAGCTACGAATTTGAGCAGATACGCAACTATGTAAAAGGCGATGATTACCGCTCTATCAACTGGAAAGCGACCTCCCGCCGCAATCAGCTCATGGTCAACCAATACGAAGATGAGCGCTCGCAGCAAGTTTTTTGCGTTATCGACAAGGGGCGCACCATGCAAATGCCCTTCGGCGGTATGAACCTCTTGGACTATGCCATCAATACGAGCCTCGTCATGCTCAATATCGCCCTGCAAAAACACGATAAAGCGGGCTTATTGACCTTCTCCGACAAAATCGGCGCTACCGTAAAACCCGAAACCTCCGCCCGACAGCTACAGCTCCTCATTGAAGCCCTCTACAAAGAAGAGGCACGCAATACGGAAGGCAATTACGAACTCTTTTATCAGGCGACTAAGCAATTTATCACCCGTAGAAGCCTCTTATTGTTGTTTACCAATTTCGAGAGCTATAGCGCCATGCAAAGGGTGCTGCCTATTTTGCGCCGCATTGCCCGCTCGCATCTATTGGTGGTCGTCTTTTTTGAAAATACTGAAATCGTAGATTTCGCCCGCGCTCCAGCCTACAACACGGAAGAAATTTACCACCAAACCATCGCCAATCGCTTCGTGTACGAAAAACAACGCATCGTACAAGAGCTAAACCAGTACGGCATTCAATCCATACTCTCTCGCCCCGAAGACCTCAACGTCAATACCATCAACAAGTATCTCGAACTGAAGGCGCGAAATATGATATAGTGAAAAGCGAAAAGCGAACACGAAAAGTGAAAAATGAATACGAAGTAAACGCGTAGCGAACACGAAGTAAACGCGTAGCGAACACGAAGTAAACGCGTAGCGAATAGTACATTTTTTTGCACAATTCGCAAATTTTTGAGTACTTGACAATCAAGTATTTATACATTAAGCATTATTTTCACTTTTCACTTTTCACTTAATATGGGCGTGCCCCCGCTCCCCGCGCCGTGAACGGCGCTTAAAGGTCGCGGGGTCGGGCTATCCGTTGCAGCGCCGTGAAGACGCGATAAATCGCGTCTCTACACGGCGCTTCCACTGCTATCCCTCACGCAATAAAACATTAAAGCATTGAATCAATAATGTCGTAATTGATATTAGGCAAGATTGTAAAAATAGCCCCTTTCGGGGCTATTTTGCTTGCTTCCTTGTTGCCTTGTGTAACATGAAGCCGTAATTCGTAACTCGTAACTCGTAATTCACATGGAGCCATTAGACCACGAAGAGGCGAAGCCTCAAGCCGACGGTAGCTATAAATTTGAATATATGCAGATGTCGGCAGAAGAGTTGACGCGCCGCGTCGATGATTTTTTTATCAAACAAGAAGGCTACAGGCTCGAAGCGGGCGAGCTGGGCACGGCTATTTATGGTATCGGCAGCACCATTTGGCGGATACTTTTCGGCGTTTTCGCCAAAAGATACCGCTTTTCGGTGCGGGTGCGCCCCATGGAAGAGGGGCAAGGCGCTACGCTGACTTTTGCCAAAGAAATGACAGGCATTTCGGGCGGTATCTTCGGTATGCGCAAGCTCAATCAAGAATACGTCCGCATCGCTCGCCTACTTTTCAAACTCGCTTAAAATAGTTTATACAAGATCCAATATAAAAGGCACTCGCAGGCTCTCCAAACAACTTTCAAATACTATAGTACCGCTGCCGCCGCAAGGCGGCATTGTACCAGCGTAGCGAGCAGCGTAGTACCTACAACATCAAGCAAATCAGTACCATGTTCCAAGCTCGCCGCCCGCGCAGAAATAGAAAATCTGCCGCCATACGCGCACAAGTGCAAGAAACCTATCTCACGCCTGCGCAACTCATTTACCCGATGTTTTTGCTCGATGGCAAGGGCATCGAAAGCGAAGTACATTCGCTACCCAACAATTTCCGCCGCTCGCTCGATAATACCCTAAAGGAAATCGAACTTAGCCTCAGTTTGGGCATACAGACCTTCGACGTTTTCCCTGCCGTAGATGAGCGGCATAAAGACAAAACGGGTACTTATAGCTGGGCGGAGGATAATTTTTATCTGCGTGCACTGCGCACGATAAAAGAGCGCTTTCCTGAAGCCTGTATTATGACGGATATCGCCCTCGATCCCTATAGCAGCGACGGGCACGACGGCGTAGTAGAAAACGGCAAAATCGACAACGAACTAACCCTGCCCATTCTCGCCAAAATGGCTGTAGCCCAAGCCCAAGCGGGCGCGGATATTTTAGGCCCCTCCGATATGATGGACGGGCGCGTGGGTGTTATGCGCCGTGCCTTAGATGAGGCGGGCTATTATGAAACTTCGATAATGTCGTATACGGCGAAATACGCTTCGGCATTTTATGGACCTTTCCGCGATGCGCTGAACTCTGCGCCGAAGTCGGGCGATAAAAAAACCTATCAGATGAACCCCGCCAATCGCAGGGAGGCAATCATAGAGGGCGAATTGGATATGGCAGAAGGGGCGGATTATCTGATGGTAAAGCCTGCTTTGGCGTATTTGGACGTGATATACGAGCTAAAACAGCGTTTTCCGCTGCCGATAGCGGCATACAATGTGAGCGGCGAGGCTGCGATGATACACGCCGCCGCCCGCAATGGCTGGCTCGACTATGACCGCGCCGTTTTGGAGGTGCTGATGAGCATTCGCCGAGCGGGGGCGGATGTTATTTTGACCTATTTCGCTAAAGACTATGCCCGACTTTTCAAGGAAGGGCGGGTATTATAGGAAAAAGCCTGCGCCCGCGCCTCCTTTGGGCGCGGGCACGCTGCGTGAGGGATGGTAGAGCCGTAGCATGCTACGGCTCAGACAGCCCGACCGCTGCCCCTGTAGAGCCGTAGCATGCTACGGCTCTACAGGGGCAGCGGGCACGCCCAAAAAAAATAAAAAGGCTTAAAGTAGGAGCAATTCCCTTAGGGTGCCGACGGGTTTGTTGTACCAAAAAAGGGTAAAATCTTCTTGCTCGTCGAGTTTTTCGGCATTGTACAGCTGCTCCAGCTCTTGTATGGTGCATAATTTTGTTTGCGCGGGGCTTAGGCGGGGCAGTATATCGCGCAGCCATTCGCCCAAAAGTAGCGGCAGCAAGATGGTTTGGGTCGTTTCGCGCTCGAAAAATTGCATTTCTAAGTAGGATTCCGTGCGTCCGCGCTTGGTTTTATCGATGCGGCGGCAAAGGGGCGGCAGACCGATATAGAGTACTTTGTGGGTCGGCTTGGGCAGGGGGCGGGCAGAAGCCGCCAGAATGTCGGCTATATGCGTGCGGGCGATGCGCGTGGCGGGGGTGCGATGCTCAAACCAGTCGCGCAGGGGCATATCAAAGCCCAAGCCCTGCATATAATTGAAGAGCGAGCGGCGCAGTCCCTCGCTAAATAGTTCGTGCTGCGTGCCTGTAGGGTCGCTGTGCTCTATATCGTTGTCGGCGAAGCCGATTTGTTCGGCTCTATGCGCTTGCACCTTAAATTTTTCGGGCTGCATACCGACGGGACTATGCGCCGTCATAGCGAATTGATGCCAAAAGCCCGATTGCAGCACGCCCGATTCGAAAAGTTGGCGCACCATCTCCAAAGAGTCTATGGTTTCTTGCGCGGTCTGCGTGGGGAAGCCGTACATGAGATAGGCATGCACCATGATGCCCGCATCGGTAAAATGTTGGCAGACGACGGCGACTTGGGCAACGGTTACGCCCTTTTGGATAAGCTCCAAAAGTCGGTCGGAGGCGACTTCCAACCCGCCCGATACGGCAATGCAGCCAGAGGCTTTGAGCAGTCGGCAGAGGTCGGCGCTAAAGCTTTTCTCGAAGCGTATATTTGCCCACCAAGTAACGACCAATCCGCGTCGGAGTATTTCTATAGCCATCGCACGCATGAGTGCGGGCGGGGCTGCTTCGTCGACGAAATGAAAGCCGCGCTCGCCCGTTTCGGCTATGAGCGTTTCCATGCGCTCACAAAGCAGTTGGGCGGCTATGGGTTCGTAGTTTTTGATGTAATCTAAGGATATATCGCAAAAGGTACATTTGCCCCAATAGCAGCCATGCGCCATCGTGAGCTTGTTCCAGCGCCCATCGCTCCAGATGCGGTGCATGGGGTTGGCTATCTCTATGACGGATATATACTTGTCTAAGGGGAGGTCGCTGTAGTCGGGTGTGCCTGTATCGCTGAGAGAGTAGTCGCCGCAGCCGCTGCGGTCTATATACGCCAAATCGCCTTCAGCGTTGAGGGAGAAAGTGCGTTTTAGCTCGTCGGCGGGGCGTTTGCCTTCGATAAGCTCGAGCATACATTCTAAGGGCGCTTCTCCGTCGTCGAGGCTGATATAATCGAAAAATTCCATCACGCGCTTATCGTTTAGGCTGCGCAGTTCGGTATTGGCAAAGCCGCCGCCCATCGCTACTTTTATCTGCGGGTGATGAAGTTTTATCCATTGGGCGGCTCGGAAGGCGCTGTAAAGGTTGCCAGGAAAGGGGACAGAGAAGCCGACTAATTGGGGTTGGCTATCCGCTATGAGCGACTGTAAAATCTCGATATGTATGCGGTCTATGTAGGTATAATCGGCTTGAAGGGCGGCGTATAATTCGTCGAATTGGTTGGCACAGCGCCCCAAGCGTTCGGCATAGCGGCTAAAACCGAAATGCGGGTCTATGCATTCGGTGATAATATCGCCTATATCTTCGAGATAAAGGGTAGCGAGATGTTTAGCATGGTCTTGAGTGCCCATGATGCCGAAAGCCCATTCGGTATCGCTTGCCCTTGCCTGCTCAAGCCGCTTAGCCTGCGGTAGATAGCCGCCTTGAGCAATCAGGTGCGCCATCGTAGGGGCTTTGCCTTGCAAAAAGGCTATAACTGCTTCGATGGTTTGGCTGTATCTATCGCGCTGGGCGTAGATGCGCTTTGCGTTGTCAGACTGCATAGCAGCGGGATTTGCGGCTATCTGCGCCCACAAATCTTGTAGACCTGCGCGCGAAAAAATCCGCAGTATCACCAAAATGCCCATATCTGCCTGCCGCGCCGCCCTGCCGCGAGCGCGCAAAAAGCCTTTCAGATAAGCGGTAGCGGGGTACGGCGTATTGAGTTGGGTGAATGGCGGAGTCAGCAGAAGGATAGGAGCAGTTTGCAAGGACAGGGACAATTTATAGGTTTTCGATACAATAGAAGCGGCTAAGCCAGAATGAGCGTTTGGCATAGCGATGTGGAGGGCTGCCGCCTACGGCGGCAGGTGCAGCCGTGCATGCACGGCTGTACTGAGCGAACAGCGAACCCGTAGCAGCGCGCCGCCGCAGGGCTTGCCCCTGCGGCGGATGCCCCAAAATTAACGATTAAATATCGCAGGCTATAAAATACAGCCGAAAATAATTATATTTGTCCGCATATTCAAACAAAAAAATAGAAGCATGAATCGTCGTTATTTGCTGCTGCTGCTTGCCTTTGCGCTGCCTGTTTATGGGCTTTGGGCGCAGGAAGTGCCGCAAAAAAAGGAATACAAAAAAAATATCGCCACCGATACGGCGGCAACTTATCGGGGCGCGCCCCTGCCCTATACGCCCGCGCCCACGCATAAGGGCATCGAAAAGCGCAGCCTATATTTGCCGATGCGCGATGGGGTTTTGCTGGCTATAGATGTGTATTTGCCGCGCAGCAGAAAGAAAGGCGAGCGGCTGCCGACTTTGGTGCATCAGACCCGCTACTGGCGTGCGCCGAAGCTAAAATTTCCCTTTAGCATCTTTTCTAATGGGCTTTTGGGGCGCACGGGCAAGATGGTGCAGGGCTTTTTGGAGCAGGGCTATGTGATTGTAAACGTCGATGTGCGCGGCTCTGGCGCATCTTTGGGCACGCAGGCGCACCCTTGGACGGCGGACGAGGTGCAAGACGGGGCGGAAATCATCGATTGGATCATCAAGCAAGAGTGGTCGGACGGAAAGGTTGGCTCTCTGGGTGTATCCTACAGCGGCACAGCGGCGGAGTTTTTGGCAACGACCCAGCACCCGAACCTAAAGGCGGTGGCTATCATGTTTGCGCTTTTTGATGTTTATGAGGATAATGCCTTCCCTGGCGGTCTACACAATGCTTGGTTTACCCAAAGCTGGGGCGAGGCAAACGAGGCAATGGACGCAAACGAGCTGCCCGAAAACTATCGCAAGCTCAAAGCCTTAGTGGGCGGCGTGTCGATGGTAAAAACCAAAGGGCGCAAAAAGATATTCCGCGAGGCGCTTTGCGACCATGAAGCCAATAAAAACGTGCACGAAGGCGCGCTAACGGTAGATTGCCGCGATGATATACCTACCAACGGAGCCGTATCTTCCATCAACAGCTTTAGCCCGCACAACTACGTCAAAACCTTAGATACTTCGGGCGTGGCGGTCTATTCGTATAGCGGCTGGCACGATGGCGCGTATCAACACGCAGCGATAAAGCGGCACAACAACCTACTCAGCAATCCGCATAATCGCTTAATTCTCGGACCTTGGGAGCATGGCGGAGCCTACAATATCAGCCCGCACGCCCGCGCCAATGCGGGTTTTGACCACACGGCAGAGCTGCTAAAGTTTTTTGATTTTCACCTAAAAGGCATCGCTACGGGCATCGACAAAGAAGAAGCCGCTCATTATTTCACGATGGGCGCAGAGCGCTGGCAAAGCAATGCTACATTTCCGCCCGATTATGTGCGCGCCGATACGCTTTTTTTGCGCACAGGCGGCGGCTTGAGCAAGCAAAAAGATGCAGACCTAAGCATTGACACCATACGCGTAGACCACGCCTTCGGCTCTGGCGAGCAAACCCGCTGGAAAGCCGTCAATGGCAAGGTGAAATCGCCCTACACCTATAGCGATTGGACGGAGCGCAGCAAAAATTTGCCGCATTTTCTTTGCGCGCCCTTCACGACGGCGGTAGAGATGACAGGGCACCCGCTCATAGAGCTAAATGTCAGCGCCAGCGCCGCCGATGGTAGCATTATCGTGTACTTGGAAGATGTAGCGCCCGACGGCAGGGTCTTTCATGTTACGGAAGGCGTTTTGCGGCTCTCGCACCATGCCGAATATGCAGGCGCGCAGATTTATGCCGACGCTACGCCCAATCGCACGCACTTGCGCGAGCATCATAGCCCCCTAAAAAATGCCGAATTTGTGCGCATAAGATTAGATTTGCTGCCTGTTTCTTACCTTTTTCAGGCGGGGCATAGCCTGCGCATCAGCGTCGCGGGCAGCGACAAAGACCATTTTGAGCTGCTAAATCCAGAGGGATACAGCCTATACATAGGGCAGGGCGGCGAAAGCCCCTGCAAGCTCATTTTGCCCCTGCGTCGGCTCTAACCGATGCGGATATAGCGGATAAATTGCGCGCCGACTTCCTCATTTAGTCGCGCGCGTATCTGCTCTCGCATATAAAAAAGCTCCTGCCGCAGGGCTGCCGAGCGTACAGACACCTGCAAAACGCCCGCCTCTACGCTCAAATGCGTGGTTTCGCGTGCCACGATGCTGCCCATTATCTGCTCCCAAAGGTAGACAATGCGGCTCGCTTGGTACTTTTCCTCCAGCCCATAGGCGCGCATCATACGCCGCATCACCTCCGCCAAACTTTCTTCATTGCGCCGTAGCGCGGGCTTTTCGTACTGTTTCACGGACTTTTGGACGGTTTATTTTTTTTGGGCGTGCCGTCGTGCGTCCGCCCGCGCAAAGGACGCGGGCGGGAGCCGCAATGAATTGCGGCTCTACACGCACGCCGTCGGGCTATTCGGGGCGTACCACCATCGCCCAAATGGGCGAATGTTGATTCGCCCCTACTATCCCTCACGCAAAAATACGGGCTTTTCTGCGAAATCACAAACTCTACAGCCTATATACGGGCACAAATTTTCCCGACTGTAGTACAAATTCCTTTCCGTCGATGGTGATTTTTTCGCCCTCGCGTAGGCGCGCCAGATTTTCTATATCCTGCTCTATCGTATGTATACTGCCACCTGTAGCGAGTGCTAAATTGAGATAATCAGGATGTATAGCCCACTGCGTACCGCAAAGTATGATGCGCACAGGCTTTTTGATTTTCGCCAGCAGCGAAATATCTTTTACGGGTGCGAGGGCATCGGCAACCATCACAAATTCTTTGCAGTCGGGGCATTCTTCCGCAGTGCGCAAGAGCGCTTCGATATTGTTTTCTGGACCGTCGCCGCCACAGCCTGCCATCATAGCTTTTGTCATTAGCTTTTCTACCTCGTCGTATTCGTTGCTTTTTCCGTTGTAGATGCCGCCCGTCTTTCCGATAACTTTTTTGTTGTCGGGTGTCATATCGCCGTCATTGAAAAAGCTAAAAAAGCGGATACGCGCATCGCCCGACTGTAGCTTTAGCCATTGGAGCATTTTGGCATTATAGGGCGACATACTGCCCGTAACGTCGGCTATCACGGCGACATCCGTCCATTTGGGATTGCGGCGAAACACCGCAGCGAAGGTCGTGTCGACTATATTTGGCGGTGTGTAAGCATAACTATAAGTATAAGGAGAAACAAAGCTGTCCAACGCTGTGCTGCGTCCCGATGGGGTTGGGGGTTTAGTCCATATGGAGGCATCTATAGAATCGCAGTAGGTTTTTATGGAATCGCGACGACGGTTTTCCATTATTTCAGCCTCTTTCCGAGTTTTGAAATTTGCGACGACTCTACCCTTTTCCATATAGTTGAAGGAGCTATCTACTACGTTTCTCGCTTCTCCCTGCATGATGGTAATGGTTTGTATATACTGGCAAGGAAAGATAGATTTGTCGATATCTTTTATCTTGCTATCGCGTACTTCTGCTCGATGCGCTTCCAGCGCTGTATCAAAAGCGGCATCAATCGAATCGCAGATTTTTTGCCGTAGCTCTGCGCGGCTATTGGAAAAATTTTGGGCTTCTTCTTTGTTGTCAAAAATTTGCTCAAAACCGTCTTTCTCGGTGTATTGGTAGCGTGTTTTTCTGTCCTCCCGTTTTTCAACCATCGGCTCAATGCGGAAACAAGGTCGCCCGTTGGCTAAAAAGGTTTTTTCTTTTTCTGCGCTGCGTTTGGGCGTGCTATCTAAAACTTTGCGCATTTCGCTCAATTCGCGTGCTCGGCTCGCCGAGTCGGGCAGGGGTTGATAATGGACTACGACCCCATGAAAGAGCTTTTTGGCGCTGGTAGCATCGCTACAGTCTTTCTGCCGCACGGCGATAATATCTATCGCTTTATTGTCGAGTAGATGCGGGCAGATGTTGGATTTTGCAGACTGCAAGCGGCGCTCCGTGAGGCGCGTATGGTCGCTGCCTGTGGGATAGTCGGAAAATACGACCTCTATGCTTAGGACGGTGCTGCCTTTTAGGGCTTTTCGGAGGCTGTCGACGTTGCCCGTTATGCGCGAGCCAGCGAAAGACATCGGAATATGCGCCGTCTGAAACATCGTCCCGCCTGCATTTGTGAGCGCGTAAGTGCCTGTGTATTTTTCTATGTATTTGCCGCTGCGTTCGGTAGGAGCTTGCGCCATTGCCGTCGACAGGCTAAAAAATGCCATACAGCAAGCTAAAAAAAATGCCTTTTTCATTTGATGGGAATTGAGGGGAAAATATAGTACAAGGTTAAAGCGGTAGATGCCCTAAAGTTACAAAGTTGGCGCGTTGGGGAGGGCGGCAAAAGTTAAATATTAGGCGGGCTGTTTGTTTGCGTGAGGGATATGTAGAGCCGTAGCATGCTACGGCTCAAATAGCCCGACGGCGCGCTGCGTACTGTAGGGGCAAGGCATGCCTTGCCCCTACAGCGCCCGCGTCCTTTGCGCGGGCGGCAGCGCGGCGGCACGCCAAAAAAAAAGTTAAAAATTAGGCTATCAGATTGGCAATGCGGAATTCAAGCTCTCGGTAGAGAATGACACCTTTCGGATTAGGCATAAAATCACGCTGGGAAGTCGCTTTTTTAGTGCGTTGTCTTTCCTTTAATATGACAACTTTATAGCGCTTTATTTCCTTTTCTATAGGTTTTTCAATTCGGCTGCAACTTGCAAAAACAAAGTTCATAAATGTTTCCGCAGCATTTAGTTGCTCTAAGGCTCCGTCAGTGTCTGTTGCCTTCAATTCAATAAAACAGACATGAAGCACATCGGTAGTTTCAGCAAATAAAATATAATCGCACATTTCGCTTAAGCCCATTCCGCGTTCAAAAAAAGGCAGTAATCTACCATGTTCTGTTTCTGCGTGCCGAAAAAGCAGATGAGGAAAGCGAACATCTTCAAAAACTGGTACAGCCATAACGCTTGGCTCTTCCATAATATCTTGTGTGATAGGCAATAAGTCTTTTGTGAATATGCTCTTAAGCAAGTCAATTGCGAGCGTAGCTTTTTTTCGCTTTGCCATGTTTGAGGGTATAGTATAAATCTTCGGAAATTTCGTTTTGTGCTGCGATGGTATCATCTAAAATTGACACCGCAAAGCCGCTTTTGCCAGCTTGCAGCTCGGTAACTTCTGCTTTTTGGCTATTCAGCTCTGGGTATTTGAAGACGTATACGCCCACATCTTTTGCACTGATAAGTTCGCCTTTTTCGAGTTTATATTTTTTTTCTTTGGCGACTTTACGCACGTCATCGCTGCCGTCAGCTATCATTATCAGATTGTTGATTTCGCGTATGATGTAATCGCTGTGCGTGCTGATGAGCAGGCGCAAGCCCGCTTTGATGAGGCGGGCAAAGACGCGCACCAAAATTATTTGATTGGCGGGGTGCAGGTTTAGTTCTGGCTCGTCGATAATAATTAGGTCGCCCTTGCGCGCGCGATGTTTGAGGTACAAAACGAGCGGCAGCAGGGATTTTACGATGGAGGAGCTTTGGTGGACGGAGAGTTTTATTTTTTTGCTTTGCGTGGGGCTAAACTGCGCAATTCCCTGACTGCTAACGGATACCTTGCCATTGAGCAGTTCGGCTTCTATTTCTCCTGCGAAGGCATAAAAATCGCCCTTTATTTTTTGAATTTGAGTTAAATCGCTGGCGAAGTCTATCATTTCCTCGACGGGAACTGGGTAAACCGTTGTAATATTTTCAGTTGAAAATTTTTCGGGATTTTTTCGGGCAAATTCCCATTGTTTGTACCATGTTGTGAGTTCTCTACCAAATGAGAAGGTTGTACTGCGCTCAACGGGAAAAATATCTGTATCTAATATGGGTTGCAGACAAAGATGCGGATATATTTGAAGCTCTGCGAAGTCTTTTACGATACGAAACTCTGCTTCTAACATTTCTCTTGGGGCTATCATTTCAATAGATAAAGAGCCTGCTTTTTTCCTAAAAGAAAACAATTCCTTTTTAGAAATTGAGCGATTATGTACATAGCCCTCCCATTTAGTTTCAATGTTTAGTATTCGTTCTTGAAATTCTTCAAAAGTTTCCAAAAATTCTATTTCCGTTTCACCAAAATAAAGTTGTTCGTTGCTTTCTTCGATTGAAAACAAGCGGGTTAATGTTTTTTTGGTATTGGCAGTAATTTGTTGTAAACAATACCACAAATCAGAAATGTCTATTTGCAGAAAATTAGCGCCTTCTTGGCTGTCTTTATTAGCTCTGCCACCTCCAAAAGAGAAAGATTTATTTTTATTCAGTGCAGCCCACACCACATACGCCACCCAAGTTTTCCCTGTTCCGTTCTGTCCACAGAATACGGAAAGCGGCTTGGAGAGGTCTAAAATGATTTCTTTGACAGCGCCTAAGTTTTTGATTTTCAGCTTCATATATCTATTTTTATCAATTTCTAAAAGTAGCCCAAATACTTGCTACCACTGCCGCCTTCAGGCGGCATAGCACCAGCGCCGCGAGCATAGCAAGCGGCGCAGTACCTACGACACAAAGCACGATTAGTTTATCAGATACTTCGAGAAATCGCCCAAGCTGAGTTCGGTTTTTTTGGCGACGTATTCCACGTAGCTGCCGAGCATGGAGTTTTCGATGACGACGTTGCTGACGACGGAATTATTTTGCACGATGCTGTTGCTGATGACGGAGGAGGAGATGCGCGAGCCGTGCCCGATAGACACGAAGGGGCCTATAACGGAGTTTTCAATTTGCACGCCCTCGCCTATGAAACAGGGCTGAATGACGGTAGAATTTTCGATAATGACGTTGTGCGCCGTCTGCGCCGCATCGCTTTTGAACTCCAAAATGCGCTGATTGGCATAGATGACGGCGTTTTTATTGCCGCAGTCGAGCCATTCTTCGATGGGATAGGTTTGGAATTTCATGCCCTTTTGTTTCATATTTTCGAGGGCATTGGTGAGTTGGTACTCACCTTTATCTTTGATTTCGTTGTCTATTAGATACTGCAATTCGTTTTGCAACCTGCGCCCGTCGCGGAAATAGTAAATGCCGATAATGGCTAAATCCGACACAAACTGTTTGGGTTTTTCGATAAATTCGGTGATGTAGCCCTTTTCGTCGGTTTTTACTACGCCATAGGCGCTGGGGTCTTGCACTTTTTGCACCCATAAGCCGCCGTCTTCTTCTGTGTTTAGTCGGATATTGGCGCGGAACAGGGTATCGGCAAAAGCGACGATAACCTTGCCGCTAAGGCTGGGCGCTGCGCATAAAATCGCGTGCGCCGTACCCAACTGCTCGCGCTGATAATAGATAGAGCCCCGCGCGCCCAAGCTCTCCGCCAAACGCACTAATTCGCGCTCTACCGTCTCGCCAAAATCGCCCACGATGTAGGCGATTTCCGTTACCTGCTCGCCGTAAGAGGCGACCAAATCTTCGACCAAGCGGGCAACGATGGTTTTGCCCGCAATAGAAACCAGCGGTTTGGGCACGGTGAGTGAATGCGGACGCAGGCGCGTGCCTCGCCCCGCCATCGGTATAATGATTTTCATGTTTTATTTTATTGATTTTTGAATTTTCGGTGAATGTTTGATGGGACAAAATTGCGTGAGGGATGGTAGAGCCGTAGCATGCTACGGCTCAGACAGCCCGACCGCCGCCCCGCGTAGGGGCAGCTCTTGTGGCTGCCCTTTGCCGCGCCCTTTGCGCGGCAAACGGGGCGGCGGGCACGCCCAAAAAAAGAAGGCTTATATATCCTCCTCGCCTATTTGTTTTTTGCGATTACTGGGGCGTATCATCATGCGCAGCGCTTGGTCTTTGGTAAAATAGGCGACCACCCAATCGTAAAAAGTGATGATTTTGTTGCGATAATTCACCAAAAAAATGAGGTGAATGAACGCCCAAATCGACCAAGCGATGAAGCCCGAAAAATGTAGGCGCGGAGAAATATCTACAACCGCTTTGTTGCGCCCGATAATCGCCATCGTGCCTTTATCCTTGTACGCAAAGGGCAAAAGCGGCTTTTGGGCGAGCATTTTGGCAAAATTTTTAGCCAGATTTCTACCCTGTTGTAGGGCAACCTGCGCCAGCTGCGGGTGTCCGTTGGGAAATTTTGCGTCGGCAAGCATCAGGCAGGTGTCGCCGACAGCGAAGACATTTTCCAACCCTTCGACCCTATTATGAATGTCCACTTTTAACCTTCTGCCCTGCCCGTAGCAATCCTTCGGTATGCCCTCGAAAACTTGCGAAGTAACGCCCGAAGCCCAAATGAGGTTTTCCGTCTCGATTGTTTCGCCGTTGCTTAGTATGACTTTATGGTCTATATAATCCACCACGCGCGCATTGAGAACGATTTTTACGCCCAGCTTTTCCAGCGCTTTATAGGCATTATCTTGGGATTTTTTGCTCATCGGCGAAAGCAACTGCGGTGCAGCATCCAATATATAAATATTGCCCTCTGCGGGTAGATTGCGAAATTCGGGATAATCTTTTTTATAAATGTATGTCTGCATTTCTGCCAACATACCCGCCACTTCTACGCCCGTCGGTCCGCCGCCAGCGACCACCATATTTAGCTTTTTGGGGATTTCCTGCGGCTCATTTATGAGTGTCGTCGCCTTTTCCAACTGGCTTAAGATATGGTTGCGCATCTCCAAAGCATCGCCGATAGTTTTCATCGGAATTGCATGGCGTTTGACGTTTTCCATACCGAAATAATTGGTTTCCGTGCCTGTCGCAAAAACCAAATAATCGTAATGTAGCTCGCCCGTCGTGAGCACAATTTTCTTTTCTTGCAAATCCACATGCAGCAGTTCGCCCATTTTAAAACGGACATTTGGATTTTTGCGCAGCATCTTGCGAAACGGGTAACTAATCGCCGAAGGCTCCAAAAAACCCGTCGCCACCTGATACAAAAGAGGCGGGAAAAACAGATAATTATTCCTATCCACCAGCGTAATTTCGTATCCGCTTTTTACACTTTTCGCCAGATTAAATCCAGCAAAACCTCCCCCAATTACCACAATTTTTTTCATCTGCTCGAAACCAACATTTTCGATGGTCGAATTAGCTTTTTTAGATATTTTTTATTTGGGCGTGCCCCCGCTCCCCTTTGCCGCTACGCGGCGGGCAGACCCATGGGTCTGCCCCTACGGGTCGCGGGGTCGGGCTATGCGCGGTTGCATACCTTCGCGCCTATAGGCGCTCGGTACGGCGCTGCGCGCCGCCGCTCCTATCCCTCACGCAGCGCGGCAAGCCGCGCCTTTGAATGACGAATGACGAATGACGAATGACGAATGACGAATGACGAATGACGAA
>CAYXSA010000066.1:0-21743 GCA_964467315.1 uncultured Saprospiraceae bacterium | reverse complement strand
TTCACTTTTCACTTTTCACTTTTCACTTTTCACTTTTCACTTTTCACTTAAAAAAGACGGCAGACCCTCGATTAGAGCGCCTGCCGACGGAAAAAATGCGAAAGGACAACACACAAAACAGTGAAAAGGTTTGCCTATTTGCCGATTTGTATGCGCTCTGTGTAGCTGCCTTTGTCGGTGAGGACTTGTAGAATATATATGCCGCTGGCGAGTTCGCTGCTACTGATGCGCTGGTTTTCTGTGCTTAGATTGCGCAGCGTTTGCATTACTTGCCCGTTGCTGGCGAAGATTTGTATTTGTTGGATACGCTCGCCGTTAAGGCTTTCGATTTGCAGATAGTCGCTTGCGGGATTTGGGAAAATGCGCAAAGCGGCGCTGGCATTTTGCTCGATTACAGATACTGCCGAATCGAAGGATAGGGTAGCGTCTTGGCGATTGACGCCGATTTCTGTGTTTTCGCTATTGATGAGGCGGACATTGCTTAAATGCAGCGCGGTAGTAGTCGGCGTGCGCAGCACATCGTCGCGTATAGTCAGGTGCAAAGTGCCGAGCAAGCCCGCGAGATGGGCATTTGCACCGTCTTTGCGCGCTACGACTACCTCTATGCGTCCGTTTTGGAAATCATCGCGGCTGAATACCATCAGGTCGTTGCCCAACAAAGAGGCGGCAAAATCTACATCGACAGAATTTTCTTCTACTACGGTATTGTCGTACTCTATTGTGAAGGCAAGGGCATAGACCCCATCGGCGGCAGTAGTGGCATCGCCTAAGAAAATGCCAACGTTTTCGCGTACAGCTGTACTGACGTTTTTGCTTTCCAAGCGCAGGGGCGTAGCTCCTTCGAGGGACTCGTCCGTATTGCGAACGTACATAGAGCCGAAGTTTTGTTGTACGGCTTGCATATCGTTTTGGTCAATCGTGCCATCGCCGTTGGTATCTACGTGTTTGAGATTGACGATATTGGTAGAGCCGTTGGGGTTGCCATTTGCCCAGTTGGGGGCGGCTTGCGCCTGCCAAGCAATGGAGGCATTGGGGCGGGGGCTGCCTGTAGCGCCGTGTGCGGTGGAGATAGGCAGCACGTCGAAGTAATTGACTACGGCGTTATTATCGGTATCGCCCGGCCAGACGCAGTCGCTGCCGCCGCGCAAGTGTGCTGTGATGCTAAGTTGAGCGCCTGCAGCATCGCTAACGGCAGCCGTATAGAATCCCGCACAGAGATTTGTGCGGCTTGCGCCCGTTGCGCCATTGCTCCAAACTACATTATAGGGGGCTGTGCCGCCTGTGATGCTCAATTGTATAGAGCCTGCGCAGCCGTTGGGGGTACTTGTATTGCTACAATTGCTGCTATTGGCTTGTATGTGCACGCGCAGTCCGTTGCAAGCGCCTTGTGTCCAGCGGATAACGCCATTTGCTTGGGCGAGGCAGCTATTGTTGTAGGTAACACCATCACAGCCGCAGACGGGCTGTATTACCGTTGGGCAAATAGGGCTGGGGTTGATAAGCGCTGTATCTATGCAGGCGTTGGGATTTGGGTTGGGGGCAGGATTGGGATTGGGGGCGGGGTTGCCGTTGTGGTTGCAGAGGTTTTGCGGGTCGCGTACGGTAACGATGGCGGTGCAGGTGCTGCTTACGCCGTTGGGGTTGGTGTATTGTACAACGACGGGGTTATTGCCCAGATTAGCGCAGCCGAAAACGGCGTGTGTGGGAGCAGTGCCTGCGGGGTTGTTGTTGATAAGTTGGTATGTGCCGCTGGTGGTGGAGGCATTGGTTACGAGTTGAGCGGCGGCGACGTAGGCTGCAGGAGCGCCGCTGGCGCTGTTGTTCAAGCCGAGATTGACGGCGACATTTTGGCAACTAATGGTAGAGGGCTGGGTGGCTGTGCAGACATTGTTGGGGTCTATAACTGTAACGGAGGCAGCGCAAGAAATTTGTGCCCCATTGGGCGCGGTATTGACTACTTGCAGCGTATGCGTGCCGATTTGGCTACAGTTGAAACTGACGGAAGGTACTAAAGCACCATTGCGGGCGATATGCACCGTGCCATTGGGGATTGGGCTATTGAGCAGTTGGGCGGCTTGCACCGTAACTACGCGATTGGGCGTGATGCTGGCGGTGAAATTGCGGCATGCGATAGCATTGGTAGGCATACAAACGCTATTCGGGTCGCTTACGCTAACCGTAGCCGTGCAAGTGCTGCTGCTGCCTGCGTTGGTGGTAGCTTGCACGGTAACGGTATGCGTGCCGAGTTGGTTGCAAGCGTATGTCAAAGCCGATTGCATTGCGCCCGTATTCGATAGAATAGCGTAAGCATGGTTCGTGCTATGGTTGCTCACCAATTGGGTGGCATTGACGACGGCTACGCGGTTGGGACTGATATTGATGTTGGCATTTTGGCAGGCGACTTGGTAGGGTGTGCCTGCGCCGCCGCAAAGATTGTTGGGGTCGGTAACATTCACTATTGCTGTGCAAGTGGAGGTAGCGCCTGTCGTGCCTGCTTGTGGGCTGGCAGTGATGATGACCGTTTGCGAGCCGCGATGCGCACAACCGAAGCTAAAGCTATTGCCTGTAGCGCCGTTCCACTGCATGCTGTAGTTGTAATTGGGATTGGGCTGGAAGACGAGTTGCGAGGCTTGCACGACTGCCAGATTGCCATTCACCGAGAGGGGGGCGTTGATATTTTGGCAGATAACCTGATAGGCGGGCGAGCAGAGGTTGTTGGGGTCGCTAACAGTCAGGGTAGCGTCGCAGCTATCGACGGCGACCATATTGGGGTTGAGCGCGTAGAGCATCACCGTATGCGTGCCGATGTCGGCGCAGGTAAGCGTATGCGAGGCGGCGCGAGGTCCGACCGTATTGTTGCGAATGATGGCGATTTGCAGGGTGCCCGAAGAGTTGGGCGTAGCGAATTGCCCAGCCTGCACGGTAACCTGCGGATTGGGCGAGCCTGCGGTGATGGTCGCCGTTACATTTTGGCAGGCGGCAGTCTGCGCCTGCGCGGTCTGCATCGCCAAGAAGGGCAGAGCGAGCAGCAAAAGCGAGTAATAGATTTTTTGCATAATCAAGCTTATTTGGTTAGTTTATCGTTTTTTTTGGGCGTGCCCGCCGCGCATCGCCTGCGCCAAAGGGGCGCAGGCGGGGGCAGCCACAAGAGCTGCCCCTACATGCGCGGCGGTCGGGCTATTCGGGGCGTATCATCATCGCCCCAAATGGGGCGAATGTTGATTCGCCCCTACTATCCCTCACGCATTTCGGTATCGAAACCGTATTCCTATCGATTGGGGGGAGTCTTTTGTATTGTAAAGATATAGGATATAGTTTACTATTTTCACGACAAATTTTAGACCTTCTTACGAGTTTTTGGCGCAAAAAAAAAGCCTAAATAACTGATAATCAATTATTTAGACTTTGTTAAAATTTGCATTTTCGATATATTTTTGCGGCAAAAGTTTTTTTACCTACGCGTGAGCGGGTGGAAGGGCGCGCCGCTACCACAAGTGCGTAAGCACGCCGTGGGCGGCGCGGTGCGCAGCGGCTTGCCGCTGCGTACTGAAACCCTGCAACACGCGACCGCCGCGCCTGTAGAGCCGTAGCATGCTACGGCTTTACAGCGGCGGGCACGCCAAAAAAACTAAACTTTATCTATCGGATTGCCGTCCGTGTCCTTGCCCTCATGCGTCCATGCTTTGATGAGGGGCACGAGCAAGAAAAGCAGCACGGTAGCGCCGAAACAGAAGTACATAATCAATTGGAAAACGCGGGTATAAATTTGCAGCGTTTTGCGAGGCGTTACGGCGTGGTTGAGTGTCGCGTCCTCGCCCACCAGCGCGTTGGCTTTGTCGGGCGCTTTGAGGATTTCTACGGAGAGCTTTGTTCCATCGGGGTCATAGACAAAATCCAAAACGTTGATGCTGGGCTCGTTTTTGCCGAGTGCCGTACTTTTGAGCGTATTGTAGTCGAAACTGCCCACGAGTGCACGCGGCGGATTGTTTTCTATGGGGCTGATAGTCAGCACGATGCGCACGGTTTCGCAGATGGCGGGATTTTCTTTCTCGCAAGCCTGAAATTCTATGACTTCCTCGCCCGTATAGCCCGCATTGGGCGTATAAGTAAGCGTATCGGCTTGCATACTTATCGTGCCGACCTGCGGCGCTTTCGTCATCGTGAGCGTCATATAGTCGCCAAAGGGGTCTATATGTTTGGGGCGCACGTTGATGCTTATTTTGCCATCGGGGCGCAGGCTGCGGCGGATATGGTAGGCATCGGGGCGCGGGTTTTTCGCTTCCTGCTCCTTCGTCAAACTTGCTAAGACATTGACATTTACGGTTACAGGCTCCGAAAATAGCGTATCTACCCGATGTTTCAGGGTATCCAATTTTTCATCCTCTTTGAGTTCTATAGGCTTATTCGTCGCCTTATCGACTACGAAAGTTTCGTAAGCGCGGTAAGTTATCGTTTCCTTGCCCTCAAAACCAATAGTCGGTTTGAACGCTATAGCTGCCTCCATATAGGCACTCGTAGAAGTCATACTCGCTATCGTGCCGCCCAAGATATGCGCAAAGGCAGAAGAAAAATACCAAACGCCGAGCATCATCGCCGTCATATGTTTGGGCGATAGGCGGGTAACCATCGACAAACCCACAGGCGATACGCAAAGCTCTCCCGTCGTATGCAGCAGATAACCCAGCAACAGCCAATAAACGCTGACCATACCCCCTTCAGAAGCAGCCTTAGCCCCCATAACGAAAGCCCCGAAACCCAAACCCAGCTGCAATATACCCAAAGAAAATTTCATCGCAAGCGACAAGTCCTGCCCCTTGCGTCCGAGCCAAGTCCAAAGCGCCGAAAAAACGGGACCGAATAACAAAATATACAGAGGATTTACCGACTGAAAAAGGGAAGTTGGCACCCCGCCGCGCTCTACGTTTCTATCCGTAAACAGCGTCAGCGAACTGCCCGCCTGCTCGAAAAATGCCCAAAACATAGAGATAAAAACCAGCAAAATGAGTATCACGAACATACGCTCGCGCTCAATTTTTTGCAGTTTCGTGAAGGCAACGTATAGTATATAAATGAGCACCGCCACCAAAAATATGGGTAGCGCATTTTTTAGAAAACCATGAAAGTTAATCAGCACAGCAGCGGCGATTATCATACCCAAAGAGAGCAGATACACGCTCCATTCTTTGTTTACGCCGATGATAGAGCGTTCCTTTAGCGCTTCGGGGCGGGTAGGCATGCCCTTCTCGCCCAAAGACTTTTGCCCGATGCCGAAAACTATCAAGCCCGCCACCATACCCAAGCCCGCCAAGCTAAATCCATAGCCCCAGCCGTACATCTCGCCCACAACCCCACAGCCCAAAGGCGCTAAAAATGCCCCCAGATTTACCCCCATATAAAAGATGGTAAAACCCGAATCGCGTCGAGGGTCGTTTTCTCCGTACAAAGAGCCTACTATACTCGATATATTGGGCTTAAAAAAGCCATTACCTACGATAATAAAAGCCAAAGCCACGATAAACGAAGGCTCATTCAGCCATTTCATGCTTTCGGGCGTAAGATCGGGCACTGCCATGATAAAATGCCCCAAAGCCATCAGTATCGCTCCCAACATCACCGATTTGCGATAGCCCAAAAGCCTGTCCGCTACGATGCCGCCGATAAAAGGGGTCGTATACACCAGCGCCCCATAAGCCCCGTAAATATGATAAGCTTGGTCATCGGAATACATAAATTCCTTCACCATAAACAAAATCAACAAAGCCCGCATACCGTAGTAGCTAAACCGCTCCCACATCTCCGCAAAAAACAGCATATATAGCTGCTTGGGCTGTCTTAAATCCGCTTGAACTGTCTCCATAAATTTTTTGTCCTGTTGTTCTCGTTGCTTAATGAAAGCACAAAAAAACACTTTTTCCGCGCTTTTCCGCAATTTTTTTAAGAAGCTGTTTGAAAACCTCTGGCGAGGCAGAAAATGGTAGATTTTGGAGGGCTACAAGCGGCTTTTTTAAGGGAATAGCGGCGCTATTGCCGCAAAAAACGCGCAGTTAGACCTTCAAAAGATGCCGTTTTATGACCGCTGAGGGGTTTTCAAACAGCTTCTAACGCTCGGCGTATATCATTTGCCGTATATCTGCTGTCCAAGCGTCAATTTGCGCTATATCGGGGCTTGCGGGCAGTCGACTAAGCTCAAAAGCCGCCTCCATTTCCGCCTGTTTTTGCCCTGCCATCTCCATAAGCTTGTCAAATTCCCATTCTCCGCGCTTGATGCTCAACAATAAATCCCGATTCGGACGCTCCACATTCACGACTCCCTCGCGGGCGATTTCTATCGCCATATCCAGCAGGCGGAAGGTATGCATCATGTTTTTGGCATCGTAATTTTTGCCGCTGTTTAGGGTGTTTTCATACCGCGCCTCGTTTCTATGCGCCACCCAATGCCAGTATTCGCGGTACTCGCGGCAGTACATCGAATAGCCGTTTTTATTGAAAAACAAAAGCGTCGCCTGCTGCTCGCCCTTGGGTATGGAACTAAGCGCCAATTCGTTGCTATTTTCCTTGCGTATCAGCCCCTTATAGATGCCGTCTGTGCTATGATAAAGGGCGTAAATTTCCTGCATATTGGCGATATTTGCCAGCCCGCAGTCTTCCTGCCGCCAGCCTTTTTCGCTCAAAAAACGATTGACCGACTGCGAGCCGCCGCGCCCATTGGCGACGTAGCAAAAATCCAATAAGGTCTTACGCTGCGGCTCCATCGGCTGATGTATTTTTTTGTTCAAGCCTTGCGCTTTTTTGATTTGCGAGAGCGCAAAACGCCCAAAAGTATCCAAGCATTTTTTCGACAAAATCGCCTCCGTTTGCAGGATGTCCAGCGCCTTGTGTCTTTGCAAAATGGTGCGCTGCGGGGCATTTAGCAGCTCCAAAATGTTGGGATTGTTCAGGGAAAGCAATTCCATAAAACGCCCCAATTCGTAAAAAACGATGTCGTTCGTCTCGTTGGCTACCTGCGGCAGGCGCTGCAAGCCGTAAAAACTGCGCTGCGGCTGCACGAAAATGCCCCGTATATCCGTATCCGATTGCGCCGTATGCAGCCCATAAGCGCGGCTTCCGCTCACGCATTCAAAAATAATTAGTCCCTCTTTTCGCAGTTGTTCGATGGTCATCGGCTGTTTTTTATTTTTTTTATGGCGTGCCCCTGCTCCCCGCGCTAAGGCGCTTAAAGGTCGCAGGGTCGGGCTGTTCGGGGCAGACACATTGGTCTGCCCCTACCATCCCTCACGCGAAATATGGCGCGCGGACGCGCAAAGGGCGCGCCGCGCAATTTGTTTGTCTACAAAAAAAAGCGCCGCCCTCCTTTGGGGCGGCGAAAAATTGCGTGAGGGATGGCAATGTAGGGGCGAATCAATGTGTTCGCCCTACTGATGCTGCCTGCGCCCCGACATGAACAGCCCGACCGCCTGCCCTTTTTAGGCAGGCGGGCACGCCCAAAAAAACATCGCCCTTTAACGCAGTAGGGTAAATTCTCCGCGTACCGTCGTAGGCTGCGCATCTTGGGGAAGCTGGTAGGTCAAAATGACGATATATGCCTCGCGTGGCTGATCTACGCCCTTGTAAGTGCCGTCCCAACCGCCATTTGTGAGCGTCGCATCATCGTACAAAAGCTGCCCCCAACGGTTGAAGATGGAGAATTTTTGTATGTAGCGCGCATCGAGCTGCACGGGGCGGAAAAAGTCGTTTTCGCCGTCGCCATTCGGCGTGAAAGCCGTCGGCAGACCGATGAAATTGATAGCCTCCACGCGCAAAAACAGGGTATCCGTCAGCGTGCAAGCCTGCCCCAGCGTGGTAGTCGTCGCCGTAACGATATAGACATAATCGCCCGCTGCTGTCGGCAGCGCATCGGTCTGCGCCTGATTGGGATTGACAATGCCTGCAAAGGCGGCAGGATTACCCGACCAACTGTAAGCCGTACTTGCTTGATTTGCGCCCGCATTTAGCGAGATGCTATAGCCCAGCGTTAGCAGCGTATCGGTCGTGCCGATGCGGTCGATGAAAGCGGCAAGCGTGGGCTGTGTGGGGCTAATGACGATTTGTGGGGCAGTAGTAGCCGTGCAGCCATTGGCATCGCTAACCGTAAGCCCATAAAGCCCTACCGCTAAATTGGTATTATCTATAGTTGTTATACCATTGCTCCAAGCGAAAGTATACAGAGGGGAGCCACCTGAAGCGCTGGCGCTAAGGTTGCCCGTTGCGCTGCCATCGCAGTCTATCACCGAATTTGTAACAACGATGCTCGCCAAAAGCGCAGGGGGCTGCGATAGTGTGAGAGCCGAGAGCGAAGCCGTGCAGCCATCGGCATCGGTAGCTGTTACGCTGTACGCCCCCGCCACAATGCCGCTAAGGTTTTGGGTCGTAGCGCCTGTACTCCAAGCGAATGTGTAGGCAGGCGTACCGCCTTGTGTGCTTATCTGCAAAGCGCCATTGGCTAAGCCGAAGCAACTCGCATTGGTAACGCTGGTTTGGGTGAGGGTTACGATGTTGGTCGCTGTAAGATTGAGGGCGGGGAGGGCGAGCGTGCAGCCGTTGGCATCTGTGAGCGTGGCACTGTATGCGCCCGCGCCCAAGCCTGTAAGGTTTTGGGTCGTAGCGCCCGTATTCCAACGGAAGCTGTAGGCAGGCGTGCCGCCGCTGGCGTTGGTCGTGATGCTGCCATCATTTACGCCCAAGCAAGCAGGCTCCGCGCTGCTGCCCAGCGTGAAGGTCAGCGCAGAAGGCTCGCTGATGCTTAGCGCTGGCAGGGAGAGCGTGCAGCCGTTGGCATCGGAGAGGGTAGGGGCATAAGCACCCGCTGCCAAACCTGTAAGGTTTGCGCCCGTTCTGCCGCCCGTCCAAGCGAAACTGTAGAGCGGCGTGCCGCCCGCAGGGCTTGCCGTGATGCTGCCTGTCGCTGCGCCCGCGCAAAGCACATTCGTGCTGCTTAAGGTCAAACTTAGCGACGAGGGCTGACTCACCGTAAATGTGCCCAAGATGCTCACACAACCCAAGCCGTCCGTTATGCTTAGCTGGTAGTTATTGGCAGCCGAGAGCGCAGATAGGTTTTGGGTGGTAGCGCCCGTATTCCACAAGAACGTAACAGGCGCAGCGCCTCCAGCAGCGTTGATGTTGATAGCGCCATTGCTGCCGCCGAAGCAGCTAACGGGGCTGATAGAACCGAGCGTAGCGGTCAGTGTGCCCGTATTATTGACGTTGATACTGCGGGTCGCTGTGCAGCCGTTGGCATCGGTAACCGTTACGATATAAGTGCCCGTAGCGAGGGCGCTTAGGTCTTCGCTCGTTTGGGCGTTGCTCCATACAAAGGTGTAAGGCGCTACGCCGTTGGTGGCGCTGATGTCTATAGCGCCATTGTTGGTATTGCAAGAAGCTGCCGTAATCGAAACTACTGTAATACTCACTGCAACAGGTTGGCTGACGCTGATATTGCTAAGGCTGACTGTGCAGCCGTTAGCGTCGGTGCTGCTAACGCTATACGTGCCTGCCGCTATGCCCGTAAGATTTGAGGTAGTGCGGGCATTGCTCCAGATATAACTATAGGGCGCTGTGCCGCCGACTATAGTCGTTGAGATACTCCCGTCGCTGCCGCCGTTGCAAGTGGGTGCTGTGATGCTGCTTACGCTAAGCGTAGCGGCGGCGGGTTCGCTGAGGCTGATATTGGCAAGGGTGGCAGTACAGCCGCCCGCGTCTACGGCTGTTACGCTGTAGGTACCCGCTGCTAAGCCCGTATTGCTGGCGGTAGTATTGGCGGAGGTATTGCTCCAGATAAATCTAAACTGTCCGCTGCTGCCGCCTGCGGCGCTGACTACGATGCGTCCATTGTTGCCACCCGCGCAAGAGGGTTGCACTGTGCTCACTACCGAAATGCTAATCGCTGAAGGCTCGGATACGGAAAGATTGGCCAGCGTAGCCGTGCAGCCGTTGGCATCTGTAAGGGTTAGGCTATACAAGCCTGCGGGAATGTTCGGATTGTTTTGCGTGGGTGCGCCGTTGCTCCAAACGAAGCTATAGGGCGCAGTGCCGCCGCTACGGCTGACGGTGATGCCGCCTGTAGCTGCGCCGTTGCAAGAGGCGTTGCTGATGCTGACAAGGCTCAAATTGAGCGGAGCGGGCGAGATAAGCGAGATATTGGGCGAGGTCGCAGAGCAGCCATTGGCATCGGTAACCGTGAGCCGATAAGTGCCCGCGCCCAAGCCGCTGTTGTTTTGGGTTGTAGCGCCATTGCTCCATGCAAAGTTAAAGGGCGCTGTGCCGTTGTTGATATTGACATTGATGAAGCCGTCATTAGCGCCTGCACAGCGTACATTGCTCAAGGCTGCGATGCTGACGGCTACGCCGCCTGGGCTGTTGGCGACTTGTATGAAGGGGCTAACTGTAGCGCAGCCGTTGTTATCTGTTACGGTAACTTGGTACAAGCCAACATTTAAGCCCGATACGTTTTGGGTCGTAGCGCCATTGCTCCATGCAAAGCTAAAAGGCGGCTCGCCCGCGCTGGTCGTTAGGGTGATAGAGCCGTTGGCACTACAGGTTACATTATTGGCTACGGTGGAGAAGGTTGGCGTTTCGGCGGGTTGTAAGCTGGCTGTAGTCGTGCCTGTACAGCCGTTAGCATCCGTTACGGTTACGCTGTATGTGCCGCCGCCGATGCCCGTAAGCGTAGGGCTGCTGCGTCCATTGCTCCAAAGATAGGTCAAGGGCGCTACGCCGCCGTTGGCGGTCAGGGAGATGCTGCCGCTGTTGGGGTTGGCGCAGGCGGGTTCGGTAACGCTGGCGGCTACGCCCATAGCGTCTGCCATCACGGTAATATCGCCACTATATCGGCAGGCTCCATCAGTAACCGTAACCGTATAGGTCGTATTCGTAGCGGGCGAAGCCAGCGGATTAAAAATGGTCGAATTGCTGAGTGTGTTGGAGGGCGACCAGCTATATATAGGCGCGGTAGGAATGGGTGGACCTGGTACGGGCGAAAATCTAAACCCTTCGTTGGAAGAGGAAAAGGATTGGTTGTTGCGCCCTTGAACGAATAAGCCGCCGTTGCCTGCTGCGTTTTCGATGCCCTGTGTCATATTGGAATTGTTGTTATCAATGCGGGTAATGTGCATCTCGATAACATTGGTCGTTTCGTACAAAACGAGCTGCGCCGTTACGGCGTTGCTGGTGCCGAAAAGCGCGTAATAGCGTATATTGTTGAAGGATACGACCAAGCGGCGATTGGGTGCGGTGCCTAAAGTCGTATACTGCACCGTGCCAGAGCCTACAGAGGGGTTGAGGTCATCCCAAGCTAAGGCTATCATATTGTTGGGTGCCGCATTGTTGGGTATGGCGGTATTGGTGCCCGTTGGCGCTTGGCTGGCGCTAAAGGTGATGAAACCGTTGGAGCTGACGTAAAAATTCGTGTAATTATTGCAGAAGTAGCGGAAGCTAAAGCCGATGGGCAGCGCTGTCGTCATCTGGTCGTCGGAGAGCGTTAGGCTCGTGCCGCTTGCCGCCTGCGGTGCAAAAGGTACACTCGTAAGCGTATAACTTGGCAAACAGGCATTGCTAAAGGCAAGCGTATCCGACAGACGCGCCGTTATTTGCACGTTGGCATTGGCGCAAGTGCCCGTAGGATTGGGGTCGAGCGCTAAAGATACATCGGGAAAGCTAACCGTAACCGTATCCAAGAGCGTGCAAGTGCCGTAAGTATTTTGCACCACAAAAACGGCAGGATTTGCCGAAGAGGTGCTTTGTTGGGTGGGTATATCGAGGGTCGGTGTGGCGCTATTGGGTGGGGTTAAATTTAAGGGCGGGCCCCCTATCTGCGTCCAAGTAAAATTGGGGCTACCGAAGCTCGTGGCGGGTATAGAGTTGGCGCGCAGTTGCAGACTTTGCCCCGAACAAGCAGCCGTATCGCTGGCACTAAGCCCAGGAATAATGACCGAAATCGGTGCTATCTCTGGGCAGATGATGCGCGAAAATCGGTTCGTACTCACCACACCGATATTAAAGGCGCGCACACCCGAAGTCGCCTGCGTCGGATAGATACCGACCAAAATTTGCATCGTATCAAACCTGCCCGCTACAGGGTAAAAGGGGCCAAATAAAGCAAATTCGCTGGTACCGAAGGCATTATTGATGCTTGTGCGCAGGGGGTCGAGCCCTAAAGAATCGAGCAGCGTACCCGCGCGCATAGAGAGCGTAAAAAACAAGCTATCGCCTGGGCAAACGCCGTATTGTGCTGCGCTGTCGATAGTCGAAATCAACTGCCCGCCGTTGTTGGCTACAGGCGTGAGCGTATGACGCGTATCAATGCGGCAAGGGCAGGCGATGCGCCCCGTACCCGATGAAGGCAGGGTGAAGATATTGGTCGGCGTATTGGAAAAATTTGTTACCAAAAGCACATAGACCTGCCCCGCTTGAGCGTTGGCGATGTCTATCACCTCGAAAGCCTGCGGGTCGTAACTACAGTCCACGATATTGCCGCCAGGCCCGCCATTGCCCATATTGCCGCATTGATTGAGCGCCGCGCCAATGCTCGGAAAAGGGCCATACAACACAAAATCCACGTCTACGACGGCGGTGTTTTGCAAAGGCAGGCTGATGCTGCCATTTTGCGAGATGGTAAAGTAAAACCAAGCGGGATTGGGCTGCGTGCCTAAGCAGTCGTAATTATTGCCAAAGGGCGCATCTGGCTCGTCGGTACTCGCTGGGTAGGGCGAAATGTTGTCGCAAATCGGCGTAGCCGTCAAGCAAGTAGGGCTTTGCGCACGCAGCGCAAGGCTTGAAAATATCGCAAATAAGCATAAATAAAAATAGCGCATCTTTTCGTGGCTTTGGGGATTTTCGTTGTTTTCTTTTTTTTGGGCGTGCCCGCCGCGCCTTTCGCCGCGCCAAAGGGGCGCGGCGAGAGCCGTAGCATGCTACGGCTCTACAAGGGCGCGGCGGTCGGGCTATTCGTTGCAGCGCCTTCATTTCATTTCGGCGCTTCCACTGCTATCCCTCACGCAGGATATGGCGCACGCCGCGCAAAGGGCGCGGCGCGCATTGATTATGAATGTCTTATGTGCGAATTCGTCATTCGTCATTCGTCATTCGTCATTCTGCTGTTTTATCGAGTTGGGTGCGAAGGGCGGATATGCTTTCTTCGTTTTTTTGCAGGGCGCTTTGGTACTTTTGCGCGCGCCAGAGGTTTTCTTCTGTCGGTTCGGCGTTGAGCCATTCGGCGGCAAGACCAAGCAGTTCTTCTCTACGCCGCTCGCGGTAGGCGATTTCTGCCTCTATGCTGGCGCGGGTAGTGGGCGCATGCGGATTGGCAACAAAGGCAGCGGGCTGCCCATTGGCGGGATTTAATGCCTGCTGCGACTGTCGCAGGGCTTCCTCGCCTTGCAGCTTTTTGAGGTCGAGCTGATACGGAGCGCTCATTTTTTGCTCCCAACTCAGGTTTTCGTGTGTCTGCTGCGCTTGGGAGAGATTGGGCATGGTGAGCAGGCAGGCTACAGCAATAAAACGGTAAAATTGTATAGTGTTCATCGGAGACGATATTTTTTATTTTCAGGCAATGGATTGCCGCGTGAGGGATAGAAGTGGAAGCCACGCCGCGAAGCGGTGGGGCTGCAACGGATAGCCCGACCCCGCGCAAAACAAGTGCGCGTAGCGCACGCCGTGGGCGCGGGGGCACGCCCAAAAACAGGATGCATAAAAAACGGATAAAATCGAAAAAAAGCCACCTCCAATAGGCAAAGAAAAGCTACCTTCACGCGTTTAATTTATTTTTTTCCTCAAACGCAAGATTATGCGGCAACGTTTTATCCCTTTTCTGGCGGCAATTTGTGGCGTATGGATGCTCACGGCGCAAAATTCAGCGGCGCAAGGCGCGCCCGAGCTGCGCAACAAAAAAGATGGCGGTTATGTTTTTTCGCTCGTTAAAAGCATAGAAGCTACCCCCGTACAAAATCAAAATCGCACAGGCACTTGCTGGAGTTATTCGGCGCTTTCGTTCTTCGAGTCCGAGCTGCTGCGTATGCGCAAAGGTACGCATAACCTTTCGGAAATGTTTGTCGTGCGGCACGCTTATATGCAAAAAGCGCTCAATTATGTGCGTATGCACGGGCATTTTAACTTCGGCGCGGGCGGTGCGTTTCACGATATTCCGCTCGTGATACGCCAATTTGGTATCGTCCCAGAGTCTGTATACGCGGGCAAAGGCTACGGCAGCACAGAGCACAACCACTCGGAACTCGACCAGATACTGAGCGACATCGTGCAAACGGTGGTAAAAAATCCTCAAGGTAAGCTAACGCCCTCTTGGAAAAAAGCGTTTGAAGGGGTTTTAGATGCATATTTGGGGGTAGCGCCGCAGGAATTTGAGTATAATGGCAAAAAATATACGCCGCAAACCTATGCTAAAGAGCTGGGTCTGAATATGGACGACTATGTTTTGCTGACCTCCTTCACGCATCACCCATTTTATACGCAATTTGTCTTAGAAATTCCCGACAATTGGGCATTTGGTCTGACCTATAATCTGCCCTTAGACGAGATGATGCAGTGTGTAGACCATGCCATCGAAAAAGGCTACGGTATAGCCTGGGCAAGCGACGTTTCGGAGAAGGGTTTTTCCTTCGCCAATGGCTTGGCAATCGTGCCCGTAGACGAAGATGCAATTACCAAAAAAGGCAGTGATAATCGGCATTTTAGCGATGCAGGCGCAGAAAAAAAGGGTAGCCCCTTCGATGCCCCTTGCGAGGAGCGAAAAATCACGCAGGAACTGCGCCAAATCGCCTTCGATAATTACGAAACTACCGATGACCATGGTATGCACATCACAGGAATTGCCAAAGACCAGTCGGGAAAAAAATTTTATATCGTGAAAAATTCTTGGGGCACGGATAGGAACGATTTATTGGGCTATTTTTACGCTTCAGAAGCCTTCGTTCGCTACAAAACGACCAATATCATGCTGCACAAAGACGCATTGCCCAAAGAAATAGCGAAGAAATTGGGGAAAGGGTAGTTTGTGCTTCGTGTTTTGGTACTGCGCCGCTCGCTGCGCTCGCGCCGCTGGTAGCAAGTAGCAAGAGGTTTATTAATTTTGTTCATTTTTCGTAACTCGTAACTCGTAACTCGCATCATGGCAACAATAGAACCACAGCGTCGGATAGACTGGTTTTTGGAAAAGTACGGCGAGAGTCATCAGAATATGACGAACAAGCTCATACATTGGGTTTGTGTGCCGCTGATTATGTTTAGCCTTTTGGGGATGGTGTATAGCATTCCGTTTGTGGGACTGGAAAAGGGCTTATTTGCGAACTGGGCGGCGGTGTTGGTGGCTTTGGCTTTGGTGTATTATCTGACGCTTTCGCTGGCTATGTTTTTCGGTTTTATCGTCGTGGGCGGGGGCATGGTCGTCGCCAATCATTTTTTGGCGGCAAATGTGGTAGGCGATAATTTGATATTTGTGTCTTTGGGCGTATTTGTTCTCGCTTGGGTGGGGCAGTTTATCGGGCACAAAATCGAGGGTAAAAAGCCTTCGTTTTTTGAGGATTTGCAGTTTTTGCTGATAGGGCCTGCTTGGCTATTGCATTTTATTTACAAGAAAGTCGGACTTCCGTATTAACCAAAAAAAATAATGAAGCGTATACATAAAGGATTTTTGCTGTTTGTGGGCTTGGTCTTGGCTTGCTCTATTTCTCAAAGCGCATGGGCACAGAAGGCGGAAAAAAAAGCCGTATTCAACGTCGTAAAATTAGGCATAGATAATTTTTTCTTCGGGCGGGCGGACTTTGCCTATGAGCGGCGTATACTGCCGCGACAGTCGGCGCAGTTTGAGTTGGGGGTGGGTTTTCCTGTGCGTATACCGACGCGTTTTACGGCGAGTTTTACCCTGCCCGATGAGGATAGTACGACCTTTTCGGTGAATATGAACCCTGGCAACTGGCAGGCTTGGTCTTTTGTGCCTGAGTATCGTTTTTATCTCACAGAAGATGCACCGCGCGGTCTGTATATCGCGCCTTACCTGAAAATAAAGCCTCGCGGCTTCAAGCTCGACGGCTCTTATACGCGCCCCGACTCCGTAGACATCAACGGTCTGACGGTAACAAGCGTTAGCGCCAACGTAGAGCTAAAAGGCGGCTGGAATACCATCGGCGGCGGGGCGATGTTGGGCTATCAGTTCATCATCAACGACCGCATTTCGATAGATATAGCCCCCTTAGGTATGGGCGTAGACTGGCATAAACTCTATCTGGAATTTACCACCAACGACGCGGGCATCAACGACCATTTTGAGGATTGGGAGCAAGCCGTTACGGAGCAAATCCGCGATTTGCCCATTATCGGCAATAGCCTAAAAATCACGAGCGGCGACGCAGACAGCGGCGTAGGCAAGTTCATACGCGCCCAACTCGGTTTTCCCTTCTTCGCTTACCGCGCTAATTTGTGGATAGGATACTCTTTTTGAGTTGCGTGCTTTGTGTATAAGTTGTGCGTTTTGTATAGGTACTGTGCCGCCTATCGGCGGCAGTGGTAGCAAGTACGATTTGTCATTCGCTTCGCGTTAACTTCGTTTTCGTAACTCGTAACTCGTAACTCGTAACTCCCTTGCGTTTATTATTTCAGGCTGTGCATCGCGTGGGTCGTTCGCCCTCGCAGCGTTATCGTTTCGACCAATTTATGCCTTTTTTGCAGTCGCAGGGCTGGGAAATAGACTACAGTGCTTTGGTGCGCGAGCAAGACGATGCGCCTTTTTATGCGGCGGGCAACTATGGGGCGAAGATGCGGATTTTGTGCCGCAGTCTGTGGCGGCGTATGGGGGAGTGGCGGCGAGCGAATCAGTATGATTTGTTGTTTGTGCAGCGCGAGGGGCTGATGTTGGGTACGGCTTTTTTTGAGCGCCGCATGACGCGGCGCGGTCTGCCGATGATTTTTGATTTCGACGATGCGATTTGGCAACAGGTAGTATCGGCAGGCAACCGAAAGTTGGGTTTTCTGAAAAATGCCAACAAAACGAGAGATTTGATAGAGATGGCGTCGCAGGTCTGGGCGGGCAATGCCTATTTGGCGGATTATGCGCGCCAGTACACGGATAGCGCGCGCGTGCGCGTCGTGCCCACGACGGTAGACACGCAGGAATACGCGCCTGCATGGGAGGCGCTACAGCAGCGGTATGCAACAAATGCGCCTGTTTGCATCGGCTGGAGCGGCAGTTTTACGACGGTGGAGCATTTTCAGCACGCTTTGCCTGCGCTGAAAATCATCAAAGAGAAATACGGCGAGCGCGTTTGTTTTAAGCTTATAGGCGATGGCAAGTATAGGAATGAGGATTTGGCTTTGCAGGGCGTGGCATGGTCGAGAAATACGGAGTGGTCGGAGCTTTCGGCGCTGGATATTGGCATTATGCCGCTGCCCGACGACGAGTGGACGCAAGGGAAATGCGGACTGAAGGCGCTCGTGTATATGTCGATGGCGCTGCCCTGTGTGCTTTCGCCCGTTGGCGTAAATCGCCAAATCGTAGACGACGATGTGAATGGCTTGTGGGCAAGTACAACGGAAGAATGGGTTACCCAGCTTTCTCGCCTCGTGGAAGATGTAGAATTGCGGTATCGTTTGGGTGCAGCGGGGCGCGTATCTGTGCTTGAAAATTATTCCGTTGCCGCTTGGCAACAGACTTATGCGGATTATTTTGGGCAGGCAGCGAAAAAAAGCTAATTTTTTTGTATATTTGTATCACCATAAACTGCCCCCCTATGCCGATAACAATAACTGAACTAAAAATTTTGGCAGAACTTCGCCTAAAAGAAGCAAAAGAACTATACGCGCAAGGCTTGTACGATGGTGCTTGCTACTTAGCTGGCTATGCAGTAGAGTTGGCTCTAAAAGCCAAAATTTGTAAGCTCTTGGACATAATTTTCTATCCAGAAACAGGCGACATTGGCAAAGCCTACAAAACGCACAAATTAACCGATTTAATAACGTTAGCAGGTTTAAGGTCAGACCTTAGCAGCAGGATAATAACCGTAGATTTCGAAAACAACTGGTTGACCGTTGATCAATGGAGCGAGCAATGGCGCTATTCCCCTCCTACAAAAAACCAACAAGAGGCTACGAATTTTTTGAATGCTATGGAAGACCCTGCTAATGGTATTTTCACTTGGATAAAAAGCACATGGTAATGATAGAGCAAGATATTTTTATGATAGTCAAAGCATTGGAAATATATGCTTTGCAACAAACCAAAGGTAAAAAATCCGTTGACTACGAGCAAATTCATCTGTCTCTATCTGCTTTTGGAGATTATCGTTTAACGCTATATGCCGATTGGTTGTATATTCGAGGCTACGAAGTCCTACAAGAGTTAAAAAAGGTTTTTTCAGCTTTTGTCAAGCTTTCTCCCAATCGCATTTTGTCCATCATACTCGGAAAAGATAACGATAGTGAGAACCGATGGAGTAAACAATTTTTCCACGAAAACGGTATCCATTTTCGGCAACAATTTAGCGACGATAGCGGTGAAAATGGGTATATTTTACAGTCAAAAATACTGGCTGGCTTTCAATTTGAAAAGGAATTGACGGTGCTGATAAGAGAAAAAGATTGGCAGCAGCTAATGCCTTTTCTTTTTCAGGAATCGTTTATTTATTTTTTAAAAGGAGAAGCTATAAATGATTTTTATCGTGATACAACGCAACAAAAAACAAGATGGGTTGCTTCTGAATATTGTATAAAAGTCAGCATTTTTGATATTCTTGAGGTACGCAGAAAGGGCTTGCCGTCGGCTTTAGATTATGGCGTTTAGCATTTGGCGGACAAATTTGTGCTAATCGCCCAAAAAAAAATAAGCTTTTAACGCAATTGAATTTTATTTTGTATATTTATACTGGGTAGGCTTTTGGGGGCTGCGCCGCGCCATGCGCGTCGCCGCTACGTTACGGGTTCGCTAAACGCTCATACCTTCGTGAGCCGTGATAAATCACGGCTCTACTCGGTACTGCTTCGCAGCCCTCCACATCGCTAGCCCAATCTATACCCCATCTTTTACCGCTCCTCGTCAAGCGATACCGATACAATAGACGCAATACCCTTTGCGCCTCCAATGCGTGAGGGATAGTAGCGAAACCACACCGCAAGCGCGGCAGAGCCGTGCAAGGTGTGATGCAGCGGATAGCCCGACCCCGCGCAACGCGCGGGGGCACGCCCAAAAAAATAAAACCTGATAAATAGTTGATTGTCAATTGTTTAGAACCAAAAATAAAAAAATTCCCCAACACCTTTATTAATACAAACACGCTCACACCATGTTCGGTTTTTTGAAAAGTCAGTTGCTCGAAGTCATCGAGTGGAAAGAAGAGGAGAAAGATGTAGTGATGTGGAAATTCCCGAATCCTGGGAAGGAAATCAAGTACGGCGCGCAACTCACCGTGCGCGAGGCGCAACAGGCGCTGTTTCTCAATGAGGGACAAATGGCGGATATATTCTTGCCAGGTCGCCACTCGATGGTAACGGAAAATATGCCCGTGCTCACGATACTGAAATCATGGAAACATGGCTTTGAGTCGCCCTTCAAAACGGATGTTTATTTTATCAGCACGCGGCAGTTTACGGATATGCGTTGGGGTACGCCCAACCCTATCATGCTGCGCGACCCAGAGATGGGTCCCGTACAAGTGCGGGCATTCGGCGTGTACTTCATACGCATTGCCGACGGCAAAAAGTTTTTCCGCGAGTACGCAGGCACGAATACGGAGTTGCGCATTAGCCAAATCGAGGATACTTTGCGCGGGCTTATCGTGCCAAAATTTGCCGAAGCGCTGGTAAAAAGCGGCGCGGCTGTTTTTGATATTTACGCACATTATAGCGACATTGGCGAGAAAATCCGCCCCGCTTTGCAAGCCGATTTGGAGCCTTTCGGCATCGAGCTGACGAAGTTCCAAATAACGAGCGTATCCATTCCGAAGGAGCTGGAAGACCACTTCACGGAGCAGGCAAAACTCAACACCACCAAAGACAGCAACATTGATAAGATGGTGCGCATCAAACAGGCAAACGCATTGGAAAAAGCAGCCGAAAACGGCAATTACGAAAACTTCCAATCCAGCCAAATGAGCCTCCAAGCACAGCAGCAGCAGCAGATGATGCAGCAGATGATGATGATGCAGATGATGAACCAAAACAACCCGAACAATAACAACAATTTCCAACAGCCGCAGCAGCAACAGCCGCAGCAGCCCGCGAAAATGAGCCGCGACGAGGTAATGAAATCCTTGCGCGAGTTGGGCGAGTTGAAAACGATGGGCATCTTGACGGAAGCCGAATTTGAGACGAAGAAAAAAGAGCTCTTAGCGCAGCTATAGACTTTCTATTTTCGAGGACTATAAAAAACGCCCTTGTCGCTTATAATTAGGCAACGAGGGCGTTTTTTTGCTCAATAATTTGGTAAAAAATAAAAAAAAGCCCCTCTTTTTATACGCAAACGGGCAAAAAATCGGTTATTTGCGCTAATGCCTCACCAACCAATGGTATCAAGACTATGAAAAAATCCATTCTGCGTTCCGTGCTGCTCACAGCAGCAGTGATTTTTTGCCTTGCTTCCCTGCAAAGCTGCAAGAAAAAAGGGCAGGGCTGCCCTACATTTAGCATCGAAAATAAACTATGCCGCTAATTTTGGTAACGGGCGCTGCGGGCTATATTGGTAGTCATACGCTGGTGGATTTGTTGGAGGCAGGCTATGAGGTTTTGGCTGTGGATAGCCTGCTGCGCGCCTCAGGCAAACTGCTCGCGGGCGTAGAAGGCATCACAGGCAAGCCGATAAAAAACCATCAAATTGACCTTTGCGACCTTGTTAGCCTGCGCCATTTTTTTGAGCAACAGGCGGGCAAGATCGCGGGTGTGGTGCATTTCGCCGCCCTAAAAAGCGTGCCCGAATCGGTAGAAAAGGCGCTTTGGTACTACCAAAATAATCTTAACGGGCTGCTAAATTTGCTCGCTTGCGTGCGCGAATTTGGGGTGCGAGATTTTATATTTTCCTCCTCCTGCTCCGTCTATGGCAATGCAGAAAAGCAGCCCGTAACCGAAGACACGCCCCTGCAAGCCGCCGAAAGCCCCTATGCCGCCACCAAACAGATGAGCGAGCAGATTTTGCGCGATGCGGTGCGCGAAGCCAAAGGCGCGCTGCGGCTCGTTTTGCTCCGCTATTTCAACCCCGCAGGCGCACACGAAAGCAACAAAATCGGCGAGCTTCCCCAAGCAGGCGCTTACAACCTAACCCCCATTCTCACGGAAACGGCGGCAGGCTTACGCAAAGAATTTCAGGTGCTGGGCGGCGACTATCCGACCCGCGATGGCTCTTGCGTGCGGGATTTTATACATGTCTGCGACCTTGCGCGCGCGCATACGCTTTGCCTCGACTTCCTCGCCAAACTGCCCGACGATGACCATCAGCCCCTTTGCGAAGTCTTCAACGTTGGCACAGGACGCGGTGTAACCGTCTTAGAAGCCGTAAAAGCATTAGAGCAAGTTACAGGCAAAAGCCTAAACTACCGCATCGGCGAAAGACGCGCTGGCGATGTGATAGAGGTCTATGCCGATTATTCCAAAGCCGCCCGACTCCTAAACTGGCAGCCAACCCGCAGCATCGAAGATATTATGCGCACGGCTTGGAACTGGCAGTGTAGGTAGTAGGTAGTAGGTAGTAGGTAGTAGGTAGTAGGTAGTAGGTAGTAGGT
>CAYXSA010000065.1:0-22622 GCA_964467315.1 uncultured Saprospiraceae bacterium | reverse complement strand
AGTGAAAAGTGAAAAGTGAAAAGTGAAAAGTGAAAAGTGCATTTTTTTCTTCAAACTTGCAAATTTTTTAACACTTATTTTATTTCACAACTTATTGATAATCATAATTTTATGTGCCATACATAAAGCACAAAACTGTTCACTTTTCACTGTTCACTTTTCACTTAAAATGCGTGAGGGATAGCAGTGGAAGCGCGTAGCGCTGGAACGGATAGCCCGCCCCCGCGACCTTTAAGCGCGTTAGCGCGGGGAGCGGGGGCACGCCAAAAAAGTGAACACGAAGTAAACGCGTAGCGAAAAATGATTACGCAGTAACCGCGTAACTCAAAGTGAACAGGCAGCGAACGACCCATAGTACTTGCTACCACTGCCGCCGCAAGGCGGCATAATACCTAATACACAAAGCACAACCTATACACAAAGCACAATCGTAACTACTTACATTTTTGCAGGCAGTTGCGCATAGCCGTCTGTTCGTCGGGGCTAAATTGTGGAAAATCTGTAATTTTTGTCAGGTACTGCCGCGAGCGCTCGCAGTCGTTGAGATGGCAATAAGCCAGCCCCAAATCGAGCATAATAAAGGGATTATTGGGGTTTTGTGCGTCCATCTTTTGGGTAAAGTATAGCCATTGGTCGAGATGTTCGCGTGCGCCGCCCTGATTAAAATAGCGAATTTTGTAGGCATAGGCGCTGTATCGGATTGCGCCAAAATTGCCGCTATCCAAGCGCAAAACCTCCTGAAAGAGTTTCACAGCTTCGCCATAGCGCTGCATCTGATAGGCTACCAAACCCTTGCCGAGTAGGGAATTGACAGCGCGGGGATTTTGTTTGATAGCCTTTTGATATTCGCCCTCGGCGGCGGCGGCAATCGACTGCTGGGCGGCGGGGTCGGTTTGCATGGCGATTTGGGCGTTGTAGATATTGCCCATCAATTCGTGTGCGCGCCAGTTTTCTGGGCTTTTGTGCTTCATCGCAGCAGCGGCGCGGGCAGTAGCCAATTCGTACTCGCCCAAGCCCTGATAAAATTCGCCCGCCAGCAAATCCTGCCAGATAGCGGAGAGGGTTTTATTGGCAAAAAACGGATTAAAAAGCTTTGTGATGCCGTAGGCAAGCGAATGAGAAGTTTCCGAAGGCTTTATGGGGCTAAAAATATCCTTTTTGTTGTTTGCCTTAAAGCCTTTTTGTCGTATCAATTCGGCGTTTTCGCTGCTGTTTTTGGCATAAACGACTGCCACCGCATCGGCAAAAACCAAATCGTAGTTATCCGAGCGCAATAAATGCTGATGTAGGTTGGGAAATTGCGGGCGAAACACGACCGCATACCCAAAATTATAGGCGCTATCCTCCTTATTGAAGGCATCGGGTATGATGGTCGTCGCCGCAAAGGTCTGAAAAAACGAGTCGGCGAATACGTCCAAATCCCGCAAATCTATATAGGTCTTAAAATCGGGCTGCAAAGCCCAAAGCAAATACGAAGAAGTCAGATAGTCGGCATAAGCGCGCTGCTTCTGCAAGCCGTTTTCGCGCACAAATTGCGCCGCACCTACGGGATTATGGCTATTGAGCACCTGCAAACCATAGCTATCTCTACCCTCCCGCACCATCGAATACCAAGTATTCGATACTATAGCAGCGTATAAAAGCAGCCCCACGACTCCCACCTTTAGCATGAGCACTTTATCGCTTGCCCATTTGCCTACTTTAGCCTCAAAAAGCAGCACCGCCCCAGCTGCTACAGCAGGCAAATACCATAAAACCGCAAAAGGAATGTTGCGATATGCCGTAAAACTCAAGTACAATACCGCCCCGCCGATAAGCCAAGTACCTGCCCCCATGATAGAAGCCCCCTTGCGCCACCAAACGGCGAGCGAAAGCAGCGCAATGCCGATGCAGGCTACATTTCCGTAAGCCTCCCATTGCCAGTATTCGGGGTGCGAAAAGCCCAAAAGTTCGGTAGTAAACTGATTTTCTCGCAGTTGACCGTATATATTTATCGGGTGCATCAGCATACTAAAGCCCCATGGGTGCAAACAAACCGCCAATATCGCCCCCAGCGCTACCAAAATCTGCAGCATAGGCGCTTTTTCGCCCGTTTTTTTTCGATTGCGCAGCCATTGTAAGCCCTCTCCCACTGCCCAAATCCCCAAAAACACCATGCCCACCCCAAAACCCTCGTGTAGATTTGCCCACAATGCCTGCAATGCTGGCAGCGCATAGAGCGTGCGCGGGTTTTTATGCTTTTCCCAATGCGCAAAAATATACAAATACGCCGCCGCAAACAGATGACTCACCATTTCGGGTCTGCCGATAATGCGAAAATCCAGCAGCAGTAAGCCCACAAAAGCCCAAAGCGCAAATATAAGCTCCTGCCGCTGCGTAACTCCTGCCCCCGTCAAGCGCTCCATCAGCAGCCGAAACCGTCCCCGAAGCAAGGACAAGATGCCCAAGGTCGCCCCCGCTTGCATCAACATCACCCCCTCCGCCCCCGCTACGGAAGACACTACATAAAGCAACCATTCAAAAAGCCATTTTACATTCAGCCAGCTCGCCCCCTCTTGGGTGTAAGAAAAAACGTCCGTTTTCGGCACCGACCAATTCGCGCCTATCCATTCCCCCGTGCGCAGCATCCACCAAAGGTCGGGCTCACGCAAAGATTTCATAGATAAAACCAAGCCCGTGAGCAATACCAGCGCCCAAGCTATGCGGGAAAGCTTCATATATCTTATATTTTCGTTTTATTGATTTTCGCTGCGTACGCCGTATCTTTGCGCAAGCGGGCAAAGATACAGAAAAATCAAAAGCAGGTAAATTATGAAAAAGCGCTATTGGCTTTTGCTATTGAGTTTTGTGGCGAGTGTCTGGGGCTACGAGTTCGGGCAGTCCGATCACTTGGAACATCTGCCCATTTTATATAGGCTCATAGAGGGCGAGCGCTATCTCCCCAACGACGATTTCGTCAATAGCAACCTAAGCGGCTACAATCCGCGACTGCTATTTTTTTATCTGCTTTTGCCCTTCTGCCATCTTTTAGGGGTAAAATTGACCTTTTTTCTGGGCAATTTTCTCTGCAATTTGGCATTGGCAGGGGTTAGCGCCTTGTTTGCGCGCAGGTTTTGGGGCGAGCAGGCGGGCAAATGGGTGGATATTTGGTCGGCGGCGGCGGTCTTATTGGGCAGTGTCGTAGGCTGGGGCGAAACGGCGCACCTACGCAGCACCTTTTTTATACCCAGTTCGGCGGCAACGGCTTGCGTCCTCTGGGCGCTATATTTTGCGCTCGTACCCGCCCGCGCTTGGGCGGTAGCGCTTATTTTGGGCTTTGGCACGCTCATACACCCGCTCATCTGCCCCCTAAGCGGGGCTATCATCTGGACAATTCTGATTTTGCAGCATTTTTTGCGCAGAAAAGGCAGCTTCGGGCAGTTTTTGCGCGAAAATATACGGCTTTGGCTATGGTTTGGTCTATGGGTAGCGATAACGGCGGCGATAGTTCTGCCCTATCTGCTCCAAAATTGGTGGGCGCAACGCATAGAAGGGCGCGAATTTGTAGAAATTTACGCCCATTTTCGCAATCCGCACCACTTTTTGCCCTCCTTTTTCATGTCGGAAAGCGATATCAGCCTCACGCGCTGGTGGTTGCTGTCCGTAGGAGCGATGTTTTTCCTGCTTCGCCAGCCCGTCGCCGACCTAAAAGCGATGGGCGACAAGTACTACGAGGGCGAAGACGAGGAAATTAGCTTCCTTTCCCTGCCACGCCGAGCGCATTGGGGGGCTCTTTTCCTACTTTTAAGTATACTTTTGCTGCTTCTGCCCTTCGGTTATTGGGGGGTAGAGCTATGGAAAAGCCGCTTTTGGGCGACCCTCCAAATTTTCCGCTTCCTATTCTTCGCCAAATGGCTGATACTTATGCTCACGGGGGCTTACATCGGGCGCGTATTGTACGAATACCGCGATTATCCCATCTCCAAAACGCTGATGGCTATAGCCTTTTTCGCCCTACTCAATGCCCCTTATTACTTGCTTGTAGCCATTTTATTGGGTCTTTTGCTGCGTTTTTATTCCTTCGTCGCCAAGCCCTTCGCTATGGTGCGCTTCGCAACGATTATTTGCGGCATTTTTGCGCTTTGGGACTATGTCGAAAAGGGTACAGATACCCATGCAATGGGCTATTTGAGTGTGATAGTAGCCGCTTTTCTGGTGTTTCCGCAGCATAAATTGCGTGCGCAGATAGCGGTAGGCATTACGGTGCTATGGCTGGGGCATTTTCTATGGGTCGAGCGCTTGCAAAACCAAGCTTTTGCCCTGCAAATGAGCGCCCACCAATGGCAGGAAGAGCGCGCCGATAGCCCTTTGCGCGGGGTGAGCAAGTTTTTGCGCGATTTTAGCTCCCCGCATATCATCATACTCGCCCCGCCTGGCAGCAGCGAACTGCGTTTGACCGCCCGCCGAGCCTTAGTCGTCGATTTTAAAACCCTCCCTTTCGACGATTTGGCGCTCGTTCGCTGGCGCGATAGGCTCCATGACTGCTACGGAAAGCCCGATAAGCTGGGTTTCGAGGCGCAGCGCTGGAATTTCGTACCCAATTATCAATATGCGCCCGTTGAGCACTTCCGCCGACTCGCCCAAAAGTACGGCGCGACCTACATACTCCTCTACGCCAAAACGCCGCACGACAATTTATCGCTCGTCTATCAAGACAGCCTCTACAAACTCGCCAAAGTGCAGTAATTTTTCCCTTTTTTGGGGGCGTGCCCGCAGCCCCAAAAAGGGGGCTGCGGTCGGGCTATGCGGGGCGCTGTAGGGGCGTAGCATGCTACGCCCCTACAGCGCCCCTACTATCCCTCACGCAAAACACGGCGCAGCACAGCGCAAAGGGCGCTGCGCTGCCTTCTGCATAAAAGTTTAGCCGCCTTAACCAAAATTCGTAATTCGTAATTCGTAACTCGTAATTCGTAACTATCTTTGTGGCGGCTACGACATTTCCTCGAAACCCTTGATTTTCCAACGATTGTGCTAAGAAAATTATACAACTACTACTTTTCGCCACAAAAAGCTTTTGTGCGCGCATTGACGAAGGCTTTAGGGTTTATACCGAATTATATGCCCTTTTATGAGCGTGCTTTCATGCATCGCGCAAGCGATGAAAAAAGCGAGGAAAAGTACGAAATCAACAACGAGCGCTTAGAATTTTTGGGCGATGCCGTGCTCGATACGGTAGCAGCAGAATTTCTGTTTAAGAAATACCCCACCCAAGACGAAGGCTTCCTAACCCAAATGCGCTCGAAACTCGTCAATCGAAAAATCCTCAATCGCATCGCCGAGCAAATGAACTTCGATTTGTATATGCGGCAGTTTGGCGCTACCAATGTCAGCACTATGATGCTTGGCAATGCGCTGGAGGCGTTTATTGGCGCGGTCTATCTCGATGTAGGCTACGAAAAAACCCGCAAATTTCTGTACCTCATGTTCCGCCGACACGTTGATATACACGAACTCGAAAACCTCAACGACAACTACAAAAGCTCCCTACTCGAACACTGCCAACGCAAACATCAAAAGGTAGAATACGAGGTAGTGCGCAAGTTTCGCGCAGGCGGCAATCGGGAACGTTTTCAGGTCTGCGTAACCATCAACGGAGAGCAAGCCGCCGTAGGCGAGGACTATAGCAAAAAAGGCGCAGAACAAATCGCCGCACATAAAGCCCTCATAAAACTCGGCGCTATCCCGCCCGATTCGCCCGCTCCGCAGTCGGAATAATATCACCCGTCATTCGTCATTCATTCGTTTATGCAATTTTTCCGAAAATGGCTGCTCACGCCGCTGCTGATTGTCTTGGCTTGGTTGCTCTGGCAATGGTATCAAACGCCAAACTTTGGCAATGGGCAAAAGGCTGCCGAATTTGCTGCCCCTGTAATTGTCCCGCAAACGGGCAGCGCTTGGCAGGCAGGCGATACGCTGCGGCTTAGCAGCTTGGCGGGCGGGGTGGTTTTATTAGATTTCTGGGGTAGCTGGTGCGGACCTTGCCGACATAGCAGCCCCATGCTGCGCCGCCTACACGCCGAATACGGGGCATTGGGTCTAAAAATCGTATTGATAGGCATAGACAGCGACAAGGGGCGTTTTTTGAGCGCCTTCAAAAGCGATGGACTAACGGAAGCCGCCACAGCAGTTTCCCATTTTCAGCGCTTCAAAGACCCTGTAGCCTCCCTCTACGGCGTGAAAGCTATACCTACCTCCTTTCTTATCGACCAAAACGGCGTTATCGTAGGGGTAAGCCTTACGGAAGGCAAATTGCGGGAACAACTCCATCGGCTGCTCAAAAAGTGAAAAGTGAAAAGTGAAAAGTGAAAAGTGAAAAGTGAAAAGTGAAAAGTGCATTTTTTTTGCTATACTTGAAAATATACAAGCGCTTATTTTTAGTTGTATATAATTGATAATCAACTATTTATACATCAAGTATAATTTTCGCTTTTCGCTACGCGTTCACTTCGTGTTCACTTTTCACTTTTCACTTAAATGCGCTATCGGCTGCCCGCCGCCCCTTTGGCGGCGGGTATATTGCGTGAGGGATAGTAGGGGCGCTGTAGGGACGTAGCATGCTACGTCCCTACAGTTGCGCCCCGAATAGCCCGACCGCCGCCCCTTTTCGGGCGGCGGGCACGCCCAAAAAAAAATCTCCCATGAACCATCATTATATCCTGTTTTTGCTATTGTTGATTTTGGGGAGCGGCTGCGCCGATATACAGCCCCTGACGGGTGGAGAGCGCGATATGCGTCCGCCTGCGCTGGACTCCCAGCGCTACTCTACGCCCAATCGGCAGACAAATTTTGCGGAGCGGGATATAATTTTGACCTTCGACGAATGGATTTTGCTCGAACAGGCGCAGCAGCGCATACTGATTTCGCCCCCCTTAGGCGAGCCCAAGCCGCAATTTAAGCTAAAAAATAAGAGCCTCGTGATACGTTTGCGCTCCGAATTGCGCGAAAATACGACCTATACCATCAATGTCGGCGACGCGGTGAAAGACCTAACGGAAGGAAATAAAACGCAAAATATAAGTTTCGTCTTTTCCACAGGTGCGTATATCGACTCCCTGCGCCTGACAGGTAAGGTCGTCGACGCGCTCACGACGCAGGGGCGCGAGGGCGTGTACGTGATGCTTTACGATGTGTTGGAGGATAGTATGCCCCGCCGCGAGCGCCCTTATTATCTCGCCAAAACCAATAAAGAGGGCGAATTTGCTTTCGAGAATATCAAAGCCGACACCTTCAAAATTTTTGCGCTAACGGACAAAAATAGCAATTATCTATTCGACCAAGAGGGGGAAGAAGTCGGTTTTTATCCCCTGCCCTTTGAGCTGACGGATAGCACCCGCACGCAGGTACAACTTTCCTTATTTGCGCCCGAAAGCGCGCCCAAAATGCTCTCCAATCGCTTTGTGCATAGGGGGCTTTTGCGGATTTTGTACAATCAGAAAATAGATAGTTTTGCCTTGTTGCCGCTTTCGCCCTTAGGCAAAGAAAGCATAGCTTATACGCAGGTAGATGCCGATAGCGCCTACGTTTGGCTGCGCACAGAGGGGCTAAAAGCGGATAGCAGCTATCAATTTTTGGTGCAGCCTTACGGCGATACGCTGCGTTTGGCGTGGAGCAGCACACTCGACACCCTGCCCGCCGTTCGCATCTTAGCACCCGCAAGCGCCAGCAAAGGCATGGGCAAAAATAGTGCGGCAAAAAATCAGCTTCCGCCCCTCAAACAAAGCCCCTTCGAGCCGATGCACTTGCGCGCCTCGCTGCCCCTAAGCCGCATAGATACGAGCTTAGTGCGCTGTTATCGGGATACGATTTTGGCGGACTCTCTACAAAAGCGGCTGCCCTCGCTAAGCGTAGATAGTTTGCCTTTGCGCCTGCATGGCGATTGGGCGGGCTGGACGGCGGGCAAGTATCAGCTGGTTTTTCTGCCCCTTGCGCTCACAGACATATACGGACGCACAAACGCCGATACCATCCGCCAAACGATAGACCTGCTCAAAACGAGCGATTTGGGCAATTTGGTCGTAACCATAAAGGGGCTGGATACGCTCAAGGTACAAAATTACATCTTTCAGCTTCTACGCGGCAAGGACGAAGTATTACTTTCGCGCCCCTTTGCAAGCGCAGGCATAGATAGCGCCCAATTTAGCTTTCCTAAGTTAGTGCCCGCTTCTTATACGGCGCGCATCATCGTGGACAACAACAACAACGGCAAATGGGATACGGGCGATTACGACCAAAAAAGGCAGCCCGAACGCGTCCTCTCCTCTCGCCCCAGCACCCTGCGCGCCGACTGGGACAATGAATTAGACCTAAACTTGCAGCCCCCCGCAAAGGCTGAGAAAAAAATGAAAGGCGGGGGCTGAGTTATAAATTAGATTTTAATATCCTTCCTGCTTCGTTGTTTCTTCCTCAAAGCGCACGCCGATGCTGGCAAGCTCCGACATGATAGGCGCATAAATATCGGGCGTATTGGGTAGCCGCACGCCGCTGGCGCGCAAATTGCCCAAAAGGTACTGCTTCACCCCAATAGCTAAGGGCAGACCTACGAGTCGCGCCATAGCGGTATTTACGGAATTTTCGCCGTATTGCACGAGGGTGGAAAGCCGCTTATAGCGTTGATTATCCAGCATATAGACAAATTCATGCTGCATAATCACCATATCCTTGTCGGTGTCCTCCAATAGCCATTTTTCTTCCAACAAGGCTTGCAAAATCTGTGCAGGGGTAGCATTTTTTAGCCCTACACGGCGCTCAGCGCTGTATACTTCCAGCCATTCTATTTTATCTAAAACCTCCGCATCGGGCGATAGTGAGAAGAGGGCAGCAAGCGTTTTTCGTATGTCGCCGCCCTGTTCTTTCAAGGTATGCGGCGGCAAAAAGGCGCTAAAAAATTCCCGATACGACATAGCCGAGCTATCGGGCAGCGTATAAGTATCGTCCGTCAGCCCCAACTGCGCGAGCAGATACCAGCCCTGCGAAAACCCTTTGTGCCGAATCGTAGCACGCAAAAGCGTAGGCACGCCGTCCAACAAATAAGCGCTGCGATAGCCCAAAGAATCGCGGTTGGGATAAATCTCGTATTCACCCATGCCCAATATCTCCACCCTTTCGGCTTCTGCAAATAGGCGCGGATAGGGCACATAGCGCAGTTGCCCTTCGTGTAGATATTTGGCGGTGCTTTGCCCTGCTACGACCACATTGCGCGGATTCCAAGAAAATTTGTAATGCCAAGGATTAGTGTCGCTTTCCGCAGCCACCAATCCGCCCGTATAAGAGCGGAAAGCCTCGATTTTTGCGCCCTTTTCGCGCAATTCGTGGATTATCTGCATCGCCGACATATGGTCTATGCCAGGGTCTAAGCCCAATTCGCAGAGAAAAAGCAGTCCTTTTTTTTGAACCTCTGCATCTATCGTGCGCAGATGCTCCGATATGTAAGAGGCGTTAAAAAGCGACTTGCCCAACTCAAGGCAATCATCAGCTACCAGACTATGCAGGCTTACAGGCAGCATCGACACCACGACAGCAGCGCGCTCAATCAAAGAGCGGCGCAAGGGCGCATCATCGGCGCTGCATTGCACAGCGGTAGCATGAGCGCTATTGCCGATTTTAGAGGCTGCCAAATCCAAGGATATATCCGCTACCGTTACGTGCCAGCCCCTTTCGCCTGCTTCGCGCAGCAGGTACTGTATGAGGGAGGTAGCCGACTTACCCGCGCCAAAAATTACGATGTTTTGCATAATGGTTTTTCTATCTGGTATAGATTGCTTATTATGCGGCAAAATTAGCACTTAATATGCACAAATTAACCCTGCACAGCGAAATTAGCGTTTTCGAGCCTGCCGACTTATCGGCACAGCAGCAAGAGTTGCTTGCCCGCGCCAAAGCAGCCTGCGCCAATGCTTATGCACCTTATTCCAATTTTCGGGTCGGCGCTGCGCTGCTTTTGGAAAGCGGCGCAGTCGTGATAGGCAGCAATCAAGAAAATGCCGCCTATCCGCTGACGCTCTGCGCCGAGCGCGTCGCCATCTTCGCCGCCTTGAGCCAGCAGCCCGATGCGCGCATCAGCAGCATCGCCATCACCATACAAAGCCAAAAAGGCAATATAGACCGCCCCGTTTCGCCCTGCGGCTCTTGCAGGCAGGTGATTTATGAAACGGAATTGCGCTGCGAACGCGATATTGAGCTGATTTTGCAGGGCGATACAGGCAGCGTATACCTTGTGCCCAGCGTCAAAAGCCTGCTGCCGCTTATGTTTGATGCTTCTTTTTTGGACAAAAAATAATTGCGCTATGCGACTGCCATACCTCCTGCTTGCTACCCTCCTTTTTGCCTTTTTCATGCAATACAGCCAAACGACGCTTATCAATAAAGAAGCGGCTTGGGGTATTTTGAGCTTAGAAATGGCGGCTACTCCCGAAAATGCCTCGCGCATCATACAATCTTGGTCTGAAGAGGCGCGCGCCGATGCACTTTTCAATACGGGGGCAGATTTTTTATTTCTCGTCCTCTATAGCTGGAGTCTGTTCGCGCTCTGCCGCCTCGCTGCCGACACCTGCGGCGCGCTCCTGCGCCGCTTGGGCTACGGCATCGCCTACCTCCAAATCGCTACCGCCCTTTGCGACATCATCGAAAATTGCTTCATCTGGCAACTATTGCGTCCTGCCATGCTCGACGCGGAGCCGATACGCTGGGTTACCTTCTTTGCGACCATCAAATTTTATCTCATCGTCGCCGCTTTAGGCTATATTTTGTGGGCTTTCGGGCGCATCGCGGCGGGTATGTCCTTCGTTTTTGCCAGCGCAATGCTCAAAAAAGGGTAGTTTTCTTTGGGCGTGCCCCCAGCCCCAAAAAGGGGGCTGGGGTCGGGCTATTCGGGGCGCGAATGTAGGGACAAGGTATGCCTTGTCCCTACAGCGCCCCTGCTATCCCTCACGCATTCGGAACGCCCATCTTTGCAGCTGTCGATTTAGGCTTTGAAGGGGCAATAAAGCAGCCCGATTTTCTTCCAGCCAAGCCCGCAAAAGCCGCAGACCCAAAGGCTCATTGCCATTGAGATGTATCAGGGCGATGCTGCCCGCCTTTGGTTGCTGCCCCTTTGCCAACCAGCTATCTGTACTTAGCGGAAAAAGCCCCCTATCGAGGCAATTTTTATACAAAAGGCTATCGCTTACCAAACCAGGGAAGCGATAAAAGGGCGACAATTCCCAAGTTTGCTCGCAAAAAATCTTTTCTACAGCCGAAAATTCCGCCTCTAAGTCCGTACCTTCCTTTAGCAAAAAATTACGCTGTAGGCTGTCGCCCTCCGCGTAAGGGTGCCTATCGCTGTGATTTGCCCAGCATATATCGAAGTCTGCATTTTCGCGCAGCCACTGCATTTGCGTTTTGTGTGTACGCAGCCAAGCCGCCGAAACGGCAATAGTTATAGGCAAGGGGCTATCCTTTCGCTGCTCGGCGTAATAGCGCAATAGCTCATTCGTCAAAAATTCCTGCTCCCATTTTCGCTCCGAAGGGCATAAATCCATCGTCAAAACCCAGCCCTTCGCCCCCTCGCAGCGACTCAAGCCCGCGCCCAAAAGTTTGCCGCTATTGCGCCGCAAAAGATAAGCCCGCAGCCGCATATAGGCGCTATTGCGGTAACGCTGCTGCAAATATGCCCAAGTTCGTGGCACTACTTTTTGGGCTTGCTCCGCCGACAAATCCACCCAAAAGCCCCGCAACTGCACTACATCTATCAGCCAATAACGCGCCCGCCCATCGGTAAACTGTGCCTTTCGCAATACAAGCCATTCGCCGCCCGCCTGCCTATAGCTCCCTATAAATACCTGATAATCCTTTATTTGCGCCGATAAACCCGACACAAAAAACAGGCAGCAAATCCACAAAAAAAAGCCTATTCGTAGCGGCATCGCTCGGAGTTTATTGCGTGAGGAACACGAAGTGAACGCGAAGCGCATAGTAGGGGCAGCTCTTGTGGCTGCCCCGAATAGCCCGACCGCCGCGCCTTTTCGCGCGGCGGGCACGCCCAAGAAAAAAAATTTAACTAAGCGGCAAAAATACATTTTTATATTTACAAAACTTTGATAATCAGTTATTTATATATATCAAAAATTTGATAGGCATGGCTGTAGAGCAATGCCCTCGGGCAACTGTATGCAGTATCGCTACTGTTTTGAGGTGCAATCCAACAACAATATACCCGATTCTACGAAGATAGTTTTTGCCTTTATCAAAGCCGAAAATTGGCAGCAAGGCGGGGTTTGTCGGCAGGTGGAGGGCTGTTATTTCGATTGTGGGGCGGGGCGCAGGCTGCCTGCTACGTCGAGCGGCATGGATTATCTGGAAATAGACGACCCTGCCTATCCGCTGAATAATCCGACCACACCCGATACGAGCATCATCACGCCGCCCTTGCCGCCTTTGCCGCTTGCGCTCTTGTCCTTTGAGGCGCGGGCAGATAAAAACGCCGTTTTTCTGCGTTGGGAATTGGCTCAAGAAGCAGCAGGCGATGTCTATATTTTGCAGCGCAGCGCCGACGCTTTGGGCTGGGAAGACCTCGAAGAGCAAGCTGCTACGGGTGTTTTGCGCTACGCCTACGAGGACAAAAATCCGCTCTGGGGCGCGAACTATTACCGCATAAAAATGCGCGATGCACAGCAGCAAATCGACTACAGCCCCTTGCGTATGGCGCAGATAGGCGAAGAAGCGCCGACGGCAATACGCATTTTTCCCAATCCCGCAAAAGACTTTATCAGCGTGCTTTTGCCTCAAGCGCAGGGTTTGCGCATAGATATTTTCGATGCGCGGGGCGGGCTGATTTTGAGCGAAGAGGGGCAGGGCGGGCTGCAGTTGCATCGTTTTGACGTGTCCGCGCTCGGCAGTGGGTTGTATTTGCTGCGTTTGAGCGATAGCGCGACGGGGCAGGTCTTAGCTTGCGAGCGATTGCGGAAATAGGGGATTTTTTTTTGAGGGCGTGCCCGCCGCGCCAAAAAGGGCGCGGCGGTCGGGCTATTCGGGGCGTTTCACCATCGCCCCTATGGGGGCGAATGTTGATTCGCCCCTACTATCCCTCACGCTAAATAGGGTGCCCCGCCGCAAAAAGTTGCGGCGGGGCGCTTTTATTTTGTTGACTTAGCTTTTTCGCTTCTCTATCAAATCGAAAATTTCTTTTGTGAAGCTTTTCTTTTCTCGGCGGATTTCTTCCATTTCTGTTGCTATGAGATGATAAGCATGGTAGGTATTTTGGGGCACAGCCTCATCTTCAAACACGATATAATGCCCGCCGTCTGCGCTTTCATCCCAGTTAAATAAAATGACTTTATCGGGATTATCGCTATTGCGTTTGTCGCCTACAGCCGTGTCTAAAAGTGCTTTTATGCGTTTATTTGCTTCTGTAGGTTTGCTTGTGTCGTATACAAGATAGTTTTTTTCACCATCTTTTCCAACTTTTTTTTTCCTTGGGTGATTAGTAACATCATTAAAAACTCGCTTTTTTCGGTGTTTTTCCAACCATTCGTTTATGGCGCTTTCGCTGCCTTCGATTATCGGAATTTTGATAAAAATAGGCAGGTCTTTAGTATTAGGCAAATGCGTTTCGTGTGGCTGCTTATCCTTTATCACACAGCAAAATTCTTGGGCTGCATCGCATTTTATAGGCAAATCGCCCAAAAGTATAAGCGTACTATTTTCTTGATTACTGCCTTTAGAAAATTCTATCGCGATGTCGTCTAAGCCTTTGCCGTTTATTTGTTCGCTTTGTCCGTTTTGCCATTGGTAGTAAGCGTGGGGCTTGTTTTCGATTGCGTCCAATACTTCAAAGCCTTCGTTTTCTTTGCTTTCTGGGTCGTATAAACGCTCTGTCATAAAATCCCTAAGAGCATCAATGTAGGCAATTTCACCTGCACAAAATACCTCCACATCATTTATTATCTGCTCCATCTGTGCTTGGCTGACAAGTATCCGCGTTGCTTTTTCTCTAAAAGATGGCTGCAATGCAGCCACTACCTTAGAAAAAAAAGCAAAAATGTCCCCATCAATGGCAGCATTCCCCCAGTCCTCTGATTTGGGCAACCATACAAAGCAACAAAGTTCTTTTATATTCGGCATCGGGTGTAGTTGCGAATTAGAAGCCAACTAAAAATTTAAGGTCTTTACGAGCTTGGTCAAAAAAGCCGTTTGGGGCGTTGCTGGTTAATGCTTTTTCGGTAATTGTTATCTCTATGGCACTGGCGCTATCGGCTCTTTGTCCGTCTGCATTTTTTTCGCGGTCGATATAGTAGATACGCACCTTTTCGCGGGCGATGCCTGTAGTTGGGCGTTCAGTTTCGTCGGCTTTTTGGTGTTTTTTTATAGCGACTAATGTACCGTTTACGATATGGTCGCTATGCGTTTCTACGATGACTTGTACGCCTGCTTGGGCGGCACGCGCCATTAGTTCCGCCAATTTCGCTTGCCCACGCGGGTGTATATGTGCCTCTGGATTTTCTAATAGTACGATGCCTCCTGTTGAGGGCATAGCCAATAACGCCAGTATTACAGGCAAGGCATATGAAATACCAAAGCCTACGTTTTGTGGTTTGTAAGATTTTGCATTTTTTTTGAAATTAAAGCGAAGGCTTACAGTATTATTATTTACATCTTCCGATAAAACCACCGTTACGCCTGGGCTTATTTCGCCCAACCAAGCATTTACTTGTACTTCTAAAGAGTCTGAGTCTTTGAAATCTTCATGGCGTAAAGCAGGTAAGACGCTAATAACATCAGGATTTCGGCTGGCAGAGTTTCCACCAAAATAAGACAGAAAATGTACAGCATATTCGCCCCTGCCCTTTTTATGCGAAATTTGCCGCCCTACCTCCACGATGCGTGTACTGCGCTGATGGTTTTCTTTAGGTTCAATATGTTCAGCGCTGATGAACTGAAATTTTTTATTGAAAAGCGGTTGGTTTTCCAAATCTACGGGAAAACAACTGCTTTTTTTATTCAATAATAAAACGTCATTAGAAAAACTATGCTCGTCAATAGCAAAACGAAATTCAGCGCCTACACCCTGCAAAAAGCTAAGCGAAAAGCCAAATTCATCGCTTTCCGCAAAAGATGAAACCGCATCTTGCCCCGTACCAATTTCGACCAAATCGCCATTTAATACTAACCCTTCTTCAAACTGCCGATTTTGAAAAAATGACTGCCGAAGCAGCAGAAGAGCTTGAATTACGGAAGATTTCCCCATACCATTCAGCCCCGTAAGCAAGGTCAAATTTGCTAATTCAAGGTTCGTATCTCCATGAGATTTATAGTTTTTGAGCTGTAGTTTAGTTATCATAAAGGGTAGATTGTATAATTTTTTTGATAGTGCTGTAGCGATACAATACGTTGCGCTTATCGCCTGTAGCGCGGGCTATGCTATCTTCGAACTCTGGAGTATCGCATTCTTGCACAAAATGCTGTAAAAAAACGTCTTTTTTGGCAATTAGCTGCTCCGCTTCTGCTTGGGTAAGACGTGCAAAACTCACACTTAAGACCTCAAAAAGCGCCTTATTTATGGGAAATTTACGCAATTTATTTTCCAAAGAATAACGTTTCCTAAATGCGTATTCTCCAAAAATAGCCGAAGCCGTGTTCATAGACCGTTCAAAATCCGCGCTTATTTTTGCAATTTCGTCTGCAGTTTTGTTTTTAAGTGTACGCAAAGCTGTATTTAGAAAAGCATCCATATCTTCCAAGTAGGTATTTTCTTGGAGTAGATAAAATGCAAGAAAGCGATTGATAAAATCTCTATCCAACATTCTTTTGGAAGAAATTTTACCATAAGTTGCATTCTTGAAAGCTGTATTTTCCGCTAATTCTTTTAGGTAGTTGGCAGCTACGCCTGTGTTTAGGGCATGGCGTATTTCTTGGGAAGTTAGCACCAGTCCGCCCGTATTTATGCGCTTGAAAAGATTAAACTTTATTTCAGGCGGATTGTCTTTGCCAATCAAATAAGTCGTGATATTAAATTCTCTGATACGGCGCTGAAGTTCCCTTGGTAATTCTTTGAAAGTATGACTTTGTATCTCTTTTAGATATTCTACCTTTTCGAGCTTAAGTCCTTTAAAAAGAAAATTTTTAATGGCGCTCAAGCGCTGCAAACCGTCAACGACCTCCCATTTGGAATTATCAGTTATATCGAAATAAAAAGCAGGCAAGGGCAAATTTAGCAATATAGATTCTATCAGCAGACTTTGTTGTGCAGGTTTCCATAGATTTGCCTCGCGCTGGTAGTCTGTAACGAAAGATATTTCATCATACTTCAAACGGTCTATGATGTTTTGCAAAGCGAGTTGCTTAACATCAATTTTTATATCTTTGGGGTTGAGAAAATGGGTTCTGGGGCTAAGCGTTTCGTCGTCTTTCCCCTCTTCTATAGGCTCTATTTCTTCATTCATAGTTTGGTGGTATTTTCCGCAAATGTAGGCAAATTTTAGCTAAAAATAAAAGCCCCGCCGCGCTCCTTTGGCGCGGCGGGACAAAATTTGCGTGAGGGATAGTAGGGGCAGCCCTTGTGGCTGCCCTGAATAGCCCGACCGCGCCCTGTAAGCCGTAGCATGCTACGGCTCTACAGGGGCGCGGGCACGCCCAAAAAAACGCCCGAAAAGCCCTATATTTGCGGGTGTTCTTCGTTCATGGTCGTCCAAAGCACGTCTTTGAGCTGCACCAAACCTTTTTCGGTGATGGCGGAGATGAAGACGAGCGGAATGCCCAAATCGGCGAGTTCTTCGCGCAAATAATCTTCGATTTCTTCGTCGATTTGGTCGCATTTGCTGATGGCGAGCACGCGGGGTTTGTCGAGGAGTTCCTCATTGTAGAGTTCGAGCTCGTTGAGGAGGATTTCGTACTCTTTGCGTATGTCGTTGGTGTCGGCAGCGACCAAAAATAGGAGGGTGGCATTGCGTTCGATGTGCCGCAAAAATCTATGCCCCAAGCCCCGCCCTTCGGCTGCACCTTCGATGATACCTGGCATATCCGCCATAACGAAAGAGCGCCCATCGCGGTAATAAACCATGCCCAAGTTGGGGACGAGGGTCGTAAATGGATAATTGGCGATTTTCGGTTTGGCGGCGGTGATGGAGGCGAGCAGGGTGGATTTGCCCGCATTGGGGAAACCTACCAAACCCACATCGGCGAGCAATTTAAGCTCTAAAATCTTCCATTCGGTGCGTCCCTCGCCAAAGGGGGAAGTATAGGTTGGGGCTTGATTGGTAGGAGAGCGAAAATGCCAGTTGCCTTTGCCACCGCGTCCGCCAGGAAGCAAAATTTCCATCTGCCCGTCTTCGACAATTTCAAATTCTATTTCCTCCGTTTCTGCGTCTTTGGCTACAGTGCCGAGCGGCACTTCCAAAATAATATCGCCGCCATCTGCGCCCGTGCGGTTGGAGGCTTCGCCGTTGCCGCCATCGGTAGCAATGACGTGTTTGGTATATTTAAGGTGCAAAAGCGTCCACATCTGCGCATTTCCGCGCAAGATGATATGCCCGCCCCTGCCGCCATCGCCGCCATCGGGTCCGCCTTTTGCGGTGAGCTTATCGCGGTGGAAGTGCACAATGCCCGCCCCGCCTGCTCCCGAGCGGCAGCATATCTTCACATAATCTATAAAATTCGGGCTATCAGCCATGATGAGTTACGAGTTACGAGTTACGAGTTACGAGTTTTGAGTTATTACATTGCTAAGTAAGTTTTATTGTTTTTGTGGTACTTCCTGTTCCGTAGGCAACGCTTCGTTCGCCTACGGTTACGAAAGGTAAGCCCCTTTGGGGCTCTTGCTCTAAACGAAAAAACAATTTTTTGCTCAATCAAAAATGTGCGATGCGCTTGCTGCGCAATCGTAACTCCTAACTCGTAATTCGTAACTCTCTTTATTTTCCCTTGCCGTAGAATACGACTCGGATAGTGTGTAATATAATTTTTAAGTCGAGCGAGAGCGATATATTTTCTATATACAGAATGTCGTATTTTAGCCGCTCTATCATCTCCTCGACATTGGAGGCGTAGCCGTATTTGACCTGTCCCCAAGAAGTAATACCAGGTTTTACCTTTTGCAAATGCCAAACATGGGGGGCAGCTTGAGCGATTTGCTCCAAGAAATAGCGCCTTTCGGGTCTGGGTCCGACCAAAGACATATCTCCACACAGCACGTTCCAAAACTGCGGCAGCTCGTCCAAGCGGTATTTGCGCATGGTTTTGCCCCAAGGCGTAACGCGCTGGTCTTCGGACTGTGCGAGTTGTGGTACCCCCGACTGCTCGGCATCCGTGTACATGGAGCGGAATTTATAAATCATAAACGGTTTGCCCTGATAGCCCACCCGCTCTTGTTTATAAAATATATTCCCTGCTGAAGAGAGTCTCACGCGCAGCGCGATGAAGGCATAAAGCGGCGCAAAGATAAGTAAAAAAAGCGCGGATACTACTATATCCATCGTGCGCTTTAGAAGTCGGAACCAAGTGGGAATTAGCTGCGGGTTGATTTCCATCAGCACCGTGCCGTACAAATGCTCAAATTTGACCTTACCCAGCAAAATATCGTACATGCTGGGTATCACTTTGATAAGTATGCCCGACTGTGTGCTAAGGCAAGCGAGCAAACTACCAAGCTGCGGATATTCTTCCTGCTCCAGCGCCAAAACGACTTCTTCTATTTGCTCTTTTTCGAGAATTTCGGCGATTTCGGGGCTTTGACTGGAGTCGATTTGTCGCACTACGCGATAATAATTGCGCAAATTTTCGCTGTCTTTGATGTCTTCAAGCAGTTTTGCAGCCTTTGCGCCGCTACCAACGAGCAGGGTGCGGAAAGAAACCGCGCCGCGCTGCACCCGTCTTGCCGCAATCGTCAGCAAGCACATACGCGCAAGCACGACGGGCAGCATATGTATAGCCGCCAGCGCAAAAAATGCCCGATGATAGGACTTATAACCCGTCGCATAATAGGGCGCATCGTCCAAAACAAAGACGAAAAATAAGACCAGTACGCCCAAAACGCAAGCCGCCAGCGTGCGTATCAGCTCGCTAAGCCGCGACATACGGTACAGATGCCGATAGCTATCCAGCAAGGCATAAAGCAGCAGCCAGCCAAGCGGAATTAGCGCCATACCGTACAAAAAATTATGGTCTTGCAAGAAAATGCCAAATTCTTCGACCTGTACTTGCTCCAGACTCGTTTTTCGGTACAAAAAAAAGCCTGCCCAGCTCGCCGCTGCCGTGAGATAATCCGCCAAAATATAGCCCCAAAGTCCGCGTTTTTGCTTCACTTATCCGCCGCTTTTTTTCGTCTGTGTATAGCCCCAAGAGAGCAAAAGGGCTACGATTTTATCGACCTGATTGCCTTGAATGATAATTTCGCCCTCTTTGGCGCTGCCGCCCACGCCGCAGGCAGTTTTTAGCCGCTTGCCGAGCGCCTCCAAATCTTCTTCCTTGCCCTCGAAGCCGCGCACCACGCTCACTTCCTTGCCGCCGCGCTGCTTGGCATCGCGTTGTACCCGCAGTTTTTGCTGATTTTCGGCAGGGGTATTTAGCTCGTTTTCGGCTTCTTCTGCGGCTTGTTGCCGTTTTAGATAGTCTGGATTGGTCGAAAAAACCAAGCCGCTGTCCTTATTTTTGTTATTTTTTGCCATTTTATCGCTGTTTTCGGCGCAAAGTTAGCCTGTTTTTTGCGAGTTTTGTCGGTATTTTGGGCTGTTTTTCTTTTGGCGTGCCCCCGCCGCCCCCCCCCGCGCCTGCGGCGCTTCCCCCCTTAAAAGGGGGGAGCTATGCGGCGGGGTCGGGCTATCCGCTGCATCAGCGCGCTGCGCGCGCTGGTTCCGCTCCTATCCCTCACGCAATGCCCGTCAAACTTTGAGCCTATCATTCCGTCCTTAGCTTATGCCTACACCGCTCGCGCTCTCCGTCATCGTCGTCAATTTTAACACCTTCGCGCTGACCTGCGACTGCCTGCGCACGCTCTACGCCACGACGCAAGAAGACGGCGACGCATTCCGTATGGAGGTCATTCTCGTAGACAATGCCTCCCGCGAATGCGATGCGGACTTATTTCGGGAGGAATTTCCGCAAATTCGTTTAATCAAAAACGCGGAAAATGTCGGCTTCGGCATCGCCAACAATCAGGGCATGGCTGCCGCTACGGGCGAATATATTTTGCTACTCAATTCGGATACGATAATTTTGCCCTTCGCTATCCGCCGCAGCCTCTTGCATCTGCACGCTCGCCGCCAAAACCCTGCTACCGCCCGCATCGCCCTACTTGGCTGCGAGGTCTTGAATGCCGACGGTTCGCATCAGGCGAGTTTTTGGTGCGGTTTGGCGGATTATCGCGCGGGCGATGCTTGGCGTATGGGGGCGCAATACAATCTTTGGTATACCAAAATCCGCGATTTTTTCGCTCGCAGACGCGCCGCCGCTGCTGCACCTGTAGAGCCTTTGCCTACTCAAGCCGACAGCGCAAACTCGCAGTTGGGGCACTCCAAATTTTCGGGCAATTGTAGAGCCTTTGCCTACTCAAGCCGACAGCGCAAACCCTTATTTAGTCGAGGGTTTATACGGTGCTTTTGTGTTGATGCAGCGCAGCGTTTGGGAAAAAACGGGCGGATTTGACCCTGATTTTTTCCTATATTGCGAGGAAACCGATTGGTTTCGCACCCGCATACGCCCGCATTTCGATATTGAGTATTTTCCCGATGTGCAGATAACGCATTTGGGCGGACAGTCGGGCAAGCATCTAAGCGATGTTTCCCGTCAAGGTTTGGCTTCTTATTTTTTGTATTGGTACAAACGCGGGGCGCTTTTGTATTGGGTTTTCATTTTTTCGACCTATTTCAGCGTATTTAGCAATCTCTTACTAATGCCTTTCGCCTCCGCCTACGGACGCAAGCGGCTTTGGTCGCTTTTGGTTTTGCTGCCTTTGGCATTTTGGGGCATTCCGCGCTATTCGCGCCGCTTTGCTTCGCGCCCGCGCTTTCTCAAATTATAGGCGCTTGCTCCAATCCAAAGCGCAGGCAGTAAGCCCGCCAAGTATTGAGCAGCAAGGCGGCTACGGTCATTTGTCCAACGCCTCCAGGCACAGGCGTGATAGCGCTCGCCACTTGGCTGACGCTCTCAAAATGCGCATCGCCTACCAGCCTGTAGCCTGTTTTGGTGCTTGCATCAGGGACGGAATTTATGCCCACATCAATCACAACGCAACCCGCCTTTAGCTGCTCTCCGCGTACAAAATTGGCACGTCCGATAGCGGCGACTACGATGTCGGCTTCTTGTAGCAGCCTATCCAAATCCTTTGTGCGGCTATGCGCGAGGGTTACGGTGGCGTTGCCTGTGGCATTGTTGGGGCGCGAAAGCAGCAGGCTGATAGGCGTACCGACGATATTGCTACGCCCAATCACGAGGCAATTTTTACCCGCCGTGCTGATGCCATAATGCTGTAAAATAGTCAAAATGCCGAAGGGCGTAGCGGGCAGAAAGCAGTCTGCGCCGAGCATCATTTTCCCCAGATTTAGGGGGTGAAAACCGTCTACGTCTTTATCGGGGCTGACGGCGAAGGTTACAGCTTGCTCCTCGATATGCGCGGGCAGGGGCAGTTGCACGATAAAGCCATCTACTTGCGCATCTGCATTGAGGCGCTCAATCTCGGCTAAAAGCTCCGTTTGCGTGGTCGTTTCGGGCAGTTTTAGCAGGGTGGAGCGAAAGCCTGCCGCCTCGCAGGCGCGTATTTTATTGCGCACATAAGCGGCGGAAGCGGGATTTTCACCCACAAAAACCGCCGCCAGATGGGGCGCTCGCTCGGTATTGGGGAGGGCTTGCAGGCGCTCGCTTAGGCGCTTTTGTATCTCTAAAGCCAGCGTTTTACCTTCTAAGAGTAGCATTTTACGAATGACAAGTGTTGCAGAATGAGCGCAAAGATATAAAAAATCTGCGCGGCAGGGGCTTGTTTTGTTTTTGGGCGTGCCCGCGCCCCAAAAAAGGGGGCGCGGTCGGGCTATTCACGACGCGATAAATCGCGTCGCTACTATCCCTCACGCAAATTTTGCGCGCGCCGCGCAAAGGGCGCGGCGTGCAAGATGATTTTGGTGTTGTGCGGCGGGCTTGCAAATCGCGCGAATAAAAACCACGCCCACCCGTAGAACCGTTGCATGCAACGGCTCCCAATACACACATGAACACGGCAACCGCGCCTGATACGCCCACCAAAATCCGATCGCATGGGAGCCGTTGCATGCAACGGCTCTACTGGCGCGCTTGTTCTTCCGTGCCGATAAATCGGCGAGAACGGCAATCATTTATTTAAAGCCTGAAAAAGTCGCTCCCCTAAGACAATGATTTCTTTGCCTTAACAAGTTAAAATATAGGAAAGAGCAATTCTGCGCTTCGGCTATTTACGAAAGGCAAAAGCGCCACGATAAAAATAGCCCCAATAGGGGCTTGATTTTCGTAATCTTGCGTAATATCAGTGCTTTAGGGCAGCCCCCTATAGCTGGTGGGCTAATAATAAAAATGCGCGCCGCAAACTTTTTTGCGGCGCGCGCCATATTTCACAATCTGTGATTAAAAGCCAAAAAAATAGGAAATAAAAT
>CAYXSA010000064.1:15710-23279 GCA_964467315.1 uncultured Saprospiraceae bacterium | reverse complement strand
TAGGGGCGAACCTCGTGTTCGCCCTTAGGGATTTTCAGCGCGTAGGGGCGAACCTCGTGTTCGCCCTTAGGGATTTTCAGCGCGTAGGGGCGAACCTGTTCGCCCTTATCCCATGCGTTAACCCCTACAGTTTTAGGACGCTCAGCATAGCAAGCACCCGCCCGCCCCCGCTAATTTTTAGCAATAACTGCTGCTGCCCCGAAGAAAGCGGCAAGGGAATTTCTGCGCTTTCGGCGCGGGCATCAAAAGCCCCGCCCGCCAGCCAGCGACCATCAAGCCCATACCAATCAAAGCGCAGACTTTCCGACAAGGGGGAAGTTTGCGCTTTTTCGCTGATAAGCAGGCTAATGCTGCGGCTCCCCTTGCCCACAGGATTGGGAAAAGCCACAAAAGACCCCTGCATCGGCAAATGCTGCACACTTATCGGAGAAGTATAATAAAACGCCGAAAAATCAAAGCGAAATAGTCGCGGCGCTATATCAAAACCCGCCCGCGCAAAGCGCTCCCCACTCATATAACCCTCCGTCGCACTGGTGAGCGCTACCCCTTCGAGTTGCGCCATCTGCAAGGCAGAAGGCAGAGAGAGCCTGCGCCGATTGGCAGAGAAAAAAGCACTCTCCGCATAGCCGTACAATAGATGCGCAGAGCAAGCGCCCGTGCTGCCGTTGTAGCCCACCAAGACTAAATTGCCCGTAGCAGAATCTACGGAGGCATCTGTAACCAAGTAGCCCGCCAAAAAACTATCCACTACCGCCGCCGCGAAAGTCGCCGTATCGTTGGCAGTGGGTAGCGGCAGCCGATAATGCTTCACATAGTTGTTCGTCCAGCCTTTCGTGAATAAATGCAGGCTATCGCGGTAAAAAATAAAGGCTTCGCAGTCGAAATTATTAGCATTCGGCGCATTTGCGAAACTCATTTGGTCGGCATAAGCAAAACGCAAGGTATCCACTGACGTAAAAAATGTATCCGTCTGTGGGTAGCTCGAGGCAAGCGCCAGCAAATCGCTTTTATCAATAGCATAAATGCGCAAATCCTGCCTTGTGCCATTATTATTGCCAAAATCGCCTATAAAAACGCGCCCGCTATTTTGGGCGAGCGCCTCCCAATCTTGATTTGGGCAGGCAGGCAGGTAGATGCGCTGCAAAATCTGCGTGGGGCTATCGGTAGAAAGCCGATACAAAAAAGAACCGTTGCCGCCGTCGTTGATAGTCCAAAGTGAGGCTTCAAAGTACAAAAGCGCCGAATTTTCGCGCAGGGTATCGCCCAACAAACTATGCAGGGCGGGCACATAATTCGTTGCCGCATAAGTGCAACTGCCGTCGTTTTGCGTCGCCTGCGGGTTGTAATTGCTGGCAAGCGGGTCGGTACAACCGCTAATTTGCGCAGGCAAGGGCGCAGCACAAGCCGAAAACAGTACTAAAATCACCGAAAATATAGATACTCGCATCATTTCGTTTTTAGATAAGTGGGCGCAAGATAAAAAAATGCCCTGCGATTAACCCTTTTTTTATTTTGGCGTGCCCGCAGCGCAAAAAGGCGCTGCGGTCGGGCTATTTGAGCCGTAGCATGCTACGGCTCTACATATCCCTCACGCTGTAAGGGCGAATAATTATTCGCCCCTACGGCAGCCGCCGCAAAAGTAGGGGCGAATAATTATTCGCCCTTGCGGCGGCTATTCTTCAAAAAAAAGCAAGGAAAGCCAAAATAGTTCTCCCTTTATTTCATAGTTTTGTATGCCCTATGCATCGTACATTCTATCCCATCATAAACCATTTTTATGCTAAAATCATCTTTTTTTCGCAGTTTATCCCTCTCAATGGCTGTCGCCGCTTGTATTTTTTACGCGTCTTGCGTACCCAAAAACGGTGAAACCGCTGCGCAAAACACCCCCAGCGCCCAATCTCCTGCCCCCGCTACCCCCGCTGCGCAAAAAATGCAAGCCCTGCAACCCTTGCTAACAAAAAATAGCGAAGCCCTATGGCAGCGTGCGGAGCAATTAGCCAGCAATACCAATAGCCTGCAAGCGCTTGATTTGCTACTGGCTGCAGAGCGCCTAAGCCCCCGACTTAGCGCCGAAGAACTGCGCAGCATCTACGAAACTGCTGCCAACAGCGCCCCCACGCCAGCCAAAGCCCTGCTGCCCCCTGCCAGCGCCATCGCCTTCGATGCAGCAGACCGCGCCAGCCTCTTGGCTATGCTGCGCCTGCAACTCGCCGCCGCTGCCTACGCCAGCTCCTATGCAGCCTCCAATGAAGAGGCTTTAATTGCTTCCTTTTCGCCGCTGCCCTTCGGTGTACAGCCCATGCAATCCAGCGCCCAAGTCGGAAAACCCTACGAATTGCGCATGATGCTCGGTCAGCCCATGCAATCCAGCGCCCAAGTCGGATTTAACGTAAACGGCATGGAGCTGCGTACCGAACAGGGCATTGCCGAATGGAGAACCCAAGCTCCAGCTGCAGGCACACAAACCTACGAAGCTACAGCCCGCATACAAAACCCCATGACGGGCGAAACCATCAACACTAAAGAAACTTTTTCTTATCTCGTAGCCCCCAGCAAACCCGCCGCCAGCGGTAGCGCCACCCTCAAATATGACGGAATGCCCGCCGCCCTGCTCGCGCACTGCGCCAACCAGCAAAAAATCATCAGCCGACTGCAAACCCAAGCACAGAAAGCACCCGAAGAGCAAAGAAAAAAGGCGGAACACGAACATTTTCTTAAAAACTCCCCAGCCGTATGGAGCGCCTACGAGAATTTTGTAAAAGCCTCCAGCGCTTGGGGACAAAATTTGCCCGACGAAGCCCAATACAAGGCATGGCAGCAAGCCGACGAGAACCTACAAAAAGCCCTACAGCAGTCCCTCGCAGCGCTGGCAGATGGCAACTTAGCAAGCGATTGGGAAGCGCTAAAAAATACCGCAAAAGCGCTTAGCCCCTTGTCCGATTTTGCAGCCCTCGCCGCAGGCGATAAAAACGAAAATCTTACGACGCTCCTACTCGCTCAAAGCGAAAGGCTAAGTTTGATAGAAAATTACTATTCAGTATACTTAGAAAATATCTTCAGGCTGGAGCTGCGCTACGACCGTTTTAGGCTCTTTAACCAGCCCAAATCGCCCACCGTCAATGCAGGCGAAGAATTTAGCACGCGGCTACAACTGATGGCTTTTACCTCGCAAGCAAAATTTTCGGTCAGCGTAGACGGAAAAGCGCTGCCCATCGTCGACGGCATAGCTACCTACCAAATGACTCCGACAGCTGCGAGCCCGCAAAGCCTAACTATAGAAATTAAGCTTAAAAATCCGCTCACAGGAAAAACATACAGCGCGACAAAAAAGGTTCTCATACCCGTCGCCCCTTAAAGTATAGAAAAAAGCCCGCTGCGCCCCTTTGGCGCAGCGGGTAAGATGGCGAATCAAGTTCGCCATGACTGCGTGAGGGATAGTAGGGGCGAATCAACATTCGCCCCCATAGGGGCGATGATGATACGCCCCGCATAGCCCGACCGCAGCCCCTTTTTAGGGCTGCGGGCACGCCCAAAAAACAAAAAATTATATCTTTTTCTCTATTTGGTACTCGTTGCGCATGGGCGAATTGCGGGCGATAAGCTCGGCGAGGAAGCCCGCGAGGAAGAGTTGCGTGCCCAAAACGACGGTGAGCAGCCCGAAATAGAAGATGGGGCGCGCGGTCATTGGGTATTCTGCCCAGATGAATTTGGAAATCGTGAGCCAAAGCAGCACGCAAAAGCCGATAAAAAAGGTGATAATACCGAACGTGCCGAAAAAGTGCATGGGTTTTTTGCCGAACTTGCCGACAAAAGTGATAGACATGAGGTCTAAAAAGCCGTTGACGAAGCGCTCCAAGCCGAATTTGGTCGTGCCGTACTTGCGCGCTTGGTGTTGGACGGATTTTTCGCCGATTTTTTTGAAGCCCGCCCATTTGGCGATAACGGGGATGTAGCGGTGCATTTCGCCGTAGACCTCGATGCTTTTGACGACATCTGCGCGGTAGGCTTTGAGCCCGCAATTAAAATCGTTCAATTTCAAGCCGCTGACCCAGCGCGTAGCGAGGTTGAAGAGTTTGGTGGGGACGGTTTTGGTGATGGGGTCGTAGCGTTTTTCTTTCCAGCCGCTGACCAAATCGTAGTTTTCTTCCACCACGAGCCGATAGAGTTCGGGCAATTCGTCGGGCGAGTCCTGCAAATCTGCGTCCATCGTAACGACGACCTTGCCTACAGCCATTTTGAAGCCTTCGTTGAGGGCGGCGGATTTGCCGTAATTGCGGCGAAACTTGATGCCGTGCACGCGAGGGTTGCGACTTTGCAAGTCCTCGATGATTGCCCAAGACGCATCGGTGCTACCGTCGTCGACGAAAATTATTTCATATTCCCAACTTTGCTCCGTGCAAACGCGCTGTATCCAGTCGTGCAGTTCGGGCAAAGATTCTGCTTCATTGAGCAGGGGGATAACTATAGAAAGATGCAAAGTGAATGACGAATTACGAGTTACGAGTTACGAAAACGAAGTTTAACGCGTAGCGAATGACGAGTGTTAGCGCAAATACATGATACTTGCTACCACTGCCGCCGCAAGGCGGCATGATACCTACGACACGCAGCACAACCTACAGCGGCAGCCCCACTACTTCCCAAAAACCTCTTTTAATTTAGCTTCGAGCATAGCACCGCGCAGATTTTTGCCGATGATGCGCCCTTGTTTATCGAGTAGGACGGTGAAGGGAATGCCCGAAACGCCGTAGAGTTTGGCGGCTGCGCATTGCCAGCCTTTGAGGTCGCTGACGTGTAGCCATGTGAGGTTATCGGCTTTGATAGCATCGAGCCAGCGTTGGCGGTCGGTGTCTAAAGATACGCTCAATATCTCGAAGCCCATGCTTTTGTATTGTTCATAGACTTTTACGACGTTCGGATTTTCTTTGCGGCAGGGACCACACCAAGAAGCCCAAAAGTCAATGAGCACTATCTTGCCGCGCAGTTGCGAGAGGGTAATGTTTTTGCCTTCGGGCGTAGCTTCCGAAAAATCGGGAGCTAAAGTGCCTTCGGCGAGGGGACCGAGTGCGAGGGGCAGTTGTTGGGCGAGGAATTTATCCAAGCTTTCGTCTTTGCCTTTGTACTTTTCGGCGTAGTCGCTGCCGTAGCGATGGAATAGGCGGTTATCGCGCCCCACGTAGCTGAATGCTACCGCCAGCAAAGCAGGCTGATAGTGCGCGGCGCTGTTGGGGATTTTCGATAAAAGCGTATCTAAGACGCTTTGCTGCTGCTGCGAATTTAGTCCGCTTTGTTGGAGGTTGGAGGCGTAATTTTTTACGGTCTCGAAAAAATGCGGCAAGCGATAATAGGCGCTGTCTTTGAGGTCGACGTATTGGAAGAAGGCGCGTTTGAAGTAATCAAATTCGGCTTCTTTCTCGTCTTTGCGATTATTGGCAAAGCTCAAATACATATAGAGTCCGTTGATGCGCGCCAGATTGGGGTGCTTGGCTTTTAGTTCGTCGTGAAACTTTAGGCGGCGTGCATCGAGATTGGCTAAATCGCGTTTTTGTTTGCCGACTAAAGCCGTATCGGCTGCCTTTTGGGGGGGAATGCCGTTGATGAGTTCGTTGTATTCGCTGCCAAAAACATTGATTTGGGCTACGGTTTTTTCGTATTGGATATTGTTTTCAGCGCCGATGAAGGTAGCAGTAGCAAAACGCGCCAACTGCGCTGTATCCATGCGCAGGGTGATTTTTTTGTCTACGCCTACGACGACGGGTTTCAAATCTTCGAGCGTAGTGCCCACATAATACAACCCTTCCGCATAATTGAGCGGAAAAGTAAAGGTTTTGAAACTGTCCTTTTCGGTGCTGCTTGCTCCTGTGGCGGCTACCTGTTTCGCTTGTATGCCTTCCCAAGCAAAGAGGCGAAGCGTGTCAATCTTAAACGCCTGCGGCATCTGCACCAAGAGCGTCGATGCACCTTTTTTTGATTTGCCGCCTTTGGCTGTTTTTTCCGTCGGCTTGCAGGCTGCTGCAAAGCTCAGCAAAGCCATAGCGCAAGCCGTATAAATCCATATTTTCATAGTCGAGAATTGTAATAGTTTGAGAGCGCAAAAATAGATAATAGTTACGAGTTACAAGTTACGAGTTACGAATTTTATGCGTAAGCCATTTTCGCTTATCTATTGAATGCTTGGCTTTTTGGCTTTGCTGCGCCCGAATTAAGCCTTAGCTTTGCGCTTGCTTTAATGTTTTTTGCGTGAGGGATAGCAGTGGAAGCGCCGCAAGGCGCTGCAACGGATAGCCCGACCGCCCGACCTTTAAGCGCGTTAGCGCGGGGAGGGCGGACACGCCCAAAAAAGTAAAAAGTTAAAAGTGATTTTTTTGTATATATACCTGACTATAAACGTCTTATGCACAATATTCGTAACTCGTAACTCGTCATTCCATCGTGCTCTACTTCTATCAACAAACGTCGGCTCAAGAGCGCTTGCAGCGCTTAGACAAAATGCAAACAGGTTGCTGGGTGCATATCGCGCCGCCGTTCAATATGGCGGAGCTGGAAAAAATATCCGAAAGGCTCGGAATACCGATGGATTTTTTGACGGACTCGCTCGATATCGACGAGCGTTCGCGCTTTGAGCTGGAAGACGATATAAAGTTAATCGTCATCAATACGCCCCTGCTCAACGAATCTGTAACCAACGAACCGACTTTATACATTACCGTGCCTATCGGCATTATACTCACGCCGCAGCACGTCGTAACGCTCACCGCCTACGATACGCCCGTCATACGTCCCTTCGTAGAAGGCATGGTGCGCGGGCTGCGCACGGACGATTTTAGCCTTTTTGTCTTGCGCATCTTGGAGCGCAATGTGCTCGAATACCTGCGCTGCCTCAAAGACATCAACGTGCGTCGCGCTACGGTAGAAACGGAGGTCTATGAATCGAGCCGCAACCGCGACTTGATGAAGCTCCTCAACTTAGAAAAAAGTTTGGTTTATTTCGTTACCTCGCTTTCTTCTACCGCTATGATGCTGGTCAAATTGCGGCGTTTAGACCTCTTGCGCATCAAAGAGGACGAGGACAAAACCGACCTGCTCGAAGACATCATTATAGATATGACGCAGGCGCAAGAAATGGCAAATCTCTACGCCAAAATCCTCAACGAAACGATGGAAGCGCTATCTTCTATCATTTCCAACAACCTGAATGTCATCATTCAGCGGCTCACTTTGGTTACTTTGGTGATGATGTTGCCCACGCTGATAGCGAGTTTTTACGGCATGAACGTCCCTTTGCCCTTCCAAAATAGCGAGTACGCTTTTTATTTTATCTTGGGTTTCGTGGTGCTGATGTGCATCGTTTTGGTCTGGATTTTCAGACGGAAGAAGCTATTTTAGGCTTTCTTTTTTTGGGCGTGCCCGCCTGCCTGAAAAGGGCAGGCGGTCGGGCTATTCGGGGCGTATCACCATCGCCCTAAGGGGCGAATGTTGATTCGCCCCTACTATCCCTCACGCAAAGCAGCCCGCGCCGCCAAAGGGGCGGCGGGGCGCAGGCTTTTGTTTTTTATATCAAGCCTC
>CAYXSA010000064.1:0-15610 GCA_964467315.1 uncultured Saprospiraceae bacterium | reverse complement strand
CGAGAAAATATATCGAGCCTCCGAGAAAATATATCAAGCCTCCGAGAAAATATATCAAGCCTCCGAGAAAATATATCGAGCCTCCGAGAAAATATATCAAGCCTCCGAGAAAATATATTAAGCCTAATGTTAAGATAAACAAGCCTCTGTACAAATATATCAAGCCTTTACAAAAAAATACCCCGCTACAAAAAGTTTGTAGCGGGGCGCAGGCTGTGAAGGGGATTAGGGGCGGTATTCTATGCTTCGCGGAATGACTAAACTATCGTAGCATTTTTGTGGAAAATCGTAAAATTGTCCTTTCTTTCCCTCTTGTTCAGTTCCAAAAAAAAGGGTCATTTTTTGCCAGTTTTTTTGCCTATCAAAATCAGAATAGGAAACCCTTATGGCGCAATGCCCAAAATCGTTCCACAAGCCTAAAAGTCCAATGCCTTTGTGATCAAAAAGAATACGAAGATATGATACAGAAACTGCGTTTATTTCGTTTATTTCGCCCACTTCATTATAGGATACCGTATAAGTAAAGTTTGCAGGCAATACTATAGGTATAGGCTTTTGAGAGTAAGGATTTTCTAATGCAGCTAAATAGGCGACAGCATGATTTTCGGTGGCTATTTTTTTTAGATAATCGTGGTGAAGGCTTTTTAGTTTTCCATCTTGATAGATAGAGGTGGTCAAAAGTACGTTGCCTGTATCTGGTTTTTGGCTAAAATGCTTGCTATTTTTGTAAAAAAAAAGGGCAGTATGTGTTTTTATAGGCTGCCGTAAATATGTTAAATCTAGATTTTGGTAGTATCGCTGCGTATCCGTTGTTGCGCCATAGCTATGCGAAACATATGCTGTAAGCCATCGTTTTTGCCCAGCCAAATAAAAACGCTTTTCTATAGGGCGGTTTAAATTATTAAGGGATACTTCTATGTCTGTATATGCCAAAGGCGAAACATTCCATACCTGTTTTTCTGGAAAAAAAAATGGTGTTGTTTCTTCGTTTGCTCTCGTGTGAGTATGTAAAAACGTATAGTAACGGTATTTTCGCACATTGCCGCTATCATACAGTAGCGTTAGGTACCGAGAATCAAAACTTGGGGATACATTGTGTTGCTTATGCAAGCAAAGCAAATCCTCGTATTTCTTTATACTGCTGGGGTATTGTTGTTTATTATCAACGTTTTTTCCATCTGCGCAATAATTGTTTGCAAAATCCGAGACCCTAAATTTTTGACTAAATAAATCGCTATTATTTGGAGGATTGCTTACTAAAAACTGCATTATTTGTTGCTGTTCATTAAGCATAAAATTCGCTGAACTGCCAATATTGTAAGACTGAACATTTCCGTAAGGAGAAATGTCTGCAAAATCAAAATTCAAAAAACCAAATAAGCGCTCGTTTTCTGGATATATCAAGCCAAGCTCTTGATAAATATCATCTAACCAATTTATTCCAATGTAGGGAAAATTTTGCAAATCGACAGCAAGCGTTTTAGTTGGACAATCACAGATATATGGCTGCGGCACAGCGTTATGGCTGTCTGTGTACTTCCAATCTAAGATAAACTGCTGAGATTTTGCGGCAAAAAAAGCAAAATGGCAAAGAAAAAAACAAAATAGTATTTTCACCATGCTACTAAGGTAAAACAATTTGAGTAAAATAGTGCTTAAATTCCTCTATACTAATTCTCAAATCATACATCCCTAAAGGATTTTTTAAAACGACTTTGTTGGTTTTTTCGTAAGATTCCGTAACAGTGTAGGTATGATTTAGATACAGCATAGAAATAATAATTTCTTTAGGTGGTTCATTATACCCGTCCATAGAAGGTATTCTATCTTCCAAACCCTTTTCGCGTATAATTTCGTACTGTCCCCCCACTAAATGTTTATTCAAAGGTTGGACTTGTTTTTTTGAGGTAGCCATTGCACCAGGTTTCAAAAAATTCGCAATACTTTCGTCAGTGCTTGCTACGATATTAAGATGTTGGGGTTTTTTACCAGTGAAAATTTGCATAGTAGTCAAAGGATTATTCCCTTTATTGATTTCTGAATATCCGCCCATAGCCTTTGCATAGGCTTTTTCTATCAACAACATCCATAATTCATCATCTCCTTTATCCAAGGTATACAACCTACCATTTTGTTTAGGGAATAAAGCTGTGACTGCTACATTGATTTTTTTTAACCCATTTTCAGGGGTATTTAGGTCTGGTAAATACAATGTTACAATATACGTAGAGGCGCTTTTGGAATCTTTGCCTTTTACCTCTTTAATCATAGAGCGAATATGCTCTGGATTCGTTAGAGCTATTGACGTGAGACCACTTGCTACAGCACAGTTCATGGCTTTAAGTTGCCTAACATCATTTGCGGCAATATCGCTTTCATCGCCTTCGCCTACTCGGGTTAGCTTATTTTTGGAAGGTTTTTTATGTAGCGGCATTAGCTCCGTACCCAAAATAAGGGGCGGCTCTATATCGGGAGTAGTCCAATATTCGTGTTCCTGTTCAAGAGGATATTGCTTTTGAAATTTCGCAAGTCCATCACGCCGTGCTAAACCGTTTTCAACTTCTTTTTTTATGTGGTTAGTCCACCTGAGGCTTTCTTTTATCGAATCGTATGCGCAAAAATTTGCAAAACCTTGTGGTAATTTATTTTCAAAAGACACAATATTTTCCAATTTATCAATAAATGGCTTTTTACTGGTTATTTCAGCAAAAATAATAGCAGAGTCATTTATATCAGCCATTGAAAGAGCGCGTTCATGAAGGTTTTTGAAAGCAGCCAACTCTTGTAGCCCTAAACTATTTTTCAGACAAAAATTTGCAGTCCACTCTTTATGGTTCTTTACTATATCGAAAATTTGTTCTTTGTGATTTACAAAAAAATCGTACCCCAATAGTATATTGGTTTTGTTAGTTTTGATGATGTCGGGGCAACCTAAACTTTCTATTTCTTGTAAAGATTCCGTTATGTCCTTTTTTGCGTGGAGATTTTTATAAAAATAACTAAGAGTTTCTTCGTCTAATTTTGTCGCATCAATAGCAGGAGGGGTAAAGTATTTTTCTATTAAAAAAATAATTTCCCAGCGCTTATTTTCTTTCATTTTTGCTAGCAAATCATCACAGGGACTTCCTGAGATAAGCATTTTTTTGGCATATCCAGATGCCTTATTTGTCTGCTTTGCCGCAATCTCCGCCAAAATTTCTTTATAGGTTTTGTGTAGAGCGATTACAGTTGCTTTGAGGGTTTCGAGGTCTTGGCTCATTTATTTTGCTGTTTTTTAGTTATGGGTAATGGCTGCAAATGTAAAAAAAAAATAGCAATTTCATATGCTTGCTGCTATAAAAATGCAAAAAGCCCCGCGCCCTCCTTTGGGGCGCGGGGGCAAAATTTGCGTGAGGGATAGTAGCGTAGGCGCTTTGCGCCGCAGCGGATAGCCCGACGGCGCGACCTTTTTAGGAGCGCCGACACGCCAGAGAATGACGAATGACGATTGTGTTTTGTGTATGAGTTGTGCGTTATGTTTAGGTATTATGCCGCCTTACGGCGGCAGTGGTAGCAAGTATTATGTGCAATTCGTCATTCGTCATTCGTCATTCGTCATTCGTCATTCGTCATTCGTCATTCGTCATTAGCAGTAGGCTTCGTCTTGGGTGATGCGGGAGAGTACCCAAGAAAATTCGCCTGTGGAAATTTTGTGCGAGCAGTAGCCGCAGGTTCCTGTCATGCCCATTTTATCGAGGGGGGCGGAGCAAGAGGGGCAGGCATCGAGGTCGAGCGAGTCTTTGGCGGGGCGTTCTGTGCCTGTGCGGCGGACGAAAGTCCAGTATTCGGAGAAATAGCGCGCTTTGTTTTTGTTGCCGCCCAATAGTTTTTGGTCTGTATCGCGCAAAACATAGGTTTTGCAGTCGGCGAAAATGCGCACCGTAAAGGCTTCGTAGTACTTATCGGTATCGATGCGGGCGAGCATAATTTTGCCGATATGGATGTCGTCGAGGTAGTTTTTGATGCCTTGCGCCTTGTATTCGTCAATCCAAAACTGCTGGGTCTGATACAAAAAGTCGCTCATGAGATGCCGCACGCGGCTAAGGTCGCGGTTTGTCCAAGCGGCGTAAATGGCACGGAAAGCGGGAATTGTTATCTCGCTTTTGAAGGACTCGAAGTAAGCGCCGAAGTCCGAAAGTCCGTGCGCCTGCGCAAATTGATGGGTTTGCTCGCCGAGTTGGGGGTCGAAAATGGTGGCGTTCTCTGTGCCTACTTCTTCCTCGTAGGTTACGAGTTCATTTTGGGTATATTTTTCTTCGTAGAGGGTGCGGTGGAGAATGACCGCCCATTGCAAGGCAGCGGGTTCTGCTATCGTGCCGCAGGCGCGGCAGCTAAGTCCTTCGTGGAAGGATTCGGGCGCGCCGCAACTTGGGCAAGCGAGGGCTTGCATTTTTGCGGGGGGCAGGGAGGGGCTGCCTTTTCGGCGCACGAAAGACCATTCTTGTTCGGATAGGTAGCGGCTGCGGGCGTTATTGCTTTTGGCTATCTCCGTGAAATTGGTTTCCATCATCACATGAATGCGCTCGTATTCTACGCCGCCGAGTGTTACGTCGGCTACGTGGGTGATGTACATGGCATTGATGACGATTTCCGTGTATCGGTGATTATTGGGATTGCTGGGGGCATTAAAGAAGAAGGGGCGCAGTTGCTGCATGCCGTCATCGCCGCCGAGTGCGCTGTAGTATTGATGAAATACATTTTGGGCATAGTCCAAAAAGAGGGTTTCCGAGAAATTGGGGTCTCGCTCGCGCAGGGCGGCGAGTTTTCGCATGGCGGTACGGCGTATTTTCATCAGGTCATCGCGGTCGGGCGCATTGCCAGAGGAAGTAACGACATTATTGTTGTCGTCCTTGCCTTTTTGCACGAAATGGCTCACGATGGCAAAGCCCACGAAAGCGATAACGATAATAATAGCAACCTCTGGAGGCATACTTCCGCTGCCGCCGCCACCACCGCCGCCGCCGAAACTGCTACGACTGCCACCTCCGCTACTGCTGCGGCTACTGCCTCCACTGCTGCGGCTGCGCGAAGAAGAGCCGCCGCCAGGGCGTGCATCTAAGTACTCGACAATGAAAAATAGCAGAAATATGCCCAGTAGCAGCCGAATTTTCCAACTGCGGGGGGCAAAAAAACGAAGGCGGGAGCGCATTTGCATAGATGGTAAAGGCGTAAATGGGGTTCTTGGGGGGAATTGGCGCTAAGATAGCTTATTTCGCGTTTTTTGTAGTGTTTTTTACTTTGTTTCCTTTTTCAGCCGCTCGCCGTCCCAGCGCCAAGTGCCTAAGCCTGTTTTTATGTAACCATCGCCGATTTCGGGCTCGTCGCTGTCGTGGTATAGGCGTACATCTTGCTTTTCTGCCTTCCATTTGCCGTTGTCGAGTCGGTAAATGATGCAAATCAATTCGCAGTCAGAGCCTGCGGCAGTGCCTGCGCTTTCCCAGTCCTCCCCTTCGGGGACTTCGTCTTCCGAAACTAAGCCCCCATCTTTCGGGTCGACGTACACTGCTATCCGCGTTTGCCAAATAGTGGAGCTTACATACAGGATTGTAGGCGTTTGGGTGAAGGGCAGGCGCTGATAATGGGTTTCAGACACCACAGAGCCGACCTCTGCCTGATAAATTTCGACTTTGTGCGAATTGAAAGCGTGGCAACTGATAAATTCGCTGTTGGGTTCTGCGTCTTTTTGTAGGGTCAAGCGGTGTTGGCTGCCGCTGCCTTCGACGGCAAAAATCTCGTCTTTGCTGTCTGCCATTATCCCTTTTACTGCGCCGAGAAAATCGTAATCTTGGTTTTTGCTGAATTTCTCGAAGCTGCAAGCAAGTTTTTTATCTCCCTTCTGCCAAGTACCGCTGCCGCCGCTTGCACCCTGAAATTGCAGGGTGAAAAATTCCGACGCTTTCAGGTCGGCAAGCCGCAAAGTGCCCGCTTTTTTGTTCCAATAGCCGCTTAAGGCTATCGTTTGGCGTTTGCCTTCATAGTAATAAGCACCGCGAATGAGGGTAGAATCGCCATCGGGGAAATTCCCTACAGCCAAATTTACATATATGCCCAAGTCGCCGACCTTGCCTTTGAAATGCAATAACTCTTCCTCGCAAAACTGTAGCGAAGGCGCATCGCCCCCGTTTTCCCAAGTCTTGTCGATGCAGCCGCTAAGGTCGGGCGCAGCGGCAGGAGTTGTAGAAGGTGTAGCCGCCATGCTGCTGGCGCTGGTGGCGCTGGTGCTGCTATTGCTGCTGTCGCCGACATTGGTCTGCTTACAAGCCGCCGCACTAAGGCAAAAAAGAACGAAAAATAAGTACTGTTTTTTCATGGTTTGGGGGATTTTGGGGGATTTTGGGGGAATATCATACTACTTACTACTTACTACTTACTACTTACTACCTACTACCTACTACCTACTACTTTTTATAAATTATCAGCTTTTGCCCCGTATAGATGCGGTCGGGCGAGCGTAGGTCGTTCCATTTCACGATGTCGGCGATGCTGACACCATGCCTGCGCGCAATGACGGAAATCGTTTCCCCGTTGCTTACGGTATGAAAATGCTTCTTTCCATTTTTGGGGACGCTGTTGCTGCTGCTGGTTTTAGGGTCTTGCATCGTGGGGGCAGTTTTGGCACTACTGGGGACTTTCTGCGGGCGTGTGCGGGCGCGTATCTGCGCCTGCTCCTCGCGCAAATGCTCCGTCGAAAGCAGCAAAGACAAGCCTTCTGGGTTTTCGTCCAGCCAAAGCATGGTGCTATTGATAGCGTCAAATAATAGATTGCCTTTGAGTTGGTAGCCTGCTTTATTGAGGTGGATGAGGTCTTTCATCGCCAAGCCGTTTTGCAGCCAGCGCATCATACAGCCCTGTGCGCCCGAAATCCAATACCAATCAAATACGCTGCAATCCGTATCGCGGGCGATGCGGTGTATCATATCCGCAAAGGGTTCGCCCGATTTGCAATTTACCTCCTTCCAATACAAATCCTGCGCGGTGGTGAGTATAATCGCCGCATCGGGAGCGCCTTTGCGCACGGTAGAAATCACCTTGCGTATTTCGCCCTCCAATTCGGGCTTTATCTTATCGTCGTACAAATAGTCGTTTGTCCCAAAGTCGATAACGACCAAATCAGGTTCAAAAAACGGCAACTGCTCCGAAAAAAGCCACTGATACAGGATAGAATTATAGCGCGCCGCGCCTACGCCCGCATTATGCACCACGCAACCATGCGTGCGGCTGCTCTCCAAGCTCATTCCGTAAAACTCAAATTCCGTTTCTTGCGGATTTTTCTGCACAATGTGCAATTTTATGAGCCTATCGCGCATGGGCGGTATGCTGACCTCAATATAAGGCAGCCCATCGCTCGCCACATCGACCTCTACGGGCGAAAGTTTGCCGCCAGCCTCTACAAACATATCGAAACTCGTGCTTGCGCGCTTGCAATAAACCCGCAAGCGGTCATAATGCGCGGGCACATCGTCCACAAAAGTAAAAGAAAGGGTCGCAGGCTGCGATTCCGTCCGACAAGTCATACCGCGCACGCCCATCGGCAATTTGGGCGCGATGCCGATGGAGCGCTGCGGTGTCCATTCGCCCGTATGCTCCGTGCTGTACTCGATAGAAGAATAGGTTTTCGCCGTAGAAAAAGCAAACATCAAACCCCGCCCCGCATCGCCATGTATTTTGTGCATACGCTTGCGCAACTGACCAGGATAAATGTCCGATTGCAAATGCGAATCACCCAGCAAAAGCACGTTAAAACGCTCGCTACCCGAATTTTTCCAAGCCTGATACAGCTTATCTATAGCCGCTCTGCGATAAAATTGCAGCATATTAAATTCGGGCTTCATGAACGGGTAAGCGCTCAAATCTACCGATATTTTGGGCTTGGGGTCTTGCGGTTGCGCCGAGCAAGCCGACAAACTGCAAGCAAAAAATAGGGCTACAAGCGCCGCGCGCAGCGGCATCAATGCTGGTGGAGGCATATATATTTATAGATTTTTTCGGTTCTTTTATGCTTTCTTTTTTTGGGCGTGCCCCCGCGCACCCCCCCGCCGCTACCACGGCGTGCCTTCGGCACTTGTGGGCGGCTTCCCCCCTTGAAAGGGGGGAGCTTTGCGCGGGGTCGCGTGTTGCAGGGTTACAGTAGGGGCGAATAAACATTCGCCCCTAAGAGGGCGAATGTTTATTCGCCCCCACCGCGCGGCTTTGCCGCGCGCCCTTCCACCCGCTCACGCGATAGGACAGACGAAGTTTATTACTTCTTTTTAAGCGTATCGCTGGGCGCGGGCGGCGGCGGCGGCGTTACGGGTGTTTGGGCGATGGGGCGCACATTGCGCGGCTTGGCAGTGCAAAGCGTCGTCATCATACTCACGTGCGAGGGCGTATTGGCAGAGAAACTATTATGAAAAACGATAAAATCCGTTATCTTGTTTTTCTCTATAAAATCCAGCAAATTCGACTGAAAATAGCGGTAATCTATCACAAATGTCCGCTCAAAGTACGCAGGCAAAAAGGGCGCAAGCGCATTGCCATAAGAATTTTTGATAAGCAGGGCGGTGCGTCCATTTTTTACATCGCTTTCTATGCACATCGCGGGCACATCGCCGCCCAAAAAGACCCCGTAAGCGTTGCCGCCTTTGGCGGATTCTACATATAGTTGCGTTGCCGACTTATTGCCGTAGCCCTCGCCCGAAAGCCGATAGGCTTTATATAGGTTGGGGATTTTGTGGTATACGACGGAGTCGGGATTTTCTTGCAGTCTTCTATCGCGGGTTTGTCTATACAGCGAACCCAAAAAATTGGGTATGGCTTTGGTTTCCATGAGCGCCATAGGTATCGGCTGCAAACCTGCCACCTTGCAGAGGGCTACGTGTGCGTAGTATGCGCCCGTGCCTGTCCAGTGGTGGTCGGTATTAAAAAATATGTATTCGTTTTTATGCTTATGTAGCTCGTAACAGATGTCGAAGGATTTTATGCGGGGGTCGAGATAGGTATAGAGCGTATCTATATTTTTTCGCTCCGAATTGTAATTTTTATCGTAGCCTGCGGGCAGATAAAACTCGCCATGCGTAGGCGTTACGCCCACATACATTTGCACGCCTTCGGGCAGTTTGGCTACGACTTGGTTCATCGCCAGCGCGGCGCTGATAGCCGTTTTTCTCCCCCCCCCAAACATCTGTATCGCCATGCCCTCGTATATGAGCAGTCCGCGCGAAAGTTGCCCCACATCGTCGATATTGCCTGCATTTTGCATGACATTCATATCTCTGTCGTTTGCGGGTTGTCCTGTGCTATCGCCTTCCGCAAAAGCGTCTATGCCTTCATCGACATTGATGCCGCCCGCATAAAACCCCACCTCTTTAGAGGGGTAGCCGCGCCAGCTTTTGAGCTTAAAGGAGAAGGCGACGAAGCTTTCCCGAAAGGGAAAATGGTCAGCGACGTAGAAATTTAGGCTATCTAAGTAATTGCCAAAAAATACAGCTTCTGTCGAAAACTGCGGCAAGACTGCCAGCGGGCGCGCCTCTACGGCGGAAGCTTTTGCTTTGTGTATGCCGAAAAATAAGACCCCAAACGAGGCGAGCAAAGCCGTAAAAATAAAGCTGCTCAATAGGTCGTAGCGGTCGTTTTGATATTGTGGGAGCATGGATTGTTATTGCGAACTGCGTTTTTATCGCGCAAAAATAAGCAAAATCTGCTTGGCGAAGGCAAATAATTTGCGAGTATAGGCGTTTGATAGGTCGTATACTAAGGCAAAAGTCGCGCTGCGCCCGCCTTTCGGGCGCAGCAAGCTTTGCGTGAGGGATATGTAGAGCCGTAGCATGCTACGGCTCAAATAGCCCGACCGCCGCGCGCTTTTTTGCGCGGCGGGCACGCCAAAAAAATAAAGAAGCGCGAATAAAACAGCTTTTCTTATCTTTGCGCGTATCATCTCCTAACTTTTAACTCGCAACTCATACTTATGTTTCCATTTTTTTTGCAAGCTCCTGCGCCCGTAGAGGCTGTAGAGCCAACGGTAAAATCATTTTCGCTGATTTCGATTATTGCTGAAGGCGGCATTATGAGTATTTTGAACGTGTTTGTGCAGATTATTTTGGCGCTTTTTGCGGTTTGGATAATCATTGAGCGCTATAGCACAATTAAGCGCGCAGGTGAGGTCGACCAGCAATTTATGAATCAGATTCGCAATTTTGTGCAGCAAGGGGCGATAGATAGTGCTTTGGCGCTTTGTCGCACGACGAATACGTCGGTGGCGCGTTTGGTCGACAAAGGCTTGCAGCGCATCGGCAAACCGCTTAGCGATATACGTTCGGCAGTAGAAAACGTGGGCAATTTGGAGGTGTATCAGCTGGAAAATCGGCTTTCTACGCTGGCAACCATTTCGGGTGCTGCGCCAATGATTGGTTTTTTGGGTACTGTTACGGGTATGATTCAGGCGTTTTATATGATGGCTTCGACCAACAATGTAACGCCTCAAAATCTGGCGGGCGGTATCTATCAGGCGCTGATAACGACGGCGATGGGCTTGGTCGTGGGTATTGTTTCTTTCATGGCGTACAATTCCCTCACGGCGCAAGTAGACCGCGTTGTCTTCAAGATGGAAGCCGCTACGGTGGACTTTTTAGATCTTTTGCAAGAACCAGCCTAACCCCAAACGCTATGGCACTCAAACAACGCGGGAAACCGAATGCGGAATTTAATATGTCGTCGCTTACGGATATAATTTTTCTGCTGCTGATATTTTTCATGTTGACTTCCTCTTCGGCAAGTTCGAATGTACTACGCCTAAAGCTCCCGCAATCGGGCAGCACTACGCCCTCACCGCAGACCTTTGCGCTCTCTATCACCAATCGCGGGCAGTATTTTGTTGTGGATAAGCAGGTAGATTATGCGAGTTTGGAAGAGGCGCTTATCGCTCGGCTCAATGAGGAGCGTGCAAAAATAAAATCCCAAAATAGCGGAGAGCAAACGGACGAGAAAGAAATAACTATAGTCTTGAACGTAGAGCAAGAAGTAACAACGGGCGTTATCGTAGATGCAATGAAAATTGCCAACAAAATCGGCGCAAGGCTGATTTTGGCTACTGATGCGAGAGCAAGACCCGAGTATTAGGCGAACAAGCAAGAACAACACGATGGGACTAAAAAAAGAAAGCAAGCTATCGGCAGAATTTAATATGTCGTCGCTTACGGATATAATTTTTCTGCTGCTGATATTTTTTATGCTTACCTCCTCCTTAGTAAGCCCGAATGCGATAAATTTAAAATTGCCAAGCACGAGCCAAAGCAAGGCTACTTCTACGAAAGTACCGCTAACGCTGAAAGTTACAGACAAACTACAGTACAGCATCAATGGGCGTACCCTGCCTTTTGAGCAGATAGAGCCTACGCTAAAAGCGGCTATAGCCGCCGACGGGCGGGCAGCAAAGGAGATAACCGTAATTTTGGAAATATCCTCCGAAGTCGAGGCGCAGTACTTGGTCAATGTGGTGGAAATCATCACGCAAGCAGGCACAAAGATGGTACTAAGCACCAAAGCCACCGCGCCAAATGGGGGAAAATAATGCCCCCCTTCGCTTTCGCCGCAACAGCCAAACATCAAGAGGCAGCGGTAGGAAAGCTATAGGCGTATTTTTGGCGCTGTTTCTATTGTTGGGGCTGGCGTTTGCTATCGGGCGGCTGTTTGAAATGCCCAAAACACCAACAGCGCCGCCGCCGCTCGATGCGCCTTTGCGCCTGCAATGGATAGACAAAAATACCTACGTTTTGGGCAAGGACACAACCAGTTACGAAGCTTTGGCATCTACTTTATTAGACAGCCTACGCAGTATGAAAAAACGCTACGCCGCCGAGCAAATTTTCGTTCAATTATCTGTACCAGACACGCTACAAACGGCTGATTTTCAAGACCTTATACAAATCATACAAGCGACCAATACGCGCTGGGTGCTCAAAAAATCATAATTTTCGATATGTCGACAATACGCCATTTTTCGCCGCTCCAGCCTGATGAGCAGGCAGCAGCCACAGACCGAAAACGCAGCAATATCGGCGCAATAATCGCCTTCATTCTTATTGTGGCGATTTTGATTTTTCCATTTTTTCAGACCATTTTCCCCATTCCAGAAGCGGAAGGTTTGCAGGTCGCTTTTGGCGATGTAGAATTTGCAGGCGGCGATAATCCCAACCCCAACCCCAACCCCAATCCAACCCCCAATCCCGCACCACCTACCCCACCCACACCCGAAACCGACATCACTACGAGCGACGACAAAGATGTCGACATCGTAAAACCCGACAAAGTCGACCCCAACCCCAAACCCAATCCTACGCCCAACCCTACCCCACCCAACCCCAACAACAGCGGCGGCACGCCCAACCCCAGCCCCGACCCCAATAGCCTCTTCGGCGGCTTTGGCAATAAAACAGGCGATGGCAAACAGGGCGACCCCACTGGCGGAAAAACCGACCTCGGCGGCGATGGCGGTGGCGATAAAGGCGACGGCAACGGAAAAATCGGCAACCGCAGCATCAGAGAAAAATGCAAACAAAGCGGCGAATGGGACGAAATAGGCACCGCTTGGATATATATCTGCGTCGACGAATCGGGCAAGGTAACAGAAGCCAATTTCCAAAAAACCACCAAACGCGGCGACGTATCCAATATCACCAGCCCCGCACAAATTCGCCTCGCCGAAAAATGCGCCAAAGAATACGTCTATGAACCCGCCTTAGGCATGGGCAAATCCTGTGGCTCTATTCCCATTGTCTTCAAAAGACAGTAACAATAGCCGCAGCAAAGCCCGACTAAGCTCGTGTGAGCGGGTGTAGGGGCGCAGCCCGCAAGGGCTGCGGTATGCTGCGGCAACTGCCGCAGCATACTAAAACCCCGCAACACGCGACGGCGCGCCTTTAAACAAGTGCCTTTAGGCACGCGTGGGCGCGGCGGCACACCCAAAAAATAACTACTATGAAAATACTCCTTAGCTTTATAGGACTTCTAGCGAGCGTAGCGCTCTATGCACAAACGCCGCCCAGTTCGACTACTGATGGGATTTTTGGTGGAGGCTCAAAACAACTTATTGATGAATTTCCGCTCGGCAATGGCATAAGCTGGGATAAAGGCGATGGCAACGGAAAAATCGCCAATCGTGCCATTCTAAAAAGATGTGGCGTAATGATAGGTTGGGAAGATAAGGGCATAGCTTGGGTCTTGGTGCACATAGACGAATCGGGCAAGGTAACAGAAGCCAATTTCCAAAAAACCACCAAACGCGGCGACGTATCCAATATCACCAGCCCCGCACAAATTCGCCTCGCCGAAAAATGCGCCAAAGAATACGTCTATGAACCCGCCTTAGGCATGGGCAAATCCTGTGGCTCTATTCCCATTGTCTTCAAAAGACAGTAACAAGCTCCCCTATGCCATGAAGCACTACAGCACCATTTTAGTTGCTTTGCTCCTCTTCGCAGGATGCAACAACAGCAGCCCCGAAACGGACAAAAAAAACATTACCCCGCGCCGACAAATCGATAAAGACTGCACCAATACCCGCGTTATCAGCACCGATATAGATACTATTGATATCTTACAGTGCGGAAGCTACAGCACCCGAAATGGGGAAATAGAAAATTTTTCCCAAGATTTGCTGCTGGTTATCAGCGAGCGCAATAGCGAATATGTCGTTTCCGCCAAACTCGAAGCCATAGACGGCAAACTCGAAATACACAGCATCAACGACCCCAAACAAATAATAACCGCCCACTTCGGCGGCGATGCGCGGAAATGGGCGGATAAAATGGTCAGCATTATACGCCGATAATGACGAAAACGAAGTTAACGCGTAGCGAATGACAAATGACGAATGAATGCTATTACTTGCTACCACTGCCGCCGCAAGGCGGCATGATACCTATACAGAAAGCACATCATTAGTCATTAGTAACGATATGCGTCGGACTTGAACGGTCCTTTTTGGCTAACGCCGATGTAGTCGGCTTGTTTTTCGTTGAGTTGTTCGAGTTCTACGCCGATTTTGGCGAGGTGCAGTTGGGCGACTTTTTCGTCGAGGTGTTTGGGGAGAACATACACATCATTGCCGTATTTGCCTGTGCCTTTGTTTTCCCAAAGTTCGAGTTGTGCGAGCGTTTGGTTGGTGAAGGACATAGACATCACGAAAGAGGGGTGCCCTGTTGCGCAGCCCAAATTCACCAAGCGACCTTCGGCGAGGAGGATGATTTCGTTGCCGTTTACGTTGTAGAGGTCTACTTGTGGTTTGATGTTGATGTGTGTGCTGCCGTAGTTGGTTTTGAGCCAAGCCACATCGATTTCGTTGTCGAAGTGTCCGATATTGCAAACGACGGTTTTATCGCGCATGAGCAGAAAATGCTCGCCACGCACGATGTCGCAGTTGCCTGTAGCGGTTACGATAATATCGGCAAGCGGGGCGGCTTTGTGCATAGGCATTACGGCGAAGCCGTCCATGCTTGCTTGCAGGGCGCAGATGGGGTCGATTTCGGTAACGATAACGCGCGCGCCAGAGCCACGCAGCGAAGCGGCGGAGCCTTTTCCTACGTCGCCATAGCCTGCTACTACTGCCACTTTGCCCGCGAGCATGAGGTCTGTAGCGCGGCGGATTGCATCTACGAGCGATTCTTTACAGCCGTATTTGTTATCGAATTTCGATTTCGTTACGGAGTCGTTGATATTGATAGCGGGCAGGGGCAGACTGCCTTTGCGCACGCGCTCATAGAGGCGATGTACGCCCGTCGTAGTTTCTTCCGAGATGCCGCCGATACCTGCTACGAGTTCGGGGTAGCGGTCTAAGACCATATTGGTCAGGTCGCCGCCATCGTCGAGTATCATATTCAAGGGTTTTCCGCCCTCGAAAGCAAACAAAGTTTGCTCGATGCACCAGTCAAATTCCTCTTCGTTCATGCCTTTCCAAGCGAAAACAGGCACGCCTGTAGCGGCGATGGCTGCGGCAGCTTGGTCTTGGGTAGAGAAGATATTGCAAGAAGACCAAGTTACCTCTGCGCCTAAAGCGGTCAGGGTCTCGATAAGAACGGCGGTTTGTATGGTCATGTGCAGACAGCCTGCGATGCGTGCGCCTTTGAGCGGTTGGCTTGCGCCGTATTGTGCGCGAAGTGCCATCAGACCTGGCATTTCGGCTTCTGCCAAGCTCATTTCTTTGCGTCCCCAAGCGGCGAGGCTAATGTCTTTGACCTTGTATTTGAGCTGGTTTTTTACAGTTTCCATGTGCTATAATGAAGTATAAATGAAAATTCGCCTGCAAAGGTAGCACTTTTTAGTGAAAAGCGAAAAGCGAAAAGTGAAAAGTAATTGCGCTTTTTTGGGGGGCATCCGCCGCTCCCCGCTGCGGGCAAAGCCCTTGCTTAAAGGTCGCGGCGGCGCTACGCTACGGGTTCGCTATTCGCTCATACCCGCGCAAAGCGCGGGTACGCGTGAGCCGCAATAAATTGCGGCTCTACACGCGCCCTCCGCATCGCTATGCCGATTGGCAAACGGTATCCTAAAAAATCACTTTTCACTTTTCACTTTTCACTTTTCACTTTTCACTTTTCACTTT
>CAYXSA010000063.1:0-23611 GCA_964467315.1 uncultured Saprospiraceae bacterium | reverse complement strand
CCGCGAAAAAGTCGCGGCGCGCCATTTATTAGTAAAATTTAACTACTTTTGTACTATCTTTTATCCCATTACCCATAAATCCATGATTATCATGCACAAATTTATCTTCAGCAGCTTGCTCTGCGCTGCATTTTTATTGCCCAGCCTTCAAGCCCAAAACACCGATTGGCAGTGGGCGCAAACTTCAGGCAGCGCGGGCGACGAAGCCGCTATGAGCCTCTGCATCGATGCCAGCGGCAATACTTATATTGTCGGCAATTTCACCAACAGCATCAGCATCGGTACTACGACCCTCCTTAGCGCTGGCGGACAAGATGCCTTTTTGGCAAAGTTTAGCCCCACAGGCGCGCCCCTTTGGGCGGCGGGCATCGCAGGCGTAGGCGAAGAAAACGCCGTTCACCTCGTCTGTGATGCAAGCGGCATTTATCTAACGGGCGACTTCGAGCAAACCGCCAATTTTTTCAACGCAGGCGGCAACTCCATTACCCGCACGAGCGCAGGCGCTAAAGACATCTTCGCCGCCAAGTACGATAGCGATGGCAATGTCGTTTGGGTATCCACCGTAGGCGGCAGCGGCAACGATGTAGCCAATGCCATCGACATCAGCCCCTCTGGCGCAGTCTATATAAGCAGCCACATAGGCAGCGATTTTAATTTCGGTAGCTCCTCCATCGTCGCCAGCGCCCCCCGCGACGTATTCGTCGCCAAATTCAACTCCGCAGGCACAGCCCTTTGGGCGCGCAGCGCCAGCACAGGCGGCGCAAGCTCTTGGGGCAGCGATATAGAGGTCGACGACAACAACGAAAGCATCTACCTAACAGGCGCTTTCAATGGCAACCTCAATATCGGCAGCGACACCACCCTCAACAGCAGCAACTACGACGCGTTTTTGATGCACTACGATAGCGCAGGCACCCTCCAATGGGCGCAAAAAATGGGCGGCTCTGGGCACGACTACGGGCATAGACTCCGCTTGCAAGATAACGACCTATTCCTAATCGGACATTTTCAAAGCCCTACCTTTTCCATCGGCAGCACCACGCTCAACAATGCAGGCGGGCAGGATGCGTATTTTGCAAAATTCGACCTCGCTGGCATACCCCTCTTGACAAAAAGCATCGGCAGCACGGGCACAGATTGGGGCATGTCCTTAGATATCGACGCAAATGGCGATATTCTTTTCGCGGGCTCTTTCTCCAATAGCATCACCGTAGGCAGCGCTACAGCCAGCAGCGCGGGCGATTTAGACCTGTTTTTAGCCAAGTACGAGGGCACGAGCGGCAATTTTTTGCGCTTGCACACGGCAGGCGGCACAGGCGAAGATTATGTTACCGATATGCAGGCTTCCGCAGATAAAATACGCTTTACAGGCTCTTTCCAAAACACGATTAACTTCGATACGATACAGCGCACGAGCCTCGGTGCTAAAGATTTATTTCTCGCCGAGATAGGCAACGACGTTAATATAAGCGTCCAAGAAACGCAGGAATTTCAGGCTGACGAAGTGTATCTATTTCCCAACCCCAACGGCGGCACCTTCACCCTGCAAGCGCCGCAAATGCAGGCGATTCAGCTCCTCGATGCACAAGGTCGCATACTGCATAGCCAGCAATTCGATAGCCCCGTAGATGCCCAGCAAATCAGCCTGCCCGCGCTCGCGGCGGGTTATTATCTCCTACGCGTGCAAACGCCAAAGGGCTTTTCTACCCAGAGAGTAGTCATTTACCAGCCTTAAAAGTTTTTTTTTGGGGGCGTGCCCCTGCTCCCCGCTTCGCGCCCAAAGGCGTTTGCTTAAAGGTCGCAGGGTCGGGCTATTCGGGGCAGACCTGTGCTGCCCAAAGGGCAGACACATGGATCTGCCCCTACTATCCCTCACGCAAAAACGCCCGCCAGCGCAGCATCGAGCTGCGCGGCGGGCGTTTAATGTTTTTTGGGTGCGCTTGGGGCTTATTTGCCAGCCAAGACGCGTGCCATCGTGATACCGATTTCGGCGGGAGAGTCTACGACATGTATGCCGCATTCTTTCATAATTTGCATTTTCGCTTCTGCTGTATCTTCTGCACCGCCGACGATAGCGCCCGCGTGCCCCATCTTGCGACCTTTCGGCGCAGTCTGCCCAGCTATGAAGCCGACAACGGGTTTTTTATTGCCTTGTGCCTTCACCCAGCGGGCTGCCTCTGCTTCCAGATTGCCGCCGATTTCGCCGATGATGATGATGCCTTCCGTTTCGGGGTCGTTCATCAAAAGCTCTACAGCCTCTTTTGTCGTCGTACCGATAATCGGGTCGCCCCCGATGCCGATAGCCGTCGTGATGCCTAAGCCTGCTTTTACCACTTGGTCGGCTGCCTCATAGGTCAAAGTGCCTGACTTGGAAACGATGCCAATTTTACCTTTTTTGAAGACAAAACCTGGCATAATGCCTACTTTAGCCTCCTCAGCAGTGATGATACCAGGGCAGTTGGGTCCGATAAGGCGTACACCTTTTTTCTCAACATAGGCTTTAGCGCGCATCATATCCTGCACGGGGATACCTTCCGTGATGCAAACAATGACCGCAATGCCTGCTTCTGCTGCTTCCATGATAGCGTCCGCGCCGAAAGCTGGCGGAACGAAGATAATCGATACATTAGCGCCTGTGGCTGCTACTGCGTCCGCTACCGTATTGAATACGGGCAAACCCAAATGCTGCGTGCCGCCTTTGCTGGGGGTTACCCCGCCGACTACGTTCGTTTTGTAGGCGAGCATCTGCTCGGCATGAAATGAACCTTCCTTACCTGTGAAACCCTGAACGATAATCTTGGAATCTTTATTGACTAAAACCGACATAGTGAGTTACGAATTACGAGTTACGAATGTTTGTGATTGTGTTGCTGTTTTGGGGTGTGCTAAGGCCCGCCCGCCTTTTGCGGGCGGGATAGATTTTTGCGTGAGGGATAGTAGGGGCGCTATAGGGACAAGGCATGCCTTGTCCCTATATTTGCGCCCCGCATAGCCCGACCGCCCGACCTTTTAAGGAGGGCGGGCACGCCCAAAACATACTGAATTTAATCCCCCTTGCGCTCAAAGACGAAGATAACCTCATCTTTTTTCTTCATAAGGTGATGTTCGCGGGCGAATTTTTCGACGCTTTTATCGTCTGTAAATAGCTCCCTTTGGGCTTCTACGTCCTTTTTAATTTCCTCCTCAAAATACTTTTTCTTTTGCTGCAGCTCGCGCAAGGTAGTTTGGAGTTTGTACTGCGACCAGATGCTATTGCGGTCGAATAGAAACATCCAAATCACGAAGACGGTCGTTACGAAAATGTATTTATTGCGCAGCGGCGGCGGCACACGCTCCATAAACTGCTGCCAGCGCGTTGGTTTTGCCATGCGAGAAGAGGGGAGTAGGGGCTATTTTTTGAAGAGTTTTTTGCCAGGATAATAGGCGGCGGAGCCTAATTCTTCTTCGATGCGCAAAAGCTGATTGTATTTGGCGATGCGGTCGGAGCGAGAGGCGGAGCCTGTTTTTATTTGTCCCGTATTGAGGGCAACGGCGAGGTCGGCGATAGTGCTATCTTCGGACTCGCCAGAGCGGTGGCTCATGACGGAGGTATAGGCATTGCGGGTGGCTAAGTTTACGGCTTGGATGGTTTCGGTGAGGGTGCCAATTTGATTGACTTTCACCAGTATCGAGTTGGCTACGCCTTCATTGATGCCGCGCTGTAGGCGTTGGGTATTGGTTACGAAGAGGTCATCGCCTACGAGTTGCAATTTGCCGCCCAAACGCTGCGTGAGCATTTTCCAGCCTGCCCAATCGTCTTCATACAGTGCGTCCTCGATAGAAACGAAGGGGTATTTTTGCACCCAATTTTCCCAGTAGCCGACCATCTCTTCGGAGTTGAAGCGTTGATTGCTGGATTTTTTGAAAGTGTAGAGCCCCAAATCTTCGTCGTAAAACTCCGATGCGGCTACATCGAGCGCCAAATATACGTCTTCGCCAGGTATGTAGCCTGCCTTTTCGATGGCGGCGAGTATGATTTCTACTGCCTCTTCGTTGGATTTTAGATTGGGGGCGAAGCCGCCTTCATCGCCTACGTTGGTGGCGTATTTTTTGGATTGGAGTACCTTTTTGAGGCTATGGAAAATCTCCGTGCCCATACGCAAGCCTTCGGCGAAGGTGTCGGCGGCGAGGGGCATAATCATAAATTCTTGTATATCTACGGAGTTATCGGCATGTGAGCCGCCGTTGATGATGTTCATCATCGGTACGGGCAGGGTGCAAGCGCCTACGCCGCCCAAGTAGCGGTATAGAGGCATTCCGCTTTCTATGGCTGCCGCTTTGGCGACGGCGAGGGAAGCGCCGAGTAGGGCATTTGCGCCGAGTTTGGATTTATTGGGCGTGCCATCGAGTTCGATGAGCATTTTATCTATAGCGACCTGTTCGAAGACGTTGTAGCCTACGAGGGCTTCGGCGATGGTTTCGCGCACGTTTTCGCAGGCTTGGAGTACGCCTTTTCCGCCGTAGCGTTTTTTATCGCCATCGCGCAGCTCTACCGCCTCGTGTTTGCCTGTGGAAGCGCCTGAAGGAATGATAACGCGCCCGATGGCGGCGTTGGTGGTGGTTACTTCTACTTCTATAGTAGGGTTGCCGCGTGAGTCGAGTACTTCGCGGGCGTGTATGTTTTCGATAATCATTTGTTAGCGGGGGAATTATGGACTGTAGGCATGAATGCGAGGCAAAAGTAAGAAAAACCCGCTTTAATATGCAGCGAACAGCGTTTTTTTCGCTTATTTTGGGCGAATATATTTAGATATGCGGGTACTTTGCGGCTTCGCCGCAGCGGTACTATGCCGCCTTGCGGCGGCAATGCTAGCAAGTAAATGTAGTTTTTGAAAGAAGCTACCGACCGTACACATGAAATAGTAGCTAAAATCTCATAGACGATGACAATTTTTGATGCGATACGCCAGCGCAGGGCGATATTTCCAGCGCAGTACACGAGCGAGCCGATAGACGACGCTACCATTTGGCAACTTTTGGAGGCTGCCAACTATGCGCCGACCCACAAATTGACGCAGCCTTGGCGGTTTCGGGTTTTGGCAAGCGAGGGAGCTAAGCGGGGTTTGGGCGAGGCGCTAAAAGCGGCTTATATTGCGTCTGTAGGCGGCGAAGAGGCAGCAATGCCGAAAATGCTGGATAAATGGCAAAACCAACCGAGCAAAGCCTCGCATTTGATAGCTATCGTTTTGCATAGAGATGAAGAGGAGCGCGTGCCCGAATGGGAGGAGCTTGCCGCTGTAGCGATGAGCGTACAAAATATCTGGCTCGCGGCTACGACTTTGGGTTTGGGCGGCTACTGGTCATCGCCGAAAATCTGCCAATCGGCGCAGGTGGCAGCCTGCTTGGAGCTGGGAGCGCGGGAAACCTGCTACGGCTTTTTTTATCTCGCACAGCACAATGCCCCACAAACGGAAGCCATAAGGGAAGATATACGCAGTAAAGTTGTTTGGCGATAGAGAGAGGCTCGAAGGAGCAGAAAAATGTTTGCAAAGGGCACCCGCAACGTAGCGGCGACGCGCCGCCCCCTTTCAAGGGGGCAACCGCGTAGCGGTGGGGGTCGGCGACGCGCCGCCCCAAAAAAAGAAAACCAACAATAACGGAAATAGCCCTTAATTTGAAAAATGAAAAATGTCGATGAAATCTGGACCTCGTCTTTTTGAGCTGATAAAGAGCCTTAGCAAGGAGGAAAAACGGCTGCTAAAACTGCGGGCGGGCTATGGACCGCAGGCGGAAGGGCAGCACTATTATTTGCTGCTTTTTGATTTGTTGGAGGCACAGAGTTATTTTGACGAGAAGGCTTTTAAGCGAAAGTATGCCAATCTGGCTTGGATGCGCTACTATGCGCAGGTGAAGGTGTATTTGTATGATACGATTTTGGATACGGTCGTGGCTTTGCAGCAGCAAAAAGATGCGGTAATGCTTACGACCAGCCACCTGCAACGCGTGCATGTGCTGCGTGAGCGCGGTCTGCATCGGCAGGCGATGTTGTTTTTGGAAAAAGCGCATGAATTGGCAAAGGAGGCGGATTTGCAGCAATTTATGCCGCAGATAGAGTACCTAAAAATGGTCATGCACACCTATTATTTTCCCACAGCCGCCAATATACAGACCCAAGAGGAGCGCATACAACAGCGTTCGGAAGAGGCAACGCGGGCGCTGCGCTGCGGTTTGGCGTATATGGAGGAGTATTTTTTGTTTTATCGGCTTTTCACCTATATCGATATGCGCAATGACGAGCGCACGGAGCGGCATCGCGCCGAATTGGAGGCTTTAGCGCAGCGCTTCGAGGAGCAGCAAACCGAAACCGAAGCCTGCGAGTCGCCCAGCCTCAAACTCTTGCGCTGGAAAAACGAAAGCATCACCAAAAACCTCTTGCACGGAGGCGCGCAGGGGCGCTACAGCCTGCGCTCATTACAGTTCATCGAAGAGCAGCCCAAATTTATCCTGCATCGCCCGCATTTTTACGTTACCGCACTCTACAATGCCTGTAGCGAAGCCTTAGCCTTTGGCGACTTAGATACGGCGCGTTACTGCGTGCAGCAGTTTGAGCAAGCAGGGCAGATGTATGGCAAAAAGGCGCACTTTAATATGCTGGAGCATCATGCGCGCTGGGTCATTATGCAAATAACCGTCTTCGTTTCGGCAGAAGAATACAAAGAAGGCTTGGCATTTTTAGAGCAGCAACGCCCCAGCCTTTCCAAACTCAAAACGGTACAGCATCGGCTCTGGCTGACTTATAAATTTGTGGTCGGCACGCTCTATTTTTGGCTCAATAAAGAGGCAGCTACCTTAGAAAATTGGTCGCCCTTTTACGGAAAATCCGTCTCCAGCGTCATACAGATGCAGCAACACGCGCAGCTTATCCGACTGCTGTTTTTGTGGGAACAATACGATTGGGCAGGCTTGAAAATCGAAGCTAAAGGCGTACGCTTTTTGCTTAGAAAAATCGGCGCTTGGGACGAATTTTCGCAGTCCATGTTTCGCTTCCTTCGCCGCTCCTGCCAGCTTCCGCGCCGCATGATGCGCGCACTCGGCTGCTGGCGGCGCGAAATGGAGGCGATGCCCGTAGCCAATTCCGCTTTCTATCTCTTCGACTACCTGCGCTGGGCAAGACTCAAAGGCGCAAGACGACGATAATGACGAATGACGAATGACGAATGACGAATGTTGCGCTTTGTGTATCCGTAGGCACGCATAGAGCCGCAAAAACAAACACCCCACAAAGCGCGTAGGATACGGCTCTGCGGGGTGCATTTGTTTATAGCATCAAAGTACTTACTACCTACTACCTACTACTGCTCGTCCTCGTCCTTATAGCGGTAGAAGATTTTGCCGTCCATAAATTCGTGGAAAGCAATGATAACGGGATTGGGCAGTTTTTCGTAGAATTTGGAGATTTCTATCTGCTCTTTGTTCTCGTGTACTTCTTCGAGCGTGTCGCTGGTGGAGGCGAATTCTTCCAATTTGGCGTGCAGCTCGCGTTTGAGGTCAACACCGATTTGCTTGGAGCGTTTGGCGATGATGTTGAGCGCTTCGTAAATGTTGTTGTTCGTGCGTGCGGCGATTTCGTCGAGATTGCGCGCGACGATGTAGGGGTTAAGCCCTTGCGCTCTTTGCTTAATTTCGCTCATAGTGGCGTATTGTGAGAGTGTATTTACTGTTTTTGTAACTGTGCCAATTTGGCTTTTGCCTGCGTGTGTAGTTTGTCGGCATCGGCTCTGAATGGGCTTTGTGGGTGCTTTTTTACAAACAGATTGTAGTGCACAAAAGCCTCTTCGTAGCGCTCCGTTTGCTTTTCTGCCACGCTATTTTGGGCAAATTTGCAGGCGGCTTGGAAGAGCAAAAAGCGAATTTCTTCCAGATTTTTGGTTTCTGGATAATCCACCATCAGCGCTTTGAGCGTGTGCATCGCGGCGCGGTACTGCTTGCGTTTGAGGTAGCCTTTGGCAGTCTCGAAGTCTTTTAGCTCCAATTTCGCCCGCAGCTTGTCCATTTTTTGGTTGGCAGTCAGCACCCGCGTGCTTTGCGGGTAGGTATTTACGAAGAGTTGCAAGCCTTCCAGCGCGCTCGCCGTCTCTTCTTGGGTGTGCCGATAACCTGGCGACATCTGAAAATTACCCTCCGCAGCCATATACAAAGCCTCCTCCGCATAGGGGCTATTCGGGAAAGTCGTATGAAACTGCTTAAAATAATAAGCCGCAAAGGTAAAGCTTTTTAGATAGAAATGCGTATATGCGTAGTGGAAAAAAATTTTTTCCCCTTCGGGCTTACCCCGATACACGGGCAGCAAATCCTCCAAAAGATACTGCGCAAACTGATAATTTTTTGCCTCGTAGTACTCATAAGCCTTCTCCAAACGGAAGGCTTTATCGGGGTTTATGCGTATGCGCTCGAAGGCTTTACTGCCTTTTGGCACTACATTTACGCGTACTCCCGTGCCCGATGTATCGCTAAAGGTTTCCGTTTTTAGCTCCTTTTTATTCTTTTTCGGCTCTTTTTCTTGCGCCCAAGCGGGCAGGCAACTAAAGGCAATCGCTACAGCGAGGGCTATGATTTTGTGCATCTGATATTTTGGTTTTCCCCGCAAAGAACGCTATTTTTTGGCAAAAAAGTTGGGAGGCGAGGGGCTTTTCTTTTTTTGGGCGTGCCCGCCGCCCGTTTGCCGCGCAAAGGGCGCGGCAAAGGGCAGCCACAAGGGCTGCCCCTACGCGGGCGGCGGTCGGGCTATCCGTTGCAGCGCCTTGCGGCGCTTCCACTGCTATCCCTCACGCAAACTAAGCGCCTATACGGCGCTTTTCGGTTTTTATAATTGCTGCTGTATCTTTTTTATCATCCTTTCCTGCTGTACGGCTGCCGCTGCCGCCGCTGCCGAGTGCCCATCGTCCAAGCCAAAACGCTCCACAAACACAGGCGCAAGCAGCGCTTTTTGCAAAAGTTCTGCCCTTTGTAGATGCTGCCGCAAAACCTCGCTGGCTTCTTTGCGCTCTTCCATAGTCAAATTCGCTAATCGTAGCACCTGCGCCTGCTGCTCCAACTGCGGCAGATACTGCAGCGGCAAAAATAGGCTCAAGAGATTGTAGTATTTTTCGGCTACGTTCCAAAGCTCAGTAGCTTGGGCGCGCTGTAGATGCGCTACGATTTGCCGCGCCTGCTCGCTAAGGCTATCGCTTTTTAGGCTTGTTTGCTCCAAGATTTTTTTGCGCTGTGCATCGGCTACCAACTGCGCTTGGCGTAGCTGCCTACGATTGGCAAGCCGAAAAATGACTATCAGCGCCAATAAAGCCACTACGAAAATCCCCAAATTGATAACGAAAAATAGCCAATGCGTCTTTAGTAATTCTATATAATTCATCAGTGGGATAGTATTTTTTCTACAAGGCTCTCTAATGGCTCAAAAGGCAGCTCCAGACTCGGCTGATAGAGCAAACCCGCATCGGCGGGCGCGGCATTGGCAGGGGAGGGGCTGCTATTTTTGACAAGCTCGCCAAGCTGGGCTATCTGTTTTTGGGTGGCTTCCGTCTGCTCTGCGAGGGCTTGCAAAGCCTTTTGCTGCCGCTCAGCGATTTGCTGTAGTTTTTGCAACTGCTCCCCAAGCTGTGCGGGCATTTCCGCGCTAAGGGGCGCACTGCTCACTACAGGTACTACGGGCGCATCGCTGCCATCGGCAGTTACTACCCGCAGCAAATCATAATCATGCAGCGCATAATTGCTCAAAGGCGCAGCCATATCCAATAGCGTATTGCCTTTGTATAGTTGGAACTCGCTTTCAAACGTATATAAAATCCCCTTTTCGCAAAGCAACTGCACAAACTGCCCTGCAGTCAGACCGATAGGCGCAGGCAATTGGATTATCTCGCTCAAAAAAGGCACTTTCAAATTCAGTAAAACCTTTTGCCCTGCATCTTCTTGCTCTTCGCCTTCGTGCACCATCAAGCGCAGCACATCACCATCAGCCAGTTGGTCTATTTGCGAAAATGCCAATCGGGGCGATAACTCCCGCTCGTAACGCGCCATCTTATATGCGCCTTTCATCGGCAAAAAACCGCTCAAGCGCAGATTGCGCAGCATCTCGCTCACCGTCAAAGCTGCATCTACAGTTACGTTGAAGGTCGTACCGTAGAGCGGATGCATAAAGTATAAATTATATTCCGTCATAGGGAATTACGAGTTACGAATTACGAATTACGAATTGCGTGCATGGCAAGCGTAGCGAGCCATCAATTACGAAGTTATGCCTAAGCTAAGTACTTGCAGCGACGCGAGCGATAGCGAGCGGCGCAGTACCTACGACCCAAAGCACAACCTACGACACACTGCCCAAGCTACTCCGCAAACCTCTTGAGTGTGCCTGCTGCAAAACTCCATTCGGGCGTTATGAGCTCTTCGCCATCTTTGAGGCTGTACCAAGGCGAGCGCAGGGGGTTGTTGGGATTCTGTAAAATATGTATGCTTTGAGCGGGCATATAGCTTTGTGCGAGCAGGAAAATTTTTTCGCCTGCGGCGTTTTGAGCTACGTCCATCACGATTACGGCGTGTCCAGGGAAACCACCTTTAATGAAGACATCGCCCGCTTGAATATCGGCAAGTCGGGGCACTTTTACAAGCTCTTTTTCCAGCGAGGCAGTACCTGCAAAGGTATATATATTTTGCAAGTATTTCTTAAAATTTGCATAGCTATTGTCCTCCTTGCCTGTGGGGCTGGAGAAAGAAGTTTTTTTGCCCGAAACGATCGGTTTTTTGCCTTTGCGCCAGTCGTCGAAACTCACGCGCACGCCATTGGTATAATTGAAATGGATTTTTGCGTAGGCTTTTTGTTCGTAGTGATATTCGGCTTTTAGCCGCATGATAGCGTCGGCGCATTGTTGTAGGTCGCGGCTGCCGATGTCGATATTTAGCACCCGATAGGCGCCTACTTGATAGGGTTTTTCGCGTCCGTCGAAGAGCATTACTTTGGTTCCTTTCGGGTATAGGGGCAGTCGACGCAGATAAGCGGCGAAGCTGTTTTTATCGGCGCTTGCGCGCGTGAAGCCTGCGGGCGTGGCTATGCCTTGTTCGAGGCTTTCGGCGGCTGTGGCGGGGGCTTTGAGCCAAGGAAAGGCGTATTGCGCCTGCATCGAGGGGGCGCAGTACAAAAGCGCAAGAAGCAAAAAGAATCTACGCATACGGATAAGGATTTTTTTTTGCGGCGATGATGGGAATGTAGGTTGCGTGAGGGATAGAAATGTAGAGCCGTAGCATGCTACGGCTCGCAATGGATAGCCCGACCGCGCCGCCTTTTGCGGCGCGGGCACGCCCAAAAAAACTACTTTTTCGCTCGCTGCTGTATTGCGGCATCAAGCGCATCGCATAAATCGCACTCAACGGCATTGCGGGCATCATATAGGCTGCACTCGGCGAGTGTCATGTAGGTTTTGATATGCCAAAGCATCTCGCTGGTATAGCCGTAATCCTTGCCATGCCGACGAAGGCAACCTTTTATATAGGTTTTCGCCAAATTTTCGTCTTTGATGAAGGGCAGCACATCGGCTTGGTAGGCTTGCGAGAGGGGAACAGTAGTGTCTTTTTCTTTTTCGGCGATGAGGGCGCGGCTTTCTTCGTTGAGCAGGGCGTAAATCTGCGTTTTTATGGCGAAATTCGTTTGGGCGAAAAACCACCAAGTTAATTCATCTTGAATCTCGTCGGCGATAGAAGGGGCTAAATCGAGCGCCAGTTGGCGTTTGGCAGGCAGTTCGCTGAATGCGAGTGTGCGCCATTTTTGTACGGCGGTTTCTTCCAGCATGGTTTTGAAGTTTTACTCAAAATCGAAAATCATATCTTCCCCTGCCTGCCGCTCCGCAAAAAGATGCCCATAATGGCGGCGCAGCGCCTCGACGAAGGCATCAAAAGGAAGGTCGGCAAAACTGCCATGCTCTTCGACGTACTCCATAAATGGGTTGCCCGACTTATCGGAAGCCTGAAAAACGCAGTCGTTTACGCCATCGAAATCCAGCGGCTGCACGCCCATTTTTCGGCACAAATCGGCATCGAAAACGGGGGTAACCTTTATCCAACGCCCAGCTAAAAAGACCTCCGCATAGCCGTGAAATACCAATAAATCCGTGCGCAAAATTTGCTCCAGCCTTTTCGTGCCCAAGTGATTGCGCACATTGGCAAAACCTAAGCGCGCAGGCACGCCGATATGCCGACAGGCAGCCACGAAGAGATTGGATTTTTCGATGCAATAGCCATCGGATTTTTGCGCTTGATAGCTCGCCTTTAGAAAGGCAGGGCGCAGAATAATCTTGTAGGGGTTGTAGCGCACGCCGTCGCGCACGGCATAAAAAAGCGCCTGAACGCGCTCTACATCGCTGTTTGCGCCTGCTGTGTGTTGCTTGGCGTAGGCGACCACCGCCGCGTGTTCGCTATCTATATAATAAGTCGATTGTAAATAAGGGGTTAAATCGCTATCTGTGGGCATGGATATTTTTGCGCAAAAATACGAAAACAATCGCTAAAATGCTACCTTTGCCGCCGAAATAGCATTTTCATCACCATCATACAACCGCCCACAATCGCCATGAGCAGTTCACTCGGCAGACATATCTTAGTCGAATTTTTTGAATGTTCCCCCCAAATTCTCAACGACGTTATCGTCATAGAAGAATCTATGGTGGGCGCTGCCAAAGAGGCGCAAGCTACCGTTATCAACTCTACCTTCCACCACTTTTCGCCCTATGGCGTGTCGGGTGTGGTCGTCATACAAGAAAGCCATTTGGCTATACATACTTGGCCTGAATTCCGCTATGCGGCAGTCGATATTTTTACCTGCGGCGAAAGCGTAAATCCTTGGATTTCTTACGATTTCCTCAAAAAAGCCTTCGAGGCTGGACATGGCTCGGCGCTGGAAATCAATCGCGGACAAACCGACCTGCTGCAGCGCGTAAGCATCGACGGCATCAAACAAGAGCGCTCCAATCACGAATTGCCCGAAGCCGAAGGCATACCCGTGCCGACCTTCAAAAGAGATATTTGGTTTACGGATAAAGACGATAGCCGCGCCCTCTCTATACGCTACAGCGAGGTGCTGTACCGCGAAAAATCGCCCTTCCAACTCGTACAAGTCCTCGATACTTACGCCTACGGCAAGACCCTGACTATCGACGGTATGGTCATGTGCACGGAGCGCGACGAGTTCGTTTATCACGAGCTTATCACGCACCCCGCCATGCAACTGAATCCCAATATCAAGCGCGTTTTGGTGATTGGTGGCGGCGACGGCGGCACGGTGCGCGAGCTGATGCGCTACGAAAATCAATTGGAGCAGGTCGTGATGGTAGAAATCGACGAAAAAGTCGTAGAGGCATCGCGCAAGCATCTGCCCACGCTTTCTTGCCAGCTTTCGCACCCGAAATTGGATTTGCGTTTCGACGACGGCATTGCTTACGTCAAAAACGCGCCCGCCGAAAGTTTCGATTTGATTATCGTCGATGGCTCCGACCCCGAAGGACCCGCCGAAGGCTTGTTTTCGGAAGAATTTTATAGCAATGTCAACCGCTGCTTGCGCGCTGATGGTCTGCTCACGCTCCAAAGCGAGGGGCCACATTTCAACGCTAAAGCCTTCGTAGAACTGCATTCTTGCCTGCAAAACGTATTCGGCAAAAATCAGGTGCACTGCTATTTGGGCTTCATTCCGACCTATCCGACGGGCATGTGGGGCTTCAATCTCGCGCATAAAAACGCCAAGATGCACCCTGTCAGCAGCCTCAACGCCGCCGCCGCCGATGCGTTCAGCGAGTCGCAAGACCTCAAATACTACAGCGCCGATATGCACCGCGCCGCCTTCACGCTGCCGCCCTTCGTCAAAAAAATGCTGGGATAGTTACGAGTTACGAGTTACGAGTTTTGCGCATAAGCCATTGATAATGAAGTATATAGATAAAGCACATAATCGTAACTCGTAATTCGTAACTCGCAATTCTTTGGGGCGGGTCGGCGCTCCCCACGGCGTGCCTTTGGCACTTGTGGTAAAGGTCGCGCCGTCGGGCTATTCGGGGCAGCCCTGTGCTGCCCAAAAGGGCAGACACATTGGTCTGCCCCTACTATCCCTCCCGCAAATATGGCACGCGCCGCGCAAAGGGCGCGGCGCGTTTTTTTATTTAGCTGATGTTATGCAGGAGCCTATGATTTTTAGCGTTGGGGGCGCTGCCCCAACGTTATTTGTTGTACACTTGGACAGGGGGCGCTGCCCCCGCCCAAGTGCTGCCGCCAGCCAAAATGTACGAAAATCAGGCAAGAGAGGCGTGGCGGGGCAGCCCCCCCGCTACGCTTCCAGAACAAGTAGCGTTGGGGCAGCGCCCCCAACGCTTTTGCGTAACATCAGTATTTAAGTTTAATCATCATCTTCTATGCAAACCATTAAGTTTTTTGCGCTATTCGTAGTGCTTTTTTTTGCTGCTTGTAAGGGCGGCGATGCCAACAGCAACAACAACAGCGGCACAGCCAGCACGCCAGCCCCAGCCGCCGAAAAGGTCATCAAAAAAGGGGAGATTAAGGGCGCAATTCCCGCCGATATAGCGGCAGCTATCGGGCTAAAATTTGGCGAAAAGGGCAAATTTGGCGGCTTTTATGAGTACTACGAAAAGGAGGGCAAGCCCGTATTGCACGGCAAATATGAGCTAAAAACAGACGAAACGATGGAGGATTTTGTCGCTCGGCATAGCAAGGGCGCAGACGATGAGGCGAATTTTGAGCTAATGTGGGATTATGTCGATATAAATTTCAAGGGGCAGTTTGTAGATGGGCAGCCAGACGGCAAGATGACCTTTACGATTTCTTCGCACGGGGCAGGCGGCGAGGGCTTTATTCTCTACGATGCGAAAACCAAAAGCTGCACAGATGCCCAATACATCGGCGGCGCGGAGTCTATTTGCTTTGAGTATAAGGGTAAATTGCCCAACTGTAAGTTCGACGAGTTTAGCAGCCTGACTAAAGAAGTAGCGTGCAAATAAGGGCGGCAAAGGCTCGATGGACAGATTTGCGTGAGGGATAGCAATGTAGAGCCGTGTAGGGGCAGCCCTTGTGGCTGCCCTACGGCTCGCAATGGATAGCCCGACCGCCGCCGTAAGCCGTAGCATGCTACGGCTCTACAGGCGGCGGGCACGCCCAAAGAAAAAAAATATATGTTTATGCTCGCTTTTTCGCTTTTTGTGGGCGGAAGGCGAGTTTTTTATGTGCTAAAATCTTATCTTACCGCCCCTGTAACCAACAATAAAACCAAACGAAAATGCGCCTTCTCTTTTTGCTGTTTTTTTTGAGCTTTTGCGCGGCGACTTGGGGGCAAGATATACCCGCCGCGCCCAAACCCGTTCGGCATATCAACGACTATGCAAACGTGCTGCAAGCCGCCGAAATTGCCCCCTTGGAAGAGCGTCTGCGCAGATACCAGACGCAGCGCGGGCAACAAGTGGCGGTGGTTACGGTGCATTCGCTCGGCGGCTACACAGTGGAAGAATACGCCGCCAAACTCTTCAATACTTGGGGCATCGGCGACAAGGCGCGCAACGACGGCTTGCTGCTTTTATTTGCGATAAAAGACCGCAAAATGCGCATCGAAGTCGGCTACGGTGCGGAAGACGTTTTTACAGATGCCTACTGCGCGGCGATTATACAAGAACAACTCACGCCTGCTTTCAAACAAAGTCAGTACGCTGGTGGCATCGGCGCGGCACTGGATAAAATCACGGGCGAATACGCCACGCAAGGCATAGACTCCACGCAGCAGGCGCAGCGCGCCGAAACCCGGCAGGCGGAGTATATCCAACGAAAAAATCACCTTAAAAATGCTCCCGACACAGGCGTAATGGGCATTGGAGCGTTGTTATTTTATCTGGCGATGTTGGGATTTTTCGCATCTCGTCGACTCGTCGCTACACAAGTTCTGCATATCGCGGGTATGCTGCTGTGCTTATGGCTCGTAATTCTTTCCCATGCCCACACATATACGGCATGGAATATATTAGGGGTTGCCTTCTTGGCGATAAGCATCGGCTTGCTTTTTATACGGGCGCTCTACGCCTTTCTTTTTTTGCTGCTTAGTTCCTTTGGTATGTTTATGTTGTTTTCTTATCCTACCATCATAGCCGCCTTGCTCGTTACCGCTGTGTGCCTGATAGTGTGCTTTGTTGATGTGATGATTTTCGACCATATACGCAAAAGCGAAAAACGCTATCGAACTCGATTGGTATTGGTTTCGGCGCTTCTTTCTGCTGCCTTTCAGGCAGTCATGACGACGTTTTGGGCTACTGGTTTGGGCTACTGGTTTTTATACCTGATACCCGTCCTTCTGCTTCCTGCCCTCGCTATTTTTATCGTAGAGTCCGAAAGCAAAGAAATACGCGAGCAAGCCCAAGCCATACACCAATACTACCAAATACCCGCCCACCAGCCTTTTTTCTTGTACCTACTGGGCGCTGTGGCAGTCGTAGCACTTTCGCTGACGACCATACTTTTCTTTCAGTCTCCTGCCTTCATCAAATTGCTGCTTTTGATGGGCTACCGCGAGCAGCATCTCGCCGAGATGAGTTATTCCGCTCTTGGTTCGTTTGGTTTTATAGCCGCCAATTTGGCGCTGGGGCTCTACTCGCGCTGGTTTTTCTCTCGCCCCCAAGCTCCATTTTATAATTTTGGCTGGAGCAGCGAAGATATAAACAACCTCACAAAAGGGCTACCTATCTTGGCAAAGCTCTCCGATAAAGGCGCAGAGAATATCCGCCAACTGCTGCTGCTAAATACTGCCCTCGACGATGTCCCTCACAAGCATCTTGCTTATCTCGACTGGTTGCAATCTCTACACAAATGCCTATTCTCCAATGCAGAAAACCCCAATCCCCGCCTGCGCCAATTCCTCCAGCTGCAACTGCAAACGGCTATAGACTATTTGAGCCTGCTTGATATCAAGGACAAGCCCAAGCCCCCTACGATGCTCCTTGAAAATCTAAAAAAATTAGATGCCTTCATCGTCGAAGTCTACGATACGCCGCTGCCCCAACACGATAGCCCCACCGCTGCCAATATCCGCCACCTATTCGAGCTGTACCTAAACGAAATCCTCGCCAACCCCAATGCCGAACATTTTCGTACTGACCGCTTCGATATCATATACCAGTATTTTCAATGGGCTAAAAATCTGCTCTCGCAGCAAGAAGCAATGCGCGCAGACGAAAAAAATATCCTGCAACTATTCGCCGACTTGCCCGCCTGCCCCGATACCTTCACGCCCGAACCGCTGCCCATATTCACCGCGCTCAACGAACTAAGACGCGTATTCGCTTACGCAGAAAAGCAAGACAATAAAGAAGCCCAACTCGTCGCCGCCCAAGCCTTCGCGCAATACTTTCAAGGGCAGGACGCCGAAAAAAGACTCCTCTCGGCAAAGATAAAAACTATGGCACTGCTGCTGAAAAAAGCAGACAATCCAGTATTCTGGCAAAATCAATTCAGCAATAAATACTATACCGCAAAATCCATCGCCGATACCGCCAAAAAATTCTCCAAAGAATTAACCCAAGCCATCCATAAAGACGATTTCCCCAAACTCGAGGAACTCTATCAAAAAGTCATCGAAAATCAAGCCTATACCGACTACCTCAAAGAAATCGCCAGACCTGTTGCGCGCAGTTATTCTTCCTCATCGTCGTCCTCCTCCTCATCTTCTTCGTCATCGTCATCCTCCTCTTATACCCCGCCCGCTACCAGCTACAGCGATTACAAGCCGCCGTACAGCGATTATACACCGCCTCCACCATACAGCGACTATAAAGACTACAGCGATTATAGCGACTACAGCGACTCGTACAGCGATTCCTCTTGGGGCGGCGGCTCTTCGGGCGGTGGCGGCGCAAGCGGAGATTGGTAGTTTTTTTTTGGCGTGCCCGCGCCGCTGTAAAGGCGGCGCGGTCGGGCTATCCATTGCGAGCCGTAGCACGGCGTGCTTACGCACTTGTGCCATGCTACGGCTCTACATTGCTATCCCTCACGCAGGGTATGGTGCCCCGCGCCAAAGGAGCGCGGGGCGTTTTATTATGTTTTATGCGCTGAAGCCTATAAAATTGCTACATTTGCGAAAATTAGCCGCCGCGTCCTTTGCGCGGCGGCTGCCGTATTTCGCGTGAGGGATTGTAGAGCCGTAGCACCTGCTACGGCTTGCAAAGCCCGACCCTGCGACCTTTAAGCCGCTGCAAGCGGCGGGGAGCAGGGGCACGCCAAAAAAAGTGAAAAGTGAAAAGTAAAAAGTGAATTTTTATTATTTGTATATACTTGATTATCAATGACTTATGCAAACTCTTAACTATGACCAAATATCTACGTTCTCTGCTTTTGGCGTTGACTGCTGCCACCACAACGCCCCTCTACGCGCAAAACAACAACGGGCAACTCGATGCGCTCGAAGAACTCGCCACGAAGTACACGCGCTACATTACCCTGCCCGATGGCACGCGCTTGGCAACGGATATTTTTCTGCCCATTACATCGGATAGCCTCGTTGTTACTTTTAATCTTTTGGGGCAAAATGTGAGCTTGGAAGTCATACCGAAGGGGACGCAAATCGTCGTTTATCCGACTTTGATAGACCCGCTCGGCAATCCCGCCCCCAATCCCAACCCTTATGCCCTGCCTTTTTTGGTAACACGCACGCCGTATGACCGTAGAGGTATCGGCGCAGCAGGCGGCGCGCTCACCCTTTTGGGCTACGCCTATGCGAGCGAGGACACGCGTGGGCGTTTCGGCTCGGAAGGCATTTATTTGCCTCTATATAGCGATAGTTGGGCAAAATCTCCGTATCAAAATTTTCAGCATGCCCTTGATACCGCCAGCGCCAATGCGCCCTATGCCAGCCCCAACCACGAGGATGGGATACATTCGATAGACTACTATTTGCAGGGTTTTACCCGCGATTATGATACAGACAACGACGGCAGCATCGACTTCACAGCCCCCGCCTGCAATGGCACTATCGGGCTTGCGGGTGCTTCAGCCTTTTCTATGCCGCATCTGCAACTTGCCGCTGCCCGCCCCATCAACCCCAACCAAGCAGGCATCAAAGGTATGCTCACCGCCATCGCCACAGGCGAACACTTCAAGTGCACGGGCTATCATAACGGCGTTTTGCGGCAGTCGCTCATGTATAATTTTCTGGACGGACAATGGGACTCCATCGAAGAGGACAGCACGAGCGTAGATAATACCATCTTCAACGACCTGCACACGCCCGCCGACTATGGTATGCTTACCCGCAACAGCGTGCAAGAAACCAGCATCGACCATTTTACGACCATTCCCTACGGTACAGGCAGCACGGGCGCTTATCCCAACGGCGAGGGACGCGTGCAGATGGATATTTCTGCCGCCCCCATCAACGCAGCAGGGCAGGGCGACCCCAACGGGCAATTCTCTCGCTACGCGGGCATGCAAACGCCCAATTACCATCTCACGGGCTGGTACGATGTCTTTATCACGGGACAAATCGAAACCTTCAATCACTCGCGTGCCCATCTTACAGGGGCGATGCGCCGCCAGCAAAAAATAGTTATTGGGCCTTGGACGCATTTGGCGCTCACCGCCCGCACAGTCGGCGATGTAACCTATCCCGAAAACGTAGCCGATGTGTTGGGCATTAGCGCCGACGGTTTCGACCCCAACAATCTGCCCGCTGCCGATTTTTCTACCCTCCTGCAACTCGAACCGATTTCTTTCATGCGCTACGCCCTCAATGCCAACGGACATGTAAAATTGGGCGAACCCGTCATACGCATACCCGAAAGCCAGCGTTGGCAGCAGCCGCAAGCAGGGCTTGCCGTGCGCGTGCCTTCCGAAAACTACGATGTTACCCTCACCCAATTCATCAACTTCATCGGTGGACAAGGCAGCCTGCCGCCCCTGCGCGCCGAAGTCGATTTCGGTCTTGGGGGTACTCCCGTAAATCTGCCTATTCCCTCGCTCGGCAGCCTGCTGCCTATCTCTTTGCCTGCGCCCCTCAATCCGCCCCGCGAGGTCGATTTCGATACCATTTCTGCGGTGCGTATGTACGTGATGGGCGCTACTGATACGGCGGGCAATTCGCTCGGTGCGGGCAACTATTGGATGCACTCCGACCATTTTCCCCTGCACCCCGCTCAAGTAAATTGGCAAAATCTATACCTCCACTCTGATAATACCCTATCGCCCAGCGCGCCCACTACCGACGAAGGCACGCGCAGCTATGCCCACGACCCCAATAATCCCGTATTGACGCATGGCGGCAACAATATGTTTGTGCGCACGCCCGACGGTTCGCGCCGCAGCGAGGGGCAGATGAATTATAGCGACCCCGCTATAGTTTCGCTTACCCTGCCTTCGGCTTCTGTTCTACAATTTACTTCCGCCGCGCTCGCCGATACGATGAGCGTCATCGGTTATCCGAAGGCGACGATTTTCGCCGCTTCGCAGCCGCGTGGAGCGGGAGCAGGGGAGACGGATACCGATTTTTTTGTACGCATTCTCGACGTTTGCCCCGATGGGCGCGAACTCTTGGTGGTGGAAGGTGCTGTAAATGCCCGCGCCCGCGAGTACGCCCGCAGCCTTTACAATGAGGCAGAAAACAACAATGCCCCCTACAGCAATATCCAAAACGGACAGTTTTACGACTATCAATTTGAGCTATTGCCCATCGCCTACACCTTCAATGTAGGGCATCAAATAAAAGTGGTCATCAGCAGCAGCAATTACCCCAAATACCAATGCAACGCCAATGTGCCTATAGAAGCGGGGGATTTTTTCCGCCGCCTGCCCAACGACGGACGCAGCTACAGCTATCAGGGGCAGACTTACGCGCCGCGCACTGCCGATAATTCTGTGGCTTTTTCGCCCGCCCGCCCCAGCCGCATCGAGTTGCCCGTTTTCAATGGGACTTTAGTTAGCGTGCAGGAACCTGCGCCTGCCGAAGTCGCCGCGCATTTTGAGCTGATGCCCAACCCCGCCAACGATTGGCTGCGGGTGCAATTTTCGCAGCCTACAGAGGCAGAAAGCAGCCTCTTGATTTACAACGCTTTGGGGCAAATCGTCGCAGAGCAGCGCCTGCCTGCACAGAGCACTCAAGCCGAAGTGCAGCAGTTGCGCCAGTTGCCCGCAGGCGTTTATACGCTGCAACACGCGGGAAAAAGCCGCGCTTTCGTGAAAAAATAAGCCCGTTTTTTTGGGCGTGCCCGCCTGCCAAAAAGGGCAGGCGGTCGGGCTATTTGAGCCGTAGCACGGCGTGCTTACGCACTTGTGCCATGCTACGGCTCTACATATCCCTCACGCAAAAAATGTCCCCGCCGCAAAAAGTTGCGGCGGGGCTTTTTTTGTTGAATTTTTAGAAGCTGTTTGAAAACCTCTGGCGAGGCAGAAAATGGTAGATTTTGGAGGGCTACAAGCGTCTTTTTTAAGGGAATAGCGGCGCTATTGCCGCAAAAAAACGCGCAGTTAGAGCTTCAAAAGATGCCGTTTTATGACCGCCAAAGGGGTTTTCAAACAGCTTCTTAGGGGCGGATTTCGATATTCCGCCAGCTTGTGCGGTAGCGAGCCTGTACGCTGCCGCCTACTTCGCTGGCTTCTTCTGCGCTGCGTTGGCGGGTGCGGGTGAGCTGGGCGCGGTAGGCTTCGGGAGAAAGTTGGGCTATCTCGCTGGCGGAAATCTCTATCGAGGTAGCGCCCTCGCTGCTGATTTCTTTGTAAATTTTCGACGAAGAGGAGCTATTATCGAGGGGCTGAATCGTGAGGGCTATCAATTCGCCTGCCTGTAGGGCTTCGCCCTCCCAGAGAAAAGTATGCGAAGCGCTTTGACTTAGTTGGGTGAAATTGGCGGGCATCTCGGCTTGGAGGTCGGCGATGCTGGCGCTGTTGCGATAGATTTCATTGTCTATATCTTGCCAGACGAAAGTGCCCGTATCTACGCGCGAAGTCTGTATACGCTGATAGCGCCGCAGTTCATTATCCCAAAGCATGGGCGCACCGCCAAATTGGGCAGTGCTCGGCGTAGCTAACTCAAGCAATGCGCCGCGCGCATTGCGCACCCGAAACTCTGCCAGCGCATAAGTACGCTGTTCCCCAGCATTGTATTCGAGCGTATAGACGCAAAAAATGCGCTCTTGATTAAGTTCATCGCTCATCGTTCTGCGGCAGGCAGGAAGCAAAAAAAGCGCAGCAAAAAATAAAATGCTAATTCGTGGCATGATGGTAAAAGATACAGAAAATGATTGCCGCGTGAGGGATAGCAGTGGAAGCGCCGTAGGCGCTGCAACGGATAGCCCGACCGCCGCGTCCCGTAGGGGCAGCCACATGTGGCTGCCCCCACGCCGCCCCTTTGGCGGCGTGGGGCGCGGCGGGCACGCCAAAAAAAACGCTTAGACGGGACAAAAAACGGCTTTTTTTTGCGGAAAAATTTATTTTTTTCTACTTTGTACACACCAAGAACGCAAAACGGCGCATCTATCAGTGCAATCATCTCAAGCAAACCACCAAAAAACCGTATCTTATGAAATCGCTTCCCCTCGCTTTTGCCTTGCTTTTTGCGCTTTCGCTCTGTTCTTTTGCGATTTTTCACACGCAAGAGGCTGCGCCCATCGAAGAATCTATGCGCACACAGTACCTCGCTGCCTTCCGCAAGGTCGAATTTCCTTATACCATCAGCGCCGAAAACCGCGAATACAAGAAAAAAGCGCGTTTTGCCCGCGACTATAAGCACTTTATTTCGGGTCTTTCGCGTGGTAATTTCTCCCGTATGGGGCCAAGCTACTACTATCCCGATGCCATTTTGACGAGTAACGACAAATTCGACGCGGTTCTGTACGTGGAAGAAGCACCTTATGGCGGCGATATAGGCACATTTACCCTGCAAACCATCGACAAAAAAGGCGACATTATTGCTACGCGCAACATCGCCGACGATTACGCAATGGAGCAAGGAGCCGTAACCGTCATCGACGAAAAATTGAATATCACTACTGAGGAAGTGAAATTTGATTACGCCAAGCGCGACGCTGATAATCAACCCACTATGACAAAAACTGCCAAAAAATTCCGCATCAGCGCAGAAGGCAAAATTATAGAAATCAACGGATAGTTACGAATTACGAAAACGAAGTTACCGCGAAGCGAATTACGAATTGCGAATTGTGCGGCGTTGGGTTGAAGAACCTGCGTCGCACCTTTCTTTTTTTAGCTTAATATTGAGTTATGAAAAAAATACCATTAGCGTTTTTGTTGATTTTTGCGCTCTCTTTGAGTTCCTTTTTGCTGTATAAACGCTATAAAACGGAGGCTACAGTAGTGGCACTACCCGTAGAAAGCGAGCTGCAGCGGCGTTATCTATCCCTTTATCCGAAGGCAGCGTTGCCGCTTATCCTGCACCGCAATTTGCTTAAAAATCCAAAATGGCAGCAGCCTATTTTTGAAAAAGAGATGTCGGAATTTGTTGTGGAGATAATCGCAAGCGAGCTTTCGCGCAGCGGGCGGCGAGATATTCGCCCGCTGGCCTTGTTGGCGAGCGCTGCCGAATTTGACGTTTTGCTCTATGCAA
>CAYXSA010000062.1:0-23775 GCA_964467315.1 uncultured Saprospiraceae bacterium | reverse complement strand
ATTTTATTTCCTATTTTTTTGGCTTTTAATCACAGATTGTGAAATATGGCGCGCGGGCGCGCAAAGGGCGCGCCGCGCAGAGTCTATTTTTTTTGCAATTCAGCCAGCGCAAGCCGCCCCTTTGGCGGCTTTGCAAGTGCGTGAGGGATAGTAGGGGCGAATCAACATTCGCCCCCGTAGGGGCGAATCAACATTCGCCCATTTGGGCGATGGTGAAACGCCCCGCATAGCCCGACCCTGCGACCTTTAAGCGCCGCAATTTTGCGGCGCGGGGAGCAGGGGCACGCCCCAAAAAAACGAATTTTTTATAAACGGAGGCTATTGGCGACGACGGAAAGGGAGCTAAACGACATCGCCGCGCCTGCCCACATGGGGTTGATATCGATGCCGAAGGGGACAAAAAGCCCCGCCGCGACGGGTATCATGAGCACATTATAGCCAAATGCCCAAATTAAATTTTGTCGAATGATGTTTTGCGTGCGGCGCAAGAGCCGAAAAGCAGCAGGAAGCAGGCGCAAATCGGCGCGAAGTAGCACCAAGTCGGCGCTTTGCAGCGCAATATCCAAGCCCCCGCTTAGGCTGATGCCAAGGTCGGCAAGCGCGAGCGCGGGCGCATCGTTGATACCGTCGCCCATCATTGCCACCGTGCCGCCTGCCGCTTTTAGGCGGCGCACCAACTCGGCTTTATCTTGGGGCAACTGCTCGGCGTGTACGGACGAAATGCCCAATTCGCGCCCGACCCGCTCGGCTGATGCGGTAGCGTCGCCCGTGCAAAGATGCAGTTTTAAGCCCATTTCGGCTAAGGCGCGCAGGCTCTCGCCCGCCTCCGCGCGCGGGCTGTCTTCGAGGGCAAAAAGCGCCAGCAAATCGGCAGAATTATCCGCATTTTCGCGCCAAGCGGCGACTATGCTGCGTCCTTCTTGCGTTTGCGTTTGTATCCAGTTGTGCTGCGCAGGGTCGATAATATCGGCATTAGGGGTCTGTAGTAGCCAAGAAATTTTGCCCATCGCGTAGGCGCATCCATCATCTAATTTGCCGCGTATGCCCCGAGCTACGAGGGGTTCGATTTGGGCGAAATTTACCAGATTTTCGAGGTCTGCGGGCAGTAAAAGGCGCAAAGTTTCGGCAAGAGCGATGCCTACGGGGTGATTGCTGTTGCTTTGCAGCTTGTGCAAGGCGTGTAGGGCGTTTGTGTCGGCTTTTTCGCTCAATATATGGCTTACAATGCGCATTTCGCCTGTGGTGAGCGTGCCCGTTTTGTCTAAAATTAGGTCTGTGATATGGCTGCCCGTGTCTAAGGCGCGCGCGCCTTTGAGCAAGATGCCCATTTTTGCGGCTTTGCCGATGGAAACCAACAGCGCCATCGGGGTAGCCAAACCCAGCGCGCAGGGGCAGGCTATCACCAAAACGGAAACGAAAGCGCGCAGGGCGGCGGGCTGATTGCCAAGGGCGAAGAGCCAAACGGCAGCAGCGACAAAGGATATACCGATTATCGCGGGCACAAACCAAGCAGCAACGCGGTCTACGAGCTTTTGTATGCCGATTTCGCTCATGCGGCTTTCGCGTACCAAATTGATGATACCGCCTAACATGGTATTTTCGCCGACTCGCTCCACGCGTAGGCGCAGCGCGCCCGCTCGGAGCAGGCTGCCCGCGTAGATTTGTGCATTTTGCTGCTTTTCTACCCCCAAAGGTTCGCCCGTGAGCATGGACTCGTCTGCCTCGCCCTCGCCGCTCAATACGATACCATCTATAGGAAAATGCTCCCCCGCCGAAACATGGCAAATATCGCCCGCCTGTACAGCCTCCAAAGGCAGCCATTCTACGACTCCGCCGCTTAATTCTATTCGCGCTCTCCCCGCCTGCAAGCCCTGCAAACCCTCCAAAGCCGCATCGGTGCCCGCTTTGGCTTTTTCTTCGATGTATTTGCCCAAGTAGACGAAAAACAATAAACCGCCCGCCGCCTCAAAATAAACCTCCATGCGCTCGCCCCAAAACAAATTGTAGAGGCTGTAGATATACGCCACGCTCGCGCCTAAGGCTACGAGCGTATCCATATTGCTCGTTCCTACCCAGATTTGATGATATGCCCGCTTGAAAACCTCCGCCCCCGCCAAGTATAAAATTGGCGTAGAAAGCGCCCACATCGCCCAAGCCGCCCAATCGGCATGATGAAAGCCCATACCAATGACCATCAAGGGCAGCGCAAAGAGGGCAGCAAGCAGCAAGCGTATTTTTTTGGCTGCTAAGGCTTCTGTAGCGGCTGCCTTTGGTTTTTCGTCGCCTGCCGTAGAGAGCGCAAAGCCGACCCGACTCAAGCGCTCGTTGAGTGCCTCAAGCGTGGGCGCTGTTTCGTCTTCGGTGCAGCCTACTACCGCTGTAGCCGCCGCATAATTGACCCGCGCCCATGCTACGCCTTTTTGCTTTTGTAGTACCTTCTGTGCACTCAAAGCGCAGGCAGCGCAAGACATTCCAGAGATTTGATAGCTTTTTGTGTTGTTGGGCATGGTGCTTTGTTGTGCTTTGTGTCGTAGGTACTGCGCCGCTCGCCGTTGGCTCGCGTCGCTGGTACAATGCCGCCTTGCGGCGGCGGCAGTGGTAGCAAGTAAGCGTTTTGGGGTTTCGATAGGCTGCTATCCACCCAATTTTTTCGTGTACTTTCGTACCAGCGAGCGGTAGGTTTCTTTGTGCACGTAGTAAGACATTCGCTCTAAGGTTAGATATTTGTAGCCGCCCGACATATCGGGATTTTTGCCGCGCTTTTGTTCGTGGAACTGCAAAGCTGCCGCATTTTTGGTCTGCAAGCCTTTTATATACGCCGCTACCAATCGGCTCTGCTCGGCTCTACCTTCCCAGCCGATGCCCGCCGCCTCTATCATACCCAAAACGAATAAATTATCGTACTGCGGGTGGAAAATGTTTAGGTACAATTCGGGGGCGTAGCCCTGCCAGTTGAGATGCGAGCGGTCGAGGAAGGGATAATGTAGTTTATAGCCCGTAGCGAGCAGGATAATATCGTATTCTGCCGAAAATCCGTTCTTAAAATGCACTTGCTTGCCTGTACCCAAGTGGTCGATGTCGGCGCGGACTTTTATATCGCCCTGCCCCAAGTGGGTGAGAATGAGCGTATTTATAACAGGGTGCGACTCGTAAATGTTGTAATCGGGCTTGGGAAAACCAAAACGCGAGGGGTCGCCCGTAAACCAGCCTAAGACTTTTTTATCTATCCATTGCTTCATGCGGCGCGGAAAGCCCAAGCCGCCCAGCGTATCGGAGGGCTTGCCAAAGACGTATTTGGGTATGAAGTAATAGCCCCGCCGCACGCTCATATCTACCGCATCGGCATAGTGCACAGCATCTACGGCAATGTCGCAGCCGCTATTGCCAGCGCCAACGATAAGCACGCGTTTTTCCTTGAAAATATCCGCTTTTTTGTATTTGTTGGAGTGGATAATTTCGCCCTCGTAGTTTTCTTGCCCCTTAAAAGTGGGGATATTTGGCTCTGATAGGGTGCCATTGGCGAGGATTAAGCCGCGATAAGTGTAGGTGCTGCCATCGTCGAAACGCAAACGCCAAAGACCCGTTTGGGCATCTCTTTCGGCGCTTTCCAAGCGTGTATTAAAGAAAAAATGCTGCCGCAAGCCAAAATTTTCGCAGTAGCGTGCAAAGTAATCCTGCAAAGCCCGATGATTGGGATAGTCTGCTGTGCCTTCGGGCATGGGAAAATCCAAAAATTCGGTGGTCGTCTTGGAAGAAATCAAATGCGCCGATTCGTAGACGGTGGAGCGCGGGTTTTTGATGTTCCAAAGTCCGCCTACGTCTGCGCCCATCTCGAAACCGTCAAATAAAATGCCCGCTTGTTTGAGCGCCTTCGCACCCGCCAAACCAGAGGGACCCGCGCCAATTATCGCGTAGCGCTCCTGCGTATCGTGTGTAATTTGTGGCATATCTGTGTATATCTTTTGTAGATTTTGGGCGCACAAAATACGATAAAAATTGAATATCTGTTTATGATTTGGCTTGTTTTTTGGCGTGCCCCGCGCCCAATAAAGGGGCGCGGGTCGGGCTATTGGGGGCGTATATTTATACGCCCCTACTATGCGCTTCGCGTTCACTTCGCTTTGCGGAGGGCTTCGCCGTTCGTGTTCCTCACGCGGAATATGGTACGCGCCGCGCCAAAGGGGCGCGGCGGCGTGGTTGTTTTATTATTTTTGTGCTTCTGCCAGCGCGCGCCCGCCCTTTGCGGGCGCAGCGAGTGCGTGAGGGATAGTAGCGCCGCAATTTATTGCGGCGTGGATAGCCCGACGGCGCGACCTTTTTAGGAGCGCCGACACGCCAGAGAATGACGAATGACGAATGACGATTTTTCTTTGTGTAAATACTTGATTTTCAATATATTATGTACAAAATTTGTCATTCGTCATTCGTCATTCGTCATTCGTCATTCACGATTACATATTGCGGCGATACTGACCGCCAACGGCATAGAGGGCATTGGTTATCTGCCCTAAGGAGCAAGATTTTACGGCTTGCATGAGGGCGGCGAACATATTTTCGTTCGTAATAGCGGCTTTTTGTAGGGTATCGAGCGCGGCAGCGGCTTTGTTTTTGGCGGAATTGTGCAAGTGGCGCAGGGTCGTAATTTGCGCCTCTTTTTCCTCTTCGGTAGCGCGAATGACCTCTTTGGGGAGGACAGTCGGGGAGCCGTCTTTAGAAAGGAAGGTATTTACGCCGATAATTTTGTACTCGCCCGTGTGTTTGAGCATCTCGTAATGTAGGCTTTCGTCCTGTATTTTGCCGCGTTGGTACATACTTTCCATCGAACCCAACACCCCGCCGCGCTCGGTAATGCGGTCAAATTCGGCTAAAACTGCCTCCTCGACCAAATCCGTCAATTCCTCAATCACAAAGGAACCTTGCAAGGGGTTTTCATTTTGATTGAGTCCTAATTCGTGATTGATGATGAGCTGAATTGCCATAGCGCGGCGCACGGATTCTTCTGTAGGCGTGGTGATAGCCTCGTCGTAGGCGTTGGTATGCAGCGAATTGCAGTTATCGTAGAGGGCGTAGAGTGCTTGGAGGGTGGTGCGTATGTCGTTGAAGGAGATTTCTTGCGCGTGCAAGGAGCGCCCAGAGGTCTGAATATGATATTTTAGCTTTTGGCTGCGCTCGCCCGCGCCGTAGCGCTCGCGCATCGCCTTTGCCCAGATGCGGCGGGCTACTCGCCCGATGACGGCATACTCGGCATCTACGCCATTAGAGAAAAAGAAGGAGAAATTAGCCGCGAAATCGTCGATATTCATGCCCCGCGAGAGGTAGTACTCGACATAAGTAAAACCATTGGAGAGGGTGAAGGCGAGTTGGGTAATGGGATTTGCGCCCGCTTCGGCGATATGATAGCCCGAAATCGAAACAGAATAAAAATTGCGGACTTTCTTATCTATAAAATACTGCTGCACATCGCCCATCAAGCGCAGGCTAAATTCGGTGCTAAAAATGCAGGTATTTTGGGCTTGGTCTTCTTTGAGAATGTCGGCTTGCACGGTGCCGCGAGCGGTAGAAAGGGCGTAGGCGCTCAATTCTGCATAGACATCGGCGGGCAAAACCTCATCGCCCGTCAGACCCAAAAGCTGCAAGCCTAAGCCGTCGTTACCCTCGGGCAGTTCGCCCAAGTACTGCGGACGGGCTAAATTTTGCGCATCGTACTTGCGTTGCAAAGCCGCTTCTACGAGATGATGCAGGTTGTTTTTGGCAATATATCGCTCGCATTGCTGGTCTATGGCGGCATTCATAAAGAACGCCAAAATTATCGCCGCAGGACCGTTGATGGTCATCGAAACGGAGGTCTTAGGGTCGCAGAGGTCAAAACCCGAATACAACTTCTTCGCATCGTCCAAGCAGCAGACCGACACGCCCGCGTTGCCGATTTTGCCGTAAATATCGGGGCGATAATCGGGGTCTTCGCCATAGAGCGTAACGCTATCGAAGGCAGTAGAAAGCCTATGCGCAGGCATATCCAAAGACACGTAATGAAAGCGGCGATTTGTCCGCTCTGGGTTGCCCTCGCCCGCAAACATACGCGTAGGGTCTTCGCCCGTGCGTTTGAAGGGGAAAACGCCCGCCGTGTAAGGAAACTCACCAGGGAAATTCTCCTGCGCCGACCAGCGCACGATGCTGCCCCAGTCCTTGAAGCGGGGAACGGCGATTTTCGGTATTTTCGACTGTGAGAGGCTTAGGGTGTGGGTTTTCACCTTGATTTCCTTGCCGCGCACGGTATAAGTAAAATGCTCGTTGCGGTAGTTTTGTATTTTGTCCTGCCAGCCATCGATGATGCGGCGATTTTCGCCCGATAGGTTGGCGATGCTTTCTTTGAAGTAGTCGCCCAATTCGTTGCCAATGCCATTGTAGCGGTTTTCTTCTCCGCCCGAATAGGCTCGGCGCTGATAAAATTGCTGCATTGCCCCTTGTAGTTGTTGGCAATCTTCGGCTATTTGCGCCTGTTTTTCTACGTTTTGATTGTAGCGGCGTATGCTTTCTGCGATTTCCGAGAGGTAGCGTGTGCGGGCGGGGGGAATGATATAAATTTTTTCGCTCATCTCGCCGCTTGCCTGTAGGCTTGTGGGGAGGTCTGCCCCTGTGCGCTCCACGATTTTGCGCAGCACGGCGGCATAGAGCGCATTCATGCCAGGGTCATTGAACTGCGAGGCGATAGTGCCGAAAACGGGCAAGGTTTCTTCTGCGGCTTCCCAAAGGTTATGATTGCGGCGGTACTGCTTGCGCACGTCGCGCAGCGCGTCCAAAGCGCCCCGCTTATCAAATTTATTCAGCGCGATAACATCGGCAAAATCGAGCATATCGATTTTTTCCAACTGCGTGGCTGCCCCGTATTCGGGTGTCATCACATAGAGCGAGAGTTCGGAAAAGTCCGTAATGGAGGTATCCGATTGCCCGATGCCAGAGGTTTCCAAAATTATGAGGTCGTAGCCTGCCGCTTTGAGTATCGCCACCGCATCGCCGATATGTCGAGAGATAGCCAAATTCGATTGGCGGGTAGCTAAGGAGCGCATATATACGCGCTCGCTGTTGATGGCGTTCATGCGTATACGGTCGCCCAAAAGTGCGCCGCCTGTTTTTCGTTTGCTGGGGTCGACGGATACGACGGCTATGCGTTTATCGCTAAAATCGACCAAAAAACGCCGCACTAATTCGTCCACCAAGCTCGATTTTCCCGCGCCGCCCGTGCCTGTGATGCCCAAAACGGGGGCATTTTTCTTTTTTGCCTGCTCGTAGATGCCTGTAAGCCAAGCGCTGGCTTCTTCGGGTTGGTTTTCTGCTGCCGAGATGAGCCGCGCCAGCGCGTATTTGTCGCCTTTGGGTAGCCTTTCCAGCTCGTCGCCAAGTCCTACGCCTGTGGCAAAATCGCATTGTTGCAAGAGGTCGTTAATCATGCCCTGCAAGCCCATCGCGCGCCCATCATCGGGGGAGTAGATGCGCGTGATGCCATAATTTTGCAATTCTTCTATCTCCGTAGGCAAAATCGTGCCGCCGCCGCCGCCAAAAATGCGAATATGCCCCGCGCCGCGCTCCTTCAGCAGGTCAAAAATATACTTAAAAAACTCCGTATGCCCGCCCTGATAGGAGGTTATCGCTATGCCCTGTGCATCTTCTTGTATCGCCGTATCGACGATATCGAGCGCCGAGCGATTATGTCCCAAATGTATAATTTCCGCGCCTGTGCGCTGCATGATGCGCCGCATGATGTTTATCGCTGCGTCGTGTCCGTCAAATAAAGAGGCAGCCGTTACGATGCGTATTTTATGCTGCGGCTGGTAGGCTGTAGTGTCCATGTCGTTATGTTTTATGCCGCAAAAATAGGGATTTAATGACGAATGACGAAAACGAAGTTAACGCGAAGCGAACGACGAATGACGAATGTTGTGCACAAGTTTTCTATAAAGCATAAACTCGTCATTTGTCATTTATTTGGGCGTGCCCGCTGCCCCAAAAAGGGGGCAGCGGTCGGGCTATTTGAGCCGTAGCATGCTACGGCTCTACATATCCCTCACGCGGCCTGCCCACGCGCCAAAGCGGCGCGGGGCGCAGGCTTTTTTCTATCTTTTCAATGCTAAATCCGCCAAAAAACGACGCGGAAAAACTACCTCCATATCCCGCAGATGCCAACCATAAAAAGGAATATAATCCAAGTAGTAAAATAAAAAATAGTAAGCCGTATTGTCATTTCTTATCTGTGCTCGCTTAAAGTAAATAAATGTTGGCTTTTTTTGCTGGGCATATTCGGCGATTTCGGGCACTTTCTCGCTGCTAAAATCAGGATATAATAATTCCAAATTTTGCAAATCAGGTAAACACAGACGCTCAAAGGCATCCATCAAAATAACCCCAGCCTCATACTTCAAAATAACAGCCGTGTCACTTATATAAGATATGCCCTGCGCTCCCTCTTTTAACGAGATACGCTCTATATAATGCCGCTGTCCTCGCATAAAATCCATTGGAGGGAATGTTGCAGCATTGTGCAAAAAACGAAGCAATGTATCCAGCCTATTTATAGACAAATCCAGCCCAAACAACATAGAATCTATCCTCCGTATTTGTGGGTGCTTACCTAAAGAATAAGCAAAAAATCGCTCTTCGTTTGAAAATTCTATATAGCTGGTAATGCTGTATTTGTTGTAGGAGGAATCGCGCGGTTCGTAAGATATTCGCTGCTTATTGAGTAAAAAAGAATCAACATATTCTTTGCTTTTACCTTCTTCGAAAAGGGCTAAACAATCTTCGTGTCTGGGAAGAACTATTTTTCTTCGATAAGAAACGCTACATTGTTTTTCTTGTAAGTTGCTTACGAAAATGCTGTCTGTGTACAATGTATAAGTTGCCCAGCAAAAAGGCAGAAAAGCATAATAAGTGCCTTGCTCGGCATTATATGCAAAACAACTACGCCTAACATAATGTATGTCTGGGGCAAGTCCATTATATAGGTACAATTTTTCAAACTGCATACAAAGAGATTGGCTATCATGCACTGCAGTAGCTATTTCTTTTGCAGCAAAATTGGCTTCTCTTTCTATGTCTGCTTTTTTTATGGAATATCGTTCTCTACTTTTTTGCAAATACTCCCAAGAAGAAAAAAGCTGCTGATTAAACGCTTGAACGGCTTGCTCTTGTTCGTATTTTATTTGCTTCTTTTTTGTTGAAGAATTTGTACAAGCAAACAAAAAAGCCAAAATAACAAATGCTGCCACGAAGTGTTTACGCATAAAAAAACGTTAAATACAGTAAAAAATTGGGATTCGGAGCTAATTTATTTGATATTTCCAATCGTCTTTTTAGCGGCTTCATTTAGTTCTTTCATGTTTTTTCTTGCAGCCCCAAAGGGCTTACCTTGATTTTTTTGGGTTAAAAAGTGTTGAAAATCTGGGCGTGTATCTAATATATAAAGCACATCTACATAGGCTTCTATTTGCAATTCAAGCTCATTGAATTTTTTCAGCGCGTCTTGTGCATTAGCAGATTTTAAATCTATACTTGAAAGCGTTTTTGCTATATTATCTCGCTGTTTTCGCAAATTATCAAGCGTTTCTTTATAAAAATCTTTGTCGAAAGCTCGGCTGTTTTTACCGTGTAGCAGTTGAAGTATTGTAATCATATAGGCATCATATCCCTCGTTTTCAGCTTTTTGCAAATCGCGCCATTGCGGACGCTCTGCCATTACAGTACCAGATATATGACCTGGCTGATTGGTATCCGTTTTTTCTCTGAACGATGCAGGATTTGCAGGATTGAATTTATAATTTCCTGCTTGTGTATCATTGCGACTATAATAGAGGAGTTTGGGGTGTAGCATTTCATGTTCAATAGAGTAAGCCAATGCTTGCACTAATATATGTTCTACATTATTCTCTTCTTTGTTGACTTGGTTCAAAAAAATTGTCTCAAAAAAGGAATAGGCTTTTTCCATATTTAGAAAACCTAAAAAATCGTAGCGGCTGCCTCTGCCCCAGCTATTTTGGTCTCCTTCGCCTAATTCTTTTTTTCTCTTTGAATTATTGCTATTGTCGTCATTATACCATATATCTGGATTATGTTCGTTTTTGTTTTTTTTATTATTTTCGTCAAGATGATTAAGCCATGAATGGATACCTTCATCGCCTTCGCGTTCAGGCACATCTATTACCATATAGGTATCCATAGGGTTATACTCCTGCCCAAAGCCTTTCGGCATTGTGCGGCGATTTTTAGGATCTGCCTTTCGGTCTTGAAATTCTTTTCGGCTAAGCGGAACGCTGTTTGGGTCGTACACTATGACCACTTTTAGATCAATGTCTAATTTTTTAAAGCGCTCATTGCTGATGGCAGCCGCCTCATCAAAATGTTTTTTTGTGATACGCTGCTTTTTGTCTTTGTTATCAAAGGTTGCATTTTCATGGTCAAGAGAAAGAATGTGGACATAAATTGTACCGCCACGCCCCATATATTCGGCGTATTCGTCGAGTTTATACTGTTCTGCACGATTGAGTATGGGCGGGATTAGCTTGGGTAAGTGTTGCGGATTGTACGATTGAGGCGGAAGGCTTTCTATTTTGTCGAGTACGTGCTCGAAAGGCAACAAAGGCAGCGGCGTATCGCTCTTGTTTTCTTCCTCCGTTTTGGGTATTGGGGTTAGTGTGCCAAAAAGTTGGCGTAGATATTCCTCGTTGGAGGGCGGGGCAAGCTCGCTGCTGGGTGCAGCGCTATCATTGAGTGGGGCAGCACTGCTATTGGGTTCGGGGTTTGGATTATGACTTTCTAATTTAGAATGGGGGGGGGGTAATTGAGGGCGCTGTATCTGCATTTTCGATGCTGTTTAGCGCAGTGGGAGCTTCTTGCTCTGGGTTTTCGTATTCGAGTGGCATAGTTGCAAATGAATTTAGGAAGGAATAATTAGTAGGGGCAAAGATAGGCAAATAAGCCAGACTACGCAATAAAGTTACAAAAAATTAGCGGCTGCGCTGCGCCCCGCCGCCCTTTGCGGCGGGAGCGAGTTGCGTGAGGGATAGTAGGGGCGCTGTAGGGACAAGGCATGCCTTGTCCCTACATTTGCGCCCCGAATAGCCCGACCGCGCCGCCTTTTCAGCGGCGCGGGCACGCCCAAAAAAAGGTGAAAATTTAAGCGCTGCGTTTTTTTCGGGTGAGCCACCAAAGGGCGGCGAGCGTTGCGCCTCCTGCGAGCGTGTACCACAAATATCCGCTGCGGGCGATAGCGGGTTTTTGCTGCAATTTTAGGGGGCGGGCATCGCCGATTTGCACGAAAGCCGCCCAAAAGGCAGGGGCGGCAGCGATACCTTTAGTTTGCTGGAGGTACTGCAATTTTGCCTTTTGTAGCGCCTCGTCTTTATGGATGCCTGTGGCGAGTTGGGCGTAAAAAAGCTCCATAAGCATGGAGGTCGTGCCGTCGTTGACTGCCCAAAGGGATACGAGCATGGAGGGCACGCCCGCATACATGAAGGCGCGGGCGAGGGAAGCCGTGCCGTTGCCGCGCTCAAATCTGCCGTAGCCCGTTTCGCAGGCAGAAAGCACGACGAGTTCCGCCCTAAGCTGTAGCTGCGAAATCTCGTAAGCCTGCAAAAAGTTGTTTTCGCTGCTATCGCCCTGCTCCGAGAAGGCGAGGGAGGACAAAAGGGGCTGTTCTTCGTCCAAGATGCCGTGCATCGCCAAGTGTAAGATGGCATAATCGGCGGCGATTTTTTTGAAATTGCCCTCGCTTGCCGCGCTGTCGAATAGGAAAGTGCCCATATAGGTTTCGGCTAAGCGTTCTACCTCTTTTCGGGCGGCTTTGAGCGGGCGCAGGCTGCGGCGTAGGCTCAGATGCGAGGGCAGACGCAGAAAACCCAAGCCGCTATCGCGGGGCATTTCGTAATTGGCGGCGATGGCGAGCAGTTGCCCATTGTTTTTTTGGCTGCGGGCATTGCTGCTATTTTCTCGCCACAAGCCCGCCGAATAGTTGTAAGAAATGCGATGCGTGCGCAAAAGATACGGCAAATCGGCGTAATTGCTTAGCTCCGCAGGGGCGGGCAGCACCAAAAGCGCTTCAAATGGTAGGTGGGCGATGCCGCCGTCGGGTATGATGATAAGTTGGGTTTTGTCGGGGTGTGCTTTTAGCGCTTTGGCTAATAAATGCTGGTAGCACCAATGCGCCGTAGTCGTATAGAGGCTGTAGGAGGCTTGGGGCTGGTCGTTGAGCAGGGCGAAATCGCTGAGAGCGGTGTGCAGGCGCTTTATTTGCCGCTCCAAGCTGTCGGCGCTGATGCCGAGCGGATAGCATTCGACGCTGTTGGCATCGAGATAGTATAGATAGCAGCCATTTTCGGATATGAAGAACTGCAAAATAGCGCTGGAAGAGCCCAAATAGCGCTGAAATTCGGCTATGCTGGGGCTGGGGCTTTCGTATTGGAGGGCAGCATAGCGGGGGTATTGGGTTTCTATCTGCTTTTTGAAGTCGGCGATTTGGAGATTGAGGGCATTGAGGAGGGCGCGCAGGCTGTCGCGCTCGCGTAGGGAGCGATTTTCGAGGGTGGCGGCGTAGAGTTGTTTGTGGCGTTGTAGGAGTGTTTGCTCTTTTTGGGCGAGGGAATCGGGGAGTTCGCCGAATTGGTGGGCGCGGCTGCGGCGCAGATTTTCGGCGAGTAGTACGGATTTGGATTGTTCGGCGAAGAGGAAGCCTTTTTGGGGGTTGCGCATCTGTTCGCTGGCTTCGATGCCTTTTAGCGTCCAGTTGTGAGAGAGCTGTAGGGCGACCAATTTATCTGATTCGCTGCTAAAGGAGTGTCGGGTTTGCTCCAATGCGGATATGCTTATTTCGGAGAGTGTGAGCTGGGTTTGGGGTTGCTGTTGGTGTATATTGGATAAGATGCTAAGGGAGGAAATCAGCAGTTCGATAGATACGGGTGGGGTAGAGGCGAGGCTATCCGCCCAGAGGGTAGGGTTGGGGGCGAGGGTATCGATGCCCCAATTTAGGCGTAGGGATTGGAGGGCGTAGTTGGCGGCTGTGGCGGAGTCGGCTGTTTGGCGGCGTTGTAAGTGGATTTCTGCCAGTCCGTTGAGGGTGCGCAGGTAGTTGCCGTTGCGTTCTCCGAAAACGCTTAGATAGCTGGCATTGGCTTGGAGCATGGTAGTTTGGGCTTGCTGCAATTCGCCTGTGGACATAAAGAACATAGCCAAATTGGCAAGGCTTCGGAGGTAGTAGGGGTGTTTTTCTCCGACGGTTTTGCGATGTATTTCGAGGGCTTGGCGGAATAGGGTTTCGGATTCGGCGTAGCGTTTTTGGTTGTTGTAAAGGGCGGCGAGGCTGGTCAGGGTATTGGCGTAATAGGGGTGATTTTCGCCGTAATTGCGTCGGTCTATATCGAGGGTTTTTTTGTAAAGGGCTTCGGCTTCGGCTTCTCGGTTGGTTTTTCGGTACATGATGCCCATATTATTGAGTATGGTGGCATATTGGGGGTGGTTATCGAGCCGAAGTTTTTTGTAGATGGTGATGGCTTCGCGGTAGAGCAATTCGGCTTGTTGGTATTGGGCGTTTTCTTGCAGGAGGCTGGCAAAGTCGGTGATACAGTCGGCGTAGGGGCGTGTTTGGCGGCGTTGGTATTTGCTGTGTAGGTCGAGGGCTTGTCGGTAGAGGGGTTCGGCATCGTCGGCTTGTTCCAAATCTGCGTAGAGATTGGCGAGATTTTTCAGGGCTTGGGCATAGGTGAGGCTGCTATCGGGCAGGGCTCGGAGTATGTTTTTGTAAAGGGTTTCGGCGGCTGGGTATTGGCTTTCTTCTGTGAGGAGGTTGGCGCGTTCGAGTTGGGTTTTATAGTGTAGGGGGCTGGGTTGGGGGCTGGCGATAAGGGCTTTTTGGTAGTATTCGTGCGCTTGTGGGTAGTCTTGGTTGTATTGTGCGGCATTGGCTGCCCAAAAATACAGGCAAGCGGCTGCGCTGTCGGGGGTATTTTCAGAGATGCTTGCTAAGGCGCTGGGCATTTTTTCTATCATTTCTTCCTCGCCACCGCGTTTTTCCAATTCGCTGAAAAGGCTATCCCATTGCAGGGGGCTATAGGTGGGGGCTGCTTTTTGTGCGTAGAGGGAGCAGCTTGCTATAAAGAGAAGGAGGACTAAAGCAGGTTTCACGTTGGTAGGTACTTGGACAAAATTAAGTTAAGCTATTTTCAAAATAAGGCTTTTGGGGTAAGCCAATCTTATCGTTTTTTTTTTCTGTTACTTTTTTTTCCGAAGCGAAAAAAAAGTAACCAAAAAAACGCTTTTTGCGTCGAAAAACTCGCTCCGTCGCCTGCGGCGACTTCGCTCAAACAGTTCCGACGCAGCAAGGTGCGCCTTACGGCGCAGTTAATTGGCTCGCTACGCGAGCAAAAATTCCTTAATTTATTTTTATCCCAGCACTTAGGTCAAAATTTTGCAGGCTGATGGCAATGGCATAGCGATGCGGAGGGCTGCCGCGTAGCGGCAGGTGCAGCCGTGTATGCACGGCGCGTAGAGCCGTTGCATGCAACGGCTGTACTGAGCGAACAGCGAACCCGTAGCGTAGCGCCGCGCCGCCTGCTTCGCAGGCGGCGCGGATGCCCCAAACCCTCGAAACAAAAAAAACTTTGCTAAGGTTCGACGCTCAAAATTTCGACCCAAAAGAGCAAATCCGCATTCGGGGGAATGGTCGTCCCTGCGCCTTTGCTGCCGTAGGCGAGTCGGGAGGGAATCCACAAAACTGCCTCGCTGCCAGCCTGCAACTCACCGCAACCCAAGATAAAACCTAAGATGTATTGGTGTGGATTTTTGGTGTTTACGCGTATGGTCTTGCCCGTGCGGAAGGAGTCATCGACGAGCTGCCCAGCGGGGTAGGTCAGGCAAAGGTACTGCACGGTATAGCTTTTGGCTGCTTTGCAGGCGATGCCCTTGCCTTGTTTGTAGACGTAATACATGAGCGTGCGCGCGTGCGCGTCCAAGCTGTCGGTATCGCTGGGAATGGTTTCGTAATAGCTCGATTTGCCTCTGCCTGTGATGAGGTCGTTGACCTCCAACTGCATACGTCGGCGCAGGCTATCGGCGCGGGCGCTATTGGCTTCGGCTTGGGCACGAATGAGGCTTTCGCGCTGAATATCGACGATTTCGTAGAGGAAAATCACGGCTTCGCCGCGCTTAAAATGTTTGTCCATCTCGCCCAAATAGGGGCGTATGCTGTCGGCGGGCACGATGACGCGCAATTTGTCGCCTTTTCGCATGAGGCGAAGGGCGGCGGTAAAAAATATATCTTGTCGCAAGTCGGGCAGGGGCACGAAAACGGGTTCGGGTTGTTCGTGTGAGCTTAGTACGCGCTCTTCCGTCTTGCCTTTTAGTCGGCTGATGGTGTAATGTATCTGTAGATTGTCGCCTGTGGTAGCGGGCAAATTTTGGGCGCTATCGGCGCGGGTTTGCCAGCTATAAAAAAAAAAAGGCTGCGCGTTTTTCTGCATTTCTTGGGTGAGCCGTTGCCATTTTTTTTGCGCCGAAAGGGGCGTATTGGCTGCAAAAAGCAGCATTAAAAGCAGGGGCAGCAGGCGCAAGCAGCGGCGCAGGGCATCCCTCCAATGGGGAATAGACAAGCCGAAAGCGGCTTTTATCTTTGTTTTATCGAGCAGGCTATAGGGCGGACGCTCGGCGGGTGTGGGGTACTGCTCCGTGCGAATGGGCAAAGCCGTGCAAGGGCGGGCGCGCTCCTCAAAAATCGCCTGCGCAAAATCGTACCAGCTTGCCGCGCCTTCGTTGCTATAGTTGTAGATGCTGCCCCATAGAGGCTTAATCGTGTTTTCGTCGATTTTCGTGAGCATGGTCATCAGCGCCCGCGCCAAGTCGGCGGCATAGGTGGGCGTGCCGATTTGGTCGGCGACCACGCTTATGCTTTCGCGCTGCTCGGATAGGCGCAGCATGGTTTTGACGAAATTATGCCCATGCGAGGAATAGACCCAAGAGGTACGCACAATCAAGGAGCGGCTGCAATGCTTTGCGGCTGCTTGTTCGCCTGCGTACTTGCTGCGTGCGTAGACGCTTTTTGGGCTGCAAGCGTCCTCTTCTCGAAGGGGGCGATTTTCGGCATTGTGATAAGCATAATCCGTTGATATATAGACCATGGTAGCGCCCCAAGTTTCGCATTGTTGGGCTAAAACTGCCGTTGCTTGCTCATTGATGCAGAAGGCTAATTCGCTTTCCGCTTCGGCTTTGTCGACGGCAGTATAAGCCGCCCCATGCAGGCAATAGTCTATCTTCGGCAGGGCTTGCAGCGCCGCTTGCAGAGCGCTCAAGTCGTCGAGGGGCATTTCTGCCTTATCGACGAATATAAAATGAAATTGGAGGTGTTCGGCGGCTATCGCTGCCAGCTCAGAGCCTAATTGCCCTTGAGCGCCTGTGATGAGGATTGTTTTCACGGGGTGTATGTTCGTGGGTGGGGGCGGTCTGGGGGCGAATGTTTATTCGCCCCTACATTCGCCTGCTTATTCTTCTTCCGCCGTCATAGTGTATTCGTAGCGATAGGTGTCGCCGTCGATGTTTTCGGAGTAGCCGAAAACGAAGGTTTCCTTGTCGAGGGAGATGATCGTCGCCCGATTTTGGTCTTCCGTAGTCGTCATATTTTTGTCCTCGTCGATGACCAGCGTTTCGCCATCGTCTTCTACGCGATAGCCAAAATCCAGCTCAAAATTAAGCCCGTCGAAATTGGCGATAATTTTAGCATCGCAAAGCTCTTCTTTTTTGATGCGGCATTTGGTAAATTCGTAGCGGATTGAGCCTTCGAGGGGCTCGTTTTGCTCTACGTCATTTATCCAAGTGCGTTGCGAGGTAGCGAGCCAAGCGCCATCGAGTTTGCGCACGGCTGTTTGGTCTTTGCTACAGGCTGCAAAGGTAAGCGCCAGCAGGGAAGGAAGCAGAATTTTTTTCATATTTTTAGCTTATTTGGGGCTAAGATGGAATTGGTATTTGATGCTGCCATCGTCGTCGGTTTCCGTAAAATGGAATACGAGATGCTCTTTTTCGAGCTCCACGATGGTAACCTCTACGCGGTCGTCGGTGGTAACGGTGTTGTTGTCGCTATCAATCAGCATTTTTTCGCCGTCATCAGTGATTTGATAGAAAGAAGTTTCGCTGTAGTTTTCATCAGGGTACACGAGTTGCAGCTCGCACCATTCGTCCTCTTTGAGTTTGCATTCCTCGAAGGTAAAATTTAGGGCTTCTTCGTTCGGTCCTGAATAGGTCATGGTGCCGTTTTCAAACACGTCGAGTTGGTCTACGGTCCATTCGCCTGCGAGTTTTTTTACGGCTGCTTGCTCTTTGTTGCAGGCGCTAAAACCCATGCTGAGGGCGAGCGCAAATAGGAGGGGAAGTTTTTTCACGATTTTCGAAAATTGAGTGGTAGAATAAACATTTTTATTTTGGGCGAGCCGCTTCGCCGCAGCCCCCCTTTCAAGAGGGGGGCTATGCGGCTTGCGTCGGGCTATCCGCTACATCACACCTTGCGCAGCAAGGCTGCGCTGGCGGTGTGGTTCCGCTGCTATCCCTCTCGCAATAGCGTAGTGGAGCAGCCTGCAAAAAAAAACAGCTATGCACCATACAGGGAGCTTTCTTGGCTCTTGTCGGTGCATAGCTGTTTTTTTGGAGTGTTTTCACAGGGCTTGCGCCAAGACACTATTTAGGTTCGAGAACGATCTCGTAGCGATAAGTGTCGCCTTCCATTGTTTCAGTGTAGTAGAAGTCGATTTCGCTTTTGCTAATTTTGTTAACAGTAGCGTTGATACGGTCTTCGGTAGTAGCGGCATCGCCGTCCATGTCCCAAGCCATCATTTCGCCTTTGTCGCTGACATTGTATTTGAAGTCTACAGTGAAGGTAGTACCGTCGAAAACGGTAGCCATGCTTGCATCGCACCACTCGTCATCGGCGAGTTTGCATTTTTCAAATGTCAATGACATATCGACGGCTTCTTCGCCTTCTTCTGGAACAACTTCAACGCCGTTGAGGAAAGTTTTGGAAGTTTTAACTGTCCATTCGCCTTCCATTTTGTTTACAGAGCTTTGGTCTTTGTTACATGAAGTGAACATGAAAGCTGCTGCGGCTGTGAAGAACGCGCCTTTGAGTAATGTTTTCATTGCGTGGTTGTGTGGAAATGTTTAAACGTTTATGTAATGTGTGTTGCCAAAAAAAAAGTATTATTTTCAAAAATCGCGCCTAACTATGGGAAAGGCGGCAAAAATTTACAAAAAAACAATTTCTTTTAAACCAAAAGTCTGTACTTCCTTCGTTTCGGCTATCTGTAGCATCAAATGCCCTTCCGAGCTAATGCCACATATAATCGCTGTGAAACTGTCTTCGCTGTCAAAAAGCCTAAATTGTGCAGGCGTTTGGTAGCGATACAGTTGTTGGAGATAATCCATTTGGAGTTGCTCGCGCCCCTTTGCAGTTTTCGTTTGCAAGTAGCGATATTCTAAAAACGCGGAGAGCGTGGGAATAAGTTGGGCAGGAGGGTAAGTTTTTTTTAATTTTTTTTTAACGGAGCTTGCACTCCTCGCAAAGCTCGGAAAATTCGTCTGATTGACATTGATGCCGATACCTATGATACTATGCTCCAATAAAAGCCCCTGTATTTGGTTTTCTATCAAAATGCCTGCTATTTTTTCTTCCCCCGCGAGTAGATCATTCGACCACTTTATGCGCAGTTCCGTTGCCTCTAAGCCTATGTATATCAGCAGGCTATGTACGGCGAGGGCAGTAGCCTGCGAGAGGCAAAACTGTTCCGTAGGGCGCAGGTGGCGCGGGCGCAAAAAATACGAGATGGCGAGATTTTCGCCAGCCGCACTCAACCAAAGACTGCCAAGTTGTCCACGCCCCTGCTGCTGTTCATCTGCCCAAACGGCAGTTCCTTCTGCTGGCGAAGTATTTGCAAGCAGTTGGCTTAGGTAGGTATTGGTAGAATCGACCACAGGCAGATGCAATAGATGCCTGCCCATAAAAAGCGGAGAAAAGACTTCGTTTGTTTGCACTTTTGGCGCTTTGGTTTTGTTGCAAGACCGCAAAGGTAGCAATTTGAATTACGAATTGCGAATTGCGAATTATTGTTTTCTCGATGGACTTGTTTTAAGGAAAACGATATTTTTGCTATCTTAGCGCCGAAAATCACCCACTATGTAGTGGGTATCTCTCAACCAATGCAAGGTTTACACTGTTACTTATCTTGAGCAAAAAAACGAAACAAGCTGCCCCCGCCCCGCTCGATACACCAACTCAAGCGCTTAATGCGGCTATAGTAGAGGCAATGCAAAACATCAAAGCGTTTGACATCGTAGAGTTGGACTTACGCGCAGCGAAGGACGCAAGTTGCGATTTCTTCTTCATCTGCACAGGCAGCTCGCCCACGCATGTAGCGGGCATCGCCGAGCGCATACAGTCGGAAGTGCGCGAAAAATTGGGTCTTGCGCCCAACCACATCGAAGGCAAGCAGGCAGGAAGTCGACAGTCTGTAGGCTGGATTTTGGTCGACTATTTTACCGTCATTGTGCACATCTTCACCAAACACAAGCGTACACAATATAACCTCGAAAGCCTGTGGATGGATGGCAAAGAAACCCGCCACGATAGCGAAAGCGCCCCCGAAGATTTGACATACCGCGAAGATTTTTTCCTCTACGATTAAGGTCTGAAATGACCGATAGGCGCTGCAAAGCGCCGCAGCGTGAGGGATGCAAAGGGCGCGTAGCGTACCCGCCCCTGTCAGGGGCGGGTATGAGCGAACAGCGAACCCGTAGCAGCCCGCCCCCGCCGCCGAGCATCGGCGGCGGGGGCACGCCCAAAATACACCGCAACAACAACCGATGGAAGAACAAAACACCCCCCCGAAACGCCAATTCAGTATTTACTGGGTCTATGGTCTGATCGCCTTAGCCCTCGTGGCGTATAATATCTTTAATTTTTCTTCGCGCACCCTGCCCATAGCAGAAGATAAACTCGAAGCCATACTTACTTCGGGCGATGTGCGCGAGGTGATGGTCGTCAATAAGGAGTTTGCCGAAGTCTACCTGCGCGCCGACTCCACAGGCAAGGAAGCCTATAAGGATGTGGCTCAAACGCCCTTCGGGCTGCCCAATCCTGGCCCGCACTTCACCTACAATATACCCTCGCCCGAGATTTTCGACGCGAAAATCAAGGCTATTCAGCTCTCCAGCAACCAAAAAATCGCCGTACGCTGGGAAAATCGCCACAATGTACTCGGCTCCATACTTAGCTGGGTCTTGCCTTTGGTGATACTCGTAGCCGTTTGGGTCTTTATCATGCGTCGCGTAGGCGGCGGCGGCGGCGGTGGCGGCTCGCAGATATTCAATATCGGCAAATCCAAAGCCACCCTCTTCGAGCGCGATGGTCGCGTAAATGTTACCTTCAAGGACGTAGCAGGCTTGGACGAAGCCAAAGAAGAGGTCGTTGAGGTCGTCGACTTCCTCAAAAACCCCAAAAAATACACCTCCTTAGGCGGAAAAATCCCCAAAGGCGTGCTGCTCGTTGGCTCTCCTGGCACAGGCAAAACCCTGCTTGCCAAAGCCGTAGCAGGGGAAGCAGGCGTACCCTTCTTCTCTATCTCGGGCTCCGATTTCGTGGAAATGTTTGTCGGCGTGGGCGCATCCAGAGTGCGCGACCTCTTCAAACAAGCCCGCGATAAAGCCCCCTGCATTATATTTATCGATGAGATAGACGCTATCGGACGCGCTCGCGGACGCAACTCTATGCAAGGCAATGACGAGCGCGAAAATACGCTCAATCAGCTCCTCGTAGAGATGGACGGTTTCGCTACCGACAAGGGCGTTATCATCATGGCGGCGACCAATCGCCCCGATATTTTGGACTCGGCACTGATGCGCCCTGGTCGCTTTGATAGACAAATTACCATCGATAAGCCCGATTTAATCGGACGCGAGCAGATTTTTAAGGTGCACTTGCGCTCCATCAAACTCTCCGACGATATCGACCCCAAAAAGCTCTCCGCCCAAACCCCAGGTTTTGCGGGCGCAGACATCGCCAATATCTGCAACGAAGCGGCACTTATCGCCGCGCGCCGCAACAAAAAATTCGTTGAAATGATAGATTTCAACGATGCCATAGACCGCGTCATCGGCGGGCTGGAGAAGAAAAATAAAATCATCTCTCCCCAAGAAAAACGCGTCATCGCCTACCACGAAGCAGGGCATACGCTTTGTATGTGGTACTTGGAGCACTCGGATGCTTTCGTAAAAGTTACCATCGTGCCCCGCGGTATGGCAGGCGGCTACGCCCAGTACCTACCGAAGGAAAAAACCATAGAAACGACAGAGGAGATTTTGGACAAAATTTGCCTCGCCTTAGGCGGTAGAGCCGCCGAAGAGCTTATCTTCGGGCGCGTTTCCACTGGCGCAGGCAACGACCTGATGCGGGTTACGCAGATGGCTTACGCTATGATTACCTACTACGGCATGAACGGCAAGGTCGGCAACGTTTCCTTCTACGACCCACAGGGCAATTTCCAATTCACCCGACCTTACTCGGAAGAAACCGCCTCCATGATTGATACGGAGGTGCGCACCATCATCGAACAGCAGTACAACCGCGCCAAGCAGCTTTTGCGCGAATACCGCAAGCAGCTCGAACTCGTCGCCGATGCGCTCATCAACCGCGAAGTCCTCGACCGCGAAGACTTGGAAAATCTTATCGGCAAACGCCCCTTCGATGAGCTGCCCGATAAAAAAGACGGCGAAGCCAAAAGCGAAAGCAATGGCTCCGATATCTTATATGATACCGACCAACTGCCTATTCAGCCCGTTTAGCGCTCCTTAAACTACGTTTTTTGGGGCGTGCCGCTTCGCGCCGCCGCCGCGCAAGGGCGCGGCGGGAGGGCAGACACATAGGTCTGCCCCTACACGGCGCTCGCGTCAGGCTATCCGCTATATCACCCGCGTCGCTACTTCGTAGCTTCGCGGGTGGTTGCCTTACGGGTGCTTGCAGCTGCGCTGCTGCGCGCTCGCTCCTATCCCTCACGCAAAAAGTGAAAAGTGAAAAGTGAAAAGTGAAAAGTGAAAAGTTTTTTACAAACTTGATTAGCAATGAATTATGTGCATTCGTAATGTGCTACGCGCTTGTTACGCAATCGTAACTCGTAACTCGTAATTCGTAACTCGCAACTCCCTATGTACCACCTGATAGACGAAATCGCCAAAACGAGCATCCAGCTCATGCTGCAAGAGCCTTTTTATGGGCACTTCTTCACCTCTATACTCAAAGACGTATCCGATAAAACGGGCAGCGTTTCCTTGCAGCCGACCAAATTCGGCACGCTCAAATTGATAGTCAACGAGCAGTATTGGCGCGAAAAACTTACCTTCGCCGATGCCGAAAAAACCAAGCAGCTACGCTACGGCGCTATCAAGCATCAGATTTTGCATCTGGTGCTAAAGCACATTATGCGCTCGCAGGATTTCGGCAATAAAAAACTCTTCAATATCGCCGCCGACCTCTCCGCCAATCAATACATAGAGCAACGCCAGCTAACGGAAGATGCCGTTACAATGGGGCAGTTCCCCGACTTCGCACTCGAAAATCAGCAGTCGCTCGACTACTACTATAAACGCCTGCAAGAGGAAAACGATAAGATAGAAAAAATTCTTTTCGAGGGCGCAAGCGATGAAGACAGCGACAGCGACGAAGGTGCAGAAAATCCCTTCAACTCCAATGCCTCCGCCCAATCCGACGAACCCGATGAGGAAAAAGACCCCGAAAGCAGCGGCAGCGAAGAAGAGCCAGAAAAGCAAGAAGAACAAGAGCCAAAGGAGCAAGAAAAAGAGTTTGAGCACCCCGACCTCAATAAGTCGCAAAATCGACTTTTGCAACTGATGCGGCAGCTGCACCATGAGCAACTCGACCAGCATCTAAATTGGGAGGAAATCGCCCAGCTCTCTACCTCCGAGCGCAAAATGCTCGACGCACTCATCAACGAAACCATCGCCAATACCATGCAGCGCGTGCGCGGCAAGCAGTACGGCACCTTGCCAGGTGATTTGCAGGCTTATCTCGATGCGCTCGTAGAATCGCTCAAACCCAACGTAAACTGGCGGCGGGTGCTGCGGCTTTTTGCGGCCTCTTCCTCGCGTACCTATCTAAAAAATACCATACAACGCGCCTCCAAACGCTACGGCACCACGCCAGGCATTAAAATCAAACGCAAGCAAAAAATACAGGTCGTCGTAGATACTTCGGGCTCTGTAAGCGATGACGATTTGAGAGAGTTTTTTGCCGAAATCTATCATATCTGGAAAGGCGGCGCGCAAATCCATATCGTAGAATGCGACGTAGACATACAAGCCAGCTACGACTACAAAGGCAAAGCCCCCAGCATCATACACGGGCGCGGTGGCACAGATTTTAATGCGCCCATGCGCTATGCCAACGAGGTCTATCAACCCGATGCTATCGTCTATTTTAGCGACGGCGAAGCCCCCGCCCCCGAAATCCCGACCCGCGCCCCCATTCTTTGGCTCATCTGCGAGCAAGGCATCGGCGAAGATAGCTGGGATTTCTTACCAGGACGCAAGGTGAAAATGAACAGGCAACAGCTTTTGTAGTTACGAGTTACGATTGTGCTTTGTGTATATATTTGATTACCAATTGCTTATGCATAAAGTTTGACGTTTTTTATTCGTAACTCGTAACTCGTAACTCGTAACTCGTAACTCGTAACTCGTAACTCGTAA
>CAYXSA010000061.1:0-24468 GCA_964467315.1 uncultured Saprospiraceae bacterium | reverse complement strand
AAGTGAAAAGTGAAAAGTGAAAAGTGAAAAGTGAAAAGTGAAAAGTGAAAAGTGGATTATTTTCGCCAAGCTTGCAAATTTTTAAGCGCTTATTATTGTACAAATAGTTGATAATCAAGTATTTATACATCGAGTATCATTTTCGCTACGCGTTCACTTTGTGTTCACTTTTCACTTATTTTGGCGTGTCCGCGCCCTGTCTGCGCGAAAAAACGCGCAGCCACCCCGCGCAAGGCGCGGGGCAAAAAGGGGGCGCGGTCGGGCTCTTTGAGCCGTAGCATGCTACGGCTCTACATATCCCTCACGCGGTATCATTCAAAGTGTACTGCGTTTTTTTATTTTTATTCGTTTCCTCTACTACAATGTCGCTCAAACGCGCTCTCATCACAGGTATAAACGGGCAAGATGGCTCGTACTTAGCCGAGTTTTTGTTAGAAAAAGGCTATCAGGTTTGGGGCATACTCAAACGCAACTCCTTAGCCGAAAACCAAACAGCACGCTTAGACAGCGTGTACGGACACCCAAATCTAAAATTGGAGTACGGCGATATGCTGGATTTCTCTTCTTTGGTGCGTGTCCTACAGCAGTCGCAACCCGATGAAATCTACAATCTCGCCGCACAGTCGCACGTGCGCGTGAGCTTCGACCAGCCTATCTACACGGCACAGGTTACGGGTATCGGTACACTCAATCTGCTCGAAGCCATACGGCTCATCTGCCCCACGGCGCGCCTATATCAAGCCTCCTCTTCGGAGATGTTTGGCAATAGCATAGATGCGGACGGCTTTCAACGCGAAACTACGCCCATGCACCCTGTTTCGCCGTATGCCTGCGCGAAGGTATTTTCGTATAATATCTGCCGCAACTACCGCAATTCCTACAATCTGTATATCTGTAGCGGCATTTTATTTAACCACGAGTCGCCGCGCAGGGGCACCAATTTCGTAACGAATAAGGTCGCCAAAGAAGCCGCAAAAATCAAATTGGGTTTGTCCAATTCGCTGGTGCTGGGCAACTTGCAGTCCACCCGCGACTGGGGGCACGCCAAAGACTACGTGCGGGCGATGTGGCTGATTTTGCAGCAGAAAGAAGCGCGGGATTATGTTTGCTCTACAGGCGTATCGTATTCGGTGAGCGACTTGGTGAATTACGTCTTTGGGCGTTTAGACCTCGACCCGACGCAGTATGTGCAAAGCAATGAACGCTTTTTCCGTCCCGAAGAGCTGCACCACTTGCGCGGCGACTCTACCCTACTGCGCGAAACTACAGGCTGGAAGCCCGAATATACGTTCGAGAGCATGATGGACGAGATGGTCGATTATTGGCTGGAGCGGTTTCGGGGGTAGTAGGTAGTAGGTAGTAGGTAGTAGGTAGTAGGTATTGCTTGCTGGATATATTTTAGCACTACAGTATCGCGCCCGCCTAAGGGCGCAAGTTTGCGTGAGGGATAGCAGTGGAAGCGCCTACGGCGCTGGAACGAATAGCCCGACCGCCGCGACCTTTCAACAGCGCCTTTTGGGCGCTGTGGGGAGCGGGGGCACGCCCAAATTAAGTGAAAAGTGAATACAAAGTAAACGCGTAGCGAAAAGTGAAAAGTTTTTTTGTGATTAATAAATACTTGATTATCAATTATTTATACACACACGATAAGCGCCATTATTTAGGCCATATGTTCACTATTCGCTACGCGTTCACTGCGTTTTCACTTTTTATTTTTCACTGTTCACTTTCGAGAGTATGCGGAGAATTATACCTTTTATCCTGCTTTTTTTCGCTGGATTGAGTGGCGCGCAGGCGCAGCAACTGCCCGTTTTTAGCGAGTATATGCACAATGCTTTCACGATGAACCCTGCTATGATGGGCTGGGAAGGCATCACGGCGGCGACGCTGGCGTATCGGCATCAATGGACGGGTATGCCCAATTCGCCGCGCACGCCTTTTATGAGCTATCAGCAATATGAGCATGATAGAAATATGGCGATGGGCGGTTATTTTATGTATGACCGCACGGGACCGACCTCTTTCGCTACTTTGACGCTCAATTATGCCTATCATATTCGGCTAAAATCGGAGCAAAAGGGCGAATGGGAGCGCTCTCGGCTTGCCTTTGGGCTCTCGCTGGGTGGCACGGTTTATAGTTTGCGGGGGCGGGATTTGCGCTACAACGATGCGGACGATGAGTTGATTATCAACGCCAATCAGTCAAAATTTTTGCCTGATATTGGTTTCGGTGCGCTGTACTACAATGATTTGTACTATGTCGGCGTGTCGATGCCGCAGCTTATTTCGATGCGGGTGCGTTTTACGGACGATTTGGCGATATCGAACCTGCGGCGGGTAACGCATTTTTATCTGAATGCGGGGGCGAAATTTGAGTTAAAGGGCAAAAACAAGGACGAAAAGCAGTTTTTGATGCCTTCTTTGGTCTTTAAGTATGTGCCTGCTTCGCCTTTGAATTTGTATTTATCGATGCGTTATATGTGGAATTACCGCTTTAGCGCGGCTTTGGGCGTATCGACTGATGGCAGCATGATAGCTGATGCCAACGTAAATATCAGCAAAAAATTTAGGGTTGGTTATGCTTTTAGCTTGCCTGTGAGTGGCATTTTGCCGCATGTGGGCACGACGCACGAAATCATGCTTACCTACGTTTTCGGCAGCACGGGCAAGGGCTGGATGTTTGAGCCTATAGAGCGGACTTGGTTGCGTGCCCCTGCGCCGGATTGTTTGCAGTTTTAGTGTGCTTAGGTACTGCGCTGTGCTGGTAGCATACCGCCTTGCGGCGGCAGTGGTATTGAGTATTTACGCAATGAAAAATTGCAAAATCAAAGCAAAAGAGTGAGCATCTCTATCAATACTTCGTTGAGATTTTTGATAGCGAGCGGGATTTGCCAGTTGGCTCGGTTGCGCTCTTCGACATAGTTGGAAAGGCTGCGCAGGGCGAGAAAACGGAAGGCGGGTTGTATTTTTTGGTATTGTAGGCAGGCAAAGAAAAAGGCGCTGCTTTCCATCGTTTCGATTTGCGCCCAGCCCAAACGCTCGCGCGTGCGCTCGATGCTCGACCTTTCGCCGTGCACGGTATTGACGCTGATAGCGTCGACATGGGGCAAAAAATGGCTTTGCTCGCTGTCGGACTGCCACAAACGCCCGTCGGCGCTGTATACGTCGAACAAGGGGCGGCTAATATCGAGAAAGCCCAGCTCCGAAATCGACAAAAAATCGCCTTCCTTTGTTTGCGCGCCCAAGTCGGCATTGTAGTCGGAGCGGACTTGTACGACCTGCCCCAGCGGGCGCTCTTTGTCCCAAGCGCCTGCGATACCCGCCTGTATCGCCAACTGCAGCGCCTGCGGATAAAAGGCATTGAGGCGGGTGCCCAAGCTGTAGGCTGTATGCAGGCTGCCCACCCCCGAGATGAGGACTTCTACCCGCTGGGCTTTTTCCTGCGGCATTTGCTTCAAAAAATCGAGGCTGGGGCGTATTTCGGCTTCTGTGGCTGCTGTAAGTAAGATATTCATATTTGGCTCTTATGACTTGTTTTTGGCTTCTTGCTCGGCGCGGGCGCGCTCCAGCTCTCGCTCTACGATTTCGGCTTCTTCGAGCTTTTGGGCGTATTTGCGCAAATCGCCACTGCGCTGTATATCGCGGGCTTCTTGCAACATTTCGAGATGTTTTTTCTCCAGCTCTTTGACCTTATCTTTTTTGAAAAACCAACTAAACATAGTCTAAAAGCGTATTTTATGCTAATTTTGTGGCAAGATAGCCTACGAAAAATTAACAAATTAGCTGTACGAAAGTTTTATCCTGTCTGTTTTACCTTATGCAAACTATTATCCCCGCCGTACCGAAAGAGGTTTTGCTTTCGGAGCTCAACGAGCAACATTTTGTACGCCCTGCCAACTTCGGCAATCGCAGCATCTATATCACCGATGCCCATCGCTCGCCCAATGTGGTCAGAGAAATCGGTAGGCTGCGCGAAATCAGCTTCCGTCAAAGCGGCGGCGGCACAGGCTTAGAGATAGATTTGGATGAGTACGACGGGGGGGAATTTCCCTTTCAGCAACTTGTCGTCTGGTGCAATGAGGAACAAGAAATCGTCGGCGGCTATCGCTTCCAACTCGGCAGCATCTTAGCCCGCAATACCGATGGCAACTGGAATAGCCCCACCGCGCACCTCTTCCAATACAATCCGCCCTTCATCGAAAAGTATCTGCCCTTTTGCGTCGAATTGGGGCGCTCCTTCGTCGTGCCCTCCAAGCAATCGGGCGCAGGCGCACGCGGCAGCGTCTATACGCTTGATAATCTTTGGGACGGACTCGGCGCGGTAACGCAGCTCTACCCCGACCTGCGCTATTTCTTCGGCAAAATAACCATGTACCCTTCTTTTCAGCCGCAGGCGCGGGATTTAATTTTGCAGTTTCTCGCCCAATATTGCCCTGATAATGAGGGACTTATGCAACCTTATGAACCCGTCGCGCTCACGACTCCAGAGGAAGAACTGCGCAGCGCCTTCGCGGGCAGCGGTTTCAAAATCGACTATCTAACGCTCTCGCGCCGCGTGCGCGACTTGGGGGAGCAAATTCCGCCACTTTTCAGCGCCTACATGAAGCTATCGCCCAGCATGAAAAGTTTCGGCACTGCCATCAATCACCCCTTCGGCAAGGTCGAAGAAACAGGCATACTCATCACCATTGACGACATCTATCCGCAACAACGCGAGCGCCATTTGACGGTTCGTAGTAGGTCCTAGCTTGTGCTTTGTGTTGTAGCTTGTGCTTTGTGTTTAGGTACTGCGCCGCTCGCTATTGCTCGCGTCGCTGGTACAAGCTCGCTGCGCTCGCTGGTAGCAAGTATTTTACTTCTCCAGCAATTTCGTCATTCGTCATTCGTCATTCCTAACTTATGCAGTGGAGAGAACTAAAATACTTTGCCGCATACATCAGCCCCTTGACGCTGCTTGCGGCTTGCTTGGGCTTGGGGTATTTCAGCTTTACGCCCTTGATTGTGGGCTTTGTGCTGATACCGATACTGGAGTTTATCTTACCCCAAAGCGAAGAAAATTTGGAAGAGGCACAAGAAGAAGCGGAGCAAAACAAGCGCTTATTTGATTTTTTGCTCTACCTCAACCTGCCTTTCTTGTATTTTTTTGCAGCTTGGGTGGGCTATTTGCTCTGTACGCAGCCTTTACAGACTTACGAAACGGTAGGGCTTACGACGGGTTTGGGCTTTGCCTTCGGGGTCATGGGCATCAATGTAGCGCATGAATTGGGGCATCGGGATACTTGGCAGGAGCAGCTTTTAGCGAAATTTTTGCTCTTACCGAGTCTGTATATGCACTTTTTTATAGAGCACAATCGGGGGCACCATGTGCATATTGCCACCGACGAAGATCCTGCTTCTTCGCGGCGCGGCGAATGGCTTTACGCCTTTTGGCTGCGCTCTTTAGTGGGCGGCTTTGTGTCGGCTGCGCGTCTGGAGGGCAAGCGCCTGCGATTTTTGCGGCTGCCGTTTTTGCATTGGCGCAACGAATTTTTATGTTTTTTGCTCATTCAGGCGCTTTATATCGGGCTGCTTTTCCTGTTTCTACCTGCTTTCGCAGCGATTTTGCTGCTTTTGGCGGGCTTGATGGGCGCGCTTTTGCTCGAAACCGTCAACTACATCGAGCATTACGGACTGCGCCGCCGCCGACTGCCTTCGGGCAGATACGAACGCGTGCAGCCGCATCACTCTTGGAACTCCAACCATACGCTGGGGCGCATTTTGTTGTACGAACTCACCCGCCACAGCGACCACCACTATAAAGCCTCGCGCAAATATCAGATTTTACGCCATCTTGAAGCGCCAAATTTGCCGCTCGGTTATCCCGCCGCTATGCTGCTCGCGCTCCTGCCCCCGCTTTGGTTTTGGTACATGAACCCCAAAGTCGATTTCTATCGGCAAAAATTGGACTTAGCTTAAAGCCAATACGATAAACACATAACGCGAAAATTTTCACTTTTAACTTAATTTTGGGCGTGCCCGCCTGCCCAAAAAGGGGCAGGCGGTCGGGCTATTTGAGCCGTAGCATGCTACGGCTCTACATATCCCTCACGCAAAGCTGCCCCGCCCCAAAGGAGGGCGGGGCGCTACCCGTATTCCTTCGTTTCTAACTTCTGCCGTATGCCAAAATATCCGTTTTATGCGCTCCTGCTCCTTTCGCTGTTTTGGGCGGCTGCCTGTGCTAGCGATGCCCCCAGTTATGCCGACTGCGCCGCCAAAAAGCCCGTGCAACTCATGCTCCAAAACCTCAACAGCCGCATCTCGATGGAAGACATTCAGCTCAAAGAAAGCGGACGTTTTCGCATCACCCAACTGCGCAGCCAAGACCAAGCCACCGATACCAGCAATCGCCGCAAAGACTGCCCCCCCTACTCTACCCAAACCATCAACGCCGAATATACCCTATTCCATACCAAAGGCGATGTAGTCTTTAGCCTATACAACAACCAACTCATGCAGGTTTCTTTTTATCCCTCGCCTGCTGCCGATACCGCCGCCCTACTGCGCGACCTCTGCGACAAAGACGCAGTTTGCTTTCCCAGCAGCAAGGACGAAGTTTATCAAAAAGGCAGCCGCATACGCAAAGGCAGGGCAGCCAATGGCGCTTTTTATCTCTCTTGGGAAGACCCCTGTTTGATGCAAGAGCTCGACGATTGGATTGCGCGCTGCTCCTAAAAATTCACAAATACTTCACAAATACTTGCTACCACTGCCGCCGCAAGGCGGCATAATACCAGCGCTGCGAGCGTAGCAAGCAGCGCAGTACCCACGAAATCATGCGCTAAAAGTTTGCCCCAATACCCAAAAAAGCATACTCCGCTACGATGCGATGCGTCTTTAAGCCAATCAATATATAAGGCTCGGCGATATTGCGCGTCGGGCTAAATGGGCGCGTCAGGAAATAGTAGCGCGCCGTAGGTCGCAGATAAGTCCGCCGAGCCTGCAAAGCGTTATTCGTGAGATATACCCCAAATCCAACCCCCAGCGACAAGCGCCCCCAAGTTATCTCAAAACCCGCCATAGCTGCTATCCGCATCGATTGCCAAAGGCTTTCCCGCTCCGTATAGATGTGCAAGTTTTGTAAAAAAGCGTGGGTAGAGCCGATGTATTCCCATTCTACCCCCGCCCGCAAACGGTGTATATTGCTCACAAATCTGCCCGCCTCTACGCTGGCGGCGGCTACGGCGTATTTGGGTCCGCCATAGGTTTGGCTTTCGCGTATGCCCATAGCCGCTTGTATGGAGGCTGTCCAACGGCGGCTATGCTCGGCGCGCCTTTTTGCATCATAGGGCACAGATAGCACCGAACGGCGGCGTATGAGGCTATCGCGGGTGATATAAGCAGGCGCATACAACAAGCCCAACTGCATCGACACCACATTTATACCGAAATTCGGTAGCTGGCTCGCCGCATTGGAATAATGCGTAAAGGTAAAAGACGGGCGCAAGCGCCAAAAGGCAGTTAGCCGTATTTCCGCCGCCAAACGCAGGGACGTATTATTGCCGAAATGCGAACCAACGATATTATTGTCGGGATTGTCGGGCAGCTCATAGTGCCGCGTCAGATAACCAAAACCCAAACCCAAACGCCCATAAAGCTTAAAGTTTTCGTTGCGCGTGCGTATAAAATCCATGCTCACATAGGGTATCAGCCCAAACCCTTGACCGATGCGCTCATCGCCAAAATTTTGGTAGGAAAAGGCGATACCCATACGCGGATAATTTGCCCAAGCGTGCCAGACGCGGCGGCGCAGATGGCATTCGGCGCTAAGCTCGCCGCCCAGCGTATTATGTGTTATCGGTATGGTGATATTGGGCGTATGCCGCAAGATGCGCCCAAAATGTAAACTCGTTTCTATCGACCAAATGTCCGATAACTTTTGCGCAGATAGGGCAAAAGACACCAATAGACAGCCCACAAAAAAGAGAATTTTTTTTAGCACCTCTCCAATTCGTAATTAAGCCGTTAAGTAAGTCATTTTATTGGGGGCGTGCCCCCGCGCCTAAAGGCGCGGGGTCGGGCTATGCGCTACATCACCTTCGCGCTACGCGCTTCGGTGGTTTCGCTCCTATCCCTCACGCGCAATATCATTCAGGCATTTAATCAACAATGTCGTCATTCGCTACGCGTTCACTTCGTGTTCGTCATTCTCAAAAGGTTTTGTACTTTTTGTTGACTTTGGAGATGGTGAATTTGTGGTCGTGCTGTATGATGACCGTTTCGCCATCGGCAGCGATGAACTGCGAACCCGAAGTATATTTATCGCTGTAAAAACCCATCTCGATAAAGAGATATTTGTAGGCAGCAACTGCAGAGCGCTTAAATTCGCCCCTATTTTCGGCTTTCATCATAAAGCCATCGCCGTCTTTGCGAGCGGCGCAGCTTGCAAAGAGCAATCCGTCCTCTTCGTGCATGAGGTCTACGGGCAATAGCTTCTCGAAGGGGCGTTCTTTCTTCCATTCTTGCGAAAAATTTTCGCGCATTTTTTCGGGTATCTGATACCAGTCGACGCGCAGGCTGCCTTTATCGTCGTAGACGCGCAAAAAGACTTCCTCCAGGGCTACATCGCGGTCGTTGGGTGCGTACCAGCCGAAATACATCCATCTATCTGCGCTGACTTCTTGCTGCCATACGGGGTAACAAAGTATAAATTGTCGGCGGAAGGCAGGCGTTGCCATCGTATCCACGCCCGTTTGTTCGATAGTTTTTTGATTATCGTAAATACCTGTGGCAGTTTTCACGAAGAGTTGTACGGCGGCGGAGGGTTTGGCTTTAGCTTTCTTCTGTGCCGATAGGGGGGCGAGAAATAAGCCTAAAAATGCTGCAAATAGAATCAAATTGCTCATAGTAGTTTGTCGCTTGTCGTATATATGTGTTGGTACAAGTTGAAAAAGCCTGCTAAGATAGGCAGTTTTCGCCGAAAAAAAGCCAATGCTGGACTTGTTTTTTTTAAGCCTGCGGGTAGCGGCAAGGGATATAATACCGAATGGCATAGCGATGCGGAGGGCGCGCGCTTTGCGCGCGGTGCAGCCGTGCAGGCGCGGCTCTTGTAGAGCCGTTGCATGCAAGGGCTGTACTGTAACCCGTAGCGTAGCGCCGCCGCGACCCGTGTAGAGCCGTAGCATGCTACGGCTCCGCCCGCCGCCCTTTGCGGCGGGCGCGGGGCGCGGCGGATGCCCAAAAAAAATCACTCGAAACTGCGGAAAAAAAGCAGAAAAAACAGGCAGAGGCAGGTTCCGACGCTGATAAATAGGGTGTTTTCGGATAGAAAGGAGGAAGCGACAAGGGTGTAGGCGGCGAGCAGCGGCAGCGAGCGCAGCCCACGACGCAAAAAAAGCGGCGCGAAAAACAGCAGCAAAAAGAGGCTCGTCCCCACGATGCCCATACCGACGAGATAGGATAAAATTTGATTATGCGGCATCAAAAAAGGCTGCGCGGGATAGTCGCGCGCGTAAATGGCGGCGATTTTCGGGCGTATATTGCCCATGCCTACCCCCAAGATGGGGCTTTCGGAGAAAACCTGCCAAGCGATTTTGTAGGATAAAAAGCGGTTGGTATCGGCATAATTGCCAATTTCGCCCCGCTGCATAAGCTGATAATTGTGTATACTAAGCGCAATTTTGGTGCGAAAACTTGGCAGCGCATAATAGGCGGCGCTCGGCGCGGCGCATAAAAGCAGCAGCAGCCCCCCGCCCAAAAGATAGCGTTTTTGAGTGAGTATATACCAGATGGAGGATACAAAAAGCGCCGCATACAGCGCCAGCAGCCCACTGCGCACCGCCAAAATATGCAGGGCTATCAACAAAAAAAAGGCAGCCAAACCCGCCAAGCGGCTGCGATATTGCAGCGCCAACCAAGCGGCGCAAATCAGCGCAAAAACCAGCATAAGGCTGAAACGGATATGGTCGCCCCCTGGTACAGGCACTGCCCCACTGACCACGATGCGCGCCTGCATTTCCGCATAATTGAGGAAATAATAGAGCAACACCCCCAAAGCATTGAGCGCAAAAAAGGCAGCTGCAAAGGCTGCCACCGCCAACCTTTCGCCGCTTTCCCAGCGCGGAAGCCAGCCCCAAGCCAAAGGCAGGGCAAGAAAGGGCAGCGAAATGCGCAGCCTCACCGTTAGCTCCGTCGCATCCTCCGCCCGCCAAACGCTGCTCAATAAAAATAAAACAAAAACCCCTATAAATGCCCATAAATCCGCCCCCATACCCGCCGCTTCGCCCTTTTGCACAAAGCGATGATAAGCACCCAAGAGCAAAAAAGCAATCACGGAGAGCGAAAGCAAAAATTTGGAGTATAAAAGCGCGATGAGCAGCAGCAAGCAAATGCCTACCCGCAGCTTTTGTATACCGCGCGGCAATAATTTATCCATAGAAAGTTTCATATTTTCGCCTACGCGCTTAACTTTGTTGTATTATTTCACGGCAAGCCTGCCCCAAAATATAATTTCCCCGAATATGTCGTTAGATTTCGCACAAATTAAGGAGCTTTTGGAGATACTGCGCAATAGCAATATCGGAGAATTTAAGCTGGAACAAAGAGATTTTTCTCTCAACGTTCGCACCGATAGATATATCAGCCACAAAACGAGCAGCCCCGCCAATACAGTTATCGCTACAACGATACCCACGAGCAGCAGCGTCGCCCCCATCGCCACGAGTCCCGTTGTGCAGACAACGCCCCCACCCGTATCCACTGCCCCCATCAAGGAGGAAAGCACTACGCCCACTCCCCCCGCCACAAGCAGCGCCAAATATATCGAAATTCGCTCCCCGATGGTTGGAACTTTCTACCGCTCCGCCGCACCCGATAAACCGCCTTTCGTAAAGGTCGGCGATACAGTCGAACAAGGCGCTACACTCTGCGTCATAGAAGCCATGAAACTCTTTAATAATGTTACTGCCGAGCAAAGCGGACGCATCGTAAAAGTGCTTTTAGAAAACGCACAACCCGTAGAATACGACCAACCTCTTTTCCTTATTGAGCCTGCTTAAACTGCTGACAATCAATATATTATGTTCAAGAAAATTTTGATTGCCAATCGCGGTGAAATAGCCCTGCGCGTCATACGCACCTGCCGCGAGATGAACATTAAGACGGTCGCTATCTACTCCACCTCAGATAGAGAAAGCCTACATGTGCGCTTCGCCGATGAAGCCATCTGTATAGGCCCGCCGCAGTCGGCGCAGTCGTATCTCGATATGCGCCGCATTATGACAGCGGTAGAAATCACGGGCGCAGATGCCGTGCACCCTGGCTATGGCTTTTTGGCAGAAAATGCCCAATTTGCCGAGCTCTGCGGACAGTATCATATAAAATTTATCGGCCCCACCCCAGAGCAAATCCGCAAGATGGGCGATAAAATCACCGCCAAAGAAACCATGATAGCCGCAGGCGTGCCCGTCATACCAGGCTCCGACGGCTTAGTGGAAGACATGGAAGAGGTGCGCCGCATCTGCGCGGAAGTAGGCTACCCTGTCATGATAAAAGCTACAGCAGGCGGCGGCGGCAAGGGGATGCGCTTTGTACAAAATGCGGAAGAGCTGGAATCCAAATTCGAGTCCGCACAGCAAGAAGCCAAAGCCGCCTTCGGCAATGGGGGCGTGTATATAGAGAAATTTGTCGAAGAGCCCCGACATATAGAAATACAGGTCGCAGGCGACCAATTTGGTACGGTCTGCCATCTTAGCGAGCGCGAATGCTCCATTCAGCGCCGCCATCAAAAGCTGGTCGAGGAGTCGCCCTCTATGTTTTTGGACGAGGATTTGCGCAATCGCATGGGCGAAGCCGCCATACGCGCCGCACAGGCTATCAATTACGAAGGCGTAGGCACGGTGGAGTTTTTGGTCGATAAGCACCGCAATTTTTACTTCATGGAGATGAACACCCGCATACAGGTAGAGCATACCGTTACGGAAGAAGTCATCGACCACGACCTCATACGCGAGCAGATAAAAATCGCCGCAGGCGAGCGCATTTCGGGCAAGAACTACTACCCCACCATGCACGCCATGCAATGCCGCATCAACGCCGAAGACCCGCTCAATGATTTCCGCCCTTCACCAGGGCGCATTCAAGCCTTTCACTCGCCCAAAGGGCACGGCGTGCGCGTAGATACGCACGTTTACGCCAACTACACGGTGCCGCCTTATTACGATTCGATGATTGCCAAAATCATCTGCCGCGCACGCACGCGGGAGGAATGTATACAGAAAATGCGCCGAGCGCTGGAAGAATTTGTCGCCGAAGGCATCAAAACGACTGTCCCTTTCCATCAATGGCTCATGCGCAATCAGGATTTTCTGGACGGCAATTTCACCACAAAATTTGTCGATAACCTCGACCTCAAAAAAGAATTGGCGAAGTAGTTACGAATGACGAGTTACGAAAACGAAGTTAACGCGAAGCGAATGACAAATTTTGCGCATAAGCCATTGATAATCAAGAGCATATATACAAAATTTTCACTTTTCACTCTTTTGGCGTGTCGGCGCTCCTAAAAAGGTCGCGCCGTCGGGCTATTTGAGCCGTAGCATGCTACGGCTCTACATATCCCTCACGCAAATTTTGCCCCCGCGCAGCAAAGGCTGCGCGGGGATTTTTTTTTGTTTTCGCTATTCGGTCTGTAGAAGATAGTCGTGGTAGCATAATTTGCAAGGCAGTTCCCGATTGATAAAAAAATCAAGGCTGGGGTTCGCTTGCCAAAGGCTGGGTAAGTTTTTGGCTTTTCGATACGGGGCTGTCAATCTTTCGTAAAAAGGATATGTTTTGTTTTTTTCTAAGCTTTGTTTTACTGCTTGTTCCACTTCTTTCAAACAGCCTACAAGTTTATCCTGCTTTTTTTGAGGAGCATATAGCGGCAGCAGCCAGCATTCCGACGCTTGCACAGCTACAGCAAATAAAATGCGATGAAAAAAATGCAGGCAGAAATCTGCGCCCCATTTAGCTTCCCAAAGCTCTACAAATCGCTCCTGCACACGCAAAATAAAGGCTTCTACAGTTTCGCTGCTTCGCTTTGCGTCGATACCAAAAGGCGCATGATGGCAAATATCCGTATCAATTTGCAGGATAACAAAATCTACATCGCTAAAAGCCTCTCTAAAATCGTCAGACAAGCAATAATGAAAAATCAATGTCCAAGAAGCAAAGCCTTTTGTTTGATTGCTGACAAGGCGCTGGGGCTGTAAGGGACGTATATCTAAATCGGGGTTTCCGAAATGGGCATATAGGATTTGTTCTATAATGGCTTGGTCGGTTACGCCTTCCGAGATAATGCCAAAGGTTTGTTCCATGAGTTTAGAAATTTTTGGGTAAACCACCGAGATAGCCGCGTAAAAAGCGTTCCGACAAGGGCAATTGTTTTGCTTCAGGCGTAAGGGGCTTGTTTTGTATTCTTTTGGCTTTTGTATGTCCGTCGGCATTGCGAGCTATAACAAAAAGCCTTTGTTCTTCGTCTGAAAGGTCTAAACCATCAAGTAGGGCGGCATTGTGGGTAGTCATTATCACCTGCTTGTTATGTTCTTTCGCCAAGCGAGATAAGACCTTGACTAATTCGCCACATAGTTTTGGATTTAGCGCGCTGTCGATATTATCTATGGCAAAAAAAGACGGCGTTTGCGGGCTGACGAATAGGACTAAATAAAAAAGTAAGTACAAAAAACCTTCATTGGCGCTGCGCTGGTCGAAATAAGCCAAGCCGTCTTCTATGTATCTATCTTTGATGCTTAGCCGCTTTTCGCCGAACTGTAAGCCGTTGGGAATTTCAAAACTTTCGTACCAGTCTATAAGCTGCAAATGCTCTTTTACTTGGTCAAAAAGTGGGCGCTGTTCTCTTTCTAAGTATAACAAATGTTTAAAAAGTCCCTCGCCTTTGATGCCCAGCGGCTCTATCTGTCCTTCGGACTCGAAATTACGCAGGGCGGTGTTTTCGGGGCAGTAGATGAGAAAGTCGTATAATACAGGTAAAACGGGTATTTGATGATGTACTTCTTGCTTGATTGCTTGTAAAAGCTCATTTACTGTTAGGCTCTTTTTATTATGGGCACTATATAGAATCCCCTCAATTGCTTCTGAAAGCTTGGGAGAAACAGCGGCATAAGGAAAAGTATTTTTTTGAGAAGGAATAGAAGTATTTGATAGTGCAAAAGCCAATTTCGCACCATTTCCAAAATCAACTGAAAAATGGATATTGGTATCTTTATTTGCCGCATTAAAGCCCGACACCATTGCCTCTATTTCTGTCCAGCGTATGCCGCGTGGTACTAAAACCTCGCGGGCTACTTTATTATCGGCTATAGCGCCTGCGAGGGCTATGGCTTCTAAGATATTCGTTTTCCCAGAGCCGTTAGCGCCTATGAATACATTGATGCGCCCCAATTCGATGTCGAAGGATTGGAGGGATTTGTAGTTTTCTACCGTAATTTTTTGTATCATAGGAAAAGGACAAAATATAGGGAAAAAGCCCGCCGCAACCTTTTTGCGGCGGGATAAAAAAGCGTGAGGGATAGTAGGGGCGAATCAACATTCGCCCACTGGGGCGAATCAACATTCGCCCACTGGGGCGATGGTGATGCGCCCCGCATAGCCCGACCGCAGCCCCTTTTTGGGCTGCGGGCACGCCCAAAAAAACAGCCCCTTACTTGCGGGTAGTGCGTTGTTCGATGCGTTTTTCGTGGTTGCTGCCCTGAAAAATGCGATGCACATACACGCCTGCGACATGAATGTGATTGGGTTCGAGCGTGCCGACTTCTACCAATTCTTCGACTTCGGCGATGGTAATTTTTCCCGCCTTTGCCATCATGGGATTGAAATTGCGCGCCGTGCCGCGAAACATGAGGTTGCCGAATTTATCGCCGCGCCAAGCCTTGACCAGGGCAAAATCCGACTGAAAAGCCTCCTCTAAGATATACATTTTGCCCCCGTACTCGCGCACCTCCTTGCCTTCGGCTACTTCTGTGCCGTAGCCCGCAGGCGTGAAAAATGCGGGAATGCCCGCGCCCGTAGCGCGCACGCGCTCGGCGAGCGTGCCCTGCGGAATAAGCTCTACTTCCAGTTCCCCGCTCAATAGTTGGCGCTCAAATTCGGCGTTTTCGCCCACGTAGGAAGAAATCATCTTGCGCACCTGCCGCCCTTTGAGCATGAGCCCGATGCCGAAATCATCAACGCCCGCATTATTGGAGATGCAGGTCAGGTTTTTTGTCCCCTTTTTGACTATCGTCGTGATGCAGTTTTCGGGTATACCGCAAAGACCGAAGCCGCCGAGCATCAGCGTTGCCCCGTCTTGCAGGTCGTGTAGCGCCTCATCGGCGTTGGCATAAACTTTATTCATGGAGTTGCGAATTACGAGTTACGAAAGGCGCGCCTTTCTTGTTGTGCGTAGCGGGCGCTTTGCTATGTATGGCGCTCGCTTTTTTTGGAATGCGCGCAAAAATAAATAAAAATTTGTGTACATTTTGCCAAAAGCACGTATATTTGCAATCCGAAAGGAGAACAACAACACTCAAAAAAAATTCCCAACCAATATTTTTCATTATGCTCATCATCGACGTAAAAGAAAACGAACCAATCGACAAGGCACTCCGCCGCTACAAAAAGAAGTTTGAGAAATCTGGCACGCTGAAAGAAATCCGCCGCCGCAAATGTTTCGTCAAACCTTCTATCATGCGCCGCGCCGAAATCCAAAAGGCTGCTTACCGCACGATTATTTTGGAAGAACTCAACGCTTAATACTACGCTCTATCTTCAGGGCTTCGCTATATAAACTTATGGGAAAACTGCTTGTTATAGCGGTTTTCCCTTTTTATGTTGATAAAAATTAGCAAATGAAAGAGCTGGGGCAGCTAAACCGATTTTTTTGGAAGTATAAGTGGCGTTTTGGCTTCGGGCTGCTCTTTGTGGGCATTTCCAACTATTTCCGCATCTTACAACCGCAGGCGATACGGCAGGCGCTGGATTTAATCGTCGAGGGCATCGGCACGCATGGTATGTTCGACGGCTCGGCGGTGCAAGCAGATGTACGCGCGCATATCGGCAGCTTGCTGCTGTACTTTGGCGGGGTGATAATTTTGTTTGCGCTGCTGATGGGCTTGTTTATGTACTTCATGCGGCAGACTTTGATTGTGATGTCGCACCTCGTCGTGCGCGACCTGCGCAAGGAGATGTATAGCCAATATCAGGCGCTGGATACGGCTTTTTATCGGCGGCAAAAGACGGGCGACCTCATGTCGCGCATCACGGAGGACTTGGGCAAGGTGCGTATGTATATGGGCCCTGGCATCATGTATGCCGTAAATCTGGTCTTTTTGTTTGTGATGGTGATATGGGCGATGATTTCGGTAAGTCCGATACTCACCTTTTATTCGCTGCTGCCCTTGCCGATTTTGTCGGTATCCATTTATTTTGTCAATCGGCTCATACATCGCCGCTCTACGCGCATACAAGAGCAGTTGGCGCGCTTGGGCAGCATCGCGCAAGAAACCTATTCGGGCGTGCGGGTGGTAAAATCTTACGCCAAAGAAGAGGCGATGATAAGCGCCTTTGCAGATGAATCGGAGGAGTACAAGCGGCGAACTATCTCTCTGGCGCGGGTAGATGCTTTTTTTCGCCCTTTGATGGTGATGCTTATCGGGGCGAGTACGATAATCACGATATATATAGGCGGTCAGTTGGTGATGAGTGGCGATATTTCGGAAGGCAACATCGCCGAATTTGTCATTTATATCAATATGCTCACTTGGCCTGTAACCTCTATCGGTTGGGTGGCATCGCTCACGCAGCAAGCAGCAGCGGCGCAAAAACGTATCAACGAATTTTTGCTCCAAACGCCCACTATTACTTCGCCGCCGCCGAGCAAAAATAGCATCAGCGCAAACTATCGCGCAAGCGGGGAAATATCTTTTGAAAATGTCAGTTTTGTGTATCCCGATAGCGGTATACAGGCACTACACAATATCAATTTGCAAATCCGCAAGGGCGAAAAAATTGCCATTGTCGGGCGCACAGGTTCGGGCAAAACTAGCATCGCCGAGTTGCTTTTGCGTATGTACGACCCCACAGAAGGGAGCATAAAGATAGACGGCATCGAGCTTCGCCGCTTTGATTTGCCGACCTTGCGTCGACAATTTGCCTATGTGCCCCAAGATGTTTTCCTGTTTTCGGACACTATAGAAAACAATATCAATTTTGGCGGACAGGGCGAGCACAAGCGAGAAAAAATAGAATCTTATGCCGATGCTGCCGCTATTGGCGAGGAAATCCGCAGCCTTAGCGAGGGTTTTGATACGATGGTGGGCGAGCGCGGGGTTACGCTTTCGGGCGGGCAAAAACAGCGGATTTCGATAGCGCGGGCGCTCCTGCAAGAGCCCGAAATTTTAATTTTCGATGACTGCCTTTCTGCCGTAGATGCGCACACCGAAGCCCGCATCGCGCAAACGCTCACGCAGCTTTGCGCCGACAAAACGACCATAATTATCACGCATCGCCTCTATGGCGCGCTGCATTTTGACCGTATCCTCGTCCTTGATGGCGGTGAAATCGCCCAAATCGGCACACATGAGGAGCTAATCCAACAAAAGGGCAGCTATTACGCCGATGTGTACGAGCAGCAACGCATAGAACGCACGGAAAGTGAAAAGTGAAAAGTGAAAAGTGAAAAGTGAAAAGTGAAAAGTGAAAAGTGCATTTTTTTTGAGCAACTTGCAAATTTTTGAGTATTTATTTTCAGGTTCAAGTATTTGAAAATCAAGTATTTATACACAAAGTACGATATTTTTCACTTTTCACTTTTCACTTAAAAAGGGCGTGCCCCCGCTCCCCGCGCCTAACGGCGCTTAAAGATCGCGGGGTCGGGCTATCCGCTCCAGCCCCGCTACGCGTGGCTTTTGCTTCTATCCCTCACGCTTTGCAGGCTCGCAAAAGCTCGCCTGCTTTGTGCGCGGCGGGAGCCGTTGCATGCAACGGCTCTACATATGCACATAAAAAACTTTTCGCTTTTCACTTTTCACTTTTCACTTAAAACCGCTTTTCAGTTCGACAGTAAGCCGTAATGATAGGCGCGAAAGAGGCAGGCGCGCAAGGAATTGATATTGGCTGTAGCGGGAATTTCTGCTAAAATCTCCCCTAAACTGCGCGAGCCATCGCAGCGGCGCAAAACTGCCAAATCGTAGGCACTGCTATAAATGACAAAGTTTATTTCGGGGAGGCTCTCGAAACGAAGCAGCAAATTGCGGGCTTCATCGGCAGCACCCTGCAAATCGGGCAGCGTACCCAAGCAGGCAGCCAAACGCGGTCGCCAAGTCAAAAGCGTTTGTAGGTCGGCAAAATTTGGCGCTGTGGGCTTTTCTTTGCAAAAAAGCAACTGCATCGCGGGGCGCTGCTGCAAATGGGCAAACCATAGCGAGAGTTCCGCTTTATCGAGGGCATAAAGCAGAGGCAACTCTGCGTCTAAAGCAGTGGAAATAGAAAATGGCGCGTCCATAGAGCCCGAAAAATGCAGCCCCGCCGCCGCCGCCCGCTCTACCCAAGCCGCTGCTGCGTCGTGATGCGCGATGGGAGCAAAAATATCTATATCCAAATAGGCTTTGGGCGCTGCTCCCAGTCCCAAAATTTTGGCATCTGCGCCCATCAGGCGGGCGCAAAGCTGCAAAAGGCTGCGTTGCGTGTCGCTATCCTCAAAATCTTCTACCCTTTGCCCAAGCTGCTCAAATGCCCTACGAATGCGCATGGCGGGGTGATAAGGGCTATTGGCAGAGAGAAAAATCAGCCCCTTTTCCGCCAAAACCTTCGCCAAGCTGCGGAGCAACTGCGCGGGGTCTGCTACATAGTCTGCTACCCCATGACATAAGACAAAATCAAAGGGCGCAAATTCCGAAGCGCAGCCCTCCCGCATCAAATCATCGGCTTGAAATAGTACATTTTCGATGCCCTGCGACTCGGCTACCGCCTTTGCGCGTTCGATGGAGGAGCTGCTAAAGTCGATACCCACGACGTAGGCGCTCGGATACATACGCGCAAGCGCCAGCACCTCTGCGCCCGTGCCGCAGCCCGCCACCAAAAAGCGCTTTCCGTTCGCCAATACAGGGGCATCGAAACCCTGCACGGCATTTATCCAATGCGTAAGGAGGGGGTTATTTTGTGCCGCCCAACCTTGCAGGGAATCAGGATAGGGGGCAGCATCGTAGAGGGCGCGCAGTCGCTCGGCAGCTTCCATATTTTTCATAGCTTTTAAGAGCTAAAATAGCCGATTTTTGGCAAATCCGCGTACATTTAGCCTTATACTTATATGTCAACCTTTTTTGTAGAATGAAAAGAGCTTCTTTTTTTCAGCGGCTGGCGCTTTCGGCGGCTGTTTCTCTCTTTTTTTTCGCTGCCTGCGTGCCGCCAATGCCCAAAGACGCTGAGGGCAGCGCCAGCAGCAGCGGCGACAGCGCCCCCAATCTAAAAGCCCTTAGCCAAGGTTTTGAGCGCAGCAGCGCCGACTTGACAGCCCAAACCGAAAATATAATAACAGAAACCAATGAGGGCAAATATGCGCGCGCCCTCTTAGAATTGGCGGCGCTTGTGGAGCAAGAAAATAGCGCCGACGAACTGCGGCGCATACACAAAGAGGCTACAGCGCTCGCCCCCGAAAAGGCACAAAATGCCCTTTTTAAGCCTAACTCAATGCCCTCCGCTGCCGATTGGGCGGCAGCATCTGCCGAAGAACGCCAAGCCTTCGCGGCGCAATTTCGGCATAGCCTCATCGCCGCTGCCTACGCCAGCGCCGCTGCCAGCCAAGCCAGCGAAATCGCAGCGCCCTACACCAATCTGCCTTTGCTCGTACAGAATATACAACAGGTAGCCATAGTAGGCGAACCTTACGAATTTCGGGTTATGCTTGGCAAAATTAGCACAGAAAACAAATTTAGCCTTCAAGTAAATGGGATGTCACTCCCCATGAACAGCGAAAACGCCCCTATCTACAAATCAAAACCCTCCGCCTTCGGCAAACAAAAATATACGGCTACCGCCAACATATCCAATCCGCTGACAGGCGAAATGATTAGATGCTAAAATGAGTTTAGTTACTTCATTTCTCCTGCAAAAATGGCTATAGCCCAACTGCCAAAACAGGAGGTTTTTTATATTGGTATTGATAATCCCATTTATGTAGCCTTTCCAGGCATTAGCTCCGCTGATATCGGTATAAGCGCGAGCGGCTGCGGGGCAAAGCTTTCAAGAACGGGCGTAGACCCCAATTTTGTCTGCCAAGTCGCTACAGAAGGAGAAGTTACCTTGACGATAGACGATAAAAAACGGGGTTTGCGCATGATGCAAAAGACCATTCGCGCGCGTGCGCTGCCTGACCCTATTGCCTTTTTGCCTACAGCCAAATCGAGCAGCGGTACGCTTGCCCCTGCAGATTTCAAGAAGGAACTGGGACTCATGGCGCGCTTCGAAGACCCTCGTTTTCAGGATAAGGCGAAATGCGAAATAAGCAGTTTCGTCTTGCTGCATCAGCCTAAGGGCAAGCCCTTGCGCAGCATCAGCAATACCTTTGGGCAATTTGAGGGGGCTGCGCTTGCGGCGGTGCAAAGCGCCGCTGCGGGCGACTGGTTTCATTTTGTCGATATCAAAGCGCGTTGCCCTGGCGACAAGGCAGGGCGTTTGATTTCGCCTATGAGCTTTCAAATCCGCTAAAAGGCTTTAATGATAGTCGCGTGAGGGATAGTAGGGGCGAATCAACATTCGCCCATCAGGGCGATGATGATACGCCCCGAATAGCCCGACCCCGACCCCTTTTTGCCCCGCGCCTTGCGCGGGGTGGCTGCGCAAGCCGTAGCTTGCTACGGCTTTACAGCGCAGACAGGGGCGGGGGCACGCCCAAAAAAAAACTTACTTATCGACGCAGTCCCTTCTAAAATATGAAAAACAGCTTTTTTTTTGGCGTGCTCGGCTTTTGTGCCCTGCTCGCCGCCTGCCAAAATACGCCGCCCGCCCTGCCTACCGTCGACCCCGCAGGCAGCACCCGACAAGGAAAAAGCGCCAGCCTATTGGGCAATGAACATCTGCCCGCGCTGTTTGCACATTGCGAAAATCAAAAAAAACACATCGCTTTGCTGCAAAATCAGCTACAAACAAGCCTCCATGACGAACGCGAAAGACGCAGAGAACCTATGTCTGGTCTTAGCGCGCCGCTGTTTGATATGTATGCGATTTGGCTAAAAAGCTGCCCCGATGCGCAAAATCTGCCCACAGAGGAGCAGTACAAACAATGGTTGAGCGACAGCAAAAGGCTACAGGCAAGCATTATACAATGCGCCAAAGATGCCAGCGGGGTACAAAACAAAGCGAAATGGCTGCAATTCATAGAAATCGCCGAAAACTATGATTTTTCGGGTACATTTCCCGATTTTGAGACCCTAAAAAACAGCGATAAGCCCCAAGCCTTCGCCCTGCTCGCGCTCGCAGAAAGCAGCATTTTGCAGCTTTTGCAGGAATACTATGGGGAGGTCTATGCCTATCTGTATGCCTTAGATTTGAAATTCGATAGCTTTGTTTTGCTCAGTCAGCCCGATAAAACGCATCTTACACTCGGCGAAGAGTTTAGCACGAGCCTGCAGTTGGCGACCTATAGCAGCGGGGCAAAAACGACGCTCAACGTCAATGCGGAAAATGTAGAGATGAAAGAAGGCGTAGGCAGCTATATTTTCACCCCGAAGGAGGCAGGCAACAAGCAATTTAGCATCAAGGCGAAAATAATAAACCCCTTTACGGGCGAAGAATCCTACGCTTTGCAAGAACTCAAGGTGCCCGTAATAGTGCAAGGCGATTTAAGCGCAGGCATAAAACCCGTCGTTTATACGATGGTAGATAATCCCCTAACAATTTATCCGCCCGATGCTCGCGTTAGCGTCAGCGGGGCGGGCAGCACGATTAGCGGCAAAAACGGCGATTATATCCTGCGTGTAAAAGAAGCGGGGAGCGTCAAACTTAGCGTACTTGGCACAGACGGCAGCAAGCTCATGGAGCTTAATTTTTTCGCGCAAAATTTACCCAACCCTATGGCGACCATCGGCGGACAAAAAGGCGGCACGATGAGCGCCAACGCGATGCGCGCACAAATGGGCATCATCACTACGCTCGAAAATTTTGAGTACGATGCAAAATGCTTAATCGCCAGTTTTACCCTTTTTTATACGCCCAAAGGCAAGGAAAGCATAGAATTAAAAGGCAGCAGCCCCCGATTTGAGGGCGCTGTCCGCGATGCCGTCCTTAAGGCAGCAAGCGGCGATTTGTTCGTATTCCAGGAGCTAAAAGCAAGCTGCCCAGGCGATGTCGTGCCGCGCAGCCTCAACAGTTTGCCGATACTGATAAAATAAAGAGGCTGTTTTTTTTGGGCGTGCCCGCGCCGCTAAAAAGGCGGCGCGGTCGGGCTATCCATTTCGGGGCGAAACAGTATCGCGTAGGGCGAACACATGGGTTCGCCCCTACATTTTTATCCCTCACGCAAATTTTGCGCCCGCGCCCAAAGGAGGCGCGGGCATTTTTTTTAGAAAAAATCCCTACTTCTGTAGGCGTTCGAGGGCTTCGGAGATATGTTTTTTGGCTTGTAGCTGCGATTGGAAGGCGTGCACGAGCTTTCCCGAAGCATCGAAGATGAAGGTAGCGCGTCCTGGTATCAGCCCAAAAAGGTTGCCGCGCACATCAAATGCCTTGCGCGCCCTGCCTTCTTTGTCGCTCAAGAGGTCAAAGGGCAGATTCCACTTTTCGCGGAAACGTTTGTGCGACTCGATGCCGTCGGAGCTGATGCCGATGATGGTCGCCGAAAGCCCCCGAAACTCCTCAAAATGGTCGCGGAAAGCGCAGGCTTCCGCCGTGCAGCCAGGCGTATCGTCTTTGGGGTAAAAAAAGACGACGAGCGGAGCGCCCAGAAACTGTTGATTGCTTACGGTCTGCCCATCTTGATTGGGTAGACTAAATTCGGGCAATTTGCTGCCTGTGGCTATCATAATTTATATCAAAAAGGCGAAAAAAAGGAAGCTATCTAAAAGAAAACAGCAAGGGAATATATTAGTTTTGCGCTAAGTCGCTTATTTTTTGCCCTCCACGTATGAAATCGCTCTCTCCGCTTTTGTTTTTGCTGGCTTTTTGTCTGGGTATTGCCTATTGGTGGCGCTCGCCTGCCGATGAGCTGCACGCTGCGCCCTCTTCAGAGCAAAGTTATGCGGCGGAATTGGGCATTTTTGAGCGGGGGATAGTGCCCGCAGCGCATAGATTGGAGCAGTATGAGCATTTTTTGCAGGGGAAACGGCTGGCTTTATTGGTCAATCATACGGCAACAATAGGCAATACGCATTTGGTCGATACGCTTTTGGCGCGTGGACATAAGATTGTGAAGATTTTTGCACCCGAACACGGCTTTCGAGGCGATGCCGACAATGGCGAAAAGGTCAAAAATATGCGCGACCCCCGCACCAACATACCCATCATCTCCCTTTACGGGGAAAATCTGCGCCCGCAGGCGGCGGAATTTGCCGATATTGATATAGTTATTTTCGATGTGCAGGACGTAGGCGTGCGTTTTTACACCTATACGACCAGCATGACCTATATGATGGAGGCTTGCGCCCGCTTTGGCAAGGCGTTTTTGGTGCTCGACCGCCCAAATCCCAACGGACATTATGTAGATGGTCCCGTTTTAGTGCGCAAAAATGCCTCCTTTGTGGGCTTGCACCCTGTGCCTATAGTGCATGGATTGACAGTAGCGGAGTATGCGCGCATGATAAACGAGGAAGGCTGGCTGCGAGAGGGCTTAAAGTGCGATTTGCACTATGTTCCCTGCGACAATTATCGGCACGATATGCTCTATGAAGTGCCCCTTGCGCCCTCTCCAAATCTGCGTACCATGCGCAGTATTTACCTATATCCCTCCCTTTGTTTGCTGGAAGGCACTACGGCGAGTTTGGGGCGGGGCACTGATGCGCCTTTTGAGCGTTACGGACACCCAAAATACCCGAAAGGTAAAGCAAAATTTACCCCCCAACCCGCCTATGGCTCCAAAAATCCACCGCATAAAGGGGTAGAATGTCGGGGCTACGACCTTAGCCGCGCCGATATGGATACTTTGCAGGCGGCAGGGCGTATGGATATCGAATTTTTGGTAGATTTTTACCGAGATTTCCCCCGTTCGGAAACCTTTTTCAACGATTTTTTCGAGCGCTTGGCAGGAGATGGGCGCTTGCGCGCACAGATAGAGGCGGGTGCAAGCGCGGCGGATATTCGACTTTCTTGGGAAGCAGATTTAAAAGCCTATCGCAAGCTGAGAGAGAAGTATCTTTTGTATCCTGAAAAGTAGTGAAAAGTGAAAAGTGAAAAGTGAAAAGTGAAAAGTGAAAAATGAAAAGTGAAAAGTGAAAAGTGAAAAGTGAAAAGTGAAAAGTGAAAAGTGAA
>CAYXSA010000060.1:0-24574 GCA_964467315.1 uncultured Saprospiraceae bacterium | reverse complement strand
ACGAATGACGAATGACGAATGACGAATGACGAATGACGAATGACGAATTTTGCGCTTCAAGTATTTGCACAAAGCAGCACCATAATTCGTCCTTCGGAATTCGCAATTCGTCATTCGAAATTCGTAACTTTGTGCAGTTATGACAACCGAATACGAACAACTGCGCTCGGAAGTAGAGCGCCTTTTTGATGCCAATACCGCCTGCGGCGAAGCCCAATGGGTGCAATTGGCGCTGCGCATTTTCCGCTACCAAGCAAAACATAATGCTTTGTATGCGGAGTTTTTGCGTTTGCTGCGCGTAAATGTAGACCAAATCGACAGGCTCGAAAAAATCCCCTGCCTGCCCATTAGCGCTTTTAAGCATCATACCGTTTATACGAGCGAAAATATCTGGTCAGCCCAAGCCGTTTTCGAGAGCAGCGGCACGACGGGCGGCAATACCAGCCACCACTGTATACGCGACCTTGCATGGTATCAGCGCCTGACCCAACTCGGTATCGAACACCAATACGGCTTGCCCGTGCAAGAATACTGCACCCTCGCCCTGCTGCCCTCCTATCTGGAGCGCGGCAATTCTTCCTTGGTGAGCATGGTCGATGGCTTTATTCAGCAGTCGAAGTATCCCGAACTTAGCGGTTTTTTCCTCTACGACTACGATGAATTGCGACGCAGGCTGAATATCGTGAAAAGGGATAAAATTCCCTGCTTATTGTTCGGCGTGGCTTATGCGCTGATACAGTACACCGAAACCTATCCCGAAACGCCCCTGCACGCGGGCGTGCGCCTCATCGAAACGGGTGGTATGAAGGGGCAGCGCGAAGAATGGACTAAAAGCCGCTTGCATACTTACCTGCGCGAGCGCTTTTATCCCATACCCATAGAAAGCGAATACGGCATGACGGAATTGCTTTCACAAGCCTATTGGCACGAGAAAAAAAGGTATTTTTTGCCTAATCCTTCCCTGCGGGTGCTGCTGCGCGATGCGACTGACCCGCTGCATATTTACCCGCGCAGTTTTACGCGAACGGGCGGCATCAATCTGATAGACTTAGCCAACATCGATTCTTGCGCCTTCATCGCCAGCGACGACTTGGGCAGATACGCAGGCGAGGAGGGGACAGGCTTCGAGATTTTGGGGAGATTTGACGCGGCACAGTTGCGCGGCTGCAATTTGTTGGTGCAGTGAGTTACGGGTTACGAAAACGAAGTTTAACGCGTAGCGAATTACGAATGCGATATAGCCCCGAAGGGGCGTTTTTTTCATAACCGTAGGCAAGCGCGACAGCGCGCAGCCTGCGGCGCGTGAGGGATAGCAGCGGAACCACCGAAGCGCCGCAGGCGCGAAGGTGATGGAGCGAATAGCCCGACCCGAAGCGCCGCAGGCGCGAAGGGGCACGCCCAAAAGCTCTTGATTATGAACACGAAGTGAAATGTGTAGCGAATTACAAATATCGCAGACAACTATACACAAAGTCGGACACTTTTCACTTTTCACTTTTCACTTTTTCATGATACGTTTTTACCTTGTTTTTGCGCTTTGCTGGCTTTCTACAGGAAGCATTTTTGCGCAGTCGACAGCCGAATATCTGCGCGGGCAGTTGCTAATACAAATCAATCCCGATGCCGATATACGCAACATTTTGGCGCAGTTGCGCGAGAAAGCGGGCAAATCGGCAGAGCTGGAGTATATGGATTGTCCATCTAAAGAGCTACAAATTTATCGGCTACGATTTGATGCGGCGGCGATTTCGCACCCGCAGATGCTCGTCCTTGCGCGCAGTTTGCCCCTTGTGCGGCTGGCGCAAAATAACCATATCACCCGCCAGCGGCTCACGCCAAACGATGCGCAATTTTCGCAACAATGGCAGTACATCAACGCGGGCAATAGCGGCGGCGTAGCCAATGCCGATATCGACGCAGATTTGGCTTGGGATATTACGACGGGTGGCGTTAGCCCCTTGGGCGATAGCATCGTGGTCTGTATCGTCGACGACGGCATCGACCTGACGCATCAAGATATTTTGCCCAATCTCTGGCGCAATATACACGAAATCGGCGGCAATGGCATCGACGATGATGGCAATGGCTACATCGATGACGTGCAAGGCTGGAACGCTTACGACAATAACAACAACATCAGCGGCGGCGGACATGGCACCTCTGTAGCGGGCATTGTCGGCGCGAAAGGCAATAACGGCATCGGCGTAGCGGGCGTAAATTGGGATGTAAAGCTCATGATAGTCAATGGCGGCGGCAGCGAAGCCGAATCCATAGCCGCTTATACCTATCCTTTGCGTATGCGCAGGCTCTACAATCAGACCAATGGGCAGCGCGGGGCTTATGTCGTAGCCACCAATTCTTCTTGGGGCACGGACAATTTGCAGGCTGCAGATGCGCCCTTGTGGTGTGCTTTTTACGATACTTTGGGCTCAGCGGGCATTATCAGCGTGGGCGCTACCGCCAATAGAAATGTAAATGTGGACGTGGCGGGCGATATGCCGACCTCCTGCCGCAGTCCTTACCTGATTAGCGTTACCAATCTGCGCCGCAACGACCAAAAGGAATTTTCGGCGGGCTATGGAGCCACGACTATACATTTGGGTGCTTACGGCACGGATACCTATACCACTGATATTGGCAATGGCTACAGCGCCTTCGGCGGTACTTCGGGCGCTACGCCGCACGTAACAGGCACCGTGGCACTTATCTATGCAGCGCCCTGTGTTCGCTTGGCAGCGCAAGCGCAGGCAGATGCAGCAGGCACGGCGCTGATGGTCAAAGATTTTATTTTGCAGGGCGTTACGCCAAATTCCTCTCTCAATGGTATCAGCATCACCAACGGCAGACTCAACACGAATAACGCGCTGATGCTGGCGATGCAATCGGGTTGCGCGCTTTCGGGCTGTTATGCGCCCTTTGCGCTGCGCAGCTCCTCTGTAACGGGTAGCGATTTTGTCCTAAGCTGGTCAGGGGTGGGCGATGCGGTCGAGTACGCCGTTCGCTATCGACTGCAAGGCGATACGGTTTGGCAGTCGACAAGCACGACAACGGATACTTTTTTCCAGATTTCCGCCCTCACAGCTTGTACGACTTACGAGGTGCAGGTTGCTGCCAGCTGCGATACGACGTTTAGCAATTTCAGCGGCACGATGCTGGTGAAAACCGTAGATTGTTGCTATGCGCCCGCTACAGCGCTGCCTTCGGTGCTGACGGATACGACGGCTTTTTTGAGCTGGTCGCCCGATGCTTATGTTACGACCTTTCATGTAGAGTATCGCATGCAGGGCGATTCCCTTTGGTCGCTTGTCAATAGCAGCACGCCCAGCGCCCAAATTCCCAATCTGCTGCCTTGCACGAATTACGAATATCGTTTATCTGCGACCTGCCCGACCAATGTAAATAATACCGTATCCGATATACAGACCTTCAAAACGAAGGGTTGCGGCACTTGCGAAGATGCCGACTACTGCCAAAATGCGGCTACAGATGCCTCCTACGAATGGATTCGGCGGGTGCAAATTGGTACGATGAACCACCAAACGGCAAGCGATGGCGGTTATGCCGATTTTTCGGGCATCGTGTCCGCTCCCGAACTTATCGCAGGCGATAGCATTCCCTTTATTTTTGTTGCCGCACAAAGCAACTCCAGCCCCAACTGGCGTTGGCGCGTATGGCTCGACATCGACAAAGATGGGACTTGGGTGCAAACGAATAATCTCGTCTACGATTCGGGCTATCTCAGCGTCTTGCAAAACGAGGGCAATTTTTACCTGCCCGCTACCGCCAACGGCGGCATTACCCGCCTACGCGTATCGCTCAAATGGGGCAGCGCTTTGGCGCAAGCCTGCACAAGCTACAATTACGGCGAAATAGAGGATTATTGCGCGCTGATTGTTTCGCCCATTTCCGTCAGCCGACCCAGCGATAACGCCGAGCAAAGCCCCCGCATCTTGCCCAATCCCTTTGGCGATTATATCCGCATAGACCAGCTAAATGAACAAACTTACAGCGCTCAAATCTATAATGCAGCGGGTCAGCTTTGCGCCGACTGGCAAAATATCAACAGCGAAAATACGCAACTCCCCACCCAAGAACTCCCCAGAGGGCTGTACTTCCTGCGCCTGCAAAGCAGCACAGGCACTACACACAGCTACAAACTCCTGAAATAATGACGAATGTGCTTTGTGTACAAGTTGTGCTTTGTGTTTAGGTACTATGCCGCCTTGCGGCGGCAGTGGTAGCAAGTACTATTCGTCATTCGTCATTCGTCATTCGTCATTCGTCATTCGTCATTCGTCATTCTCATCGCAGCAAGTCGGGGCGGCGCGCCTTTGTCCGCGCCAATGCCTGCTCATCGCGCCATTCCTCGATGCGTTTATTGTGCCCCGAAAGGAGGACATCGGGCACGCGCATCCCGCGCCATTCGGCGGGGCGCGTATAAACGGGCGGCGCAAGAAGGTCGTCTTGAAAGGAGTCGAACAAGGCGGAAGATTCGTCATTGAGCACCTGCGGTATGAGTCGCCCGATAGCGTCCACGAGCACAGCGGCGGGCAGTTCGCCGCCCGACAGCACATAATCGCCGATAGAAATTTCCAGCGTGATAAAGCGCTCGCGCACCCGCTCATCTACGCCCTTGTAATGCCCGCAAAGGATAATCAAATTTTTGGTGAGCGAGAGCTGGTTGCAGCGGCGTTGACGCAGTTGCTCGCCGTCGGGAGTCATATAAATAACCTCGTCGTACTTGCGCTCGCTTTGCAGCTTTTCGATGACAGCGGCTATAGGCTCTATCATCAAAACCATGCCTGCGCCACCCCCAAATTGATAATCGTCGATACTCGCTTGTGCGTTGGTGCTATAGTCGCGCAGGTTGTGTACGACGACCTCCAATAGACCGCGCCCCTGTGCACGCTTCATTATCGAGTGTGCAAAGGGGCTATCGAGTAAGGACGGAACGGCAGAAATTATATCAATGCGCATGATAGCGGTACTCTATACTTTAATCGGGCAAATGCCAATCTATGGGCGTTTTACCTGCTTGGATAAGATAAGCGTTGGCTTGTGAGAAGGGGCGCGAGCCAAAAAATTTACCACCCGCTAAGGGCGAAGGGTGCGCAGCGGGCAAAATATGATGGCGCGTAGCGTCTATCAATTTTGCTTTTTCTTGGGCAGGTTTGCCCCAAAGCAAAAACACCACCCCACTACACTGCTCGCTCACGGCGCGTATCGCCGCATCGGTAAAACGCTCCCAGCCAATAGCGCGATGCGAACCAGGTTTTTTTTCCTCCACCGTCAAATAAGCGTTGAGCATCAATACGCCCTGCTCCGCCCAAGTCTCCAAACAGCCGTGTTTGGGCGACTTAAATCCTTCGATGTCCGTTTCCAACTCCTTGTAGATATTTTTCAGCGAGGGCGGCACTTTCACCCCGCGCTGCACCGAAAACGACAAACCATGCGCCTCGCCTGGTGCATGATAAGGGTCTTGACCCAAAATGACGACTTTCGTATTTTGAATAGGAACCTTATTGAAGGCGTTGAAAATCATCGTACCTGGCGGATATACGTTTTTGCCCGCTTCCTTTTCGGCGAGCAAAAAGCTTTTGATACCTGCAAAATACGGCTGCTCAAACTCCGTAGCGAGCGCCGTTTTCCAAGAAGATTCTATTTGTACGTCTTTAACTTCGGACATGGCTCGTTCTATTTTAGATTTTATTTTTTGGCGTGCCCCCGCTCCTTAAAGGTCGCGGGGTCGGGCTATGCGTTGCAGCCCCGCTACGCGGCGCTTCCACTGCTATCCCTCACGCGGCGCAGCAAGCCGCGCCTTGAATGACAAATGGCGAAGTGAACGCATAGCGAATGAGAAATAGTACTTGCTACCACTGCTGCCAATAGGCGGCATAGTACCTATACACAAAGCGCAACCTATACACAAAGCAGATTTGTCATTATTTCACTGCTTTATCGCCGAGGAAATCAAGTGTGCCTTTTTTGGCGCTTTCGCCGATGGCTGCCTTTTCGTTGTTGTTGAGGGTATCGGCAGGCACGAGGATAATCTCAAATTCCATTTCTTCGGCAAAACCGTCCAGACCTAAGCCCTTGCCGCCTGCGAAGGTACGCATTTTGAAGGTACGCGGGCTGATGCCTGTAAGGGGCTGAACTTCGAGTTGGGCTTTGTCCTTGCCATCGAGGGCGATTTTATAGACAGCGCGGAAATCGTCTTGACCAGGATTGAGCAGAACGATGCCATTGGGTGCGAGGAAGAAGAGCATTTTGGTGAAGGCGGACAAAATTTCTTTTGCCATATCTTCGGGCAGCTCTTTGAATACGTCGGGATTACGTTTTTGGGTATTCGTTTGGTCAAATCGCCAGTATTTGCCTGCTATGGACTGCACGAAAGCGGATTCGGCATTGGCAGTAGCAAATTCTTCGTAATCGTAGACGAGGCGGGCGGCGGTATTTTCTACATCGGCGGCTACTTGAGCTTGGCAATGTGCTTCTATCAATTCGCCCGCTTCGGCAGATAGGGCTTCTTCGGCGAGTAGCCAAGCGCCGTAGGCTTCTTCCAGATTGCCTTGCTCCATATAAGACTTGCCCAGTAGCACATAGCCTTCGGCTTTGAGTTGGAAGTCTTGGGCTACGAGCTGAAAATCGGCTTCGGCTGCGATGAAATCGTATTGCTCCATATAGATTTTGCCGCGCTCCAGATAAAGCTCTGCCGATGGCAGGGCGCTATTTTCGATAGCTTGGCTAAGGGTGTCTATGGCTTCTTCTACATCGTATTGCGCTTGGAAGGCGCGCGCCATTTGTAGGTATATATTGGTATTACCCTCGTCGTAGAGTTGGGCGCTGCGGCAGTCCTCGAGAGCCTCTTCCGTTTTACCGAGTTGGGTACGGGCATGAGCGCGCAGGAGTAGATAGTCTACGTTGGCGGGGTCATACTGTAAGACGCTGTTTAATTGATTTTCTGCCTCTGCGTATTCTGCTGCCTTTGCGAGCGTATCGGCATAATCGCCGCGCAGATAGTAGTCGCGTGGATGCAGCTCTATGAGTTTTTCGAAAGCAGGCAGGGCAGCGGCATAGCTTTCGGCATTGAGCGAAAGACCTATTTTTAGTTTTAGCGCTTCTTCGTAGTTGGCATCGGCGGCGAGGGCTGCGTCTACAGCCGCTACGGCTTGTTCAAACTCGGATTGCGCCTCATATATGCGGGCTAACTGCGTATGCGCAGGCGCGTAGTCCTTACCCAAAGCCAAAGCCGCATTGGCAGCCGCAAAAGCGTCTTCTATTTCTCCATATCTTAGATGGAAAGCCGCCAAACCTATCTGTATATCGGCGCTTTCGGCTACCTCTGGCAGTTGCGCCAAGCGCTTATAGATGTCGCCTGCTGCTTTGCCATCGCCTTCCGACATATACACGCCTGCGAGCGCAAATAAAGCGTCCGTATGATTAGCGTCTAAGGCTAAAACCTTGTCTAAAAGGTCTTTAGCGTCCTCATTGTCTGCGCGGCGCGCCGCGCTCAAAGCTGCATAATAATAGCCCGCTGCATCTATAGGAAATTGCTCCATATACTGCTCGGCAAGCTGCGCCAGTACAGCGTACTGCTTATTTTGAGCGGCTGTTTGCAGCTCCGAAAGTAGTGTTTCTTGCGACATAGTAAAAAACGTAAAATATAGGAGAGGACAGGGGGTGAATGACGAATGACGAATGACGATTGTGTAGCAACCGCATAGCGCTTTACGGTTATGTGCTTGTTGGGCGTAGAAGACTGCGCAATGCGTAATTATTTTTTATTTTAGGGAAGGAACGGAAAATGCTTTAATTCTTTGCTGTTTGCGTGAGGGATAGAAGCGGAAGCGCCGTAGGCGCTGGAGCGGATAGCCCGACCCCGCGCCCTTTTTGGCGCGGGGGCACGCCCAAAAATTACACGCGTTTATCGGCGATAGCCAGCCCTAATTTGTGCAGTGCACCGATGAGGGGGTAGAAAAACAGCGTTTCTTCGATGGTGGATTCTTGGGAGCTGGTCTCGGCGCGTTCGAGCAAGCCTGCCTGCAAATAACCGTCTAAGCTATGGTCTAAGACGCTGTAATAGCTTTGCATTTTGCCGATGGGAATGCCGAAATTGCCGACATTAAACTCGTTGGGGATTTCCATGAGTAGCATACGGAGGCAGCGGCGGACTTCCTCGACGACGGATTCGCGCATCGTGTTGTCGATGCCTGCGTACTTCATGCGCACGCCCTGATAATTGCCGCCCGTTTCGCTAACGACGGTGCGTCCTTCGTCGCCCACGAAAACGATATTGCTAATGGGCGCGTCTTGAGTGCCGAAGGCGGTGAGGGTAAGTTTTTTGATACCGCCCTTGCAGGTGGCTTCTTTGGGGAGGTCGTTGCGATGGACTTGTATGCCGTCTTTGTGCATGGGCAGCTGATAGACTTTTTCGAAAATCAGGGCGGCGATGCGGTTGAGCGAAGACCAATTGGGGGTAATATCAAGCAGGCTAAACACGCGGGAGCCATTGCCGCTAAAGAAGATATGTTGGGGCATTTCGAGCCCAACCGCCTTCATCAGATGCGCGATATGGTACATTTGTGCGCCGAAAAAGAGGTAGTACACTGCCTTAAATTCGGTATCTTGGCGCAGGAGTTGCGCGAAGCTGAAATCGAGATTATGGGCAGATATTTGGCTATTGCTGCTGGAATCGAGGGAGAAAAAGAAGCTAATGAGGTCGGCGCTGACGTTCTTGAGCGGGTCTTTTAGCTGGGCGAATACGCTATTGAGATTGAAGAGCGAATAATAATTGCTGGCTAAAAACAGTTCTACCGCAGGGGTAAAATGTTTAACGAAGCCATTTTCGAGGCTTGCGCCTTTGGTGTAGGCATTGCCGAAGAGTGCGCCGCCTGCGAAGCGGAAGGAGGTCAGCAGTTTGGGTTCATTTTTTTGGAAAACGACCACATCTGTAGAGCCGCCGCCCACATCGATATTGATGCTGGGGTGCACGCTGGGCAGCCCCTGCGAGCAGTGATAATAGGGCGCTTCCGACTCCGAGTAAGAGACCAGCGGCGGCGCGGCGGGAAAGTACTGCTGGTGCAGGCTGCGCCAAATATCTTGCAGACCTGCCAAAACGAAGGCGCTCATACTGGCGGGATAAAACCAAATTATCCGCGTGGCGCTGATATTGCCGCCGTTGATGAGGACTTTATTGCGCATCATCATCATCAGGGACTCTATGTAGGCGCGCACGCGCTTGGTGCGCACATTCACGCCGCCATCGCTACCGCCGCCCCATTTGAGGCTGGTGTGCACGGTGTTTTGGTCGATGTTGCGATACTTTTCGTAGTAGAGCGCAGGGTTGAAGTCGCCAAAGGTGAGCAAAGCGCCGTTGAAATTAGCGTCCTGTATCTCGGCGAGGGCGGTGCGGGTGGGGAATCGGAACTCTGCCCCGACGCGGCGCGGGAGCATTTCGTATAGAAAATAGTCTTGTATTTCGCGTATGTTTACGATGTCCCAATCGCCGTTGTGCATCATCGCCAACTGCTCTTCTGCTTCTGTGATATTGAAGGGCTGTGGGGCGGAGCCGCCTTCGGAGTATTCTATATGCGAATTGCTGGTGCCGAAGTCGACAGCGAAAGTATAACCTTTACCGCCTTGTATGTGGTTCGGGAACAAGGGCACAAGTAAGCCCGTGTAATTCCCTTTCTTAAATTCGACATAATCAAAAGGCTCACTAAGCGCAAAGTAGCGCGAATTTGCCTGATGCCCTTTCGTGCGGGTGGAGCGGGTGGTTTCTTGCTGTGGGGCAACGAAGTCGGCAGAATTTTGCCGATAGAAGCGCAGGGCGTAGGGCGTGGCGTTTTCGTTGTCGCGTTCTATGACGGCAACGCGGCGATGCGGCACATCGCGCAGGAAGGGAAAAAAGCCCATATTTAGGGGAGCGCTGACGATTGCTCCTTTATTGCCTGCAAGGTCGATTTGTACGCCGCGCGTATACGTGCGCTCGAAGGTAATAAATTGATTATTTGCCTTGATGGGCAGGCGCAGGGTGGCTTTGATGCTGTCGGGGCTGAGTTTGGTCAGCGTGAACACTTGCGTGCCGTCAAACAATGTGCGGCGAAGATCTGCAGCATCGAAATAATCGAAAAATCTGCGGCTCAAAGGCAGCAAAAAGGCATTATCTGGGGGAATAGCCTCTTGCTTATTGCCCTTGCTAAAGCCTTGCAAATTGCCATCGAAAAACTTAGCTTCGTTGAGCGAATAGGGGAGTTCCATCAAGTAAGGCTCCAAAAAGTCGGAAACCGTCAGGTAGGGATACTGCACGTGCATACCAGGCAAGATGCGCTGTTCGGGTAGGCGCTCATCGTAGGCGGGGACTTGGGTTTTGGACTCCCATTTGCCGCCCCAGTACGTCAGGGGCAGGTCGAAGCGGTCTTGTAGCAAAAGCGGTTTTTTATCCGTTTTTGTCTTCGTGTTGATGGCGGCTTGGTCGAAAGAGCCGACGACAAAATCGCTGGCATCGCCCGAAATGACATTAGATTTTGCTTTATACCAATAGACTTCGGGCAAAATCATAATGACGGTGCCAGGGCCAGACACATTGGCTAAGGCGTAATTTTGCTGCAAGCGCGTTTGCGCTGCTGCCTGCCCGCCGTTGAGTATCATTGCTATCTCGTTAGCCGTCGCTTGGTCATGCTGAAACAGCGATTTTAGGCTATTATTCATGTAGGTACTCAGCATCGGCATACGATGCTTGAGTATCGGATGCGCCTCAAACCAAACGTATAAAAAGGTCTGAAAATGCTTATCGCGCTGAAATAAGGGCGTGAATTTATTATCAAACAGCACATCGTTGCCCATTTTTATAGGGCTTTCGTTGGTGCCGTGTAGATTTTGTTCGTTGGGGGTGGTAAAAAACAGGGTGCTTGCAGAAGTGCCGCCGATGACTTGGAAGTTTTTGCGGAAAATATACATTCTATCCACATCGCCCATTACGTCCTTCCAAAACAGGTCGAGCGTGCGCGCAAGCAGCTTATGCTGGTCGCTAAAGGAGCTGCGCAGCTTGCTAAGTTGTTCGTTTTTGTTCCAAACTAAAATGTCGAGATTTACGCCCGCTGCGCGAAAATTATCGAAATTGAAAAACATCTCCGCCAAGTCCAGCGTTTCGGACACTAAGCGGTGATAAATCGTTTCACCTGTCAGGCGTGAAAGGTTGCCATTTGCCCAAGCATTGACTTTCTCGAAGGAGTTTTTGACCAAAAACACCCGACCAAAAGGCGAGGGAATGGAGGTAATAGGAATGCTATAAGAAGCGTCGGCAGGGTCTTTTATGGTCTGCACCTGCGCTTCTGACAGCCTGCCAGTCTCGTGCCAATCGGTGTTGGTGGCTATCGCCTCGTGCAATCTGTATATTTTGAAGTCGGACATATAAAATTTAGCGAGGAGCGGTTTGTCGTGGGGTAAAGGTAGTAGGCGCGCACTATGCGACGCGCTGCAAACCTACATATTTGCCGCGACTTTTTCAAGAAGAAATTTATTTTTCGCTGCGCTTTTTATATATCTGTGTATTTTTGGGGCGTGCCCGCGCCGCTAAAAAGGCGGCGCGGTCGGGCTATTCGAGCCGTAGCATGCTACGGCTCTACTATCCCTCACGCACAATATGGCGCGGGCTGCGCAAAGGACGCAGCCCGCAAGCATTTTTATTCAAGCTTGTGGATAATATCTGAACCTATGGAAGGTACAAAATTAACAGTATTTGCGAATTGAAGAATAAGAGCTGTTAGGTTAGCCCATCCCATAGAAGGAGTATCAGAGCAAAGAGTAACAACGCGCATAGGATTATTCTTATGCTTTTGTCCATTGCGCCCAGGCGTGTTTAACCAGCCGCTGTGCCCGTTTGTGATGGCATCAGCGATTTTTGTGCTTAACCCAAAATAAAATTCAGGCTCAGGCTTATTATGCACAAAAATGTAAGGAAAAGCTGTAGTCGGTGTTTCCTCTTTTTCCGACAGCACCCAACGCGGCTTATTTCTTTTGGTTGCTCTGACTTGAATGCGTACAGGCTGCATTCCTCCCAAAATTTGGATAATATTGCCTCGTGGAGAATCGTCAAATCTGTAAAGTGGTAGATTGGACATACATTTTTCATCCAATGCCTTTAGTGCGAGTTCTTTGCCCTTTGTCATAAGGTTGTGTTGTTTGGTTGGTGAATAAAAAAGGGCTATTAAACGCGGAAAAGCCCCATTTGTACTAAAGTTCCGCATATTTTTTTGCTGCCCGCGCAAGCCGCCCCTTTGGCGGCTTTGCAAGTCTGCGTGAGGGATAGTAGGGGCGAATCAACATTCGCCCATTTGGGCGATGTGGATACGCCCCAAATAGCCCGACCGCGCCCCCTTTTTTGGGGCGCGGGCACGCCCAAAACCTTTACCAGTCAAAGAGCAGCAGCCAGCCCATGCCTAAGCCAAAATAGACCTTATAGCCCATCGAAATAGGGCGAAAATCGGCGCATTCTTTAGCGCGTGCGGTGGCATAAACCAAAATCAAGAGCGTAATGCACAAGCCCCAACCGATGTAAAGCGAAGAATAATGCACCGCCTGCTGCCAATAAAACCAAGAAAGCCCCCCCAAAAAAAGCGCAAAAAGCAGGCTGCTCACAAACAAAATCCAGCGCGCTGCCTGCCAACCCAACACTACCGCCAGCGTGCGCCGCCCGCCTGCGGCATCGCCGCGCAAATCCTCGATGTCCTTAGCCCACTCCCGCAAAAGCGTGGCAATGCCCACAAAACAGACAAAAAGCCAAGCCGTGCGCTGATAATAAGCCGTATAAATATCCTTTTCGTGCAGCAAAGTAGGCTGAAAAAGATAGTCCGTCCACAAAACCTCCGCCGCCAAAATGGAGCAAAGAAAGGCTATCAAAACATTGCCCACAAGCGGCATTTTTTTGAGCCAACGCGCATAGGCGTAGAGCAAAATGGCAGCGGCAGCATGCGTACCCGCCAGCCACCAAAACCCCTTATACAAAAGCCAAAGGACAGGCAAAGCGGCAGCGATATTGAGCGCCCAATAGCCGCGCAGCGCCCAAAGGGGCGAGATGCAGCGCCCAATATAGCGGTCTTTAGGGTGGTTTATCTCGTCGATTTCTTGGTCGAAATAGTCGTTTATCAGATAACCCGCCGCCGCCACGAAGGCGGAAGAAATCGAGAGCAGCACGAAATCCGTAAAACGCAGTTGCAGCCGTATATGCAGCAAGTCCGCCCAAGCTTCGAGCAGGCAGACATAGACGAGAAACTGCAAAACGCCCATCATAGCGATATTCGGCAGGCGCAAAACCTGTAGCCAAGCCAAAAACAAGCTTTGGTCTTCGCCGCCGCTGTCCTCGCTGGGGCGGATTATTTGATGCTGCATTGAAAAAATTTGCGCGCGCCTATGTAGCCCGCCAATTCGTCGCCTATCTCTATCCTGCCCACCCCTTTGGGCGTACCCGTGAAGAGTAAATCGCCCACCGTCAGCGTGAAAAACTGCGAGGCATAGGCTATTAAATTATCGATATTCGTTATCATGTCGGCGCTTGTGCCCGTCTGCACTTTCGCGCCATTGCGCTCTAAGGAAAACAGAAAATGCCCGTTTTCGTCGCGCTCTGCTTCTCCTATCGGCACAAAATCCCCGATTATCGCCGAGCCGTCGAAGGCTTTGGCTATCTCCCAAGGCGTGCCCGCTTTCTTGCATTGCTCTTGCAGGTCGCGTGCCGTTAGGTCAATGCCTACGCCGATTTCCGAGTAGTATTTGTGCGCAAATTGCACTTGCACGCATTTGGCGGGCTTGCTTATTTTAACGACTAATTCTATCTCGTAGTGTATATCCTTCGTGAAATCGGGATAATAAAAGGGCTTGCCGTCTTTGAGTATCGCCGTCGCTGGCTTCATAAACAAAAGGGGAGCCGCTGGTACGGCATTGCCCAATTCGGCAGCGTGTTCGGCGTAATTGCGCCCGACACAAATGATTTTCATGCGCTTTATTCGGCTTTAATAATGATTTTCTTCGGATTTTCTTGCAAGGTCGTGAGCCCCAGATGCTGCACCTTCGGCACTACGCGCATCTCCATACTTTCGAGCATCAATTCCGATTTGCGCGAATTGCTTTCCCAGCTTATTTTTTGCAATTGCGCCTGCAAGATGCGGATTTCCTTCACCGTTTTGAGCGCATAATGCGAATTGGCAATGTACACGATACCCAAAAAACCGATGTAAAAGATAAAGTATATATTGTCAAAAAGCACGAAAGTTCCCAGATTCAGATTGCCAAATAGGGAAGCGCCTCTTCGCTTTTTTTTCTTTTTCGGTGCTTCTGCTGCTGGCGCTTCTTCGGCGGCGGCTTGTTTTGGTTTGTTTTCTGCCATAAAAAATCTGCGTTAATCTGTGTGCTAAAATCAATCATTGCGCAGACCTACGCGCAGGCGTGCCGAGTGGGCGCGGCTGTTTAGTCGGCTTTCTTCCTGTGTCGGCTCTATGGGCTTTTTCGTTGCCGCTGTGAAGGGCGTATGCGCATTGCCATAAAAATCCCGCGCAGGTTCTGCCATAAAATTGCCGTTTTTTATCCAGTTTTTCACCAATCTATCCTCGATAGAATGAAAGGTTATCACTGCCAAGCGTCCGCCTGCGCGCAGCGCCTTTGTCGTCTGCTGTAGCATCTCTTGCAAGGCGGCGATTTCCTCGTTGACTTCCATGCGCAAAGCCTGAAAAACCTGCCCCAAGTAGCGGAATTTTTTACCCATCACCAGCCTTTCGAGCAGCGCTAAAAACTCCTGCGTCGTGCTTATAGCTTTGCGCTGTCGCGCCTGTACGATAGCCTGCGCCAGGGTGCGCGCATTGCGCAGCTCGCCCAAGGAGCTGAACATATTTTGCAGCTCTTCCGCGTTGTAAGTTCGCAAAATATCGGCGGCTGTGCGCGTGCCCGACTGACTCATACGCATATCCAAAGGCGCATCAAATCTATACGAAAAGCCCCTTTCCGCCGTATCAAATTGAAAGGAAGAAACGCCCAAATCCGCCAAAATACCGTCCACTTTTTCCACTCCCGCCAAACGCAGACCGTTCGTCAGGAAGCGAAAATTATAGGGCAGCAGCTCAAAACGCGCATCATCGAGCGCATTCGCCGCCGCGTCGGCATCTTGGTCGAAGGCAATCAAACGCCCCTTTGAGGAGAGGCGCTGCAGTATCGCGCGCGAGTGCCCGCCGCCGCCAAAGGTCAAATCCACATACACGCCATCGGGCTGAATGTCGAGCGCATGTATGCACTCCTCCAGCATCACGGGGCGGTGATAACCGTATAAAATTTCTTCGTTTTCCGCTTCCAAAATTGCCTTTGTGCTGGGTTAATCTTTATTTTTTTGGGCGTGCCCCCGCGCCGTTGGCGCGGGGTCGGGCTATCCGTTGCGAGCCGTAGCATGCTACGGCTCTACACTGCTATCCCTCACGCGTTGCTTAGTCAGCCTTTTGTACCTCGCGTAAAACCAAATTCAGTTCATCGAGCTGTTTTTGGGTGATGGTGGTCGGCGAACCCGTCATCGGGTCTTGTGCCTTCTGATTCATCGGGAAGGCGATGATTTCGCGTATATTCGGCTCATCGGCGAAAACCATCACCATGCGGTCAAGACCTGGGGCAATGCCGCCATGCGGTGGCGCTCCATACTTAAATGCCGCTATCATGTGCCCAAATTTTGCGTCTACATCTTCTTTCGTATAGCCTGCGATTTCAAAGGCTTTGTACATGACTTCGGGGCGGTGGTTGCGTATCGCACCAGACGAAAACTCAATACCATTGCAAACTATATCATATTGATAGGCAACGATGTCGAGGATTTCTTCAGTCGTTTTGGCGCTTTGGAGTATCTCCATACCGCCTTGCGGCATAGAGAAAGGATTGTGGCAAAAATCGACTTTGCCGTCTTCTTCGTTCCATTCGTACATGGGGAAGTCTACTATCCAGCAGAACGCCAATAGGTCTTTATCCAGCAAATCCAATTCTTGGGCGAGTTTTACCCGCAGTTTTCCCAGCACATTGGTACAAGTCGCATAGGAGCCCGCACAAAGCAGGATGCTATCGCCTGTCTTTGCGCCGACCTGCGCAGCGAGTGCGTTCAGCTCCTCCGCTGTAAAAAACTTGGAAATAGAGCCTTTGGTTTCTTCTGCTTTGTAGGTAACATAACCCAAGCCGCCCGCGCCCAATTCTTTGGCGGCGGCTTCTGCATCCTTGAAAAATTTATTGGATTTGTCGGCTGTGGCAGGCACTACAATCAGTTTCACGCATTCGGCATTGGCATAGGCTGCGAGCTGGCTGCCCTTGAAAAAGGCGCTGACATTGTGCATACGCATATCGAAGCGAATATCGGGCTTATCATTGCCGTACCAATCCATAGAATCGCGGTACTTGATGTGCGGGAAAGGCAACTGCATGATGCGTTTGTGCGGGCAGACCTGCGGTATGATGGTTTCGTACATCAATTCCAATTCGGCAAAAAGCTCGTCTTGAGTGATGAATGCCATTTCCATATCCAATTGATAGAACTCGCCTGGAGAGCGGTCAGCGCGGGCGTTCTCATCTCTAAAGCAGGGCGCTATCTGGAAGTATTTATCGAAGCCCGAACACATAAGCAGTTGCTTATACTGTTGCGGCGCTTGGGGCAGCGCATAAAACTTGCCTGGGTGCAGGCGCGAGGGCACTACAAAATCCCTTGCCCCTTCGGGCGAGGAGGCAGTCAGTATGGGCGTTTGAAATTCGATAAAGCCGCGCGAAGCGAGATGATTGCGCAGCGCCTGCATGGTGCGGAAGCGCAGCAATATATTATTGTGCAGTTTTTCGCGGCGCAGGTCGATGAAGCGATATTTTAGCCGCAGGTCTTCCGAAGGTAGGATTTTATCTTCGGGCGAGAAGGGCAATTCTTTTACGTGATTGTCTATAACGAGGGTTTCGGCGACGACTTCTATCTCGCCTGTGGGCATATTTTTGTTTACATCCTTGCCGCGCGAGATAACCGTACCACTGACAAAAATGACGCTTTCGGGGCTAAGCTGTTGTGCTTGCTCGAATAAGGCTGCATCGCGGTCTGCCTCAAAAACCAACTGCGTAATGCCGTAGTGGTCGCGCAGGGCGATGAACATAAATTTATTGGAAATCTTGCGAATGTCGCGTACCCAGCCTGCGAGTTCTACGCGGCTGCCTGTGTCGCTTGCGCGCAATGCGGCGCAATTATGTGTTCTGTATGGCTTATTTTGCATGGTATCTGTATAGATTAAGGGCGCAAAGTTACAAATTACGAATGACGAATGACGAATGACGAATGACGAATTATAGGACTGGGCAAGATTATTTTTTATTTAGCGGCTGCAGCCTTCGCTGTTGGTATGCGTGAGGGATAGGAATGTAGAGCCGTGATTCATCACGGCTCGCAATGGATAGCCCGACGGCGCGCCAGTAGAGCCGTAGTATGCTACGGCTCCGCCTGCCGCCCTTTGCGGCAGGCGTGGCGCGGCGGCACGCCAAAAAAACGCCACTTAAATTAAGCAAAAATCTCGTTTTTTGCTTATCGCAAATGGGTATTTTCCTGCCAAGCAGCCCCTATTTACGGGCTTGTTGGCTCATCTTGTACACCAAAGCGGCGCGCTGGGATTCGTATCTCTGTTTTGCTTCGGCGTATGCCCTTTGTTTGTAATGCTGGCTAATCGTATTCCAAATCAAAAGCGCCATCAAGAGCATACAAATCGCCATAAATGAGAAAGAAGCAGCTTTTTGCCAAGCGGAAACGGCAATCACAATGCTTACGACTAAGGCTACGAGCCCCATATATATGCTTGCGGCAGGCGAAACTATTTGCCCGTATCGGTTTTTATATTGGTATTTGTGTAGATTCCCTTGCCATGCTTTGTCCAACAAATCCAACTCTTTTTGGGGGTCTGATTGCTGTTTTGGGGATTGGGGGGGCTGGCTGCGCTGCACCAAGCTATAAATAGCAGCGCCACTACGCAGGATTTCCAGTTGTGCATCACAAGCCGCGCAGCTTGTGTATTGTGTAGCGGGTTGCACCTCAAGCGCCGCGCCGCAGGCATTGCAGCTAAGTTGCTCTGTAGCCATTTGGAGGAAGAAGGATTTTAGTATAGGTTGTAAGAAAAGAAGACAAATATACGCGAAGTTTGTTGCCCAAAAAACAATATCTTTGCGCTTATGTTTGCTCACTCTTACCACGATGCCGCCGACAAATTGGCGGATACTGCCGTCCTCGTTACGGGCGGCGCGGGCTTTATCGGCTCGAATATATGCGAATATCTGCTCCTGCACGGCGCTCGGCGCGTGCGGGTTTTGGACAATCTACAGACGGGCTTTCTTAGCAATATCGCCCCTTTTTTGCAGCAATACCCCGATAGATTTGAGTTCTTGCAGGGCGATATTAGCGAGTTGGAGGACTGCCTGCGCGCCTGCGAGGGTATGGATTTGATTTGCCATCAGGCTGCCTTAGGTTCTGTGCCGCGCTCGGTGAAAGAGCCCCAAGTTACGATGCGCGCCAATGTAGACGGTTTCGTAAATATGGCGGTTGCCGCCCGCGAAAAGGGCATTAAGCGCTTCGTTTATGCTTCCTCTTCCTCCGTTTATGGCGATGAGCCCAATCTACCAAAGATAGAGGAGCGCATCGGCAAGCCGCTTTCGCCTTATGCCATCAGCAAGTGGACAAATGAGATTTTGGCGCAAAATTTCCACACGCTTTACGGCATTGATTTCATTGGTTTTCGCTATTTCAACGTTTTCGGTCAGCGCCAAAGCCCAGAGGGTGCGTATGCGGCTGTGATTCCGCTCTTTATAGCCGCCGCCCTGCAAGGCGAGCAGGCGTATATCAACGACAGAGGGCAGCAAACCCGCGATTTTACTTACATCGAAAACGTCGTGCAAATCAATATACGCGCCCTTTTCAGCCAAAATACGGAGGCGCTCAATCAGGTCTATAACGTGGGCTGTGGCGGGCGTTATTCGCTTGTAGAATTGCACAGCATCATACAAGAAATCACCCAAACGCAGCATCTCGCGCCCATTTTCCGCGCTCCGCGTGCGGGCGATGTGCAAGATTCGCAGGCAAATATCGACAAAGCGCGCAGGCTCTTGGGCTATAATCCGCTCTTTGATTTCCGCACAGGTTTGGAGGAAACCGTAAAATCCCTGCGCGCTGCGCTTGCCCAAAACGCTCCAAAATAGAGCCGATGCGCTACCTTATTTTTGTCCTTTTTTTGCTGCTTTTTGCTCCCTCGCTCCTCGCGCAAGCGCCTGCGCCGCAGCCCAATCGCGCTTGGTGGTACTACGGGCGCGCCGTTGGGGTCGTACTTATAGCCGTCGGGGGCTTTTATTACTTTCGCGCTCGGAAGAAAAAGTAGTTTTTTTTGGGCGTGCCCGCCGCGCTGAAAAGGCGCGGCGGTCGGGCTATACGCTGCGGCGCACAAGTGCGCCTACGCTCCTATCCCTCACGCATTTTTTAATAAAGCAGCCTGCAAAAAAAAACAGCATCAAAAATGCCTTTACAATTTTACAAATATCAGGGCGCGGGCAATGATTTTATCCTTGTCGATGACCGTGCGGGCGATTTTCAAGCGGATACGGAGCGCATCGCTCGGCTTTGCCATCGCCGTTTTGGCATTGGCGCAGATGGGCTGATGCTTTTGCAAGAGGCGAAAGGCTACGATTTTCGCATGGTTTATTTTAATGCCGACGGGCGAGAAAGCTCCATGTGCGGCAATGGTGGGCGCTGTATAGTGGCTTTCGCGGACAGATTGGGCTTGAGCAAAGCGGGCGAAGATTGGCATTTTATCGCCATCGACGGCGAGCATCGGGCGCGCATTATCGACGGCGAAACGGTAGCCCTACAGATGCAAGACCTTCAGCTAAGCGAGATAGTTTTGCGCGAAGAAGGCGCTTATGTCCTGAATACGGGTTCGCCGCATTATGTAACATTCGTACCAAGTCTGGAAAATTTTGATGCGAAAACGGCAGGGCAGAACATACGCTACAGCGCCGATTTTACCCCCAATGGCATCAACGTAAATTTCGTCCAAAGCCGCAGCACTACCCAGCTCGATTTATGCACCTATGAGCGCGGCGTAGAAGATTTGACATACGCCTGCGGCACAGGCGCAACAGCAGTAGCAATAGTACAGTACCTGCGCCAAAAAGCAAAACCGCCCCTGCACATTCGTACAGAAGGCGGCTTGCTAATGGTCGATTTTTTGCCTACTGCCACAGGTTTTGAAAAGGTTTGGCTGACGGGCGGAGCGGTCTATGTCTTTGAGGGCGAAGTAAGTGAAAAGTGAAAACATCGTGCTTTGTGTACAAGTTGTGCTTTGTGTATAGGTATTATGCCGCCTTGCGGCGGCAGTGGTAGCAAGTACTATTAGTCATTCGCTACGTTTTCACTTTGCCCTACGCGGTTACAGCGTAATCACTTTTCACTTTTCACTTTTCACTTAAAAACGCTTTTCACTTTTTCAGCAGTTCGCGGGAGATGACGAGTTTTTGTATTTCGGAAGTGCCTTCGCCGATGGTGCAGAGTTTGGAGTCGCGGAAAAATTTCTCTACGGGAAAATCTTTCGTATAGCCGTAGCCGCCGAAGATTTGGATACCATCGGTAGCGACTTCTACACAGGTTTCGGAGGCGAAATACTTCGCCATAGCGGATTCGCGGGTAACTTTTTTGCCTGCGTCTTTGAGTGCGCCTGCTTGGCGGGTGAGCAGCTCGGAGGCTTCGATTTTGGTCGCCATATCGGCGAGTTTGAAGGAAATAGCTTGAAACTTAGCGATAGCTTGCCCGAATTGTTGGCGTTCTTGGGCGTACTTTAGGGAGGCTTCGTAAGCGCCTTTGGCGATGCCCAAAGAAAGGGCGGCGATGGAGATGCGTCCGCCGTCGAGGATTTTCATAGCTTGTATGAAGCCTTCGCCCTCGTTTCCTAAAAGTTGAGATTTGTGTACGCGGCAGCCGTCGAAGATGAGTTCGGCGGTTTCGCTGGCGCGCATACCGAGTTTATTTTCTTTTTTGCCGCCGCTAAAGCCCTGCATACCGCGCTCGATGACAAATGCCGACATACCATGCGAGTCGAGCAATTCGCCCGTGCGCACAATCACCACGCCTACATCGCCTGTGCGCCCGTGTGTAATCCAATTTTTTGTGCCATTGAGTATGTAATAATCGCCGTCTTTGGTGGCGGTGCATTGCATACGCATCGCATCGCTGCCCGTGTTGGCTTCCGTCAGTCCCCAAAAGGCAATATGTTGCCCAGTGGCGAGTTTGGGCAGGTATTTTTGCTTTTGCTCCTCTGTGCCGAACATCAATATATGGTTCGTACCCAGAGAGTTATGCGCCGCTACTGATAGACCGATAGAGCCGCAAACTTTGGCGATTTCTTCGATGACAGTGATGTATTCTTGATAGCCAAGACCAGAGCCGCCATAGGCTTCGGGCACGAGCACGCCCAAAAAACCTTGCTCGCCCATCTGGCGGAAAAGCTCTACGGGAAAATGTTGTGCCTCGTCCCATTCCATCAGGCTGGGGCGGATATGCTTTTCGGCGAAGGTGCGAGCGCTATCGCGTATAAGTTGCAGCGCCTCGTCGGTGTCGGCGAGTGTTGTAGCTATAGACATAATTAAAATTAGGCAGATATGTGTAAAAACAAAATTTTCGGGCGCAAGATAGGGTTTTAATTGCGAATGACAAATGACAAATGACGAAAACGAGCTTAATCTCGAGGCGAATTTTACGCATAAGCATTCGCGCAAAACACAATCGTAATGCGCTACGCGGTTGCTACGCAATCGTAATTTATCATTTTTTGGGGCGTGCCCCTGCTCCCCGCCGCAAAGGCGGCGGAGCCGTGATACATCACGGCTCTACGGGTCGCAGGGTCGGGCTATGCAGGGCGAGCACAAGGCTCGCCCCTACTATCCCTCACGCAGTCATGGCGAAAACGTCATTGCGAGAACGTCATTGCGGGCTTGACCCGCAATCACCCGCCATGATATGATTATTCCAAAATTATTTGAAAGCATGTAGCGTTTCTGCCTATATGCTTATGCTATGTCTTCCTATACACCAAAAAAAAACAGACTACATGAAAAAACTATATGTACTGGTATTGGTCTTCTGCACTGCTTTTATGGGTACGGCAGCAGCTCAACGACCAGACCCTATAAAAGATGAAGAACGCAAAGCCGCCGCAGCCAAACAAGCCAAACGTCTCGCAGACGAACGCAAAGCCGCCGCAGCCAAACAAGCCAAACGTCTCGCAGACGAACGCAAAGCCACCGAAGCCAAACAAGCCAAACGTCTCGAAGACGAACGCAAAGCCGCCGAAGCCAAACGGCTCGCAGCCGCGAAAAAGCCCGCCACCCTAACAGAAACCGCCTTCGGTGCGAATATAGCCATGCTTTATGTAGAAGGCGGCAGCTTTACGATGGGCTGCACCAGCGAGCAGGGCAGCGATTGCTATGATAACGAAAAACCAGCCCATACGGTAAGCCTAAGCAATTTCTATATAGGCAAATACGAAGTAACCCAAGCCCAATGGAAAGCGGTGATGGGTACCAATCCTTCGTATTTTAATAATTGCGACCAATGCCCCGTAGAGCAAGTAAGCTGGGATGATATACAGGATTTCATACGGAAGCTCAATCAACAAACAGGTAAAACCTACCGCCTACCCACCGAAGCCGAATGGGAATACGCCGCACGCGGGGGCAATAAAAGCAAAGGCTATAAGTACGCAGGCAGCAATACTGTACGTGATGTAGCGGTATATGAAGATAACAGCAGCAGTAAAACCAGCCCCGTGGGCGGCAAGCTCGCCAACGAATTGGGCATACACGATATGTCGGGCAATGTTTGGGAATGGTGTGCGGATTGGTATGACGGAAATTACTACGCCAACTCTTCCGTGTCTAATCCGCGCGGACCAAGCAGCGGCTACAGGAGGGTCTTGCGTGGTGGTGGTTGGATCTACACGGCGAGGCGCTGCCGCGTAGCGTTTCGCGGCAGCCTCGACCCCGCGTTCGAGTCTAAGGACAATGGCTTCCGCCTTGTATTAGTCCCTTAGTTTTTTTTGGGCGTGCCCCTGCTATGCGCTGTGGGGCAGCCACAAGAGCTGCCCCTACACTGCTATGCGGTGCGCTTCGCGGCTGCTTCGCAGTCGCGTTCACTTCGTGTTCTTCACGCGGAACTTGCAAAGCCGCCACCACGAAGTAGACGCGACCAAAGGGAGCGAAAGGGGCGGCTTGCGCTGGCTGTATCATAAAAAACAATCATCTGCGCTGCCCGCCCTTTGCGGGCGGCGCACCGTTTTTTGCGGGAGGGATAGTAGGGGCGAGCCTTGTGCTCGCCCTGCATAGCCCGACGGCGCGACCTTTAAGGAGCGCCGACCCGCCCAAAAAAGTGAAAAATGAATACGAAGTGAACGCGTAGCAAAAAGTGTTATTTTACGCGCTTTCAATTCGCTTCGCGTTAACTGCGTTTTCGCAATTGATAGCTCGCTACGCTTGCTATCCCGCAATTTCCTTTTATCTTTGCCGCGATAAACAAGAACACGAATTTGCAATAACTCATAACTCGTAACTCCCTCGTGTCAGTAGAAAAATTGTTTGAAAAGCTCGTCGCCCACTGCAAAGAATGCGGCTTCGTATATCAGTCGAGCGAGCTATACGACGGACTTAGCGCCGTGTACGACTATGCCCCCAATGGCGTACTGCTCAAAAATAACCTCAAAGAATACTGGTGGAAATCGATGGTGCAGATGCACGAAAACATAGTAGGCATCGACTCCGCCATATTCATGCACCCCAAAATCTGGAAAGCCTCAGGGCACGTAGACGCATTCAACGACCCGCTGGTCGATAATAAAGACTCGAAAAAACGCTATCGCGCCGACCAATTGATTGAGGGCGCACTCGCCAAAATTGAGGACAAAATCGAAAAGGAAGTCGCCAAAGCCGCCAAACGCTTCGGCGAGCAATTTGATGCCGACCTTTTCCGCCAAACCAATCCGCGCGTGGTGGAGTATCGGCAAAAAATCACCGCCGCCACAGACCGCATGAACGCCGCCCTAAAATCGGGCGACCTCACAGACCTGAAAACCCTCATCGAAGACCTCGAAATCCCTTGCGAGGTGAGCGGCTCGCGCAATTGGACAGAAGTGCGCCAATTCAATCTCATGTTCTCCACTCAAGGCGGCGGCGCTACGAGCGACGACGTTTTGTATCTGCGCCCCGAAACCGCTCAAGGCATTTTTGTCAATTTCCTGAACGTCGTTAATACGATGCGGCAGAAAGTGCCTTTTGGCATCGCGCAAATCGGCAAGGCGTTTCGTAACGAAATCGTAGCGCGGCAGTTTATCTTCCGCATGCGCGAATTTGAGCAAATGGAGATGCAGTTTTTTATACGCCCCAATACCGATGCCCAATTTTACGAGTACTGGAAGGCGGAGCGCATGAAATGGCATCAAAAGTTGGGCGCGCCCGAATCGATGCTGCGCTACCACGACCACGCCAATTTGGCGCACTATGCGTCGGCAGCTGT
>CAYXSA010000059.1:0-24950 GCA_964467315.1 uncultured Saprospiraceae bacterium | reverse complement strand
ACTTTTCACTTTTCACTTTTCACTTTTCACTTTTCACTTTTCACTTTTCACTTCCTCCGAGCCAAGCCGCTATAAGCGGATAGTGTTGTTGCGTGTGTTGGACGAGGTATTGTATCTGTCGCTGCTGCTCGCTGCTGATTTGTGCTTGTCTTTTTAGTTGCTGCTCTAAGTCGCGGGCGAGCTGGGCGATGCTTTTTAGCCCTACGAGCGCATAGGTGGATTGCTGTTTGTGCAAAAGTTCGCTCGTTTGCAGCACCTGCTGATGTTGGGCGGCTTGTAGCAGCTCGTTCAAATCTTGGGGATTATCGTCTAAGAAACTTTGCAGTATCTCGCGTATAAATTGCTGGTCGTCGTTGCTCAACTGGCGCAGATAATCCAGTTCAAAAATCATCGGCAGATTGGGGACGGGGTTAAGATTGGGATTGCGATGTTGGGCGTACTTTTGTAGGATCAACAAAAGCTGTTCGGGTACAAAGGGTTTGGTGATAAACTCCGTCATACCCGATTCGAAGGCGCGTTTTTTTTCGTCTAAGAGCGCGGCGGCAGTGAGTGCGACTACGGGTACGGCGTTATTGGGGTTGTCGGTTTGTCGGCGCAGGCGGCGGGTGGCTTCGCAGCCATCGAGTCGGGGCATATGCACATCCATTAGCACGATGTCGCAGACATGATTTTGTAGATAGAGCAGGGCATCTTCTCCGTTTTCGACGAAGTCGGCTTGGATTTGCCAGCCTTCGAGCAGTCGGAGCATGAGCTTTTGATTGAGGGCATTATCTTCGGCTACGAGCACGCGCAAATTGTGTAAGGGTTGGATGCTGATGCTATTGCTGGGGCTGGGATTGGGCGAGAGGGTAGCGGGGGTTAGCAAATCTGGAATGCTGTATTCGGGAAGCTCAGAAATAAAGAACGGCAATTCTATATGAAAGTTGCTGCCTTTGTTTATTTGGCTTTCTAAGCGAATGCTACCTTTTTGCATCTCCACCAAATGTTTGACAATGGGTAGCCCCAAGCCTGTGCCGCCAAATTCCCGATGCGTGTGTGCGTGTGCTTGCTTGAAATTTTGGAAAATGTGCGCTTGATGCGCCTCTTCTATGCCGATGCCTGTGTCGCGTACCTCTATATGCAGGATATATTGGTCGTTTTCCTGTTTTTTGAGATCTACGAGTATACCGATACTGCCTTTGTGGGTAAATTTGCAGGCATTGCTTAGGAGGTTGGCGAGGATTTGATTGAGTCGGGTGGCATCGCCGATGAGCTGATATTGTATAGCGGGGTCGACGCAGGCGACGACCAGCACGGATTTGTGCCGCACCTGATGCTGAAAAAAATGTTGCAGGCTAAAGACGAGCTTGGCAAGGGAAAAAATTTGGCTATCGAGGCTTAGTTCGCCCGCTTCGATTTTCGAGAGGTCGAGTACGTTGGAGATGATATTGGTGAGCGACTCGGTAGCGAATTTGATGGCTTTGAGGTATTCGAGTTGCTGGGAGCTGGGTTGGGTTTGTAGTAGTAGATGCGTCATACCGACGACGGCGTTGATAGGCGTGCGGATTTCGTGGCTCATCTGGGTGAGGAACTGTCTTTCAGCGGCTTGGGCTTTTTCGGCGGCTTGTTTGCTTTGCTCTAAGGCTTTTTGCGTTCGCTGCTCTTCGGTGATGTCGCGTATGACGGCGAGAGTAGCGACGGGCGTTACCATATCCTGGGCGAATAGGGGCACGCCGCGCACGGTGAGATTTTTTTCGCCTCTGGGGCTATTGATACTGACATTATAGCTGGTACTCTCGCCCTTTGCGCGGGCTTTTAGATTGTTTTGCATGACAGCGCGGTCGCTTTCGCTCATCTGTTGCAGGTACAGACTGCGCATATTTAGCCCCACAAGCGCTAAGCCTGTGATTTCGCGCACGGCTCGATTGGCATAGAAGATATTGCCATTGAGGTCGGAGATGGCGATACCTTCGGAAATCGAATCTAAGAGCTTTTCGTAGCGCTCGGACTCGGATTTATAGTACCGTAGGGACTGTGCCGCTTGCAGCGAAAAATACAAATCGGCAAAATATCGATGCAAGCGCCGCAGTTGCCGCATATGCTGCGCGCCTAATTCTGTGGGTTTCCACACAATTTTTAGCTTATTGGGTGCATGGGCGGGGGTAGCATAATGCGCTTCTTGCTGCTTTATGCCAGTTTTGGGGCTATCGGGCAGCGAAAATTCGGCGCGGATATCCCATCTACGCTGCTCTTCGCTCGCATACAAGCGAAAGACTGAGAGCCAACCCGTATGATGCAGCTGCTCGAAATATGCCTCCTGTAGCTGCTGTACAGTAGTGGCGCGGCGAAAAGTACGCAATACAGACGCAAACATGGAGTTATGATGGTGCTTTGTGTTTAGGTACTGCGCCGCTGTCGCGGCGCTGGTATCAAGTATTCATGTAGCTGTGCTAAAATTCAGGTTCAGCTTTAATGTTTTTTGCGTGAGGAACACGAAGTGAACGCGAAGCGCATAGCAGTGGAAGCGCCAGCTCCCCCCTTTCAAGGGGGGAAGCGCCATAGGCGCGGGGGGGGGCGCTGCAACGGATAGCCCGACGGCGCGACCTTTAAGCCGCGTTAGCGGCGGGGAGCGCCGACACGCCCTTTTTGAATGACGAATTACGAATTACGATGGTGCTTTGTGTATATATTTGGTTATCGGCGGCTTATGTGCAATCGTAACTCGTAACTCGTCATTCGTCATTCGTCATTCATGGAGGGTATCTATGGGTACAGTCAAACTATCTGGGCTTGTGGGCGCGATGGGCTGGAGCTTGGTAGCGGTAAAATTGGGCATTTGTATCAATTTTTTGGCATAGCGCAGAGCGGCTTGATTTTCTTCTTGATAGATGGCGTTTTGTACGTCGATGCGCTCGCGGCGGGTGAGGTGCAGGCTTAGCGGCACGCGGCGCTCTATCAGATTGTTTTTGTAGGTGAAGCGCACGATATGCAGGCGGTCTTCTCCAAATTTGGATTTGAGGAAGCTCATGTAATTGTCGTGGTGAAAATCCTGCATATTGTCGATGTCCGTGATGGAGCTAAACACGGTAAAATAGCTGCCCAAACCTTTGGGTTGCCCGCGTGGTATGTCGTAAGTTTTTTCCGAGCCGCGTATTTCGATGATGATAACATCGCGGGTGCTGCGCAAAATCCAGTCCCGAAAGACGGACAAAAAGCGGCTGGCGTTGCTAAGTCCGTAGTTGTCGCGGAAACCTGCGTCCATGACCTCCACGACGGGGTCGGTGGGCAGGTGTGCGCTGGGCAGCACATACGGGTAGGTGGCGCTCATGCGCAGGGCGCTGGCAAAGCGCGTATTGTACGGATTATGCTCGGCGAAGAGCGCGCCGAAATCTATCGCATCTATCTCCGCAAAAGGCTCTTCGCCCTCCATATTATGGGGCGGGCGCATCATGTAGCTGACCTTTTGGGGCGACATGACCAAAAAGCGCGCATCGTTGATGATGACGGGTGTGAGCATCATCATCGGTATCCGCCCGCTTGCCTCTGGTTCGGCATAGTATTGCAGGCTTTTATCCAGCAAACCGCCGTAGTTTTCTATGAGTTGCTGCTCGAAAATATAGCCTCTATCTTGTTTGTAGGTGTATCCATTCACTTGCCGATTGACCCAAGGCAAGAATACATCGTTGACGACAAGGGTAAAGGTGAGCGAATTGGCAAGGTCTTTCCCCACGTTTTCGGGGTATTCGTTGGCGAAGAGATCTATGTCTTTGCCCTGCAATTTCTGATGATAGAGCTCCCTGTAGTAGCTCGTGCCCAACATTCCGCCCGATGCGCCCGTCATCAAAACGGTATGTTTTAGGAGCTTCCCGTCCAGCAATTTATCCAATTCGCGCAAAACCGTAAACCCCCAAAGGCTGGCGCGCAGACCGCCGCCGCTGGCGCAGATGATAATCAAAGGCGGGGGCGAATTGGCAGGAAACTTTGCCCGCCAGTTGCGCAAAATCTGCTCCGTGCTTTGTACGTCCTTTTTGTAGTTGTCTTCTACGATTTTTTCTACGGTTTTGTAGTCATAAGTTACGGGGGCGGGGGCATAATTGAGACCCAAAACCCGATTTTCATGGCTTATCCAATTCATGCTAATCACCTTGTCGGCTACGGCAAGCATGAGGATAATAGCGATGGTTCGCCACTCTTGGAGCCAGTAGGTCAAAGCGCCAATGCCCGTCGCCATGACGGAAAAAAGCACCATCGCGCTTGCCGCCGCAGGTATGCGACAATAAGGATTTTCGACCAGCGCGCTCATCAGTATCAGCGTTACGATGCTAAGGCTCTGTATGATCAAGGCGTTAAGATGGTTTTGCTTAAAGACCTTCTCTAATGCCTGAAAATCGTAATGTTTTACGCTGCGCACGAGTCGCGGGCGCAGCCATTCGTTGAGGAAAAGGTCTACGCGTATGGCATTTCGGTACGGGTTTGCTTGCTGCTCGCGCTGTCGGTCGGTATGCCGATTGCGCACGACCAGCGCCGTTATCGCCTCCGATATTTTCAGCCGCTGCTGCTGCTGCCGCCGCATCGTCGCCATGTCCTTATTGGTAAAATGAAAATACAGCACGCTAAAAACCAAAATAGTCGTCAAGCCCGACACGAAGCCCGCGCAATATGATACAATCCGTTCCACGCTCGCAAACTCGTTGAACCACTGAAAACGCACCATCTCCGTCATATAGTAAGCAACGAAAAAGCTGGGAATCAGGAAGTTATTGAGGCTGTATTTGCCAAAAGGACGGTGTAGAGTCGCCAAAAAAGGAAACCTATAGCTCGATAAAATGTAGGTCGTCGTATTCCAAGAAATCAAAAATATCCCAAACGCCAAGCCTATTAGGTAAAAACCCACAAAACTCACCTCCCCCAAGTATTCGGGGTCTAAAAACAGATAATTAAAGCCCATCGAATTGCCAAATCCGCCCCCAATCGTCGACATCATCAAGACCCAAAGCAGCAGCAATAGAAAATTCGACCGCAGATGCAACAGGAGCAGTTGCAGCGGGAAGGCATAAAAAATCCGCGTGGCTATCAGTTGCGCGTTTTTCATAATGCTGTGTTAGTTACGAGTTACGGATTGTACTTACTATCACTGCTGCCGATAAGCGGCATGGTAGCTGAATACAACCCAAACACAAAACATAATCGTAACTCGTAATTCGTAATTCGTAACTATGGCGTGCCCTTGCTCCCCGCGCCTGCGGCGCTTAAAGGTCGCAAGGTCGGGCTATCCGTTGCAGCGCCCCCCCCCCTTGAAAGGGGGGAGCTGGCGCTTCCACTGCTATCCCTCACGCGCGGCGCGGCAAGCCGCGCCTTGAATAGCGAATGACGAACGACGAATGTACGTTCTTAATTATCAATGGCTTATGCGCGAAATTCGTCATTCGTCATTCGTCATTCACCTGACTTTTCTCCCTTTCCATGTATAGCCGCGTTTTTTGGCAAGGAAGGCAAGCAGCCCAGCAGATACGATGTATACAACGTGCAAAAGCAAGGAAGGGAAGAAAGCCCAGAGCCAGCGGCGGCGCTGATAGTGAGCAGCAGCAGTATTTAACAAATGCCAATCAGCTACGGCTTTCAGCACCCAGAGGAAGGCAGTGAGCAAATACATTTGATTGCTTTGCAAAAATACACATAAGAACGGCGTTAGCAATAGTAAAACCGAAAATAAGCCGACCAGCAGCAAAATCGCTTTTATTTTATACTGCGTATAGGCGGCGGATTTGCTCGCCCAGCGCATACGCTGCTGCCATAGCGCCCCCCAAGTGCCCGCTAAAGCGGTACTCACTGCCGCCTGCGTAGCGACAACAAACTGCAGCGCTGCGGCTGCGGGCGCACTTGCTTCATTTTGGTTTAGATGTGCTTGTATCTTATGTAGCAGTAGCATATCATCGCCCGAAGCCTGTGCGTCAATGCCCGCAAATCCGCCCACAGCGGCAAAGTCCCTGCGCAAATACGCCCAATTCGCTCCATTGGCAAGCTGCATACCCCGCCGCAAACCTACGCAGGTTATCAACATCATACCCAATAAATCGAGCTGCTGAAAACGACGCAAAAACCAGCCTCCAGCACCCAAATTTTCGCCCTCCTCAAAAATCACCGAACCCAAGCGGATACGCCCCCCACTCGATACAGCCCCCGCCAACAAACCCCGAAGCCAGCCCGCACCCATCTCGCAATCCGCATCTGTACTCACTATCCATGAGCCTTTGGCGCGCTGTACAGCATATTCTATAGCCCTTTTTTTGAAGGCTATCAAGTCCTCCCGCCGCTCGCCGATTGCCTGCAAATAGTCGCCCAAACGCAGCAAGGAAAAACGCGGCTGCGGCAATTTGGAGCTGTGCAAACGCGCCGCCCAAGCCCGCAAAACCTCTATACTCTCGTCCTCGCTATGGTCATCGACGTAAATTATTTCGTATTTGTCGCTGGCATAATCCTGTGCAAGCAGGCATTTCAATAGACTATCTATATTTTTTGCCTCGTTTCTACCCACTACGACGATACTCGCCGTCGGCAACTCCTCCGCTGACTCGCGCAGGCTGCCTGCGCCCCCTTCTTCGGCTATCTGCGCCTGCCATGCCGATACGCAAAAGCCTATCAGCAGCGCATACAAGAGCGCTACCAACACAGCCAAACCCGCAAAAAACAAAAAAGCAAAACCCATTTAGAATGACGAATGACCTCTAATAATGACGAATTTGAAAAGATAGGGAAAATTTCTTAGTTTTGCCCTACTTTTGGATAAAGTTCTTTTTTTTGCAAAATTGCGTGAGGGATAGTAGAGCCGTAGCATGCTACGGCTCGGATAGCCCGACGGCGCGCACCCGTAGGGGCAGACCCATGGGTCTGCCCTCGCGCCGCCCTTTGCGGCGCGAAGGTGCGCGGCGGCACGCCCAAAAAAAAGCGAAAATTTTGCAAATATGCCTGATTATCAATGGCTTATGCACGTCATTCGTAACTCGTAACTCGTAACTATATGCGCTTTCTACTTCTTTCTTTTTTTCTGCTCTTTTTTGCTGCCTGCGTCAAAGATGAGCAGCGCACCATCAACCGACTCGACGGCGAATGGATAGTTGTTAGCTATAGCGTAAACGGGCAGGCGCTCCCTGCAGCAGATTTCGCCGAAATGCGCTTCGATTTCAAGGGTTGCGACTCTAAAGAATTCGATTATTGCGATGGTAGCGTCCAGCTCAATGCCAGCACCACTGTAGATTTTAAATTCAGCATCGGCGACAGTGGCGACCAATTTAGCATTGACTTCATCGCGCTCGATTTGGAAGACATCGAGGGGACTATCCTTAGCGAGAAAAAAACGCAAACGCTTAGCTTTAGCAGCGGCGGCGAAACCCAAGAAATCGTACTGGAGCGCCCTTAAACCAAAAATATAAACAGACCATGCAGGCTTTACGCCCACACGCCGAGCAACTCTATGCGATAGAGTTGGACTATCTTCGCGCCAACGATACCCTTCCGAAGCCGCCGAATTGGCTGCTTTCGCCCCAAGCGGTTGTTCAATATCTTTTGGGGGGTACTATGGCGGACGGCACTACCATAGAGCCCAAATACTTCGGCTCGCGCAGGCTTATAGAAACCGCCGTTGCCACGCTGGCGACTGACCGCGCCCTGCTGCTCATGGGCGTACCAGGCACGGCAAAAACTTGGGTCAGCGAGCACCTCGCCGCCGCCATCTGCGGAAAATCGACCCGCTTAGTTCAGGGCACCGCAGGCATGAGCGAGGAGCAAATGCGCTACGGTTGGAACTATGCCCAACTGCTCGCCAAAGGGCCAAGCAAAGAAGCCTTGGTGCCTTCGCCCATTATGACGGCGATGGAAAAGGGCGAAATAGCCCGCATCGAGGAGCTTACGCGCATTCCTGCCGATGTGCAAGATACGCTTATCACGATTTTGTCGGAAAAAACACTGCCTGTTCCCGAACTCAATGCCGAAGTGCAGGCGCAGCAAGGTTTTAACGTTATCGCTACCGCCAACGACCGCGATAAGGGCGTAAATGACCTAAGCAGCGCGCTCAAACGCCGCTTTAATGTCGTCGTGCTGCCCCTGCCTGCCACGCTCGCAGAGGAAATAAACATCGTCAAAACGCGGGTCGACAAGCTGACCGCCTCCCTGCAAATTCCCGCTGCACTCGCCCCCATCGCCGAAATACAGCGTTTGGTGGTAATTTTCCGCGAACTGCGCAGTGGCAAAACCGAAGACGGCAAGTCTAAAATAAAATCCCCTTCCGCCACACTTAGCACCGCAGAAGCCATTTCCGTTATCAACAACGGGCAAGCGCTGGCGGCGCATTTTGGCTCTGGTCTGCTCGGCGCGCGCGATGTAGCCGCCTCCATGCTCGGCGCTATCATCAAAGACGCGACCACCGATACCGAAATCTGGCAAGAATACTTGGAAACCGTCGTAAAAACGCGTAAGGATTGGGCTGACCTCTACCGCGCCTTCAAGGAGATGGACTAAAAGTGAAAAGTGAAAAGTGAAAAGTACATTTTTTGGCGACGTTTTCAAAATTTTTAGCATTGTATTTTTTATAAATAACTGACAATCAAGTATTTATAAACAAACATAAAGTACAATGTTTTTCACTTTTCACTTTTCACTCAATAAAGGCGGGACAAATAAAAATAAAAATAATAATCCTTATGATTACTCGCTTTTATGCCGATGGCTTCAAAAATTTGGTAGATTTTACCGCTCATTTTTCGGCTTTCAACTGCATCGCAGGCGCAAACGCAGCGGGTAAATCCAACCTCTTTGATGCACTACAGTTTTTGAGCAATCTGACCAAAATGTCTATCTATGAGGCTGCCGCAAAAGTGCGAAGCGAGGGGCAAGATAATACCAATATCCGCGATTTATTCACGCGCGTAGGCACAGAGCACCTCAATAAAATGTGCTTTGAGGTCGATATGATTATTCCCCAAAAAAGTATCTCGCAGTTGGGGCAAGATGTAAAAGCTGATATTACTTCTGTGCGTTATGCCTTGGAACTGAGATATAACGAAGATGAAAAATCGCTCGAAATTTCAAAAGAGGAATTGCGCCCGATTAGCATAGGTGATATGACGGAGAGTCTGAAATTTCCGCATTCAAAAGAATGGCGAAAAAGTGTGCTCACAGGGCGGCGTTCTTCCAGTCAGCCATTTATGTACACAGAATCGGGTATTGTAAGATTAGCAGGTGGCACAGGCGGCGCACCAATACAAAATATCGCCGCAAAAATGCCCTACACGGTGCTTTCCACCGTGCAAGCCTCGCATCCTACGGCAGCAGTCGTAAAAAGTGTAATGGCATCTTGGATGCTGCTGCAATTAGAAACCTCTTCTTTGCGCCAATCCGATAGCACTATCACCACACGAAATAGCCGATTGAGCGAACGCGGCAAACACCTACCTGCTACGGTGGCGCGCTTGCAGCGTGAGGCGGGTGAGCAGTCGGATTTACTGCAAGAGCTGACGAATGAAGTCGCCAAACTTATAGAAGGGGTTACCGAAATTAGTATAGAGGAAGATACGAAGCGCGATTTGCTCACGCTCGTTATGCGCAAGCGCGACGGCAGCACCCTGCCCGCCCGCGCACTTTCTGACGGCACTTTGCGGTTTTTAGGACTTGCAGTGCTACTCTTGGATAAAAAAACGCAATCCATCATCTGTTTAGAAGAGCCAGAAAATGGCATCCACCCCGAAAAAATACCCGATATTTTAGATATTTTACGCCGCATTGCTTGCGACACCAACTTAGCCGTTGACGATGATAACCCGCTGCGGCAGGTTATTTTTAATACCCATTCGCCTGATGTAGTCAAAGAACTGCAAGCAGAGGATTTGTTGATGGCGCAACTTAGCAACAAACAGCGCTTAGTCTTGGGCGTAGAGCCAAGCTCTTGGCGCAATAAGCTGAAAAATGCAGACGATAAAAACTTGTATATCCCTCTAAGCAGGCAAAAATTGCATACCTATTTATACGGACGCAATGCAGCCCCCAGCGATACTACCGATAAAAGCCAAAAAATTAAAGAACTTCACCCCCAGCAGCCTCTTCTTTTTCCCACAGAACCATAAAAATTATGCAACTATATTGCGCGCTTTTGGCTGAAGGTAGCTCCGATAAATGCCTACTCCCCATTATCCGTTGGGCGATAGAGCAAATCGCGGATACGGAAATTATGGATTTTGAGTTTTTAGAAAATCTGCAAAGCGAAAGCAAGCGCATTGAAGACAAATTAAAAACAGCGAAGCAACTAATGAGCGAAGCTTGCAATCTTTTGTTTATCCACCGCGACGGAGATAACGCAGGTTACGCAGCGCGCTCGGAAGAAATCGCCCAAGCTTGGCAGTTGGCAAATATGCCCCCAGTGATACGCCCCATAAAAATAATTCCCCTGCGCATGACGGAGGCTTGGCTGCTTATCAATGAGCAAAGCATACGCCGAGCCGCAGGAAAGCGACAAGGCAAAACTAGCTTAAATTTGCCGACATACAGCCAACTCGAACAGCTTAATGACCCTAAAAGTGTACTTTTTGATGCCCTACGCGCCGCCAGCGAAAAAACAGGTAGGCACGCAATCAACCTTTTTACCGCCCGCCAGCAGGTCGCCGATTATATAGAAGATTTTTCGCCCCTGCGCCAACTGCAAGCGTTTCGCCTTTTTGAAGAAGAGCTGCGAAACGCAATTGGCAATTTGGGCTAAGTTTTTACTTTTTATTTTTTTGGCGTGCCCCCGCTCCCCGCGCCTTTCAGGCGCTTAAAGGTCGCGGGGTCGGGCTATCCGTTGCAGCCGCTGCGCGGCTTCCACTGCTATCCCTCACGCTGCAGCGCCCGCCTTGCGGGCGCTGGGAACATAAAAAAACAACTTTTCACTTTTCACTTTTCACTTTTCACTTTTCACTTAAAAAAGACAGCACTTTTTGCGCTCCCTGCCAGTCTATGCGCAAAAAATATGCGCCGCTGGGCAGCATTTTTAGCCACTGCGAAAGGTCAATTTGCGGGCTTGCCGCAGCCGTCGAAAGAGCGATTTCCCGCCCCCCAGCATCGTATAAGCTTAGGCGCAAAGTGCCCGTATAGGCGGGCGCATCAAGCTGCAAATACAAAATATCCGAACTCGGATTGGGGTACAAAAGCGCCCCAAAACTCGCCCCCACCTCTGCCAAACGCCCCACAGAAAGGGGCTGATTAGTCAGTAAAAGCTGATACATACCCGAAACTTTAGAGCCGTCTTGCGAGCTGGCAAATACATCTACCGTCCCATCTGCCTGCGCCGTCAACAGCCCGCTGGCGCTAATTCTTGCCTTTTGTAGGTCGCTGACCGACCAGCTCAAATTTTGGTTGTCGGCATTCGCGGGGAATACATTGGCAAGCATTTGCAGCGAGCCATTGGGCGTGCTGATTTGTGTAGCGCTGGCAGTAGCGAAAACATCAATAGCCCCCACATATACGGCACTACCCGCATTCTGCCCGCTAATATGTATGCTGCGGCTGTCGATAATGCTGGAAGCATCTTGGGAGCGCAAAGTTACCACTATATCGGCATTGGAGCGGGCACTAAGCAAGCCCGTTTGGCTGATATGCGCAGCATTCGAGTTATCTACAGTCCAATATAAATGCCCGTTGCTAACAATAGCAGGCATACGCAAAAAGCTAAGCTGTAGTGTACCATTGGGCGTATCTATCGTATCGCGCAAGGTTGCATTTTCGACTTGTAGGCTGCTCGTAAATATGGGCTGATTGCTGATGTTTATATCCAGCGAATCGACCAACATCGAACCGTCCAATGTGGAGGCAAATAAGCGGGCTTGCCCATTTTGGCGGGCGCGAACTATTCCACTCGCATCAATCGAAGCAATAGATGGGTTTGCCGACCACCAGCGCAGGCTGCCGTTGGCAGCGTTTGCAGGCAGGGTAGCAGCTTGCAGGGTGAGCGCACCGAGTGGCTGGGCAAAATTCCCCCCCGAAGGCGAAGAAATATCAAGGCTTGCCACATAAAGAGGCTGATTGGATATATTTATTATTCGTGTCGCTGTGAGATTAGAGCCGTCTAAAGAGCGCGCAGAAATGGTAACCGTGCCATCTCTCAGCGCCTGCACAATCCCCTGTCGGCTAATGGTGGCGATATTGGGGTTGCTACTCGACCAATGCAATCGGCTGTTGCTGGGCGCAGCAGGGCTAAAAATTGCCTGCATGGGCAACTGCCCCATAGATGTTACGATGTTGTTGATGCCGCCCTGCCCCTGTATGCTTAGGCTGCTTATCCCAATGTTTTGCCCCGTGATGGTGACATTAAAAGAGGAGGTTAGATTGGTGCCGTCGAGTGTACGCGCTATGACGGAGGTCGTGCCGTTGGCTGTGGCTGTGAGCAGCCCCGTGCGGCTGATGCGCGCTATGGTGGGATTGCTTAGCGACCAAGCGACATTGCTATAAGTGGCATTGGCGGGAGCGATGCTGGCAAGCATCTGTAGCGTGCCTTCGAGCGTGCTGATGGTATTGGCTCCGCTTTGCGACTGAAGGAGCAGGCTATTGGCGAAAATGGGTTGATTGAGCAGCTGCAATACGATTTGCCCGCTCGCACCGCTACCGTCCATCGCTACCGCTGTAACGGTAATCTGTGCATTTTGCTGCGCTATAAGCAATCCTGAAGAGGTAATCGCCGCCGCGCCTGCGGGCGATACTGTCCAATAATAAGTTAAAAAGGGGCTGCCGCTGGGTTGCGGGCTGGCGCTAATTTGTAGACTGCCTTGCGCAGTTGTTATTTGCGTTTGTCCGCCTGCGCTGCTTAATAGGAGGCTGCTGGGTTGATTGTATTGGTTTGTGAGCTGCACCGTGTCTGTGCGGCTTGTACCGCTGCCGTCTTGGCTAAGATGGCGAACTGCTACCGCGCCATCGGCAAAGGCTGTAAGCATGCCGTAGCGGTTGATATTAGCAAGGTTGGGATTGTCGACAAAAGCAAGCAATAGCCGATTATCGGCAAAGGTAGGCAGGGCTTCAGCTGCAAATTGTGCAGTGCCTGCAGGCGTATTGATGCTTGCGCTGCTTTGGGTGAGGGTGATGCTTTGCACAAGCCTAAGCTGGTTGCTAATGCTTATCGTCTGGCTGGCAAGCAGTCGGCTGCCGTCTTGACTATGCGCAAAGACGGTAACACTGCCATTGCGTCGGGCGCGCAGCCTGCCAAACACGTCAATATGCGCCAGCAGCGGATTATCTACAGACCAAGCTACAGCAGGAAAAGAAGCCGAAGAGGGTGTTACAAGCGCCTCCATCTGCAAAACACCATAAGCAGTAGTGATGCTATTGATGCCTCCTGTACCTTGTATTTGCAGGGCGGTGAATGGTTGTATTTGGTTGCTCAAATTCAGGCTAAAACTGCCTACAATGCCGCTACCGTCTTGGCTGTAGGCGCGTATAAAGGTGCTGCCATTGCCGATAGCCGTGATGATGCCTTCGCGGCTGATAGCTGCAAGCATGGGATTGTCGACCGCCCAAATGAAATCGGGATTTGTTGCATTGGCGGGCGTTAAGAGCGCAGAAAGCTGTATACTTCCGCCTGCAGTAGCTATGGAGCTGCTCCCGCCGCTAAGAGCTATAGCGCTTACAGAAATGGGCTGATTGCTGACATTTACCGATAAAGTCGCAACAATGTTGCTGCCCTCGCTTGTGCGGGCGCTTACCATTACCGTACCATTGCCGCGCGCCTGTAGCAAACCGTTGGGGTCGATGGTAGCGATATTTGTATCATCCACAGACCAAAACAGCGCAGGAACGCTGACACTCGCAGGGCTGAGGCTTGCCAGCATTTGCAGGCTGCCCCAGCTGGCGGTAATCGCGGGCGTACCGCCTGCGGGACTAATGCTAAGCGACTGTGCATATACGGGCTGCCCGCTTAAATTTATATTTATGCTGCCCACAGCGCCGCCGCCGTCTTGTGCCTGAGCCGATACCAGCACAGAGCCATCGGCAAAGGCTGTGAGCAAACCATTTGCGTCTATCTGCGCTAAATTGGGGTCATCAACCCGCCAAAGTACATCCGTGTTCGTCGCATCTACGGGCGATAGCGCGCTAATTTCTATTTGCAGGCTGCCATTGGCGACACTTATCGCAGACAAGCCGCCTGCCCCTTGCAAAACAATATCATCAATAACCAAAATTTGGTTGCTAAGGCTCATAATATGCGTACCCACCAAGCCATTGACTACTGAGGTCGCCGTTACGGTAATAGTGCCGTTGGCGAAGGCGCTTATTTTTCCCGCTTGGTCTATGTTGGCAATGCCGACAGGCTCTAAGTCCCAAATGATATTACCGTTAGCGGCGAAGGGGGCGACTGTTGCCGTCAGGTACGCAAAACCATCATCTTGATTAATGCTTGCCGCGCCGCTTATGTTGATGCCTGTAGGATTGGGTGCCCCACCCAGTTGCCCCGAAATGCTGATATTTATTTCACCGTATACTTCACTGCCATCTGTGGAGCGAGCGCGAACGACGACCATTCCATCGCGCTCGGCTGTAAGCAAACCCGTTGTGGGGTTTATTTGTGCCCAACCCGTACCGCCTGCGATTTGCCAAAGGAGATTTGGATTATCGGCGTTTGCGGGGAGTACAGCCGCCAAAAGTTGCAGACTGCCGCCGCTGCTTGTGATGCTTGTTTGCCCTCCCTGCCCGTTTAGGCTGATATTGCTCACTAAAATAGGCTGATTGCTAATATGTACGTCCATAAAACCGACTACGCCACTGCCGTCTTGGGCGCTGGCGATAACCTGTACGATGCCATCGGCGCGGGCTTTAAGCAAGCCACTGGGAGAGATCTGCGCTAAATTCGGATCATGTACTGCCCATTGTACAGGCGCGGCAGCAGGCAATACGCTGGCAAGTATTTGCAGCGTGCCGCTGGGTATGCTAATGCTGCTATTGCCGCCTTGCCCGCTAACATTTATTTGGGTGATAGGCTCGATTTGATTGCTTATGAGTAGCACTATAGTCCCCACAACACCACCACCATCAGTAGCGAGGGCACTAATCGTAACCGTGCCGTTTGACTGCGCATATACTATGCCCGTTTGGCTGACCTGCGCCCGCAGCGGGTCAGAGCTACGCCAAGCAATTTGGGTATTGCTGGCGTTTGTTGGCAAAATATCGGCTATTAGGCTAAGGCTGCCGCCCTGCACGCTAATTGCTGATTGCCCGCCGCTGCCCGCAAGCGCGATGCTTTGCACCAAAGTAGGCTGCCCGCTCAGACTGACGATAAAGGTAGAAGTTAGCTCGCTACCGTCAAGCGTAGCGGCAGAAACCGTAAGCACCGCATTGGCTTTAGCACGCAATACCCCATTGGGAAAAATCTCCGCTACGCTGGTATTATTTAGCGACCAAGCCAAAGCCGTGCTACTTGGCAGCGCGGGCGTAAATAGTGCCTCCATTTGCAGACTGCCCCAGCTGGAGCTTATCGCATTTGTGCCTGCCTGCCCCTGTATGCTAAGCCCTGTAGCCTGCTGTCGCTGCCCTGTAATGCTTATTGGATATTCGGCAAAAACAGCCGAACCGTCGTAAGCATGGGCGCTTACCGTTACCGCCCCATTGCTACGCGCCGTCAACATACCGCTTTGTGAAATGGCTGCAATTTGCGCGTTGCTGCTATGCCACACAAATTGCGGCTGCGTCGCATTCGCGGGCAGATAGTCCAAGTATAATTGCATCGTATCGGCATCAACGCCAAGCGTCTGCGTACGCCCTTGCAAACTCATGCTTTGCACAAAAACGGGCTGATTGCTTATCGTGATGGGCATCGTGGACGTAATCTGCGTGCCGTCTAGCGTTTGGGCGGAAACCGTTACAGTCCCATTGCGAAGGGCAATAAGCAGCCCATTCGGCTGTATGTAGGCAAGCTGCGGGTTATCTACCGACCAAAAAACGGCTTGACTCGTTGCATTAGCGGGTACAATATTCGCCAACAGCTGCAAAGAATCTGCCGTAGCTGTGATGCTGCTTGCGCCGCTTTGTGTGCTTAGGTTTATGCTCGTCGCATATACGCGCTGGTTGCTTATCGTAAAGGCTTGCGAACCTGCTGTATTGCTACCATCTTGGGCAAGTGCTGTTATCGTAACGACACCATCGCTGACGGCGCTCAAGATGCCGTCGTTGCTAACGGTAGCGATTAGCGGATTGCTGCTGTGCCAGCTAACCGCGGTATTGGTGGCATTCGTTGGGGTGAAAAGGGTGGAAAGTTGCAAGGTGTCGCGCACTGTGCTTATCGCTGTCGAGGAGGCAACTATTTGCAGGCTTGAGGTCGCTATGGGCTGGTTGGAAATAAGCAAAGATATGCTGGCGACTATGCCGCTACCGTCTTGAGTCGTAGCACTTACGGTGATGCTTCCGTTGCGCAGGGCGCGAAGCAGCCCATTTTGATCGATAATCGCTATAGTAGGAGCATCAACGCGCCAAACTAAGTTTTGATTGGTAGCGCCTGAGGGCGTGAATATGGGCGTTAGCTGTAAGCTGCCATTGGCTACATTGATACCCGTAGCCCCGCCTGCTGCTTGTAGCTGCAAATTTGTCGTTAAGAGCGCTTGGTTTTGTAGCTGTATGACCGCTGTGCCCTGCACGCCGCTACCATCCTGCGTTATCGCCGTAACGGTTACGCTGCCGTTTTGATGCGCCGAGAGCAAACCCTGCGCGCTTATGCTCGCTATCTGTGGAGCGCTGGATTTCCAAACAAGATCTTGCATCGTAGCGCTGGCAGGGCTAAAAATACCCTCCATCTGTAGGCTGCCGTCCGCTACGCTTATCGCCATAAGTCCCCCTGTGCCCTGCACCGTGAGGCTCTGGGTCATTTCCCATTGCCCCGAAATGCTGATAATGCTGCTGCCTGCTACGCCACTGCCGTCTTGGGCTAAGGCGCTCACTGTTACTTGCCCGTCTTTATGCGCGCGCAAGCGCCCATCGGCGCTAATGCTGGCTATGCTCGCATCATTGACCGACCAGCGGACGTTGGTATTGCTGGCATTGGCAGGAACAAAGCTTGCCTGCATCTGTAGGCTTCCTCTTTCGGCTGTGATGCTGCTTGCTCCCCCTGCGCCATTGAGGGTGATGGCTTGCAGGGGCACTAATTGCCCTGATATGTTTATATCTTGGGTAGTGAATACGCCGCTACCGTCCTGCGCTTGAGCTCGAACTGTAGCCGTGCCGTTGGCGTATGCCTGCAAAAGACCGTTTGCGTCGATGCTCGCCACATTTAGGGGGCTGACGCTCCAATAGACTGCGCCATTCGTCGCATTGGCGGGTAGGGTGGAGGCGCTAAGCTGCAAAGAGCCGAAAGGGCTGCTAATCGGCATCGCGCCGAGTATGGCGAGGCTTTGCACCAGCACGGGCTGCCCTGTGATGCTGATTGCTGCGCTGCCCGATACGCGAGAGCCATCGATTGAGCTGGCAACGATGCGGGTCGTACCGTTGCGGAGCGCCTGCACCAAGCCAAATTCGTCTACGCTGGCTATCTCCGCATCTATCACCGACCAGCGTACAGCGCGATTGGTAGCGATAAGCGGCAGCACATTAGCTTCCATTTGCAAAGAGCCCGAAAGCGTATTTATTTGCGCCATTGCGCCGCCTGCGGGCGCTACCTCAATGGAGGCAACGGGCACTATCTGATTGCTGATAAAAATACGCACCGTATCCGATAAATTCGTACCATCTTGGGTTTGGGCTCGCACCAATACCTGCCCGTCTGTAAGCGCAGTAAGCAACCCATTCGTGTTTATTGTGGCTACGCTGGGGGCATCTACCGACCAAGTAAGCGTTTGCACAGTGGCATTGCTGGGGCTGAAAGTGGATTCTATTTGTAAATTGCCGTCGTCGCTGCCGATGCTATTTATGCCCCCAGCGCCCTGTATTTGCAAGCCTGTAGCGGGCACAAAACCCGTTAAAATGCCCAAATTCGGAGCGGTTTCGTAGGCGATTTCTCGTATCACGATGCTGCTAACCTGTGGATTTACCGACACGCGCAGCCAGCCATAATGTAGGGTATTGCTGCCCAATTTCGTAAATCGAAAACCTATATACGCATCCGTTTGCCCGCCAATCCAGTCGCCCGCATTTTGTACGCAGGCACTACAACTCGAGGTGCCGCCCGTTACATAAGTGCCCGTTGCGCTTGATACAAGCACGCCCGCTGCCAACGCCCGCGCATTGGGCGCAGTGCCTACCAGCGTCTGCACGCCCGTACTGCCTACATTGCCGAGCGTTGGCGTGCTAAGGGCTATAAAGGTGTTACCCGAAAAGTTTACCGAAACGGCAATATCCGCGCTTCCATCGCCCGTTGCATCAAGCAAGGCAAATTGCCCCAAGTTTAGCGTTTGGTCGACAATGTCCTGAAAAAAAACATTGGCGCGCAGGGCGCTACCCATACTGCACAAGATATATAGAATGGCAAAAAAACGCATCATAGTTACGAGTTACGAGTTACGAATGACGAGTTACGAACACAGAGTAAACGCGAAGCGCATAAAGCACAATCGTAACTCGTAATTTGCTACGCGTTAACTTCGTCTTCGTAACTCATAATTTTTTTGGCGTGCCCCCTTCGCTACGCTTCGGGGTCGGGCTATCCGCTCCATCAGTTTCGCCCCGCCTTGCGTGGCTCACTGGTTCCGCTACTATCCCTCACGCGCGGAAATTCGGGCTTTAGGGTTTCTTTTGTAGCTGTGTGGCAGCAAGCTTGGCGTATTTTGCTGCCTTTTTGCTGCTTACTTTGGGGTGGGTGGCTACGAAAACTTTGGCGACAGTATTGTCTACAACAAATAAAAAATAGTGATGCCGCTGCTCTACACCGATTTCTTTGAGCACCTTAGCACCTGTTTCATTCTCGTTGAAAATATACAATTCCTCTGCGCCTTTTATTTTTATGTCTTTCTTCGCATAAGGGCTACCGCTTTCGGAATTTTCTTTCAAGTACGTTTTATGAAATTCCAGCGCCTTATCTCGGCTTTCGAGCACCCAGCGGATGTCTATGACCATTTGCACTTCGGGGGTTGGGCGATTGGGCTGCATATCTTTGTGTGTCCACATACGAAAGCCCGCCTGCTTGCCTTTGGGGTAGGAGAGCGTAAACTCTGCCTGCATCGGCTCTTTGGGTATAAAATGCCGCTCTTCGGCAGTACGCAATTCGGCGCGCTGAAGTAGCCTGCGTATCGGCACGCAAGAATCCCCCAAGAGCAGCGCGACGCGCTTTTCGAGCGGGTCGAGCAATTCGGGGCGCTCTACGACGGCTTTCGTTATCCAGCCTTTTTCCAAAACCAATTCGTTGATGATGGGCACATAACAGCCGCTAACGAGCGTATCCATTTGCTCGCGGCTCATGTACTGATTGATATGCTCGCTGCTGCAAATGCAGACGCGCCGAAAAACGAAATGCACGACCTCGTCCATGGGGCGCGTGTACAGAGTCGTATCCTGCGCATACAATAAAGAAGAAAAAGACAGCGCAAGTGCGGTAAAAACAAAGCGAGTAGAGTATTGATACACGGCTAAAACTTTAATTGGGGGACTTTGATTTTGAAACAATAATTTGCTTTATTAAATCAAGGGGCAGGGGCTGATTATGTGGAAAATGTAGGCTGTTTTTGGCATTTTTGGCTCGATAAGGCAACATTTCTACCTTTAGCTCTTGTTGCTCGCTATATACGGGATAAAAACCAATATGCTTTTTGCAAGCCGAAAAGTATAAATACTGTTCGCCGATTTGGAAGGCGGGCATTTTATAGCGTATAAGCTCCTTCGTCTGGGGCAAAATTTCAAAAAAGCATTGCCGAAATTGCTGCAATCGCGCTTGAATTTCGGGTGCAAATTGGTTGATATACTGTTCGACTTCGTTCATGGTGCCAACCTTCTATATTTGGGAAAAAGCCCGCCGCGCCCCTTTGGCGCGGCGGGATAAAAATTGCGTGAGGGATAGTAGGGGCGAATCAACATTCGCCCATTTGGGCGATGGTGATACGCCCCGAATAGCCCGACGGCGCGACCTTTAAGCGCCTTAGCGCGGGGAGCGCCGACACGCCAAAAAGAGTGAAAAGTGAAAAGTGAAAAGTGAATACGAACGGCGAAGCCCTCCGCGAAGCGAAGTAACCGCGCAGCGAAAACGCAGTTAACGCGAAGCGAAAATTATACTTGATGTATAAATAGTTGATTGTCAATTATTTACAAGATAAAATAAGTGCTGAAAAATTTGCAAGTTTGGCGAAAAAAATGCACTTTTCACTTTTCACTTTTCACTTTTCACTTTTCACTCAAAACTGGGAATCATACCGCGCAGACCCATATCGACGACTTGGTCAACGTCGGGTTCGTAGATGCCATCGCCGTCGTCGCTCCACTCGAAGGACTGATTGGTGGAGAGCGAAATGATGACGGTAATATCTTCGGTTTCTTCGCCCGTGATGCGCAGCGGCTGCGCAAAAGCGCCCGTAACGAGGCAGGAGCCTGCGGGAATGGGCGAGGTGGCGGCGAGGGGATTGGGCACGGTGGTCGCGCCTGCGGGGGACTGCCCCTGAAAGGTTTGCCCGAAAGCCTCAAAAGCCCAAAAGCCCTGCAATTTATCGTCGTTGATGGCGATACTTTGCTGGTTTACAATTAGATTGCGCAGGTAGGTATTGTAACCGACCAGCGAGGCGAGCCGTCCCGTACCCGTTATATTTTGGGCTTGTAGGCGGAAATCGATGTCATAATTTTGGTACAAAATAGAGGCGCGCAGGTACTGATATTCGCCCGCAGCGAGGCTGGAAATCGGCAGGCTTAGGAAGGTATCATTGGGGGCGACGATGCGGGCGCTATCGAAATCAATAGCAGTGGAGCCGCCGAGCGTGTTTTCTGCTGCATGATACAGTATTTCGCCATCTCCGACTTGGGTGTACATGCTGGGCGTAAGTTCGATATAATGCGCAGAGATTTTATGAAAGCGGGGCGACTGGGCGGCGTTGCCTGCGGGGATGGTAGCGGGTTGCCCCAGAGCGTCGAGGCGGACTTGCATGGAGTCGGTGCGAATGATGAAATGCAGCATGGCTTCGCTTTGCGGGTCTTTTTTGCATCCTACGGAACTGGTCATCAGGAGCGAAGCGAGTGCAAGGGCTGCGGGGAGTGTGCGCAGCAGGGAGTGCATGGACGGCATGAGGAATTTTTATTTTAGCTACAAAGATAAGAAATTAGTGCGTATTTTTGTCGGCTTAGAAATAACGTAAATACCGTACCGCTTCAGCTTAATTTATGCAGCGTTTTATATACATTTTTTGCCTTGTTCTTGCTTTTTCGGATTTATCGGCGCAGCCCTTGCAAAACATGGTGCGCAATCCGAGTTTTGAGCAGTATAAAGACCTGCCTGAAGATTTGGGGGCAATAAAACAGGCTTCCTTTCATTCGGCAGCGACAGCGGCAGAGGGCGATTATTTTCATAAACGCAGCAAAAATCTGGACGTAGCGACCCCGCGCAGCAAGATGGGGCGGGCGATGCCGCGCACGGGCGATGCCTACGCGGGTTTTTATGCGTATACGAATCGATACGTGAAGCGCGATTTTCGGGAATATGTGCAGATGCAGCTAAAGCAGCCCTTACTAAAGGGGCATGAATACTGCATTCGGGCGCATGTGTACTTAACGGAGTCTTCCAATCGGGGGCTTATGGGCTTGGGTTTTAGCGCGCAAAAGGGGGCGATACAGCAGACGCATCAGACCTATCTGCAAACGCCCTTTATTTGGTTATTGCGGCAGGATAAAAAGCCGCTGATAGATAGGCAATGGGTGGAGGTTTCGACCATCTACAAGGCACAGGGAGGCGAGACGCATATCATCATCGGCAATTTTCAGTCGGACAAAGACACGAAGATAACGGGGGCGGTGGAAGTGGACTCTTTCCGCAATCCCAATGTAGACTTTGCTTACTATTTTCTCGACGATGTCTGCATGACGGATTTGACCTTCAATTTTAGCTGCGATTGTGGCACTTACGATTTTATACAGACCAGCCAGCGCGAGAAAATCGTGATGGATGTGCGCCTAAAGCCCGTCGTTTACGACTTGGGGCAGCCGACCATCATGGACGGGGTAGAATTTGAAAAAGGTAAGGCGATATTGTTGGCTTCCTCGCATTATTCTTTGGACGAGTTGGCGCTGTATCTGAACAAAAATCCGCATTTGAGCATAGAGATTTCGGGGCATACGAGCGACAAAGGCGATGCCGAAGAGAACCATTTTTTATCGAAGCGCAGAGCGCAGAGCGTTTATGATTATCTGCGAGCGAGCGGCATCGCGCAAGAGCGGATGACGTACAGGGGCTACGGGCAGGCGCGCCCTATAGTTTTGAATGATAGCGCCGAAAATCGCGCCCGCAATGAGCGTATCCAAATCATACTCAGCCAGCCGACGACCAGCAATAAATAAGCAGTGAAAAATCGTATCTTAAGCCTTTTGCATTATTTGGGCTTGACGCGCTATTTGCGCAGCCGCAAAACGCGGCTTGCTGCTTCGCAGCCACAAGATGCGGTGAGCGTTAGCATACTTTCGCTACATCGCATAAGCCCCGAAAAGGATGCTTGTTGGCAGCCCATACAGCCGAAGAACTTTGAAGCCATTTTGCAGTATGCTGCCGCGCATTATGAGGTGTTGCGGCTTTCGGATTTGGCTACGGCTGTCGAAAAGCGGCAAGAAAGGGGGGGGGGTAAGCTGCGTCCTTTGATGGTGCTAAGTTTCGATGATGGCTATGCGGATTTTATGCAGTACGCTTTGCCGCTGCTGCAAAAATATAATCTGCCCTGCAATCATAATTTTGTCATAGATTGCCTTGAGGATAACGCTTGCATTTGGACACAGCGGTTTAATCATATTTTCAATGAATTATTGCGAAGGGATACGGCTACCGAAAATTTTAACCCCAAAAAAGGCGGCTGGTATCGGCAGTATATAGCTATATTTCGGCAGTTTTTGCAGTATCCCGCTGAGGAGCGTATGCAGCGCATCGCAGACCTCGAAAGAGCGCAGCGCATAGAGCCGCCCAAGGTAGATATGATGCGTTGGGCAGACTTAAAGGACTGCCTACTGCGCTACGGAAACTTGCTGGAGATAGGCGCGCACACCCATACGCATGACGTATTGCCGACGCTCTGCACGCAGGCAGGCGCGCAGGCTTTGCACAAAGAGATATTTACCCCCAAAGGGCGTTTGGAAAGCGAACTGCAAATACCCATCAGCATTTTTGCTTTACCAAATGGGCAAAATCACGAACAAATAAACACGCTCGCAAAGCAGGCGGGGTATAACTTTTTGCTGGAAGTCGGCGACCAAATAGCCCACGATACACAGCCACAAGAGCAGGAAATGCAGATATTGCCCCGACTGAATATGATAGACGAACCCATAGGTGCAGCAGCCCTACGCATAGAACGCCTTTGGTAGTTACGAGTTACGAGTTACGAGTTATGAACGCTAAAGGCATCCGCGAAGTGAACAGTACTTGCTACCACTGCCGCCGCAAGGCGGCATAGTACCTATACACAAAGCACAATCGTAACTCGTAACTCGTCATTATTTCTTGGCGCTGCCTTTTCGCATTTTATAAGTAAGGAGCGTGCCTTCTGCCTCTATAAAACTGATGGCTTGAATGCGGCGGCGGCTGTTGCGCACAATCGTCATAGTGGTTTCTTGCTCTTCTGCGTTGTTGAGCGTGAGGACAATGTCTTTGACGGCGTTTTTGTCGTTTTTATCGGCGCTCAGGGGCAGGACTTCGCGGATTTTTTTGACGAGAAATTCTTTTTTAACCTCGCTGCCGCTTGCGTCTGCGCTGGTGATGACGATGTATTGAACCAGCACTTTTTTCTTACCTTTTGCTTCTTCGCGCTCTTCAAAGGAGATTTTTACGCGGTCGCTGGGGTAGATGCGGCGCACTTCAGTAAATTCGCCCTTGTTTCCTTTGGATTTTACTTCCGAGAAGGGAGAGATGTTTTGCGAGCGCGTCCACAAATCGGTGGGGGCTTCGATTTCGAGGTCTTCCGTGTGGGTGAAAAATTTGCCGTCGCGGTGCTCGATTTCGGGTGGGGTAGGGGCGAGTATGTAGGTGCGCTCGGCTTCGTTGCCAGCGGGGCGGAATTGCAGTTTGCTGATTTCGCCAGCCGATGCAAATACCTTCAAATGCCCCTGTATATCGGGGTTGCGCATATCGACCAGCACGATTTCAAATACGCCACTTGCCTTGTCGTGTTGCACCTTTTGCACCGTCAGCCTATAGTTTTTGTAGTCTGTTTCGCTGATAATACCAGAGGTCGAAAATTTGACATTCTCGATAACGTAGAGGTCGTTTTTTGTGATGCGAAACTCCACCAAGCCTAAGCCGACTTTTCTCGTGATGGGCGAAGAGGTTAGTTTCCCGTCCTTAGGGTGAATGGTTACGCCGTATAGGTCTTCTTCTTTGCGGACTTCATTGTCGCCCGTAAACGTGTACTCTTTGGCAACTGCATTTTTGCCCTGTGCACACAAGGCAAAAGGCATCAACAGCATTCCCAATGCGGCTAAGATGGTTCTCATAGCAAGATTTTCGTAGATTGGATAAACAAATAATTCATACAGCAATATATAACGCCAGACCACACACGGCAATTTTATGCCAAACTTACGCAAATATACAAATATAATTACAAGTTACGAATTACGAGTTACGATTATGTGCTTTGTGTGAAAACTTGACTGCTAAGGGCTTAGTTTCGTGACTCGTAATTTTTTGGCGTGCCCCCGCGACCCCGCGCGCCGCAGGGCGGCGCTTGTAGAGCCGTTGCATGCAACGGCTCTACAGGGTCGCAGGGTCGGGCTATCCGCTCCATCACCTTCGCGCCTGCGGCGCTTGGTGGTTCCGCTGCTATCCCTCACGCGTTTTAAGTGAAAAGTGAAAAGTGAATACGGAGTAACCG
>CAYXSA010000058.1:0-27240 GCA_964467315.1 uncultured Saprospiraceae bacterium | reverse complement strand
TTTCACTTTTCACTTTTCACTTTTCACTTTTCACTTTTCACTTTTCACTTTTTTTTGGCGTGTCGGCGCTCCTAAAAGGTCGCGCCGTCGGGCTATCCATTTCGGGTCGCCCCTACCTGTCGCCCTTTGGGCGAACACATAGGTTCGCCCCTACATTTCTATCCCTCACGCGGGTAGCCCGCGCCCAAAGGAGGCGCGGGCGCAGGCTGTATCCCGCACAAATAGCCCCAAGATGATTTTGTCTTTTTCAAAAATTCGTCATTCGCTTCGCGTTAACTTCGTTTTCGTCATTCGTCATTCGTCATTATTCCCTATCTTTGCGGTATTGACATCGCTTTTTTTACATCTTCATCATACTATTCTATAAAAATGCAACCAGAAGTTTCAAAAAACGGGGGGATAAAGACCCGCTCCAAGACCAAAAACAACGCCTAAGCGCCCTCTACGCCCTTTGGCAAAGCATCTCCAAGATGCAAAAGCTGCCTGAATCTGTACGCAAAGATTACAGCAATTTGCGGCTAATGATAAGCAAAACCTTCACCCAATTACTTACCTAAACGCTGGATAGCCTTATGCTCTCTCGTTCCCTCTTGCCGCTACTCTCGGCTATTATTATTCCTTTATTCGCTTATCATCTTATCATTTCCCGCAGCATGTCCGACGACAAAAAACAGCTTTTCGCTCAACTTTTGAGCGACTATCAGCGCCTGCAAGCGCTCGAAAAACAATATCCCGTTTTACGCGATTACCACCGCGACGATGTCGATTTTGAGCTCACCCGCAGCAAAATCGAGCAAAAAATCGCCCAACTCAAAGCCGCCCAAGCCGCAAAAAACACAACCCAAGCGCCCACCCTTAAAGCGCCGAATGCGGAGGAAGATGTAACCTTTAACGAGTTTAGTACTCGAATTGAGCGCTGGGCATACAAGCAATCCATATCGCTAACAGCAGTAAAAAGCGGCAACAAAGCAACTACAACAATAAGCACCAAGTCGCTTGCCGCACAATTGCAAAATGCCAAAGGCGAAAATGAAAAAGGTGGTCATCCACTCAAAGTCTTATCCTTGATTGCAGGCGACTTGCTGAGTACAATCACGAAAGACGAAATAACAGTAGGCGAAATAACAGTAGGCGAAATCGCCCAAAACTTTAAAACAGTTTTGAAAAACTCAAGCCAATACACTACTAAAAAAGTGTATAAATCCGATGAACAACACGAAACCTACGATGTTGCACTTTTCGATAAAGCACTCATTGACTTCGACCCCGCCTGTTGGCTGATGACGGCGGCGGGCATATCCTGTGAGCCTATTACACCAATGTCGGAAGCCGATTTTGTGGCGGGTATGTCGTCTATTCTTAAAAAATTTTCCGACTCCTTGCAAATAGTAGATACGGATAGTTCCGCAATTTTTGATGCAACAGGCACTCGAAAAAAATGGGAAGAGCTTTTAGCCAACGATGATTGTGGCATATTCACAGATTTGCTAAACTTAGTAAAATCTTACGAAAGCAACGCAACGATTAGCCTAAGGGGCATAAAAGAAAGGTTGTCTAATAGGCTCGGCGAACCCCCCTACAGCGACCTCAAAGCCTTGCACAAAAAATGCTCGCAGACAGCAAGCGTTTCCAAGTGGTTAATTAGCAATCTGGGGCAAGACTTAGGTAGCGCTATTCTTACAAAACACTGATTTTGAACGCTACGCTCTGCAATGGGCAGATAGTGCTGTATCAAAAATACCCCAGCCAAAAAAAGCCGACCATAAAGTATCCTTGCCAAGTACCTTCGCCAATATAGACTCTACAATAACAGCACACAAAGGCGAACCTTTTTTTGTTGCTATAGGCAAAAATTGGCAAAAAAAAATGATTGCTCTCAATTCTTCGTATCTATCGCAAGAACAGGCAGAAAATGCCTTAGAGACTGCATTGCAAGAGACCAAGCAAGCGTTGATAAATACGAAATATGATGCGGATAACATAGACAAAGACAGCCTTAAATACAGCTATATAGGCTACCGCCTGCCCGATATATCTGTTTGGACGAGCTGTATGGTGCTGAGTGGTGTGGGTTATGCCGACTTTGCAAAAATTTTCCAAGCATGGAGCGCGCAAGTAAAAGACGCATTAGTGGGCACTCCACACTTAGTTTTTAGCAAAAATGCAATATACTTTGAATTAGATGCGCTTTTTCCCGCGCAAGGCAGCACCACTTTTCTTCGGCAGCATTGGCGAAAAAATCCGCTTAGCACGGAAGAAGTAAACAAGCAAACCTTATTGGATTGGTGGGCAAAAGGGGCAGCAGAAGCCGCAAAAGAAGCCAATTTGCAGGCTGCTTTCAGCGCTTGGCGAACAAATCTACAAGGCGACACCGCCAAAATGCTGGAATCGCTCGTGCAAATGCCTATTCTTTTGCCCAGTAAAGACTTAGTGCGCTATCGATTAGAAAATGGCTTTATCCCGAATGCCAACATACCCGTCGTGCAAAATATGGCAGACCTCGACAAAGATAGGCATGCAGGTAGCTGTATATTTGGCTTGGAACTAAAAGCTGGGGCAGGAATGCCTGAAATTTTGCTGGCAGATTTAGGCGCAGAAATGGAGTATTTTGTTTTGAAAACAGGCGAAATAATACCTGGTGTAGCCACCAATGGCAAGCTTAATTTACAAGTATTTGAGCAACATAAAGCTTCCACACAATTGCTAAGCGTTACGGGAACTTTGCCATACAAAGCTGGAAGTATCTTTGTGCAAAGCGTAAGCGCAAAAATTAGGATACATACTCCAGAAACAATTTTGGCGGAAAAAATCGATGGCGAAACGGATATGTGGAAACTGCTTAGCGGCGAGACATTCAAAGCTACAGGTGGGGCTGCTATCAGTGTGGGTGTGACAGGCACCGCGCTAACTATAGCGGGCGTTAGCTTTCCACCTTTAGCCCTTGTGGTCGCTGGGGTAGGTTTGGTTATCTGGGGTGGCTATTGGACAGGGACAGCCGTTGAAGGCAGCAAAGAAAAAATCATAAAAATCCCTGCCCAAACAATTGACATAGACATAAGCTTCGAGGTCAGCATATCCAAAACAGACAACGGTTATACCCTAAAAGTCAATAGTGACAGGTTTACAGGAAGCCTTAACGATGGCAGTAGAATTTGGATAAAAAATATGTCGCCCAAATAGCCTGTTACACTACTCCTCTGTTTTCAATGCCTTTATTGAAGCTGAACTTAGGGCGCTAAGCCCCCCACAACTCACGCGCCCGCCTCCCCAAAAAATTTGGAGCAGCGGGCGCGTTCTTATTTTGCGGAAAACGGCAGCAAGCCGCAGACTATCCGCCGAGTTCTTTGATTTTCGCCATGAGGGCTTGGAGTTGGCGTTGTTGTTCGTCGGCGGAGAGGGCTTTGAGGGATTCGTGTTTTTTCTCTTCGATGACGGCGGCAAGCGTGGTAGCTTGTTTTTTCATATCGGCAAGCTCGCGGCGGGCTTTATCTTCGGCGTGTTTGGTTTCTACGATGTCTTTGATGATTTGGAAACGCAAAGTATCGATTTTTTGGGCGGCTGTAGGCTCTTCTACCCCGTGCCAAGTGCTTTGGTTTTTCGCCAAAGATTTTTCCAATTCGTTGCCGACGGGTATCAATGCGTCGATAGAAAGCGCCCAAATATCTTCTACAGATAACACGCCTTTGGCGGTAGTGAAGCGCAGTTTTTGGCGGGAAGCCTCTTTATAAATGTCTTTCATGGTGCGTAAAATGTATGATTGGATAGTGTACGGATAGAATAAGCAATGCGTGAGGGATAGTAGGGGCGAATCAACATTCGCCCATTTGGGCGATGGTGATACGCCCCGAATAGCCCGACCGCCGCCCCCCGCGCCTTTTGGCGTGGGGGCGACCGCGCAGAGCGCGGGCGGGGGGCAAAGCGGCGGGCACGCCCAAAAAAACGCCCTTTCGGACTAAAACATAATCTCGTAGATGCGGGAAGTGTCGTCTTTGGAAACCTTTACGATGAGGCTGTCGCGCACCGTTGCGTTGAAAAATAGCCCTGCGAGTTGCTGCTCGGCGGGTTCAATTTGTAGGCTGGCGGAGAGGACTTCGGCGACTTTGCGATGCGGCGCAAGCTCGTGGCTAAGGTTCTCGCAGTGAAAACTGCGCAGCGGTATGTCGCTCTTGCAGCCTTGCAACGTGAAAACGTAATGCTTGTGCCCGACGTTGCTGCTGCCCCAATAATTGGGCGAATGGCAGACGAGCGAAACGGGTATAAATTCGTTGGTAGAGATGCCCCAAACGGTCTTTTGTACGCCCTCGCTGCTGGCGAGTTGGGCGAGGTGCTGTATCGAAAATTGCCCATCGCGGAGGGTAATTTCGGCGAGTTGCCATTTTTTTTCCTTGTCGAAGAGCGAATTTTTGTTCTCGTAGCGGTAGGTCTCGCCTGCAAATTCGATTTCCGCCTGACAGCCGCTGATATTTCTATCGGCGTACAAGTGCACCCAAATTTTATAGGTGCCGTTTTGCATCTGTTTGAGGTCTGTCCAGATGATGTTTTCGACAATGTCCTTATTTCGGTGGCTGTTGGGCTGGACGATATCCACATCGAGTTGCCCCGACATGGGCGAGCGCGTATTGGTTCTATCCTTGCGGAAAGGGGTATTGTAGCCGATTTTGGAGCCCCCAGGTTCGGAAGCCCACAAATCGAGGTCGCTATTATCGTGGGGATTGTCTTCAGCCCACATGATAGAGGCGCGCAGCGCGCCCTCGACGAGTCCGCCGCGTGCTTTTACGGCTTCTTTGATGAGGGATTTGCCTGCGAGATTTTGTATGGAAGTCCAAGAGAAATGGTTATCCCATAGAAACATTTTTTTGGCTTCGCTATCGGCGGCGGTGGTAAGTGCGGCGAGATTGTTTTCGTGTTTTGCCTCGAAAAACGCCTCTACGCGGCTGCTGAAAGGGAGTATATTTGCCATAAACTCGCTTATTTGCACTTTTTCGGCGCTTTTGAAGCTATCGCGTTTGGCTTTGCTGCTGCTTAGATTTAGGGTTTCCTTCGTGGGCAGTTGGGCGAAGATGGAAGCCGTTTTTGCGGGGGCTGCTTTGGCGTTGGGGTTGTTGTTGATATGACAAATCTCGTTGATGTCGATATCCGAAAGTGCGGCGTGTCGGCGATTGAGCGCGCTGATATAGCCGTTTTCCTCGAAAAATTTTTCGGCATCGCGGCGCTGGCTCTCGCTGATGGGCTTTTTCGCCTTCATGTAGTTGGCGGGGTCTACGCGCTGATTGTAAGCGCGGCAAACCTTTTCTAAGTCGTCGCCTTGTACATATTCTTGTATCGAGGTGCCGAGCGCCGAATTGATGAAGTTCGAGAGTCCGCCGATGATTTGGCTCTGTGCCCAGAGGAAATTATTGCGCTGCTCTTGGGGCAGATTTCCAAAATTTTCGCGCAAAGCTTGGAGTTTGCGCAGGTTGGGTATCGCCTGCGTGGAGTTCATCAGGCTATCTTGCTCTATGAGTTCGATAAATAAGGCGTAGGCTTCCTTTGGCATGGTCATCGCCTTGCTTAGCAACTGATGCTGCGTTTTGGCGCGGGCTTCTATCGTGCCGATGCTTTCGCGGCTCATATCGACCCAGACGACGCTCAGATTGAGATGAAAATGCCGAAATTCTACCACCATGCCCGCTTCGATTTTTGCGCCGCCTTTGTGTGCGGCTGCGTCCTTTTCGGTGTATAGTTTTTTGTTGGCGGCTATGCCGAGCTTAAAAGTTTCCTTCGTAGGCGAGCAGTGCTCATAAGGCAGCTTATTCAACTCCTCGTAAGTCTCCATAAAAATCCCCGCTACGGGCGAAGCTTTTATGGCTTTTGTGAGGGCTTGGGCTACGGGGTACATGGGGCTTTCGGGGGCTATGTTTTCGTGCTCAAACATAGTCTGCACCTGATTTTGCGCGTCGATGCCGACGATATTGGCGTATCTGCGAAAGAAATTTTGGCAGAGCGTGCAATCGTATTCGGTGCGGGCTGCATCGCGGTAGCGCACATTATCTTCGGGTCTGTAGGCTGCAATATAAATGTCCCACAGTTCCGCGCCGTGTATCTGCACGCGAAACAGGTTGCAAGTGGCTTGCAGTTGGTTAAATTTTTCTTCTATTGCTTTTATGTAGTCTTCGTATTGCATGAATTAAGGGGAGATAGGCTTTTTTTGATAAAAACGCAAAGCCCGCTCTGCGGCTTGGGGCAGCAGAACGGACGGGCAGCGAGCGCTAAACGACGCTAAGGATTGATTTTGTTCCCGACAAGCTACGAAAATAGCAAAAATTCGCTTCTTAGCTAAATGCTTTAATTTTTTTTGCGTGAGGGATAGTAGCATAGGCGCGTAGCGCCGCAGCGAATAGCCCGACCCTGCGACCCTGTAGAGCCGTTGCATGCAACGGCTCTACAAGCGCCGCCCTGCGGCGCGCGGGGAGCAGGGGCACGCCATAATGACGAATGACGAATGACGAATGTTGCGCACAAGCATTTAAACACAAAGCGCATTCGTCATTCGTCATTCGTCATTCGTCATTCGTCATTCGTCATTACTTTCCGTTTTCTTTGAGCATTTCTTTGGCGCGGGCGCGTTGTTTTTTCTGCCACATTTCGCGGAACTCCAAAACCTGCTCTTTGAGCTGAATATCGCGCTTATGCAGGTGGCGATGATAGGAGCGTATGATGATGCCGACCATATAATCGGGGTGCGGCACTTGCATCGTATTGAAATAGTGCGAAAGGCGGGAGCCTTCTTTGAGCGACCATTTATGTTCAATCCATTTGCCTAAGCTGCCATGCGTTCGTTTATCGACTTCCTCGTCGCTAAATTCCAGAAAATTTTTGCGCACATCGGGTTCCATGAGTTTATCGAGCTGTCGGAAGCAGTCGTTAAGGTCTTTGGGGATATAGATGCCGTCGATTTCCGAGAGCATTATGCGCTGTTTGTAAGCGGAATCCATCTGCATATAGACCGCATTTTTTTCCTGCTTGATTTTGACCTTCGTATTGTCTTTTATGAGTTCTTGCTCCTCTTTTTTGAGCTTTTTGGCGTTGTCGGTAGTCGTCGTTTTTTTGCCGTCGCCAGGTTTTGCGGGCTGCGCTTGGAGCAGCGTCGTGATACACAAGAGGCTGAAAATCAATAAAATGCAGTGCTTTTTCATAGTAAGTGCGTCTTTTGGTGAGGGAGGCTTGTTGTACAAGCATATAAGAAGCCAAAACAGGGGCGAAGTTACGTTTTTTTGTCGTTTTTTTTTATTTTTGGCGGGTCGGCTGCCCAATAAAGGGGCAGCCGTCGGGCTGTCTGAGCTGTAGCATGCTACGGCTCTACCATCCCTCCCGCAAATGCGGCGCGCGCTGCGCAAAGGGCGCAGCGCGCAGTTAATAATAAAAGGCAAATTCAAGCGGTATTGCTTTTTTTTATTGTAAATTTGTGCCCTAAAAAAATTCTATCAATTTATGCCCATTTTCCAAAAAGCTGTCCTTAAAAACGCGATAATAGACAATGCCTTTATGAAGGAAAAAGCCCGCAAAGGCTTTGCCGAGTATCAGCGTCGATTTAGTGCCGAGCGCATTGAGGAAATCAAAAAACTCAAAGAGGAGGAGTATCAAGATGGTTTTTTGCGCGACCTTTTTGTCGATATTTTAGGCTACAAACTGCGTCCTGATGAGGGTTACAACCTCGTGCGCGAGCGCAAAAACCAAACCAACAGCCAAAAAGCCGATGCAGCCGTATTGCGCGAAGGGCGGGTTATAGCTGTAGTAGAACTAAAATCCAACAGCACTAAAGACGTAGCCGCTATCACCGTTCAAGCCTTTGGCTACAAAAACAATAACGCGGGCTGCCGTTATGTGTTGACCTCCAATTTTCAGTATCTGCGCCTATATATCGACGATGCTACGGAGTTTGAAGAATTTGACCTCTACAATATAACTTTGGAGCGTTTTCAGGTGCTTTTTCTGCTGCTACACCAGAATAGCCTATTTGACGACCTGCCCGCCAAACTCAAACAAGCCAGCGCCGAACACGAAAAGCGTATCACCGACAAACTCTACCGCGATTACAAAAATTTCAGAGATGACCTTTTTGCCAACCTCTGCCAATACAATAAGTCCTACGATAAACTCACCCTCTTCAAAAAAACGCAAAAGCTCTTAGACAGGCTACTATTCGTCTTTTTCGCCGAAGATGCGGGGCTTATTCCGCCCAATGCGATAAAATTGATGCTTGACCAGCAGCAAGATTTGCGCGAAAACCACGACGAACACGTTAGCCTTTATAGCCGATTTCAAAAGCTTTTCCGCCACTTAGACAAGGGTCATCGCTACAAACGCTATGGGCAAATTCCCGCTTACAATGGCGGACTATTCCGCGTAGACGAGATATTAGACGCGGCGGATTTTCGTGTGTCTGACGGCATTTTGGCGACGCATTGCACGCAGATAGCTGCCTACGATTTCAGCAGCGAAGTCGACGTAAATATCTTGGGGCATATCTTCGAGCATTCGATGGGCGAGGCGGAGGCTTTGGCTGCCGAATTGGAAGGCACAGAGATAGACCGACAGAAAACACGCCGCAAAAAAGACGGCGTTTTTTATACGCCCCGTTATATCACCCGCTATATGGTCGACAATACCTTGGGCAAACTCTGTGCAGAGCAAAAAACGGCGCTCGGTATTGCAAGCGGTATTACCGTAGAGGCAGAAACGACAGAGGCAGAAAAAACCAATTTATTGCAGCGCTTGCAGGCTTACAAAACTTGGCTTTTGGGTTTGCGCATACTCGACCCCGCCTGCGGTAGTGGCGCTTTCCTTAATCAGACCTTAGATTTTCTTATTGCAGAGCATCGGCATCTGTCGGCGCTTTTTGATGCGCTCAAAGGCGCGCCCGTTCTGGACGAGTACGAAAGAGAACTTTTGGAAGCTGCCAATGACGACGATAAGCGCATTTTGGAAAATAATATCTTTGGCGTAGACATCAACGAGGAAAGCGTACAAATCGCCCGCCTCTCGCTCTGGCTGCGCACAGCGCGGCGCGGTCGGGCACTTTCCGGCCTTAGCGAAAATATAAAATGTGGCAACTCCCTCATCGACGATGCAAACGTAGCGGGCGAAAAGGCTTTTAATTGGCAGCAAGAGTTTCCGCAAATCATGCAGGCGGGCGGCTTCGATGTGGTACTGGGTAATCCGCCGTATCGCATCGTGTTTGAGGAACCGCTGAAATCTACATTGGAAACGCTTTACCCCGTTTTCAAACGCAATAATGATTTGTATGTAGCTTTTTTTGCCCAATTTTTGAATTTGACGAAAGCAAACGGCTTTTGCGGGCTAATAACCCCGAATACTTATGTACGTGGGGAGTATTTTTTGGAACTGCGCCGCAGTTTAATCAAGTTCCAAATATCGGAAATCGTCGACTTCGGCAATAAGATAGTTTTTGAAGATGCTAACGTATACACTGCTATAGCAGCAATAAGAAAAGCAGCTTGCGAAATCGGCTGGCTAATGAAAAGCGATTTGGATAGCGTCAAAGGCTATGTAACCCCAGAAACTGAACAATTTATCGCCCGCAACGGTACATTTTCTAAATTGGCGACTTACCCAAAATTCAACCAATATCTGCTTGTCAAAGATGTAGGCTATAACTATTGGGCAGAGGGACGGGGTAAAACACGAGGCGGCGATTCTATCGGAAGCAGAGTTTTTTATACAGGGCAAAAAAAATATAAAGACGATATACCCTATCTGAAAGGTGCCCAAGTACAACGCTACAGTTTAGCGCAGCCTATTCACTTTTTGCGTCATAACTATAGCGAATTACTCCAAACGGGGGATACTTTTCGCTTTTCTGCTGAAATTTTGCAAACTCGACCAAAATTGATTTATCGCCAAACTTCCAGCCTGCCCATTGCCGCTATCGACCTAAATGGATACCATACCGATAAAACGCTGCATACAATTCTTGCCAAAAGTGAATTTGCAGAAAAAATTGATTTAAGCTATGTATTGACGCTGCTCAATAGCCGCCTTTTATTGTTTTATTATCGGACACTTACAGAGGAAGAAGGGCGAGCATTTGCGCAGGTCAAAACCGTATATATAAAGGATTTACCCTTCGTTTTTTGTTCCCCCGAAGCTCAAGCGCCCTTCGTCAGAAAGGCTGAAGCCATGTTCGCCCTAAACGAGCGTTTGCAAAAGGCGGCGGAGCGTTTTCAAAAGCGTTTAGTGGCAAATTTTGCGGTAAAAATAACAACGAAAATAGAGGAGTTTTATTTACTCGATTTTAGAAGTTTCCTCGCAGAGCTAAAAAAGCAAAAAGTCGAAATTTCGCTAAAAGCACAAGACGAATGGCAAGCCTATTTCGAGGAAAGTAGCGCAGAAATCAAGAACATACGCAGCGAAATAGCCGCCACAGATGCCGAAATAAACAAAATGGTCTACGCCCTATACGGCATTACAGCAGAAGAAATAGCCTTAATAGAGGCTTAAAAGCCTGCGCCCCGCCGCCGTTCGCTCCCCTTTGGGTCGCGTCTACTCGCAGCTACGCTGCTTCGTGGTGGGCGGCGCGGGCAGCTTTGCGTGAGGGATAGTAGGGGCAGCCCTTGTGGCTGCCCTGCATAGCCCGACCGCCGCCCCTTTTCGGGCGGCGGACACGCCAGAGAATTACGAATTATGTACTTTGCGTAGATACTTAACTATCAATAAATTATGCGCAACATTCGTCATTCGTCATTCGTCATTCGTCATTACCCTGCGTCTACATCGGCAGCGAAAGCAGCGCCGATATACTCGCGGTTCATGCGGGCGATATTGCTAATGCTGATTTCTTTGGGACATTGCGCCTCGCAAGCACCCACATTGGAGCACATACCGAAGCCCTCCAAATCCATCTGGCTCACCATGCGTTGTACGCGACCTTGCCGCTCTACTTTGCCCTGTGGGAGCAGCGCCATATGCGATACTTTCGCCGAAGTGAAGAGCATCGCCGCCGCATTGGGGCAGGCAGCCACACAAGCCCCGCAGCCGATACAGGCAGCCGACTCGAAGGCAGTTTCTGCCGTATCGTGGTGGATAGGAATAGCATTGCCGTCGGGTATACCGCCCGTATTCACCGACACGTAGCCGCCCGACTGTATGATACGGTCAAAGGCGCTGCGGTCTACGACCAAGTCCCGAATGACAGGAAATGCCTTTGCTCGATACGGCTCAATGTACAATTCCTCATTGTCGCGGAAATTATACATATGCAGTTGGCAGACGGTTGTGCCTTTTACCGCACCGTGCGGTCTACCGTTGATGACCAAGCCGCAAGCGCCGCAGATGCCTTCCCGACAGTCATGCGAGAAGGATACAGGCTCTTTTTTCTCGTTGATGAGGCGCTCATTGAGCACGTCGAGCATCTCCAAAAAAGACATTTCGGTAGAAATATCCGTGAGTTGATGCGTTTCAAAGCGACCTGGGTCGGCAGCGTTTTTTTGCCGCCAAATATGTAATTTGAGTTTTATCGTCGTGTGTCCCATAACTATAAAAATAATTGGGTTGTTTTTGGACAGTTTTTTTGGGGGCATCCGCGCCGCTTTGCGGTGCGGCGCTACGCTACTTAAAAGTGCTGCTTGCTGTAATAGCCTAAAGGCTATGCAAGCAAGTAGCACGTCAGGGGTTCGCTGTTCGCTCATACCCGCGCCGTCGGCGCGGGTACGCGTGAGCCGCAATACATTGCGGCTTTACACGCGCCCTCCGCATCGCTATGCCTTTCGGTTATTCGGGTATTTCGCCCCGAATGATAGCGGTACGATTTATTCGTAGTTCCTTGCGGCGAGTTTGATATTTTCGTATACCAAATCTTCTTTGTGCAGCTCGGCAGGCGAGTCTACGCCCTTAAATTCCCAAGCCGCCACATAAGCGAAATCTGCATCATTGCGTTTTGCCTCGCCTTTTTCGTCGGCGTGCTCTACGCGGAAGTGTCCGCCGCAAGATTCCTCGCGGTGCAAAGCGTCTTGTATCATCAGTTCGCCCAACTCCATAAAATCGGCTACGCGCAAGGCTTTTTCCAATTCTGGATTAAATTCTTTCGCTGTACCAGGCACATAGACATTCGCCCAAAACTCCTTGCGCAGTTGGCGGATTTTTGTCAATGCGGTCTGCAAGCCTGCCTTTTCGCGTGCCATACCGCAGTATTCCCACATGATTTTCACGCCCAATTCGCGGTGGAAAGACTCCACAGAGCGATTGCCTTTGATGGCGAGGAGCTTATCGATGCGGGCTTGAGTATCCTGTTCGGCTTGAGTAAATTCGGGGCGATTGATGTCGATGCGGGGCGTGCGGATTTCTTTCGAGAGCGTAACGCCTATCGTATACGGCAGCACAAAATAACCATCAGCCAAGCCCTGCATCAGCGCCGAAGCCCCCAAGCGGTTTGCGCCATGGTCGGAGAAGTTCGCCTCACCCGTCGCGTAAAGATTGGGAATGGTGGTTTCCAGATTATAGTCTACCCAAACGCCGCCCATCGTGTAGTGAATGGCGGGATAGATACGCATGGGCGTTTCGTAGGGGTTTTCGTTGGTGATTTTCTGATACATATCGAATAGGTTGCTATAGCGGGATTTTACTGCCGCTTTGCCCAATTCTTGTATATCGTGTTCTGTAGGATTTTGCAAACCTTTGGAGTTGGCGGCGGATTTGCCGTAGCGCACTACTGCTGCACCAAAATCGAGATAGACCGCCAGACCAGAAGAACCTACGCCGCGCCCCTCGTCGCAGACGAGTTTGGCTGCACGCGAGGCTACATCGCGGGGCACGAGATTGCCGAAGGCGGGGTACATACGCTCCAAGTAGTAATCTCTGCGCTCTTCAGGCAGTTGCGTGGGTTTGAGTTTGCCGCTGCGCAGGGCTTCTACGTCTTCCATCGCTTTGGGCACCCAGACGCGTCCGTCATTTCGGAGGGATTCCGACATGAGGGTTAGTTTCGATTGGTGGTCGCCCGAAACGGGAATGCAGGTGGGGTGAATTTGGCAGAAGCAGGGATTGGCGAAGAATGCGCCGCGTTTGTAGGCTGTCCAAGCGGCGGTAACGTTGCTACCCATCGCGTTGGTGGAGAGATAGTAGACGTTGCCGTAGCCGCCTGTGGCGAGGACGACGGCGTGCGCGCCAAAGCGTTCGAGTTTGCCTGTGAGCAGATTGCGGGCGATGATGCCGCGCGCTTTGCCTTCGACTACGACGAGGTCGAGCATCTCGTGGCGATTGTACATTTGTACGGTGCCGAGCGAGATTTGGCGGGAAAGGGCGCTATATGCGCCGATGAGGAGTTGTTGCCCCGTTTGTCCGCGAGCGTAGAAGGTGCGTTGTACCTGTGTGCCACCGAAGGAGCGGGTATCGAGATTACCGCCATATTCGCGGGCGAAGGGTACGCCTTGGGCTACGCATTGGTCGATGATGCTATTGGATACTTCTGCGAGTCGGTGCACGTTGGCTTCGCGGGCGCGGTAGTCACCGCCTTTGATGGTGTCGTAGAAGAGCCGATAGACGCTATCGCCGTCGTTGCGATAATTTTTAGCGGCGTTGATACCGCCTTGTGCGGCGATGCTGTGGGCGCGTCGGGGGCTATCGTGGAAACAGAAGGCTTTAACGTTGTAGCCCAATTCGCCCAGCGTTGCCGCTGCCGATGCGCCTGCGAGACCCGTACCGACCACAATAATATCTAAATTGCGCTTGTTGTGGGGAGCTACCAGCGGCATCGTAGAGCGGTACTTCGACCACTTTTGGGAGAGTTCGCCCGCTGGTATTTTGGAATCTAATTTTTTCATAGCTTATAATTATATGTGGATGGAGAAATCCACAAACTATTTTTTATAGGATAATGTAAGTCTACCCAAACGCGTGAGGGATAGCAGGGGCGCATCAACATTCGCCCCTTCAGGGCGATGGTGATACGCCCCGAATAGCCCGACCGCCACCCCTTTTGCACGCCTTCAGGCGTGCGCCCGCGCGCTTTTCAGCGCGGGCGGGGTGGCGGGCACGCCCAAAAAAATTAAAATACGCCCATTGTTTTTAGGTAAAAGAAGACGGGCATAGCGGCGAAGGCGAGGGGTACGAGTATGGCAAAAGTGCTGCCGAGTACTTTAATGACAGGCGTGTACTTTTTGTGGTTGATGCCCAGCGTCTGGAAGGCGGAGGCGAAGCCGTGCAAAAGATGCAGCGCAAGCGCCAAAAGGGAGATTAAATAGACTCCGACGACCCATTCTTGCGCGAATGCTTCCGAAACGATGGCGTATAGATTTTTGTACTTTTCGCCATCGTATTCTGCCATTGGCATTTCTAAGAAGTGCATTCTAAACCAGAATTGCGCCATGTGCAGACCCAAAAACGCGAAAATCACGATGCCCAAAGTCGCCATATTGTAGGCGGCAAATTTGTGTTGCGTGTCGGGTGTGCTGCCTACGGCGTAGCTGCCGCCCCGCGCTTTTTTGTTGTAAAGCCATATCAAAATTCCCTTCAAGGCGTGGAGCAAAAAGGTAGCGTATAGACCGTAGGAGGTGAATTTGATGATGGGATTTGTCGTCATGAACTTGGCGTATACGTTGAATTTTTGCCCTCCGTCGGGAAAAAACAACTGTATATTGCCGACCAGATGCACGAGCAGAAACGTGCAAAGGAAAAGTCCCGTTAAACTCATCAGCAACTTTGTGCCGAGCGACGAGTTAAAGAACCGAAGTAACCACATAATTTTTTTGTCGGGGTTTTATGAAGAAGTGAAGGAATGTGAGTAAAAAATAAGGCTAAGCTTTTGCGCAAAAAAACTACAAAAATTCGGCAGCTTTGCCCTTTTGGGCTATAAAATTTTGCACTTTGTGGCTGCTGATATTGGGCAAAGTTAAACGGTTTAACCGAAAATGCTTTATTTTGTGCGCGGCAAACGCCGCTTTTGTAATTATTTAGAATAATTCTACACTTCATATCATCCGTGTTTGCGCGTCTTTGGGCTTCGTGGGGGCGATACTTTTCGCACATTTTGTATCTCTGCTTTTCTTTGCCTTTATTGGCGGCTTATTTTGCTTCGGGTGTAGCGCCGACTTCTTTTTTGGGCTGGTTGATGTCGCTGATGGCTTTGGCTTTTCCGTTTTTGTGGCTGGGGCAGCTTTTTTGGGTTTGCTGGTTTTGGTGGCGGCGGGCTTTGCTGCGTTGGTTTTCTTTGGGTTTGATGCTGCTTACGACGGGCACGATGGGCGGCTATATCCAATTGCGTTTTGGGGTAGCCGAGCGCGAGCAGTGGCGGGCGCTAACTTGGAATGTGCACTATTTTAGCTATCTGCATCTGCAGAGCCCCAAAACCATCGGCAAAGAAAAAAATTTGCAACTCGTACTGGAGGCGATAAAAGCCCAAAAAGCGGACTTGGTCTTTTTGCAAGAATTTACGGGTGCGCGGGGCGATTTGACGGCGCGGGCGCATGATTATATGACGAATACGCTGGGTTATGCCTATCATTATTCGGGCGGACAAAGTTCGCTGGCGATATACTCGCATTTTCCCTTGCGCAATGGGCGTACCATCGATTTTGAAAACTCTTACAATAGCGCCTTGAGTGCTGAAGTCTTGATAAATGGGCGTTGGTTGCGCCTGTATAATGTGCATTTGCAGTCCGTGCGCTTAGGCAGTGATGCGGAGCATATTTTGGAGCGTTCGGATTTGAGCGCGGAGCAGCGTGCGGCGGTGCGAGCGAAATACGGGCGCGTAGCGCACAAATTGCGGCGAGCCTTTGAGCTAAGGGCGGAGCAAGCGCGCTGGCTGGCTGCCGAAATCGAAAAATGCAGTTTGCCCGTTTTGCTGGCGGGCGACCTCAACGATACGCCCGCTTCTTTCGCCTCTATGCGCTTGTATCGGCTGCTAAATGACAGCTTCCGCGATGCGGGCACGGGTACAGGCAGCACCTACGCGGGCGCACTGCCTTGGCTGCGCATCGATTACCAATTTTCCTCCCTGCCCCTGCGCTGCGCTTGGCATAGCGTTGTGCATTCGGTGCGGCATTCCGACCACTACCCCGTGCTCTGTGGCTGGACTTGGGAGTGAAAATATATCTTTTTCGTTGGGCGTGCCCGCGCCCCTAAAAAGGGGGCGCGGTCGGGCTATTTGGGGCGTTTCACCATCGCCCTTTTGGGGCGAATGTTGATTCGCCCCTACTATCCCTCACGCAAATATGGCGCACGCCGCGCAAAGGCGCGGCGTGCCCTAAAAAACTATCCAGTACAGCCCTTGCATGCAAGGGGGCTACAATGCGCAATAAAATTTTCCCTATCTCGGTCTGGAGCTGGCTTTTTGCACGGCGACCAACTGCTCGTACCTGCCGCCATAGGGGCGATAATAGACCAAAAATAAATAGTCGTTTTCCGTCTCGTAGCTACTGCCCTCTATCGTCATCACGTCGGGCATTCCTTCATTTTGGTTGCGCGGCAGGGTAACGTAGCAATAGTCGTAAAAACCGTTTTTGAGCAAAATTTCCCCCTCGTAGGAGTCGATATCGGGGTTGTAAGCCAAACGATAGCGGTCGTACACCTGCCAATCCGTGAACGCCCCAAACAAATAAACGTCCTTATCTTTCAGCTCGTCCATGTTCAGAAAAAACTTCACGGGCGCATACTCCCCCTGCAAATGCGGGTCGGGAAAGTCAAAAGACTGCAGGACAAACTTCCCATTGAGGTCGGCAATGAAGCTATAAGGCGCAGAGGGACGCGGAAAATCGTCGAAAAGCTCTATTTTGAAGCTGTTTTTTTCGATTTGTAGCGTGCGCATCTGGATGCTGCGCGCGCGAAAAGTGCGCAAATCCAAAGGACGAAACTCGCGCATCGCAGGAAAGACCAACTTGCCTTGCAGGTCATAAATCACCTCCCCGCGCTTCACAAAAGTCGGCGAAAGCCCCGTAACGGCATTGTCCCATCTCCCATTTTGCAGCACGACGACCTTAATATCCTCATACGGATTGGCAACCGTGATGCCCTGCGCATACTGCACACTCAAGCGAAACTCCTGATGCGTCGCCGCAAAGGGCGGCGTAGCCGAACGCCGCATCTCAGGCACAGCCCGCAAAAGCGGCTCCATCACCATAAAACGACGCGTCAAAACCAAATCCTCCTCATCGGCATCAAGGTAGATTTTTAGCAGATAATTGCCCGAAATTTTGAACTTCACATCGTCGTTCGGGAAGCGCAATTCATAATGCACATAACCCGCCCCATGCGTGTTAAACCCATTTCTACCATCATAAATTCTGTTTTCCTGAAAACCCTCGATATAATCTATCGCAGAAATATCCTTCGAGGGCTGCCAATTTGCATCGCAGTGGATTATTTTGTAGTAATAGTTCTTCGAGTATGCGTCCAAATCGTCAAATTGCAAAACAATTTGGCTGCCGCTGCGAAGCTGCAAAACGGGGTAATCCGTCTGCGAGTCGTCCAAAAACAAACGCACGCTTTTTATGTTCGATTTGTGCGTATAATCCTCGTTCGTATGCGTGCTCACATACTCCTCTTTTGCGCGCTGTGCCGCCATCTCGCTCGAAAAAATGCCCACCAAAAAGCAGGCTGCAAACAGTATTTGTCGCATATTTTTTATTTATAAGTAACTGCGCAAAATAATCCCAATTTTTTGCCCTGTCGCAATTAACGTGCTAATTATTTTTTGGGCGTGCCCCCGCGCCATCGCCCGCCGCAAAGGGCGGCGGGCGGGGGCAGCCACAAGGGCTGCCCCTACATGGCGCGGGGTCGGGCTATTCGGGGCGCATCACCATCGCCCCAGAGGGCGAATGTTGATTCGCCCCTACTATCCCTCACGCATCGCTAAAACGAGCCCAATCCCCAGAAAAAACAAAAAAAGCAAGTAAATCTTCTGTATTTAGCTTTTTTATGCGAACTTTCGCCCAATTTGTGCCCAAAAATATATTTATTGCAGAATAAAATTTGGTTAATACGATGTCGCCCGAACAAGACAACAACAAAAAGCTCAAAAAACGCATAAAAACCAGCGCCCCCGCCAAAGCCCTGCGCCCGCAGGTTTCGCGTGGTGGCGAACTGGAGCAGGAATTGGCAGAAGCCACACAGTCCTCCAGCGTGCCGATAATACACCGCGATATTAGCTGGCTTTCCTTCAATTATCGCGTCTTGCAAGAGGCGATGGATGCACGCGTGCCCCTCTTAGAGCGGGTGAAATTCATGGGCATTTACTCCTCCAATCTCGACGAGTTTTTCCGCGTGCGTGTAGCTGCCCTCAAATCCCTGCTCCGCTTGGGCAAAAAAACGCGCAAATTTATGGATTTTGCGCCCGAAGAAACCCTAAAACAGATAAGAACAACCGTTCGCAAACAGCAGTTAGATTTTTCCGACCTTTATCAGCGGCAAATCCTGCCTGCCCTAAAATCAGAAGGCGTACACATCATGCGCCTGCATGAACTATCGCTGGAGCATATCGGCGAACTAAATAGATATGTCGAAGAAATTTTGATACAGCACGTACAGCCGATTTTGATGGTCAAGGGCAAAATACGCACTTTTTTGCGCAACAATGCCCTATACTTGGCTGTAGTTTTAGAAACGACAGGACAAACGAACCGCTACGCACTCGTCCGTATCCCCACAGACCAATTGCCTCGCTTCGTAGAACTGCGTTCCTTAGTCAAAGGCGAGCGCTATATTATCCTGCTCGATGATATTGTACGCCATTCGCTGCCTTGGCTATTCCCTGGTTACTTAGTGCGGGAAGCCTACTCTATCAAACTCACCAGAGATGCCGAAATACATATAGAGGACGAATACGCAGGCGGCAACATCGTCGACAAGATAAAACGCGGCTTATCCAAACGCAACATCGGACGCGGTACACGCTTCGTCTACGACCGCAAAATGACGCGCAACTGTCTGGAATTTATCATGGAAAATTTCGGCTTGGAAGACCGCGATTTGCACCCCGAAGGGCGCTACCACAACAATTTCGACTTCTTCAAATTCCCCCACTTCGGCAAAACGCATCTCAAAGACCCTTTGCTGCCACCGCTGGCGCACCCCGTTTTAGAAAGCCACAAACCGATGCTATCCCTGATTGCGCAAAACGACCAAATGGTTTATTTTCCGTATCAGCGCTACGATTATGTTTTGCGTTTCCTCGACCAAGCCGCCCAAGACCCTGCCGTCGTCAGCATCAAAATCACCCAATACCGCGTAGCCAAAGAATCGCAAATACTTTCTGCGCTCTGGCGTGCCTTGCAAGCAGGCAAGGAAGTAACGGTATTTGTCGAACTAAAGGCGCGTTTCGACGAAGAAGCCAACCTATCTTGGGCGGAAAAGCTCGAAGAATGGGGCGCACGCGTCCTATACAGCATGCCGCAAATAAAAGTGCATGCCAAATTAGCGATGGTTACCCGCATCGAAGGCAAAAAAGAGCGCGATTACTGCTATCTAAGCACGGGCAATTTCAACGAAAATACGGCGCTGCTCTATACCGATTACGGCTTTTTCACCGCCGATAAGCGCATAACGGAAGAGGTCGGCGAGATATTCCAACACTTAGAAAGCAACGGCAAAAGCGACTTGGATACCCAGCATCTTTTGGTGGGACAAAACCGCCTACGCCGAGAGTTGCACAAGCTCATCAGCCGCGAAACCGAACACGCCCGCGCAGGCAAGCCCGCCGCTATCGACATCAAAATCAACAGCGTACAAGACCAAAAAATCATCGAAAAACTCTACGAAGCCTCGCAGGCTGGAGTAAAAATTCGCATGATTGTACGCGGGCTTTGCTGTATCATTCCGCAGCTACCAGGCTACAGCGAAAACATCGAAATCATCAGCATCGTAGACCGCTTTCTGGAGCATACGCGTATGTATTGCTTCCACAATTTAGGCGATACGGAGTTGTATCTCTCCTCCGCCGATTTGATGACCCGCAACCTATACCACCGCATAGAATGCGCCTTCCCTATCTACGATGAGCACCTACGCGAAGAGATTTTAGCCTGCTTTGAGCTACAATGGCGCGACAACGTAAAAGCGCGCATCATCAACGCCGAGCAAAACAATTACTACGTGCCCATCGAAAGCGACAACACGCCCCGACTGCGCAGCCAAATAGAACTTTATGAGCGATACAAAAAGATGGCTCCCAACATTACCCCGCCTCGCAAGGGCGGATAGTTTTGAGGAGCATTTTCAACGCTTGCGCCTCCTTTTGGCGCTGGTCTTGGCGTATTGTATGCTTGCCAGCGCCGCAAAGGGCGAAATATCGGCGCGCTTCACTGAGGCGCGCTTTTTCTTTGCCTATGAAGGCTTCGAGTGGTTGCCCTATATCGGCGATGCGGGCATTTATTTGCTCTATATTTTGCTGCCCCTTGCGGCTTTGGGCATCGCTGCCAAGTCTAAAAAATGGGCGCGCCGCTCTGTGGGCTTTTTCGGCTTGGGCTTTAGCTATCTGCATCTGATAGACTCGACCAACTACATCAACCACTATTATTTAGTTTCCTTGCTTTGTCTGCTGCTTTGGCTAAGCTTGGGCGAAAAAGAAGAAAACAACGCCTATCAATGGCTTCGCTTGATGCGCTGGCAGATTGGCTTAGTCTACCTTTTTGCAGGCATTGCCAAAATAAATCCCGATTGGTTGTGGCAGGCGCAGCCCCTGCGTATATGGTTGCTGCAAGCCTCTTCCGCCCCTTATTGGTCTTGGCTGGGGGCTTACGAATTGGCGTTTTTTGCCTCTTGGGCGGCGATGTTTTACGATATCAGCATTCCCTTTTGGCTCTCGTGGGGGCGCACAAGGCAGGCGGCGTATGTGGCGGTTTTGGGCTTTCATGGGGCAACTTGGCTGCTCTTTGATATTGGCATTTTTCCGCTGCTGATGCCTGTAGCGACGCTTTTATTTTTCCTTCCTCCGCCTACAGAAAAATCCCCCACCGACTTGTATGCGTCTGCGAGGGATTGGCGTATGTATTTTATGGGGGCTTATCTTTGTGTGCAAGTCTATTTGCCGCTGCGTCCCTACATTTGGCTTTCGGGGGATAGGCTTTTATACGAGGAGGGCTATCGCTGGGGCTGGCGCGTGATGTTGGCGGAGCGCGAAGGCATTGCCAACTTTAGGGTTTGTGATTTGAGCGATGGGCGCAGTTTTGCCGTCGATAATCGCCAATTTTTAACGCCCTTTCAAGAAAAAAGGCTGATACAGAAAGCACACGCCGAGCAGTTTGGGCGCTATCTGGGGCGCTTGTACGCAGAAAAATACCGCCTAAAACAACCTGCCGTCTACGTCGATTTGCGGGTCGTGCTCAATGGTCGCCGCTCCTTGCAGCTCCTTGACCCCAAGCGCAATCTGTTGGATTAAGTTTTTTTTGGGGCGTGCCCCCGCGACCGCGCAAAGGGCGCGGGCGGGGGCGTATATTTATACGCCCCTACACGGGCGGCGGTCGGGCTATCCGTTGCGGTCCCGCTGGCGCGGTCTGGTTTCGCTGCTATGCGCTTCGCGTTCACTTCGTGTTCCTCACGCAATGCTTATTAAAGCCTTTTCCCAAAATAGCGCTACTTAATTTTCTTCGGTTTGATGTCGCCCTTTTCTTTAGTCCAGATGGTATAGCAAACGCCCTTATCGCAGTCTTTTTTTGCGATTACTTCGCCTGCGGGGTTGTACTCTTCGAGTAAGCCTTGTTCGGCGGCGCGTCCCTCCTCTTCAGGCAAAGAGGTATAGGTTCCTTTAGTTTTTATAGTGCCTGTGGTATCGTAGTATTCCTCGAAAGCGCCATTTTCAAAGCCGTCGACCATCGTTACGAGTTCTTTGAGGGTGCCAGAGGGGTAGTAGCTACGCACCTGCCCGTGCAAGCCATTGTTTTTGTGTGTGCCTTCGTATTTTTTCTTTCCATCGGGGTAATAGAAAACGAAAGCGCCTTCCATCATATCGTTTTTGTGTTCGATTTCTGCTTCCAGCTTACCGTCGGGGTAAAATTTCTTTTGCAGCCCTTCGCGTTTGCCGTCTTTGTAGGTTTGTTCTATCATAGGCTTGCCGTCTTCGTAGTAGAAAACGCTTTTACCGTGTCGGAGTTTGCGTTTCGCGTCAAACTCGTACTCTTCTTGGGTTTTGCCGCTTTGGTACTTATCTATTTTTTTCTCTAAGGCGCTGCTGCTCGTAGTATTTTCACCGCCTGCAGCGGGCTTTTCGCCGCCGCAGCTTGTCAAAAAAATAGCCGCTGCCAAAACGAAGGCGAGCGGGAAAGAAGAAAGGTTGCTGCGCATAATTTGTGCGTTGATGTTTGAGTGAAGAGGTTATTATTCGAGTTAATAAAAAAGTTTGGAAAAGTTACGCTGTGTGAATGATAGATTGCGTGAGGGATAGTAGGGGCGCATCAACATTCGCCCCTCTGGGGCGATGGTGGTACGCCCCGCATAGCCCGACCGCCGCCCCCTTTTTGCCCCGCGCAAGCGGGGTGGCTGCGCGAGCCGTAGCACGGCGTGCTACGGCTTTTCAGCGCAGACAGGGCGGCGGGCACGCCCAAAGAAACGCCCCTTTTTCCAGAAAAAAGGTTAAATTTGCGGGCAAAATTAAGAAAAAAACTTGACGATGAATATAGATTTGAAAGCGGCAATTTTGGAGGGAATCCCTGCCCGCCTGCCTGCTGCGCGCCCGCTCGATGCGCAAACCTCACACGCGCCCCGCCGCAAAGACATACTAACGGCAGCCGAAAAAAAATTGGCGCTGCGCAATGCCCTGCGCTATTTCCCAAAGGCGCAACATGCGGAATTGGCTCAAGAATTTGCCGACGAATTGCGGCAATTTGGTCGCATTTATATGTATCGTTTGCGCCCCGAATATGCGATAAAAGCGGGCAGCCTATACGATTATCCGCATAAATCCATACAGGCGGCGGGCATTATGCTGATGCTGCACAACAATCTCGACCCTGCCGTAGCGCAGCACCCTGAAGAGTTAATTACTTATGGCGGCAATGGGGCAGTTTTTCAGAATTGGGCGCAGTATCGATTGACTATGAAATATCTCGCCGAAATGACGGACGAGCAGACTTTAGTCCTCTATTCGGGGCATCCGTTGGGGCTTTTTCCTTCTTCCGAACATGCGCCGCGTGTGATTGTAACGAATGGCATGGTGATACCAAACTACTCAAAATCAGACGATTATGAGCGCATGAACGCCTTAGGCGTGAGCCAATACGGGCAAATGACGGCGGGCTCTTTTATGTATATCGGGCCTCAAGGCATCGTGCACGGCACTATGCTCACGGTTTTGAATGCGGGGCGTATGCAGTCGGGCGAAAAGGAGTCAACCGATTTGGGCGGAAAACTCTTCGTTACGGCGGGCTTGGGCGGTATGTCGGGCGCGCAGGCGAAGGCGGCTGTTATCGCGGGCGCTATCGCGGTGGTCGCCGAAATCAATCCCGCCGCCGCCTACAAACGCCATGCGCAGGGCTGGGTCGATGAGGTGCATACGGACTTGCCCGCCCTCTTTGCGGAGGTCGAAAAGGCGCAAAAGGCAGGCGCAGCGCGCTCTTTCGCCTACTTGGGCAATGTGGTGGATTTGTGGGAATATATCGTGAAAAACAACATACGCGTCGACTTAGGCTCCGACCAAACATCCCTGCATAACCCCTACGCGGGCGGCTACTACCCTGCCGATATAAGTTTGGAAGCAGCCAACGAGATGATGGCAGCCCAACCCGCAGCCTTCGCAGAAGCCGTGCACGCTACCTTGCGGCGGCATGTAAATGCGATAAATACCCTGCACCGCGAGCGCGGAATGTACTTTTTTGACTACGGCAATGCCTTTATGAAGGTCGCCCGCGATGGCGCAGGGGCGGATATTTGCGACGAAAGCGGCAATTTTCGCTATCCTTCCTATGTGCAAGATATTTTAGGCCCTCTTTGCTTTGATTATGGTTTCGGTCCCTTCCGCTGGGTTTGTACCTCTGGCGATGCGGAGGATTTGCGGCGCACGGATGCGATTGCGGAGCGCGTTTTGGCGGAATTGCACAAGGAAGCGCCCGAAGATATACGCCGACAATACGCCGACAATCTGCTATGGATACAGCAAGCGGAGCAAAATAAGCTGGTCGTAGGCTCGCAAGCGCGGATTTTGTACGCCGATAGCGAGGCGCGCATCGCCATCGCGGCGGCTTTTAATGCGGCTATAGCAGCGGGCGAAATCAGCGCGCCTGTGGTTTTGGGGCGCGACCATCACGACGTTTCGGGCACGGATTCGCCTTACCGCGAGACCTCCAACATCTACGACGGTTCGGCTTTCACGGCGGATATGGCGGTGCAAAATTTCGTAGGCGATGCCTGTCGCGGCGCTACTTGGGTTTCTTTGCACAATGGTGGCGGCGTGGGCTGGGGCGAGGTCATCAATGGGGGCTTCGGTTTGCTCCTCGATGGCTCGGCGCAAAGCGAGGCAAAACTGCGCAGTATGCTGCTTTGGGACGTAAATAACGGCATCGCTCGCCGCTCTTGGGCGCGCAATGCGGGCGCGATGACGGCGATAGAGCGCCAAATGCAACGCACGCCGCAGCTAAAAGTAACCTTGCCCAATCTGGTCGAGGACAGCCTGATAGAGGGCGTAAATTGGTAAAATCAAATATAAACAACAATGCGTTTGTAGGGGCGAATAAACATTCGCTCATCTATACGGGGGCGAATATTCATTCGCCCCTACGCGCACGCCTTCAGGTTGTTGTAAGTCTAAGGGAATTTCGGGCAGCGCTTGCAGGGCTTGCCTTTTTTGTACTTTTTGCAGCATTTTTTTTTGACTTCCTTGCCGAAATGCAGCACGAGAAGCGGAAAAATCATGCTATTTTCTTCCCCGCCCACAAGTAGGGGCGAGGCGCAGGGAGGTCGACGATGCATACGGTGCAAAAATGTATGTACGAGCGTGAAAAGATCTGGCAAATATACGCTAAAATTAGCGCTATTTAGTGGATATTTTCGTTGTAAAGTGGTAGGCGCAGCGAAAAACGGCTGCCCCCATGCGGGCGCGGCGAAAATGCGATGCTACCTTTATGTAGTTGGGCTATTTTATGACTAAGCGCCAAGCCGATGCCGTTGCCTTCCGCGTTTTGAGCATTGGAGGCGCGAAAAAAGGGCGTAAACAAATGTTCGGCATCTTCCGCGCTGATGCCGATGCCCTCGTCGAGAAAATCTACGCTTATTTGCCCTTGTCCGACGCTGAGGGCAACGGTGCAAGCGGGGGGCGAGGAGAATTTGCAGCCGTTTTCCAACAGATTGAGCATAGCGAGCCGCAGTAGGTATTCGTTGCCCAGTAGTAGCGGCTCTTCATCGTCGCTATTATCCGAAAAAAGTAGTTCGATATGATAGCGGGGCTGCGCTTTTTGCAGTTGCTGCTGCGCTTCGAGTAGGATTTCATCGGCGCGCAAGGGGCGGAAAGCGATGGTAGAAGGGTCGTAATGCGCTTTGGCAAGATTGAGCAGGTTGGTAGAGAGGCGCGATAGGCGCTGCGCATCGTTCAGCGCGGCAGCTATAGCGCGCAAATAGTCGGCATTGCTGCGCTCTTGCAGGGTGGAAAGCTCCAATTCGGCGATAATTGCCGCCAGTGGCGTGCGTATTTCGTGCGAAAGATGCGCTACAAACTGGCTTTGTGCCGCAAAGGAAGCCGCCAAGCGGTCGAGCATGAGATTGAAGGTATGCGTCAGCTCTTCGACCTCGTCGCGCTGCTCCTTATTTTTGGCTTCGGGCAAGCGCAAATGCAAATCGCGTGCTGTGATGCGATGCGCCTGCTCGCTCATCTCCACCACAGGCTGAAAGGCTTTCCTCGAAAAATAACGCCCTGCCGCATAAATAAACCCCATCGAAGCCAAAAAGATAAATCCCATGTTTTGCATCAAACTGCGCAGGCTGTTGTAGCCTCTTCGGTCGTAGGCGGTAGCCGTTATTAGGTATTCGTGCCCTGCGTAGACGTAGCGCAATCCGACAACCTGCCAATCATCCGCCAAATAAAAGCTCAATTCTCGCCCGTCGGAGATAGAATCCAGCATATCGGGCGTTTCTTTTACGCGGTCTTGCTTCACATCGTCGTGATAAAGCAGCGTAAAGGCGCTATCGACATAAATCGCTACTTCCACATCTGTAACCATTTGGTAGGTGCGGCGGTGTATTTCTTGCAGGGTAGCGGCGGGCATTTTGGCTTCGAGGAATAGGCTCGCTTTACTCAATGCCTCCTGCCGCAAGAGCTGATAAAATAGCGCCTCCCGCCGCGCTGTGCTGCTCACGTAAACAAAAGCCGCAAAAACCAACAAAATAGCCCCCGTCAACAAAGTAAAGGCGATGCTGATGCGCTGCCGTATGGGTCTGCTCATAAGTCGCTATTGATGCGCAAGACGAAGCCCATACCCGTTTTCGTGTGTATGAGTTTGGGTTCAAAATGACGGTCTATTTTCTTGCGTAGGTAGTTGATATACACATCTATAAAGTTGGTGCCTGTATCGAAGTTCACGCCCCAAACCTGTTCGGCGATTTCGCTACGCGAGAGCACGCGCTCGGCATTTTCGAGCATATACTGCAAGAGCGCAAATTCTTTCGGGGTGAGTTCTATATTTTTTTCTGCTCGGCTGACGCGTTTGCTCCGCGTATCCATGCTCAAATTTGCATACGTTAGCGTTTCGGTTTGGCTCTTGTTGCTTTGCGCTTTGCCGCGTTTGAGCAGTGCCCGCACGCGGGCGAGTAGCTCCAGCATATCGAAAGGTTTTACCAGATAATCGTCTGCGCCCGCATCGAAGCCCTCCAGCTTATCGTCGGTAGCGCCCAGCGCCGTGAGCATGATGATAGGCAAATGCTGCTGCTGCTCGCGCAAGCGCTTACAAAGGCTTATCCCGTCGAGTTTGGGCAAAATAATATCCAAGATAACCAAGCCAAAATTTTGCTGCGCCGCCTTTTCTGCGCCCTGTTCCCCATCGAAAGCCGCTACCGTCTGCCAGCCCTGCTCCTGCAAAGCCCGACAAATCAACTCCGATACGCGCCCGTCGTCTTCTACCACCAAAATTTGCAAATGCTCCATGTGAGTTTTGTGCTTTGTGTATAGGTACTATGCCGCCTTGCGGCGGCAGTGGTAGCAAGTACTGTTCATCATTCGCCATTCGCCATTCGTCATTCGTCATTCGTCATTCGTCATTCGTCATTCGCCATTCGTCATTCGTCATTCGCCATTCGCCATTCGCCATTCGCCATTCGCCATTCGCCATTCGCCATTCG
>CAYXSA010000057.1:0-28222 GCA_964467315.1 uncultured Saprospiraceae bacterium | reverse complement strand
TTTTACCACAAATATATAGCGTGAGGGATAGTAGGGGCGAATCAACATTCGCCCAATTGGGGCGATGGTGATGCGCCCCAAATAGCCCGACCCGCGCCCCTTTTTAGGGCGCGGGGCACGCCCAAAGAAAAAAACAGCTTTATTTATAATTTGTTGTGTCTTCTTTGTAAAACATATCTTGTTTCCAAGTCAGGGGATTGTTGAGAATATAAGCGCTTATATTCCAATATGCTCGCTCGTCTCGTATGATGTGTTCGTGGTAGTTTCGTTGCCAAATATCGTACATATCTGTATTGCGCCTAAACCACATAGTAACAGCGATTTTGAAACCTCGTATCACCGACCCCAGCGTTTTTGATGGTGAGCGCGCCCGTAGGGGCGAATCAACATTCGCCCCCGAATCAACATTCGCCCCCGAATCAACATTCGCCCCCGAATCAACATTCGCCTTGTTTTTATCTTTCGCTGCGCTGTCTGTAACAATTTCTTCCCTTATTTCAAGGATACCGTGTAAGTGATTGGGCATTATCACAAATTCATGCAAAATGACATTGGTAAAGTGTTTGGGTATTTCCAGCCAGTAATTTTTTGCAACTTCGCCTGCGTCGTTCAGCATCATTTCGCTGTTTTCAATTTTCCCAAATAGAAAATTGCGATTGGCTGTGCAAAAGGTGATAAAATACAAACCTGCCTGCGAATAGTCGTAGCCTTTGAGCCGTATCGACTTACGATGGTGTTTTTCAGGATTAAATTTGTTTATTTTTTTAGGATTTAATCGTAGGGGCGAATCAATATTCGCCCCAAAAAACAGCATTTGTTTTTGATTTGCGTTATGGGGGCGAATGTTGATTCGCCCCTACATTGCATAAATTTACAATAATTTTTTTGGGTGCTGTGTTTTAGGATTTTATTTTATACGGTATCCAGCGGTTTTCCTTTTTGAGATACATCGAAATGGCGTTTTTTTCGGGTTCGTACTGAAATTCGTCGTACTCTATCGGTATTTTCACGCTGCCTGCCCCGTTGATGACTCCCCATTTGCCGCCTTTTTCGACCACGAAATTTTTGCCGTCTATCAAATAAATTTTATCGTACTGTGGCTGTACCACTACCTTTCCCTTGCTATTTGCCAAACCCCAGACCTTGCCCGCTTTGACGGCGAAACCGTCGATGCGGTCGTAATAGGTTACGTCGTTGAATTGTAGCTCCAAATAGGGTTTGCCCTCGTAGATGTAGTCGCGGCTTTTGCCTTTGCGGACTTTTATTTTTAGGGTCTGCTCGTCGACCCAAATCTCGTCGTAGATGATGGGCAATTCTTCTACGAGTTTGCCCGTCGTGTCGATGCGCATGAGTCCCATTTTTTTGTCGGTATTTACGAGCAGCAGGGTGCGCAGGTATTTGCCGAAAAAGGGGGCGATATAGAGATATTTGGTGGGGATTTTTTCCTTGTTGGCGGTATCGACCAAGCCCCAAAGGTTCTTTTCTTTGACCAAAAAGTATTCGTTGAAGCTCTCTATTTGCTGATAGGTGATGCTTGGCGTGCAGGGGTTGGCGCGCACCCAGCGCAAGACAGTCCAGCGCTCATTGATTTGCAGCAGGGTATTGTCTAAGAAAATATCGTCTTTGATGCTCTGAAAGCAGGCGGGCAGGATTTCCTTCGCATCGGCATTGAGTAAGCCCCATTTGCCTGCTTTTTGTATTTTGTAATAGTGTCCGTCGGACAAAATATCGTTGCATTCTACGGGTATAAACGGCGTGCCGTCGAGGTTCAAGATGCCGTAAAAGCTGTCTTTGCGCACATAATAGCGCTGTTCGCGCACGTTGTAATTGAGTTGGTCGTAGATGGGCGGCATCATAACCTTGCGCTCGGCGCTAAGCAAGCCCCATTTTTGGTCTTTTTGCACCAGAAACAGCCCTTTGGTGGCTTCCTTGCCTACGCGGTACTCGATATAATCGTACTGCGGGGGGAACATCAGGCTATCATTTTCGGGATTGATAAAGCCGCAGACGATTTTACGGGGCTCCAGATAGATGCCGTATACGAGTTTGTTGAGCCGCACCGTATCAGGAAAAGGCGAGCGCAGCGTATCGGTTTGCTGCGCCGAAAGCAAGGGCGCGAACGCAATAAAAGCAAGCAAAAAAAGCAGATTTTTTATGTGGAGCATCTTGTTATGGATTGAGCTGTGAGCGCAAATTTAGCAAAAGGCTACTAACGCTGGTGCGCAAAATTTTATTTTCCTATCTTTGTCGCCGCATTTTCTTGTCAAGGGTGTTTCTTTTGGGCGTGCCCGCCCTCCCCGCCGCTACGCGGCTTAAAGGTCGGGCGGTCGGGCTATTCGGGGCGTATATTTATACGCCCCTACTATCCCTCACGCAAAAAAAACAACGCGCCCGCAAAAGCTGCGGGCGCGGCTTGCGCTGAAAGTCGAGCAGCCTGCAAAACCTATAGCATTTGGCAAGGAGCAAAAAATCGTAACTCCTAACTTGTAACTCGTAACTATGAAAATACCTTTATACAGCCTTTTTATACTGTTGCTGCTGCTTTTCGCTTTTGCGGGCAGCGGCTGTAAAGCCATCAAAAAATGGCGGGACGGACGCAAAAATATCCGCACCGATACTATCGTCGTGCGCAAAGACACACAACCTGTGATAGTGAAAGTGGATACTTTGCGTTACTGCGATACCTTGCCGCCTCGCAATTATGAGCGCCTAATAGTCTGCTTCGAGAAGGTCGAGGGCAAAATCATACGCCGCGACACGGTGGGCAAAATCGATCTGAGCGCACAGCGCCGTATCGACAGCCTCGCCCAAATCGAAGACCAGCGCCGCAAAGACAGCATCGCGCTGGTCGAGAGCAAAAAGCCGCAGAAAAAAGAAAACTATCGCGTCGTTATCCTGATGCCCTTCATGGCAAGCAGTAGTCGCGTGGGCGAAAATGATGCGAAATCTTTGCGTTCTGTAGAGTTTTACGAGGGTGCGCAAATGGCATTCGATAGTTTGCGCCGTATGGGCGTAGACCTCTCTATCAATGTTTTCGATACTCAAGACAGCGATAGCGTGCTACAGCTTTTGCTACAGCGCGAGGAGTTGATGAAGGCGGATTTGATTATAGGCCCCATCGCCAGCGACGAATTGCGCACGGTAGCCCGCTTTGCGGCTGCCTACCATATACCTGTGATTTCGCCGCTCTCGCCGCGCACGGTGGTAGAAAACGATAATCCCTATTTTTTGCAGATAAATCCCTCCTATTCTACCCATATTCAGCACGTTTTGCGCTATTCGGAGCGTATGCCCATACGCCGCTCCAAGCACTTTATTGTGGCGGGTACGAAGGACGATAGTTTATACATCGAGCAATGCCAATTTGCGTATCAAGAATACAAAAAAGATAGCTTGGCGCGTATGGAGGTCTATGTGCCGAAGGAAGGCAATAAATTTGATGACGACCAATTTCGCAGCCTCACCCGACGCGGCAGCCTCAATATTATATTTGTGCCCTGTCTGAAAGAAAACTATGTGAGCAATCTCTTGCGCACGCTCACGAGCGAGGGGACAAAGTCCTCGCGCTACGACCCTACGAAAAGGCAGGAAGATTATTTGATAGTCGGTATGTCGCAGTGGAAGTATTTCGAGAACATTAGCTACGATTATTTCGAGAAATTGCGCCTGCACATGACGAGCGAATCTTTTGTAGACCCTACGAGTCTGAGCGCTATGCGTTTTAAGGATAGCTATTTTTCGCGTTATGGTATGCCGCCGCGCGACTTTGGCTATGTGGGTTTTGATGTGATGTTGTACGCGGGCAAGATGCTGCACAAACACGGCACAGGCTTTTTTGCGGAGCTGGAAAAGGAGCCCTACGAAGGTAAGCAAACGCGCTTTGTCATTCGCCCTGTAACGCGCACTTATAAGGTCGAAGAAAATGGGGTAATCAAAGAAAAAACCGCCGTTTCTTATTACGAAAATACTTACATCAATATACTACACTACGAAGAATTTAGCCTGAAAAAGGTGGAAACGCCGTAGGGGAGGGAGCGAAAAAATATTGCGAGCCGCCCAACACGCGGCGGCTCGCCCAACACCCAAAATTTTATTGAACATGGCTAAATTTATCACAAGCAACGAATTAAATTCGGAAATTGAAAAGCTTTTTAATAGCGCCAAACAGCGAATTGTAATTATTTCTCCATACATAAAACTTCACGAGCGCTATCACTCTGTTTTGAAAACGCACAAAGAAAACCCTAATGTTTCTTTGGTTATTGTTTTTGGAAAAAATGATGATGATCCTTCTCGGAGTATGAAGGAAAATGATTTGGAATTTTTTAAAGATTTTCCAAACGTCGAAATTCGCTATGCAAAAAGTTTACATGCAAAATTTTATTCTAACGAAACTACCTCCGTTTTGTCTTCGATGAACTTGTATGATTATTCGCAGAATAACAACATCGAAGCGGGTGTTTTGAGCACTATAGGTATGTTAGGAGCAGATAGTTTTGATAAAGATGCACGCGACTATTTTGACCGAGTCATAAGCCAAGCGGAGTTGATTTATCAAAAAAAACCGAAATACGAAAGTGCTATGCTTGGCTTTAGTAAAAAATATGTAGGCTCGGAAGTTACGCATGACACGCTGGCTTCAAAGTTTTCAGCCAATAGCCAACCCAAAACAACAAGCAAAGAAAATTTTGCTTTGCCTGAAAAAAAAGGAACGCAAGGCTACTGCATCCGCACAGGTGTCCCCGTTCCTTTCAATCCGCAGAAGCCTTTTTCTGATAAATCACATGAAAATTGGCTACGGTTTCGGAATGAAAATTATCCCGAAAAATTTTGCCATTTTTCAGGCGAGCCTACAAACGGAGAAACCTGTTTTGCACGCCCGATTTTGCAAAAAAATTGGAAAGAAGCCCAAAAAATTATGGGTAAATAAAAACTCTTGCTGCGCGTATCTCTTCGATTTGTTCGTCGGCTGTCTTATCGCTAACAAATGCGCCGAAGAGTTCTTTTAGGGAAGGGTCTTGTTTTTTTTCGGCTTTCATAGAAAGCGAAAGCTTGGCGATAAGCTCCAGCTTGCTGTCATGGCTCAAATTATTGAGCAAGGCAAGGTAAGCGTCTATTAAATTTTTGTCGATATTGGCTGCGTTCATGTTGTTCTTTGTTTAAAAGTACACCAAACAGAAACGGATATTTTAAAAAAAAAGTTCGTTTCCTGCGCTCTTTCCTTGTTTCTGTGGACGCAGCCCGAATAAGCGACGCGTGAGGGATAGCAGCGGAAGCGCCGCAAGGCGCTGGAGCGGATAGCCCGACCGCCGCGTAGGGACAAGGCATGCCTTGTCCCTACGCGGCGGGCACGCCCAAAAACAAGCCGCCCGAAAAAATTTGCATTTAGAAAAGATGCAACGTATATTTGCCCGCTATTTTCAAACAGCCACAATTAGCCCCCACGTCAAGGTGTCGAACAACAATAACAGCAAGAAAAATACTTATATCTATTACGGTACGAAAACAACCGCTGCCGAAGTAGAAACGCTTTTGCGCCATGCGCTGCGCACGAACGAACTCGCCGTAGAAAAAGGACAAAAACAAACGCCTATCTGCGTTTGGGGCAGGCACGGTATCGGAAAAACCGAGCTGGTAGAGAAATTTGCCCACGAAAACGGCTACAAATGGGCGTATATCGCCCCCGCACAGTTTGAAGAAATGGGCGACTTGGTCGGTATGCCGAAGGTCGTCGAGATGGTCGACGGGCATAGCGTAACCAAATTTATGCCCCCCGCTTGGGTGCCGCAGGACGAAGAACGCGGTATCCTGCTCATAGACGATGTCAATCGCGCCGATGACCGCATCTTGCGCGGTATCATGCAATTGCTGCAAAATTATGAGCTCGTAAGCTGGAAATTGCCCAAAAATTGGCAAATCGTCCTTACTGCCAACCCCGACGGCGGCGACTATTCTGTAACCCCGATGGACGATGCCATGCTGACGCGCATGATGCACGTTACGATGGAGTTCGATGTGAAAGAATGGGCGCGCTGGGCAGAGCGCAAGGGCATCGACGAGCGAGGCATCAACTTCGTGCTGACTTATCCCGAAGTCGTTACGGGCGACCGCACCACCCCGCGCACGCTCGTGCAGTTTTTCAACGCCATAGCCCTTATTCCCGACTTGGCGAAGGAATTAAGTTTGGTGCAGATGCTGGGCGATTCTTGCCTCGATAGCTCTACGGTTTCTTCTTTTATTTCCTTCGTGAATAGCAACTTGGGCAAACTCTCCACGCCCGAAGAAATCATCAACGCCAAAAATTTCCGCGCCGAAATTCTCGACCCGCTCAAAGCCACCGTTCAACGCGGTACGCTGCGCGTCGATATTCTCGCTACGCTTTGCACGCGTTTGGTCAATTACCTGACTATCCACGAGATAAAACCCTCTAAAGAGCAGCTACAGAACGTCAAAGATTTTATAAAAATCGATTTTCTGCCCAACGACATACGCCTCGCTATGGCTCAAGACCTCGTGCGCTCTTCCAATACGGCGCTAAAAGCTATTATGGCTGACCCCGAAATCGGCAAGCTCCTACTTAACCGTATGTAAAACCAAAAAACAAAAAATCCCCCCCATTCGCTATGTTTGAAGCTATGCTCGCCCCTTTCTATACCTCGCAAGGCTGGATTGCTTTGGCTATGCTCACGCTCATGGAGGTCATACTTGGCGTAGATAATATCATCTTTATTTCTATCGTCGCCAATAAGCTCCCCGAAAAAGACCAAGCCCGCGCCCGCCGTTTGGGGCTGATGCTCGCTATGGCGCTGCGCATTATTTTGCTTTTTGGTATCGCTTTCATTATGGCGATGCAAGAGCCTTGGATACATTTTGCTTTTGGCGAAGTGCTACAATCTGCGCCCGCTGGTGTACCCGAACATGGGCACGCGGGTACGCATTTTTCGAGCGGAAAATCCTACGCACTCTACGGCGCATTCACAGGGCAAAGCATCATTTTGCTCTTTGGCGGCGTTTTCTTGCTCTACAAAAGTATCAGCGAGATACACCACAAGCTGGACACTAAAGCCAAAGAAGAAGCGGGCGAAACAGTCAAAAAATTATCGCTCAAACAGGTTATCATTCAGATAATTTTCCTCGATTTCGTCTTTTCGTTCGATTCCATACTCACTGCCGTCGGTCTTACTCAAGATATGACGCGGGCAAAATTAGACCCGATTTTGATTATGGTGCTCGGCGTGGTTATCTCGATGGGCATTATGATGCGTTTTGCTGGAGGCATTGGTGCGTTTATCAATCGCCACCCTTCTATACAAATGTTGGCGCTTTCTTTCTTGATTCTCATAGGTTTTATGCTCATCACGGAAGGCGCGCACTTGGCGCATTTGGAGATATTCCACAATAAAGTGGGCGCTATCCCCAAAGCCTATTTGTACTTTGCTATGGCGTTCGCCGTCATCGTGGAGTTCCTCAATATACGCTCCCGCAGGCAGACCTCTGTCGTTATCCGCAAGGGTTTCGACCGACTCAAAGAGCGCCACGAATATATCGCCGATGGACATTTTTAAGCCTTCCCTTTGCTGAAAATATGTTTTCCCGCTTCATGGCTACGGCTACGAAGCGGGATTTTTTTTGTATATTGGGGAGATTTTTTTTGGGCGTGCCCCCAGCGCTCTGCGCTGGGGTCGGGCTATCCGCTCATCACACCTTGCGCGGCAAAGCCGCGCAAGGTGTGGTTCCGCTGCTATCCCTCACGCATACAAACAGTATCCAAAAATTTAGCCTTATGCCTTCGTTTAGCCTTCGTTTTTTTTGCCTGTTTTCGCTGCTTTTTTTGCTATGCACAGCCACGCAGGCGCAAATCAAAGTACCCGCCGCCCCTGTGCCTGCGCTGCTTGTTGCCGACTTCGCCAATGTACTCCAAGCGAATGAGCGCGCCGCATTGGAGCTAAAATTGGGCAAGTTTGAGGACGCAGGCAATGCGCAAATCGTGGTGGTGCTTGTCTCTTCGTTGCAGGGCGAAGCGATAGAGGACTATGCCGCCGCTTTATTTAAGTCTTGGGGCATTGGCGATAAAGCCCGCAACGATGGCGTTTTGCTGCTTTTGGCGATGGAAGATAGAAAAATGCGCATCGAAACAGGCTACGGCGCAGAAGACCGCATTACCGATGCTCTTGCTGCCCGTATCATTCGCACTGATCTCAGCCCGCGACTAAAAGAAAATCAAACCTATCTTGCCTTACATGAGGCGACCAATAGCCTCATACGCAAGCTCAACCCCAATTATACAATCCCCCAAGATAGCTTGGCAAACGCCCAAGAAACCGCCCAACTCGCCCTCCTACAAGCCAAAGAAGCAGAAGAAGCCGCCAATAAGGCACGCGCAGAGGAAGAAGCCGCTGCAGATTTTCGGCTCGGTCTGATAGCCATATCTGTAATGATAGGGCTTCCCCTGCTTTTTGTTTTGTATACCTTTTTCAATACACTGCGTAGACAGCGCCAAGCTCAAATTTTGGAGATTTTTAGCCTTGCTGATAATCTTATTGCTTCTATCCGAGCGCTAAAAAGCGCCAAAATTTACCAAGATAGCGCCGATGCGCGCGAGTTTGCCGATGGTTTTGCTGCCGAACTCGGCGAGTACCGCCAAGCCGCCGAAGGACGACAAAAAAACGCAATAGAAAGGCTGCGCGCTTTATGCAGCCAACGCTGGCAACAAGTGGAGGCGTACACCGTTTTGTCGAGAGTATATGCCATGTGTATTGCTGATGCCTCGTATCCGAAAGAAGACTTTTTTGCCGCTGAAGTCCAACGGTTTCGTGCACGCTATCGCCCGCAATTGCTTGCCCTCGCGCCCATGTCCATCATCATACAAAACGAAAAACAAGACTGGCTAAAAAGCATCGAAAAGGAGCGTCCTGTTTTGCGTTTCAGCGCGCAACTGCGCCCTTATTTTTTGTTGGCTGCCTCCCGCCACGAAGCGCTGGCGCAGAATATCGCGCAATGCCTTATCAATCCTTTGATGCTCTTGGAGCAAGATGGCGAATTTTTGGCGCTCTTGGAGCAAACGCCACAAAACGAAATGCTAAACTTGCCTGCTTACGCCCCTCTAAAATCGTTTATGGAGTATCTGCACGCCGTTTTGGGGCAACTGCGCAACCTCATACAAGCGCTGGAGCGTTTCAATACGGAAGCCAATCCGCAGACTTTCGTAAAAAAAGAAAAATTGCAAGACCTACAGCGCGAAGCCTGTGGGCAAATCGATAGCCTATTAAGTCCAATTTATATGCAGTTTGTGCGAACGCGGCAGGATTTTCTACAGCAAGCGAAGGCTTGCGAGGCGGAGACTACCAAAGCGGCTTTATTGGCTTTTGCTTATCCGCTTTTAGCGCCTTCGGTGGCATATCTCACGGAAGCGATGCAGCAATACGGCGACTTGGACTATCTGAAAAGGGTATACAGCTCCGCGCTTGGCACAGAAAAGTTATCTCAAGCCTTAAGAGATGATGCTATGGCGTTAAGGGCGAGTTTTCGAGCTGATGCAAATATGTTGGCTACAGTCTTTGAAAACATAGCCGATACGGTGTATTCTGCCCTTATTGGTTCGGTGTATACCTCAAAATATCTGAATTTCCTTAGCAGTACGACGACCTATACGGGTTCTTCTTCTTCTTCTTCTTCTTACACTTCTTCGCGTAGTTATAGCCGTTCTTCAAGTTCTTCGTATCGCAGCAGCAGCTCGAGTAGCAGCTCCAGCAGCAGTTTTAGTAGCAGCCGCAGTTATGGAGGTGGTTCTTCGGGTGGTGGGGGAGCCTCTGGGAGTTGGTAAGGCTGTTTGTTGGCATAGCGATGCGGAGGGCTGCGCGCAGCGCAGTACCGAGCGCCTACGGCGCGAAGGTATGAGCGGACAGCGAACCCGTAGCGTAGCGCCGCCGCCGCCCCCTTTTCAAGGGGGCAACCGCGAAGCGGTGGGGCGGCGGATGCCCAAAAATAAAAAGATAAAAAAGCCCCTGCCACTCAAAGGAGAGCGGCAGGGGCTTGGCGTTACTAAAAATCGGGTGAGCCGATTAGCGTATGAGGGTAAATTCGCCGCGTATGAGGCGGGTTTCGTTCTCTGTTGGTATTTGGTACTCGAAGACGTACATATAGGTATCGCGGGATTGGTCGATGCCATTTAAGGTGCCGTCCCAGCCGAGTTGATTTACGTCATTGTTGTCATAGACGAGCTGACCCCAGCGGTTGTAGATGCGGAACTGTATGATTTGGATGCCGTCTGCTTCTACAGGGCGATAGAAATCATTGTCGCCGTCGCCATTGGGCGTGAAGGCGGTAGGCATACCGAGGAAGGAGGTCGCCAAGACGGTAAGTTGGACGGTGTCAGTGAGTTCGCAGTCAACGGACTCGGCGCGCACGACATAGGTATATACGCCGCCGACGGTAGCATTTACGGTAGTATTTGCGGCGTTGGGGTTGGCGATGTCGGTGGGCGGTGTCCAAGTGTAAGAAACGCCTGGTTCGTTGAAACCTGCGCCGATGGGTATATTAGGCGTGTTTTCGAGTACGGTAGCGGTCGTTTGTCCAGCCAGCGTAATGAAGGCATTGAGTTTGACGGCGACGGGCTGCGTGAGCGTGATGGTTTCGACTTGTGTACAGCCTTGCGCATCGGTAACGGTAAGGCTATAAACGCCGCCTGCGAGTGCGCTAAGGCTGGCAGTGCTGCCGCCATTGCTCCATGCGTAAGCGAATGGCGCGCCAAAGCTGCCTGCGGCAGTGCTGGATATTACCGCGACGGGCTCACCTGTACAATCAAGCGGGGTGGTGTTTTGGATAGGCGCGCTCAGGGCGCTGCTGGGCGCAGTGATAGTGAAGCTGGTAGTAGCGGGGCAGGTGGTCGTACCGCTTTGCACGGTGGCAGTGAGCGTATACACGCCTGCGCCTACATTGCTAAGGTCTTGAGTAGTTGCGCCGTTTGACCAAAGGTAGCTAATTGCGCCTGGCCCGTTGGTGCTGGCAGCAGCATCAATAAAACCAGCCGTACCGAAGCAAATGAAAGCCGAGCCGTTGGTGATAGATACTTGTACTTCGTTGCCATTGATGAAGGCGGTACCATTGGCGCGGCAGCCGTTGGCATCGGTAGCTGTTACGGCATAGACACCTGGAGTAAGTCCCGTGATACTGGAACCTGTTTGTCCGCCTGCGTTGCTGCTCCATACATAAGTATAGGGCGTAGCGCCGCCATTGGCGCTGACGCTGATAGCGCCATTGTTGCTACCGCAAGAAGGTTGGGTAAGTGCGAAGCCTCCGATAAATACTGTAGTGCCACCGACTACGAAGGTATCGCGGTGTGTACAACCATCGCCGCCTGTAACGGTGAGGAAGTAAGTGCCTGCCATCAAGCCTGTGAGTGTGCTGCTTGTTTGTCCATTGACTGACCAACGGTAAGTGTAGGGCGCATTGAGATTTTGTATATTCGATACGCTAATAGAGCCATTGTCTATGGGGCAAGAGGTCGAAGGTGTTACGACTTCATCAAGGGAGGTATTGGGGTTGCAAGCGAAGGTGCAGCACTCGAAAGAGGCGGCAGCATTGCGGGTGCAGGGGCCTACGCCACCGATGGCGCGTACATAGATAAGCACGCAGGTATTGGGTTGTAAGCCTGTAACGGTGAATGTGCTATCTGCTAAGGGCAGGGGCAGGTATGTTACACCAGAATCGAGGCTATATTCCCAGCCTGTAGCTCCGCTTACGCCGCCCCAGTTAAATTGGGCTTCGAAGGCGGGCTGCGTAACACTGCCACAGGAAATAACGGGAGCAGGCAAGGAAGTCGCTACGACTACATCAACTGTAGAAGACATAGCGCAAGTGCCCTCGAAAATAGTTGCCGTGTATGTTGTGTTTGCTGAATTAAAAGCGCCTACAGTCTGTGTAGTGGCACTGGTGAGTGTAGTAGTAGGCGACCAACTATAAGTTATTGGCTGAACGATTTGAGCAATAAGCGGGCGGAAGCGGTAGCCGCTATTAGTGGCGCTCCAGACTGTAGAGTCTCTGCCTGGGGAAGCCCAACCAATTGTTGCTAAACGATTTCGGATGCCTTGTGTTGCGGGGGTGCCATCGCTCACAATACTTGTAATAAATAACTCAATAATGCCTGTCCCTTCGTGGAGTACTATTTGCCCTGTTAGTGGCTGCCCTCCGCTGAAGTGGGGTACTGCATTATAGTTGACGAGTAGTCGACGGTTGGGTGCTGTGCCAATAATACGGTAGTTGATAGTGCCGCCAGCGCCAGGGTTGAGATCATTCCAAGCGAGGGCTATTACACTGAAGATAGGAGGGGGAATAGCACCAGAAGATAAGCGGTCTGGTATGTATATGGTGGTGCCTGTTAAAGGTGTGGAAAGGTCAAAAGTAATAAACCCGTTGGAACAAATGCGGAACTGCGTAAAGGTATCGCACATGAAGGGGAAGGCAAAGCCGATAGGCAAAGCTCCCGTAAGTGCGTCGTCGGAGAGTGTAACGCCAATCGGGCTTCCACCTGTCAGGGGAGCGTGCGGAATGGCGATTGCTTCGTAGTCGCTACAGAGTACAGGCAGGCGAATGATGTTTGTATCCGAAAGTGTCGCTGTGATTTGCACGGTATCGCCTGCACAGAGGGTTATAGGGCTGGCGGGCAATTGTACAGTGCCACTGTTAAAACGCATATTTATGGTATCCCTGCCCACGCAAGCGCCGTAAGCGTATTGCACAACGTATTGCAGTTGTTCGCCTGGCGTGCCTGCGAGGCTGCCTATTGGATTAGCGATATTTGTTGCCGAGAGGTCGGCGAGGCGTGCGGCGGGTGTAGCAGACCAAGTGAAAACGCCATCAATTAAATTTATGCCTGGTCCCGTCGCTGAAGCGCTAAAATTAACTGTGGTAGTCGAGCCGTTTTGGCATAAGGTGGTATCCGATGCGTTAGCAATAACTTCGAGCGGTAATGCCGAAATGCTTATAGACATAGTGTCTTGGGTTACGCAGAAGGCGGCGGGGTTGTTGGGGTCGGGGAAGGTGGTGTACGTTACGCGGAATGTGAGTCTATCGCCATCGACGGTGGAAGAAGGTACACCCGCAGTAACGGAGGTTTGACTGGTGTTGCTGAGTGTGGCGGTTGGTCCTGCTATTTGTTGCCAGAGGTAGGTGCCTGGTACGGTACTTTGTGCAGAAGAGAAGGCGTTGGCGGTGAGGGTAATGTTTTGTGCTATACCAGGGCAAATGGTCGTATCACTGGCAGAAACCGCCACACCAGGTATTATTACGTTAAAACCTATAACAGGCAAGCTTGGCACGGGGCAGGCATTGTCGGTAAGACCTATCGTAAATTGATTTGCGCCTAAATTTTGAGGGTTGGCATTGACGATGACATATACGTCCATCGTATCGAATTGCCCTGCAATAGGATAAACGGGGACGATTTGGAAGTTGCCAGCGCCAAAAACCTGTAGAAGGTTGGTATTATCGGGGTAGACATTGAGGGTGTCGAGCGGGTTGGGGTCGCGTACCCCAAAGGAAAATATAAGCTGTTCGCCTGCACAGACGACGAAAGTATTGGTATTGGGGTCGAAAGAACCGCCAGAGGCGACAGTAGGCAGCGCATTGGGCTGCGAGTTTAAGTTGGTGCAGTTGTTGAGTACGACGATTTGGATGTCGCGCATGGTGCGCCCGATTTCTACGCCATTGCGGTACTCGATGACGAGGACGGCAACAACAGCGAGTTGGTTGCCTGCGGGCGTGAAGCTCATTTGCCCTGTGGCGGTGTTGAAATTGAAAGCATTGGCGGGCACCGTACCCATCGGGGTAGTGGTGCTGAAGCCTGCGCCGTAGTTGAGTATGGCGTTGCCAAGGTCGCGGGGCTCGATGATTTGGAAGACGAGGGAGTCGCCATCTACGTCTACAGCGCCGTGATTGAAGGAAAAGGGCTGATTGGCGCAGATGTAGGGGACGGGTAGGGTCGTGAATATAGGCGAGCTATTGCATAGTCCGTTGGTATTGTTGATGATGGTTTCGACGTAGATACCTGCGCCAGGGTTGGCGAGGTTGGTGATGCCTGCATTGCGGCAGCAGTCGCTGTAGCTGATTGTCCAGTCGGCACAGTTGGAAGGTAGGGTGATGGTGGCTACATAAGTATAGACCTCTACACCAGGAAGTGTGCCGCCGTTGCAGGTACTTTGCGATAGCTGGGCTGGGCAGAGCTGCGAGACTTCGCGCCCAGAGCCTGCCGTTTGGTTGGCGGTGGCGGTGAAGGCTGCGCCGCAGTTGCTGGGCGAAGCGCCGTTGAAACTGATGCTTGTAGGCGCGCCGATACCGAAGCAATCGCGGTAATAGTTGAGCGTAACTACGTACTGGTTGTTGCCAATGCACTGATAAGTAATGTCTGCGCCTACGTTGTGTGATGCCCAAGAGATGAGGGGCATGCACCACATTAAGAGCGCGAGCAACCACTTATATCGCGCGAAAGCTCGCCCAAGCACGAAGGGGCGGTTTTGGTGCGGATACGGTGTAAATGTCGTCATTATGGAATAAAGGTGTGTTGAGGAATAATAGGCGAGCCGCCTTGTAGCGCAAATTTACGCAAAGCTAATGATTTTTTTATAGAAAAGCCCTTATAATAGTTGCCGAAACTTCTGTGAGCAGCTATTTTATCGGTATATAAACGAAAAAAAAAGCCCCAGCTCTGCATAATTTTTTATTTGATAATCAAAGGTTTGTAGACCTTGCGTGAGCGGGTGTAAGGGCAGCGCGTAGCGCTGGTGCGAAGCACCGACAGCCCTGAAACACGCGACCGCGCCCCCTTACCACAAGTGCCGAAGGCACGCCGTGGTGGGGCGCGGGCACGCCCAAAAAAAATGTAGGTTTTAGGGAACTTTAGGTAACTTTTCCCGCCGCCCGCGCTTAGGAGTGCAAGATTCACAAACACACTAAAATTTGTACCCCTTATGAAATTCTTCCTCCTTTCGCTGCTGCTACCAGCCGCCACCGCACTGCTCGCCCAAAGTGCCCCCCTTACAGCAGATGCCCAAATCAAAAAGCTCCAAGCCGACCCAAATGTAGTCTGGATGGGCGAAACGTATAGCGATTTCGTCGATCTCGACGGCACGCGCGAAGGTCGCCCCCAAGACCGCATCGACCCCGTAGAGATGGGCGATGGGCTCAAACTCTACAATCAAACCCAAAATACCAGCATCATCAAACTCCAACGCCCCAACGGCGGAGCCAGCGGTATGTATTGGTCAGATGCTTTTTTTTCGTATATGTTCGACGAAAATACCCTTAGTTTTGCCGATGCCGACCTCACCAAAAAACTAAGCCTTAAAGAAAAAAACGCCCTCTGCAGCAGCATCGATACGCTCATCATGATTGACCCCAATACGCTCAAAGAAACGCGTACTGCCGTTGTAAATACTATCGACCCCGATAAGGTAGCAAGTTACCGCGTTAGAGAAATAATTTACTACGACAAAAAAAATGAACAATATCAAGTCTTGCCCATCGCCATAGCGCCTATTGTACTCCAGTACGACGATACGGGCAAAAAATACACAGGGCACAAGCTCCTTTTTTGGGTGCCCATCAATGCCCTAAGCACGCCGATAAACGTGCAGACTGTGCCCAATACGCCCTACATTCGCAGCGTGCAAATACACCTGCCGCTCAAAGATGCCAAAGAGTTGAAAGGCACGCAAAATTGGGCAAAATGCAATGAGGATATGCTCGAAAAATTGCGCAAAGAGAAAGACAAAGCCTTTGTGGTCGGCACTATGAGCGGCGATAATGAGCTAAATCCCGCCTTGCCCGCTGCCGAAATCGGCAACATCGGCGCAAGTATCGATACGGTTATTGTCTACGACCCCGAAAATAAATCGCGCGATACGACCGTAGTCAACAATAAAACCAAAGGCAAAGACATCGAGATGATACGCGTCAATCATGTCTTCGCTTGGGACGAGAAAAAACGCCAATTAAGCGTACATATTTACTCCTTCGCGCCCATCATTCGCCGCTACGACGACACAGGCAAGTTCCTCAATCAAGGCCCTCTGTTTTACCTGCTGCCGCACAAACGCTACCGCACAGCGAGCAAATAGGCAAAATTTTTAAGTTTTTTTTGGGCGTGCCCGCGCCCACCCCCGCCGCTACGCGGCTGCCCCCTTGAAAGGGGGCAAAGGGGGCGCGGTCGGGCTATGCGGGGCGTTTCATCATCGCCCCAAAAGGGGCGAATGTTGATTCGCCCCTACTATCCCTCACGCAATTTTTTATCCCGCCGCGCCAAAGGGGCGCGGCGGGCTTTTTTCTGTTATTTTGTGCCCTCTCTCACCAAGCAAGCAACCCCAAATGCTACTACGTTCCGTCTTTTTTGCTTTTTTGCTGTTTTTCGGCTGCTTTGCGCAGGCGCAAACGGTAGAAAAAACCATCCAGCGGCTCCAAGCCGACCCCAATATCGTGTGGATAGGCGAAATTTATCGGGATTACTACGATTTGGACGGTCTATACGAGGGGCGTTTGCAAGACCGCGCCCAGCCTCTTCCGCTAAGCGACGGAAATCTGCTTTATGCGCACCCACAAACCACCAATATACTGAAATTGCAGCGCGACGAATTGGGTCTGTATTCGGATTTTTGGGCGCATTATCTGGCGGAGCAGCTTTTTGATAGTACGCTCGGCGTTTTCGCCGATGCCGACTTAGGGCAGCCGCTTTCGAGCAGCGAAAAAATGCAGTTGTTGTGCCCACAGAAGGACATCATTACCTTCGACCCCGAAACCTTTGCAGAAATACCGCAAAGGGTGATGGATTGTTTGCTGCCAGAGTACATAAAAGGCTACCGAATGCGCGAATTGGCGTATTTTGATAAGCGCATAGGGCATTACGAATTTTTGCCGCTGGCTATAGCGCCGATAATGACAGAATACGAGCCTGCGCCCGACCGTTTTAAGCTGCGTTTGCTCTTTTGGCTGCCCGTTTTGCACACCCAAACGCCTACGATGCCCAGCACTACGCCCGCTTTCACGACCCTCGTCAAGAGTGTGCGTATAAAAATGCCTTTCAAGGACTATAAAGTGCTAAAAAACCAGCAAACATGGGCGGTTTGCAACGCGCAAATGCTCGAAAAAATACGCCAAGAAAAGGATAAAATTCGCTTATATTCCCATGCCGACAACGAAAAGCAAACCCCGCTAAGCGCCGAATATATCGGCAACTTGGGGCGCTACTCGCAGTGGGTCGTATACACGGATTCTACCACGCATTTGGAGGAGGCAAAAGAGGTTTTTAAGTACAGAGCGGGCGAGGAATTTGCCAGTCTATCGGTCAATCATTTCTTTGCTTGGGACGAGCGCAAAAAAACGCTCACAGTGAGCGTTTATTCCTTCTGTGCGCACCTCGATTTCCGCGACAGAGAGGGCAATTTTCTCAACGATTCGCCGCTTTTTTACCTGCTGCCGCATAAGCGATACAGGTAAAATTTGGGGTAGGGGTCGCGCCCCGCGCGCCTTTCGCGCGGGGCTGCTTTGCGTGAGGGATAGTAGGGGCAGCTCTTGTGGCTGCCCTGAATAGCCCGACCGCGCCCCCTTTTTTGGGGCGCGGGCACGCCCAAAAAAAATTACTTGGGCAGTTCCTGCAAAACAAGCCTTGCAGGCGGCAGAGAATCTATATTTAGTTGCTCTATTTGGCTATCTCCATACAAAAAAAACGCCCAAGCGCGACGGGTGTCGGCTGTAAGCATAAGCGAATGCGGCAAGCCCTCCAATAGAAAATCAAAACTCAAATTAGAATGGCGATAATATAGGCTAAAATCATCGCCCAAACCTGCCCTCAGCTCGCCTTGCAGCGCAAAACAGCGCCTCATAGCGCTAAGGCTATCTATCAAAATTAGGTCTATTTTGAACTTTTGTGTAGGGCTTTGATGGAGTCCAGAAGTATCGAGATTGGTCAGCACAAACCAGTTGCCCGCGTAAAAGCCGCGCCAAGCGGGCGTGGCAGCATTTTGCACTATCCAATTTTGCGTTGGCGGTACAAAGCGCATCAAACTCATCAACATACCACAGCCGCTCGCCAAAAACAGCGTAAGCGCAAGCGCAAATAAGACCCAATAAGTACGCATAATCGCCTGATTTTTAGCTATAAATGGCGCAAAAATCTTGCCGCTTCCGCTATATCGCTGTACATAACCCTATCGCCCTCTAAGACGGGTACCGTCTGCCGAAACGCCTCCACTATCGACTGTAAGGCAGGCGAGGAGCGGAAGGCGCGAAAGCTCATAGCCTGCGCCGCTGCCAAAAACTCTATAGCCAAAAGTTGCTCGGCGTTGCGCACAACCCGCAAAAACTTTGTGGCAGCATTTGCGCCCATGCTTACATGGTCTTCCTGCCCGTTGCAGGATACGATAGAATCGACGCTTGCGGGCGTGCAAAGCTGCTTATTTTGGCTCACGATAGCGGCGGCGGCATACTGCGTTATCATCAGACCCGAATGCAGACCCGAATGCGCCGTCAGCATCGGCGGCAGCCCCCTTTGACCCGAAATAAGCTGATACAGTCGCCGCTCCGATATACTGCCCAATTCTGCCACCGCTATCGCCGCAAAATCCAGCGCCAAAGCCAGCGGCTGCGCATGAAAATTGCCGCCCGAAAGTATGGCATCGCTATCGTCGAAAACGGTGGGATTGTCCGTTACGCTGTTGAGTTCCGTCTCGAAAACCTGCCCCACATACCGCAGCGCGTCGCGGCTCGCCCCATGCACCTGCGGCACACAACGAAAGGAATAAGGGTCTTGCACGCTCGTTTTTGGCTGTGCCGCCTGCTCACTGCCCTCCAACCAACGCAGTATAGCCGCCGCTGTTTCTATCTGCCCCGCGTGCGGACGTACCTTATGCAAACGCGCATCAAAAGGCGACAAACGACAATCAAAAGCATCCATCGAGAGCGCCGCCGTCATATCTGCCTGCTCATTCAGCCGCTGCGCCTGCCAATAAGCGTAGATGCCATGCGCCAAACAAAATTGCGTGCCGTTGAGCAAAGCCAAACCCTCTTTCATCGCCAACTTTAGCGGCTGCCAACCCAGCAAGTCCAGCGCCTTAGCCGTAGGCATGCGCTCGCCTCTGTAATTGACCTCCCCCAAACCAATCAAGGGCAAAGACAAATGCGCCAAAGGCGCCAAATCGCCCGAAGCACCCAAAGAACCCAATTCATACACCACAGGCAAAACCCCCTCCCGATAAAAATCGCAAAGCCGCTCCAGCAAGTCCCGCCGCACAGCCGAATGCCCCAAAGACAGATTTTTTATTTTTAGCAGTAGCATGAGGCGGACTATCTCCGCGTCTACCTCCGCACCCATGCCGCAGGCGTGCGACATCAGCAAATTATGCTGCAAATCCTGCAAATCTTCCCGCTCTATGCGCACATTGCACAAAGAGCCGAAACCCGTATTCACCCCATAATGCAGCCCCTCGTCCGACCCTATCTTTTGCTGCAAAAAGGCAGCATTCCGCTCCACCCTGTCCCAAACCTCCGCCGAAAGGCGCAGCCCCTGTGTAGGATATGCAAAAAATCGCTGCAATTCCGCCAAACTCCACCATTCCGCCCCCAAAATCGTATGCTCATGCTCTGTGCTCTTCATAACGCTAAGTTTTTTTTAGAAAAACATCGCAAATAACTCTATCTTTGCGCGCAATTCCACGAAAAATAACCATTTTTCTAATATATTTTATTCATATACCCCCCGCCCCCCTCACAGTATCATGAGCGAGCAAATCGTAAGCATTCAAGACGGCGTTCTCAACGTACCCAATAACCCCATTATCCCCTTCATCGAAGGCGATGGCACAGGCCCCGATATCTGGGCTTCAGCTGTGCGCGTCTTGGACGCAGCGGTAGAAAAAGCCTACGGCGGCAGCAAAAAAATCCAATGGCTCGAAGTCCTCGCTGGACAAAAAGCCTTCGACCAAACAGGTAGCTGGCTGCCACAGGAAACTTTAGACCTTATCAATAAATATAAAGTAGCCATCAAAGGGCCACTTACTACCCCCGTCGGCGGCGGTATCCGCTCCCTTAATGTCGCCCTACGCCAGCAACTCGACCTCTTCGCTTGCGTGCGCCCCGTGCGTTGGTTCGAAGGCGTACCCTCACCCGTCAAAGACCCTGGCGCTGTAGATATGGTTATCTACCGCGAAAATACGGAAGACATCTACGCAGGCATCGAATACATGGCAGGCACGCCCGAAGCCGATAAGGTCAAAAAATTCCTCATGGAAGAAATGGGCGTGAATAAAATTCGCTTCCCCAAAACCGCTTCCATCGGCATCAAACCCGTATCCATCGAAGGCACTGAACGCCTCGTGCGCGCTGCTATCGAACACGCGATTAAATACAATCGCAAGTCCGTAACGCTCGTACACAAAGGCAATATCATGAAATTCACTGAAGGACAATTCGCCGCTTGGGGCTATGAGCTCGCCAAACGCGAATTTGGCGCGGTAGAATTTGACGGCGGACCTTGGTGCAAACTGCCCAATGGCATCATCATCAAAGACGCTATCGCCGACAACTTCCTCCAACAAATCCTGCTCCGCCCCAGCGAGTCCGATGTTATCGCTACGCTCAACCTCAACGGCGACTATATCTCCGATGCTCTCGCCGCCCAAGTCGGTGGCATCGGCATCGCGCCAGGCGCCAACATCAACTACCACACGGCGCACGCGATTTTCGAAGCAACGCACGGCACAGCGCCCAAATACACCAACCAAGACAAGGTCAACCCCAGCTCCGTCATCCTCTCAGGCGAGATGATGTTCCGCTATTTCGGCTGGAACGAAGCCGCCGACCTCGTCATCAAAGGTCTGGAAAAAGCCATCGCCAGCAAGCGCGTAACCTACGATTTCCACCGACTCATGGAAGGCGCTACGCTCCTCAAATGCTCCGAATTTGGCAACGAAATTATCGCTAACATGTAATTTTTTGGGCGTGCCCGCCGCCCTAAAAAGGGGCGGCGGTCGGGCTATGCGGGGCGTATCCACATCGCCCCATCGGGGGCGAATGTTGATTCGCCCCTACTATCCCTCACGCAAAAAAGACAAGCGTCGCGCCGCAAAAGGTGCGGCGCTTTTTGCGTTTTTTGGGCTTAGTCCCTTTTTTTATCCTTTTTGCCAAATCTGTGTTTATCTGTTGCTCTCTGCGTAAATCTGTGTTCCCTTTCATTCGCAGAAAGACCAAAGCCTAAACGACTTCAGTATTTATCAACGCTTCCTTAGTTTATTTTGCGATACACTCGGCAGCTATCCACACAATTTTTTAGTACCATAGTACCGATGCCGCCGCAAGGCGGCATGGTACCAGCGCTGCGAGCGCAGCAAGCAGCGCAGTACCTATACACCACGCTCGAATATGAATAGTTTTGGTCGCATTTTCCGCCTGACGGTTTTCGGCGAGTCGCATGGCGAGGCGGTAGGGGTAGTTTTGGACGGCGTGCGCGCAGGCATCGCCCTGACGGAAACCGATTTTGCGGAAGATCTACGCCGTCGACAAGGGGGCAAAGCAGGCACTACGCCCCGCGTAGAAGCCGACGAAGTTCGCATTTTGAGTGGCGCATTCAATGGATACACTACAGGCGCACCCCTGACGCTCGCCTTCTTCAATACCAATACCCGCTCCAAAGACTACAACCAATTTCGTGAGCAGCCCCGCCCAGGACATGCCGACCTTGTCGCCATGCAAAAATTCGGCGGCTACAACGACCACAGAGGCGGCGGACATTTTTCGGGCAGGCTTACCGTGCTGCTCGTGGCGGCAGGCGTAGTAGCCAAAAAGATGCTGCCTTCCGAAGTAGAGATTAGCGCAAGGCTTGCCGAAGCGGGCGGCAGCAGCGACATCGAAGCCGCCATCAACGCCGCCATCGAGCGACAAGACAGCATCGGCGGCATCGTCGAATGCTGCGTGAATGGCTTACCCATCGGCTTGGGCTCGCCTTTTTTCGACTCGGTAGAAAGCGTCTTGGCGCATCTGATTTTTGCCATTCCCGCCGTGAAAGGGGTCGAATTTGGTAGCGGCTTCGCGGCTGCGCGCATGCAGGGCAGCACACACAACGATGCAATTATAGACTCCAGCGGACGCACCCAAACCAACCACGCGGGCGGCATCGTCGGCGGACTAAGCAACGGAAATCCCCTAACCTTACGCATCGCCATAAAACCGACCTCCTCCACCCCGAAGCCGCAGATGAGCTACCATTTTGGCAGCGATACGATGCAGCCCCTACAAGTCGCGGGTAGACATGATTTATGCATTGCCTTGCGCGTGCCTGTCGTCTTGGAGGCGGTCGTAGCCTGCGGCTTGGTGGATTTGCTGCTCGTGGGCTAAAGGCAATGAATAAAACAGATGGCACGCCGCGCCCTTTGCGCGGCGTGCGCCATATCCCGCGTGAGGGATAGTAGGGGCGAATCAACATTCGCCCATTTGGGCGATGGTGATACGCCCCGCATAGCCCGACCGCGCCCCCTTTTTTGGGGCGCGGGCACGCCAATAAAAACGCCCTTGCGCAACAAATTTTTGCATATATTTGTGGCAAAATAAGCAAATACGAGCCGATGGGTAAATTATCAGACTTACTATTTAGCGAGGACGCGGGTGAGGGCGGCGAGCAGGTTTTTGCGGAAGTGATTTTGCCCCTGCCCATGCCGCAACTCTATACTTATAGCGTGCCTTTGCATCTGCGCGAATTTGTCAAACGCGGCGTGCGGGTAGAGGTGCCGTTTCAGAAAACGAAATTATACGCGGGTATTGTGTCGCAGATTTCTCTTTCTGCGCCGCAGGACTATTCGATACGCCCGATACTCTCCGTTTTGGACGAAAAAGCCATCGTTACCGATGAGCAAATACGCCTTTGGCAGTGGCTCGCCGACTATTATCTCTGCACGCTGGGCGAGGTGATGCAGGCGGCGTTGCCAGCGGGTTTTAAGCTAAGCAGCGAGACGCATATTTGCCTACATCATAGCTACGAAGACGCGGAAGAATACCTGCGCACGCTCAATATACGCGAACAAATGCTCATGGAGCAGCTCGTAAAACGGGGCGAATTGAGCATCGACGAGGTGAAAAAATTGCTCAATCTAAGCAGCGTGCAGCCTATGCTAAAGCTGCTGATTGATAAGCGGCTCATCTCGATAAAAGAAGAATTGGAGGAAAAATATCGCCCCAAGTTCGTCAATATGGTGCAACTTCATGCCGACTATCTCGAAGAAAGCGCCTTAGCTGCTGCCTTTGAGGAGCTGCGCCGCTCCGCCAAACAAACTCAAGCGCTCATGGCGCTGCTGCAACTTACGCGCGAAAAAGAGGTTATCAGCGCCAAGGAATTGTATGAGCGTGGCGACTGCGATAGCGTCGTTGTCGGCAAGCTGGTCGAAAAAGGCATCGCAGAGCGCTACCAAATGCCCATCAGCCGACTCGCCGCCTACGAATACGAGGGTATCGGCAACTATAAACTCTCCGATATGCAGCAGTTGGCGCTTGCCAGCATCGAGGAGCAATTTAAGACCAAAAAAACCATACTCCTGCACGGGGTAACGGGTAGCGGCAAGACGCAGGTATTTGTCGAACTCATAGAGCAAACCATCGCCAAAGGGCAGCAGGTGCTGTATCTACTGCCCGAAATCGCCCTAACTGCCCAGATAGTCGGCAGGCTGCAAAAGCATTTTGGGGATAAAATCGTCGTTTATCACTCCAAATTTAGCAGCCATGAGCGGGTAGAAATCTGGCAACGCGCGCTCACGGGCACGCCCATTTTGCTCGGCGCACGCTCGGCGCTTTTTCTGCCCTTCAAAAATTTGGGGCTTATCATCGTGGATGAAGAGCATGATCCTTCCTACAAGCAAGCCGACCCCGCGCCCCGCTACAATGCCCGCGATACGGCTGTTTATATGTCGAATGCGCTCTATCCGCAATGCCGCACGCTCTTGGGCACGGCGACCCCTTCGGTAGAAAGTTATTTCAACGTTTTGCAGGGGCGCTACGGGCTGGTAGAGATGAAAAACCGACATGGCGGCTTGGCGATGCCCGAAATGTTTTTGGTCGATTTGGCTGAAGAGCAGAAGCAAAAGCGCATGAAATCCAGCTTTTCGGAAACGCTGTTGCAGGCTTTGCGCGATTGTTTGGATAGGGGAGAACAGGCTATCTTGTTTCAGAACCGTCGCGGTTATGCTCCCTTGTACAAGTGCCAAGTCTGCGGCTGGGCTGCCGAATGCCGCCGCTGCGATGTGTCGATGACTTATCACAAACACAGCAACGACCTGCATTGCCATTACTGTGGCGACGAACAGCGTCTGCCCAACAACTGCCCCGCCTGCGGCTCCGTCAATCTTGGCATACAGGGCTTTGGTACGGAGCGCATCGAGGACGAATTGCAGCTATACATAGAGCAGGCGAAAACCGTGCGCATGGATTTGGACACCGTGCGCGGCAAGGACGGCGCGCAGCATATCATCGAGCAATTTGAGAAAAAGGAGGTCAACGTTTTGGTCGGTACGCAGATGGTTACCAAAGGTTTGGACTTCGATAATGTCGGTTTGGTGGGCGTGCTCAACGCCGACCTTATGCTGCAGTTTCCCGATTTCCGCGCCAGCGAGCGCGCCTATCAGCTGCTGACGCAGGTGGCAGGTCGCGCGGGCAGAAAACACAAGCGCGGGCGCGTGCTCGTGCAGGCGCGGCAGATAAAACACCCCGTTTTGCACGAGATACAGCGCGACGATTTCGAGGGTTTTTTGCGCCGCGAGCTGGCGGAGCGCGAGCTACACGGCTACCCGCCCTTCACCCGCCTCATCAAGATACAACTGCGGGACAAACACGACCTTAGCGTGGTCAATGCGGCGAAGTATTTCGCAGAGCGTATGCGGCTGGTTTTGCCGCAGGACTGCGTTTTGGGTCCCGCCGAGCCAGGCATTTCCAAAATACGCGAGTACTATATGCTCGACATCATGATAAAACTCCCCCGCAATCAAAGCCTTATCAATCGCGCCAAACAGGCAATAATGGACACGCAAGGCGAGCTAAAACGCATCACGCAGTACGCCAAAGTGCGGGTTTATGTGGATGTAGACCCCTATTAGGGCGTTTTTTTTTGGGCGTGCCCGCCGCGCTGAAAAGGCGCGGCGGTCGGGCTATTCGGGGCGAATCACCATCGCCCAATGGGGCGAATGTTGATTCGCCCCTACTATCCCTCACGCATTATCCCGCCGCAAAAAGGTTGCGGCGGGCTTTTTTCTGTTATATTTGCTGTATCTCTTCCACGAACGTCTTCCCATTTTTTTGTAAAACATCATATTTTTACTTAAATTTTTTTCACAATTCGCATAGGCTGGACTATGGCACTCTAATTTTGCAGCTTAACACATAAAATACATCATTACTATGTTACCAACCGACCTCGCTAACACGCTAAAAAAGGAGCTCGCCAGCGCTCTACCCAATAGCGGTATTGTGCAACCGATTCAAGATATTTTGCAGCTCCTTGCTGAACTTATAGTATTTCCTACTAATTTTCAAATGGGCTTGCAAGACTCCATTCCGCAGGCGCTGGAATGCTATGAGTCTAAAAATTTAGGTTCGGTAGCGAACATCAAGCTTTTGGCGAACGAGCTGGAAGGGCTGCTCAAAAAAATTGTACTCGTATTGGACGGTGATTATAGCCGCGTGCCAAAAGCCAGCGATGGTAATTTTTATCTCAAAGACTTGGGGCGTTATTTATACCTTGACAATCATGACTATTTTCGTGCTGCCAGCCGCGAGCGTAACGACCAAGCGCATAACAGCGAAAAAATGCCAAGCCGCGAATTCTACACAGAGGTCGAAAACTTGGTGCTGTCTTACCTGCGCGCTGTAGATAATCGCTATGCTGCTCTTCGCTCAAAGCTACGTCCCGAAGAAGACTTTACAGAGTACCTGAAAAGCGTGAAAAAAGATTACGATTTTCAAAATGTAGCCTTTGTCGATTTGCAGACCAAAGAAAGTTTTGATTTTATTGATGTCATAGGGAAAGAAGTGCAGGCACACGGGGATAGAAAGCCTGCACGCCTTGCGCCTATTACAGAGTTACGCCAAAAAGTAACCGAAAATCAAATGATGATAGTCGGCGAAGCTGGTATGGGCAAAACAACCGCTATGCTTAAAATTGCCCAAGACGATGGACAAGAGTACATCAATAAAAAAGGTAAAACGGCATTGCCCGTATATATAAACCTTTCCAGCATTATTTATGAGCAAGATACTATCGTAGGAAAACTCGCCCAGCGCATGGAACGAAGCGAGAACTTCGTCGAAAATTATCTAAGAGCGGGAAAACTGAATGTTTATCTTGATGGCTATAATGAGGTGCTACCGCGTATGGTTACTGTTGTATTGCGCGGTATTCAGCAACTCGTTGACCAGTACCCCAATACCAAAATCACTATCGCTTCTCGTCCTACTGCCTTTGAAGATGTACCCTTCTATCAAGCAGGCAATGGTAGTCTATCGCAGCGAAAACCAGTACCCGCTTTTATTCTGCAAAATATGAGCAATGATTTGGTGAAAAAATTTATAGACCTGAACTACAGCGGCGATAAAGCCAGTCTATGGGTAAAGCTGCAAGACAAACAAAATCAGGATTTATTATTACTGCTTAGTAATCCGCTCTACTTGCACGAATTTATCAGCGTTTATGAAAAAACGGGGCAAATGCCAAATTCTTCTACGAGTCTGACCAGCCGATTTTTTAAACTCAAATATCAGCGTGAGGAGAAGATAAATCCAAGTTTTGATTCTAAAACATTTGCGGCTATACTTTTGCAATATGCGCATGGTATTGCTTTCGACGATGCTTTTGGTCTTGCTAATCCGCTTGTGCCTGAAAACCATGCATTGAAAGTGCTTAATAGTGTTATCAAAGAATACCATCACCAAATGAGTGCGCAGGATTTTTTACGCTATTCCTGCTCGCTGCATATTCTCAAAAAGGATAGACAAGAGCAGTATTGCTTTGTACATCAATCTTATTTAGATTTTTTAGCGGAGGACTAATTTGCTGCTAAATGAACAAATAAAAATTGTGTGAGCGGGTGCAAGGGCAGCGCGTAAGCGCTGGTGCGCAGGCAAGTGCCGAAGGCACACTGCCAAAGCACCGATAGCCCTGCAACACGCGACCGCGCCCCCTTTTTGCACGCCCATAGGGCGTGTGCCTGCGCGTTTTTAGCGCAGGCAGGGCGCGGGCACACCAAAACAAAAAAACTACTTATATGCCTTCTATAGAAATGAGTGCTGAAAATCTTCGCAATAAAAAATATGAAGGTTTATTTATCAATCGGCTGAATAAAGACGAGAGCCTTGAAGATATGCCCGCTCGGCTACAAAAATTGCTTTTTGCGGCAGAACATAATATCATTTTGGCAGCGCTTGCCATACAAAAATGCTATCTGCCTCAAACCCAAGAGCGTCGCGCTATTACGAAGCGCGCCAGCGAGATGGTCAACAATTATGCAGAGCCCGAACAATCTGCTGCTGCCTTTATCTCTTTAGCTAAATTGGGGGCAATGACGCAGCTGTTTGATAAATACTATGAACTAAAAGAGCTCCACAAACAAATAAAAAAACAACTTCTACCTGCCTATTTGCAGTATCTAAAATTCAATGGCTTTGCTGCTGAGCAAACCTTGCTTTTTACATTTTTGATAAACTTGAGCAGCAGCGAAGAAGAAGCTAAAAATATATTTTATACGATGGAGTTGCAGCATGTGCCCGCAAATCTCTATACGTATAATAGCATTATGAGCAAAACCCGCGATTGGGAAGAAACACAGTTTTGGCTTCAACGTGCTGCTACCAATAGCCTCGAACCTGATTTTATTACCTACAATATCTTAGTACGCAATGCCCCCAATATCTATGAAGCTCGACAAGTAGTGCAAGAAATGCAGACGGCGGGCATTAGGGCTAATGAGGTTACCTATAATAGCCTTATGAATAAAGTCAGCAGCTACGCGGAGGGCAAAGCCCTGCTTATAGAAATGCAGACGGCGGGCATTCGTGCAGATGAGGTTACCTATTCAAGCCTTATGAATAAAGTCAGCAGCTACGCGGAGGGCAAAGCCCTGCTTATAGAAATGCAGACGGCGGGCATTCGTGCAGATGAGGTTACCTATTCAAGCCTTATGAATAAAGTCAGCAGCTACGCGGAGGGCAA
>CAYXSA010000056.1:0-28456 GCA_964467315.1 uncultured Saprospiraceae bacterium | reverse complement strand
ACAGATAGGTATAAGGCGAAGTGCCACCGCTAACGGCGACTGTTGCCGTGCCGTTCGAGCCGCCAAAGCAGCTAACGTTGGTAGAGGATGCCGTTGCCGTGATGGCGCTGGGCTGGCTGATCGTCGTGCTACGAACAGCCGTACAACCCGCATTATCCGTTACGGTTACATTGTAAGTGCCTGCTGTGCGTCCTGTGATAGTAGCAGTAGTTAAGCCGCCCGTCCACAGATAGGTATAAGGCGAAGTGCCACCGCTAACGGCGACTGTTGCCGTGCCGTTTGTACCGCCGAAGCAGCTAACATTGGTAGAGGATGCCGTTGCCGTGATGGCGCTCGGCTGGCTGATCGTCGTGCTACGAACAGCCGTACAACCCGCATTATCCGTTACCGTTACATTGTAAGTGCCTGCGCTGCGCCCTGTGATAGTCGCGGTAGTCAAACCGCCTGTCCACAGATAGGTATAAGGCGAAGTGCCACCACTGACGGCGACTGTTGCCGTGCCGTTTGTACCGCCGAAGCAGCTAACATTGGTAGAGGATGCCGTTGCCGTGATGGCGCTCGGCTGGCTGATCGTCGTGCTACGAACAGCCGTACAACCCGCATTATCCGTTACCGTTACATTGTAAGTGCCCGCGCTGCGTCCTGTGATAGTGGCAGTTGTCAAACCGCCCGTCCACAGATAGGTATAAGGCGAAGTGCCACCGCTAACGGCGACTGTTGCCGTGCCGTTCGAGCCGCCAAAGCAGCTAACGTTGGTAGAGGATGCCGTTGCCGTGATGGCGCTGGGCTGGCTGATCGTCGTGCTACGAACAGCCGTACAACCCGCATTATCCGTTACCGTTACATTGTAAGTGCCTGCGCTGCGCCCTGTGATAGTCGCGGTAGTCAAGCCGCCTGTCCACAAATAAGTATAAGGCGTGTTGCCGCCGCTAACAGCTACCGTAGCCGTACCGTTCAAACCGCCATTGCAGCTAACGTTAGTAGAGGATGCCGTTGCCGTGATAGTGTTTGCGGGGGCAGTAATCGTTACGCTTGCTTGCGCCGTGCAGCCCGCTGCATCGGTAATTGTAACTGTATGCACGCCCGCCGAAAGCGCCGTAGCGGTAGCATTCGTTTGCGCGCCCGCAGACCATAAATAGTTGTAGGGGCTGCTGCCGTTACTGCCTAAAGCAGTAGCATTGCCGTCATTACCTGCACAAGTAGCATTATTGAAGCCGCTAATGGAAGCCGCCACACTGCATTCTGAAAATTTGGCAATAAAGCCGTCATAAATACCAGCTACACCTCCGTAGGTTGTTTGATGTGTACCCGCTGTAGCGATGCCTGTGCTACTCAGTGTTGAGCCTGCCACATACAAAAAACCATCAACATCAAAACCGATGCCCTGCCCTATTTCCCCGTCTATGCCGCCGTAATAAGTCGCCCACAATAAGCCCCCATTATCGTTAAATTTTGCGACAAAAGCATCGTCATCAGCGCTAACTTTTGTTTCCTGAAAGGCATTGGCGGTAGCAATACCTGTGAGGCTAGCAGTTCGCCCCGTGATAAAAATGCCGCCATTATTGTACGCTATATCATAAGCCTCGTCCGTCGAAGTCCCTCCGAAATAAGTTCCCCAAACGCGCCCGCCCTGTCTAGTAAATTTCACAATATAGGCATCGCGTCCAGAGCCGCCACCTAAAGCAGATTGATGTACACCGCTCGCAGAAGCTATCGAGGTCGTACTTGTCGTAAAACCAACCGCAATAACATTTTGACTGCCGTCTATAGCTATAGCATAAAGGTCGTCTATAGCGCCGCCGCCGTAGTAAGTGCCCCAAGAGCGTGTACCGTTATTGGGATTGAGTTTGGCGATAAAGCCATCATTCGTTCCGCCCAAAGCCGTATCGTAAGCGCCCACCGAAGCAATGCCTGTCGCGCTCAAGCTGCGTCCGCAGATATACACCGTATCGTTTTGACCTAAAGTTATGCCCAAACCCTCATCTATGCTGGTGCCGCCGTAGTAAGTACCCCAAACTCGCGTGCCATCACTCGCATTCAGCCGCGCCGCGAAAGCATCTTTTGTACCTGCAGAGCCAATAGCCGTCTGATGCGCAAAACTTGTATGTATGAGGTTGGGGCTGGTCGTAGTACCCACGATAAACACCGATGTACCCAACAAATTTACGGCAATGCTATTGGCGTGTCCACCTACAGAGGCCGGTACTACAGCCTCGTCTGCTCCGCCACCGCCGTAGTAGGTCGACCACTGACGCGCACCCGCCGAATTAAATTTTACAACCATCATATCCACTGCGTAGCGCGTCGTCTGATGCGCGCCCACTGTGCCCAAACCGTCGCTGCCTACGGTCGTCGCCATATATACATTGCCGAAAGCATCGGCATCTATGCCACCGCCCTGCTCTGGCGTGCTTGCGCCGCCGTAATAAGTGCCCCATTGGCGCGTACCGTTGGGGTTCATGGAAGCCACAAAAAGGTCTTCAGTCGAAACTATCGCCGTTTGGAAAGCGCCTGCGGTAGCGATATTGCTCGTCGAGGTCGTGCGCCCCATGATAAAAAAGCCGCTGTTGGCGTAGTTGGTCGCAAAGTCGTAAATCTCGTCATTGCCCGTCAAGCCGCTGCCCGCAGCACCGTAATAAGTACCCCAAACGCGGTCAGGCAAAGGGTCGATAATGAGCGTGCCTTTTGTTGGGATTTCTGCCGCAAAGCCGAAAACATTAGGCTCGATTTCGCGGTATTGCACGCTGATTTTTTCGCCCGTTTCTTGGATGAAAGACAGGGGTATGCGCTCCTGCAATTCGCCCTCCTCCGTACTTATGCGTATATTGCCTGCTGCTGTCAAATCGCTGGGCGCATTTTTGTATTGTAGGCGAATATCTTCGATTTTAGCGCCCTTGTGCAGGATAAAATTATACTTTAGCCCGCCTTTTTCGGAGAGCAAAAATTGCAAATCTATGCGCGGGTAGATATTTTTATACAAAACTTCGCTGTAAGCGTGTACGCCCTCAAACGCGCCGTACTCGTTGAAATAGTTGAGATATTCCCGACTTTTGCCGCTCGCCTCAATGAATGCCTGCGGGTTTGCGCCCAGCAATTCTATGTCGATGCGATGTACGGTAGCGAGGCGCTTGTCTTGCGCATTTTTAGGCTCTACACGCGTAAAAACATCGTAGCTAAAGCCCGTTTGGCGCAACTGCGTATTTACGCCCACGCCGCTATGCAGGTACAAAACGGCAGGATTTGGGCGAAAATTTTGGTCGAGCAACTGTCCTTTGTTTTCTACAAAACCGTCGCGGTGTAGATTAGGCGCATTGTGCGCAAATAAGGCGCTCGCGGTGCCTAAAAGCAGCAGCATAGAGCGCAAAAAAGCAGTGTAAATTGTTCGGTTCATAATCAAAACAGCTTGGTTTCTAATATAGTGCGTTTCTTATAGACAGTCGAGGGCGACAATGGTTTAATTTTTTTGGGCGTGCCCGCCGCGCCCCCCCCCCGCGCCTGCGGCGCTTCCCCCCTTGAAAGGGGGGAGCAGGCGCGGCGGTCGGGCTATGCGCTACATCAGCTTCAGCGCTGCGCGCTTTGCTGGTTTCGCTCCTATCCCTCACGCAAAGCAAATTCAAGGGCAACGACTTCGATGCATCCGATACCGTTGGAAAAGCGTGAGGGATAGCAGTGTAGAGCCGTAGCATGGCACAAGTGCGTAAGCACGCCGTGCTACGGCTCGCAACGGATAGCCCGACCGCCGCGCCTGCTCCCCCCTTTCAAGGGGGGAAGCGCCGCAGGCGCGGGGGGGTGCGCGGCGGGCACGCCCAAAAAAAGTCCCTTGATAAAAGGATACAGCGCTAAAACGCAGGAACCCGCCCTTCCGTTACTTTTGGCGGCGCTCGTTTATGTAAAAAACGGGGGCACTTGTGTATGGGCGGCGGCAAAATTAGCCTTTTTATAGCAAAATCTTTTTTGTGCGGGCATTTTTAGCCGCTTTGTCTGGGAAAAATCTCTATATTGTTAGCACTTTTATTAAACTCCAAGCACATGAATTACAAGAACTTAGGTAAATCTGCCCTGCCCTTGCTTGCTTTTTTTTTGTTGGCGTTGAATGCTTCGCGGGCTTTTGATTTTGAGCCTCCAGAGCCGCTCTCTGACCATCCTTTTTTGCAGAATTTAAAAGCAAAGTTGGACGTTTTTGCCCGCGATTGGGCGGCGGAAAAAACCTATATCCACAGCGACAAAAGCCTGTATCGTGCGGGGGAAACGGTTTGGTTTTCGGTCTATATACGCGATGCGCGCGACCTTTCGCCTGCGCAAAGTCGACTCGTATATGTGGAGCTTATCGACCCTAAAGGCAGTGTCGTGGAAAGCAGCATTTTGCTCGCCGAATACGGGCAGGCGGCGGGCGATTTTCGGCTTGCGGCAAAGCAAAAAGGCGGCATCTATAAGCTGCGCGCTTATACCAAATGGCAGCAAAATAGCGACAGTTTGCATTATGAGCGCGAAATCACCCTGCACGCGCCTGTACTGCCCCGCCTGCTGATGCAGCTCGAATTTGAGCGAAAAGGTTATACGGCAGGCGAGGAGGTAGTCGCCTTCCTAAATCTTCAAAAACTCGATAAACAGCCGCTTGCGCAGCAAGAAATAGAATATGTTATCTCTTTTGCAGACACGGAAACGGCGCGCCTAAAGACCAAAACCGATGCGCAAGGGCGGGCGCGGATTGCCTACATTTTGCCCCAGCCCCTGCCCCATTCTAGCGCCCTGCTCAATGTGCTCGTGCCCTACGAAAAGCAGACGGAAAGCATCGCGCGCAGCCTGCCCCTGCTCACAAGCGGCGTAGACCTCCAATTTTTCCCCGAAGGCGGCACGCTGATTGCCAATGAAGAAAATTGCATCGGTTTCAAAGCGCTCAACGAACAGGGCGAGCCGACGGACGTAGAAGGCAGCATTTTGGACTCCAAAGGCAAGACTGTAGCAACCTTCCGTTCTTATCATCAGGGCATGGGCAGGCTCCTACTACATACCCAAGCAGGCGAAACCTACAGGGCAGAAATTCGCAGCGGCGAGGGCAAAAAAACATACCCGCTTCCCAAGCCCGAATTGAATGCCTACGCTTTGCAAGTGCAGCAGCAGAACGCCGAAAATATCGTCTTAGAGCTTATCAGCCCCCGCGCAGAGGAAGTTTATTTGATAGCTCAAAACGGGGGTAGAGTCGTTTATTCGCAGGCTTTGCAGGCAAAAGCGGGCAAAAACGCCTTAAGCATACCGACGGGGACATTTCCCATCGGCATCGCGCAAATCAGCCTATTCGACAGCCAAAAAATGCCCCGCGCCGAGCGCTTGATTTTCGCCAATGCGCACAAACAGCTAAAAATATCCGTCAAAACCGAATACGAGCAGTACCTACCCCGCGAGCAGGTAAAAATGCGCATCGAAGTCAAAGACGAACAGGATAGACCCGTAGAAGGGGTCTTTTCGCTCTCTGTAGCCGATGATAATTTGTTGACCTTTGCCGACGATAAGCAGGGGCATATACTTTCTTCGCTTTTGCTGCAAAGCGAACTGCGGGGCAGGATAGAGGAGCCAAATTTTTATTTCGATAGCGAAAGCGACCCCAATCGACTGCTGCCCGAGATTCAGCGCGCCCGCGCTTTGGATAATCTTTTGCTAACGCAGGGCTGGCGCGGCTTTAGCTGGGAGCAGGTGCAAAAAAATCAGCTGCCCACAAGAGCATTTGAAGCCGAAAGGGGCATCGTGGGCGGCACAGTGCTGGACGGCAAAAGGCGGCCCCTTGCAAATGTAGAAATTATCGCAAAAAGCGAAAAATACGGCGTATATAGCACCCGCAGCAATGCGCTGGGGGCTTTTACTTTCCCAAATCTGCCCCTATACCAAGATTTTGAACTCTATACAACGGACACGATGCAGCGCTTTTGTGAACCGCTGCAAGTTTATAGATTTGAGGAAGATATACGATTATACGCCCTCAGAAAACGTCATATCAGCGGCATCGTCTTAGACTCCAAAGGCAAGCCCGCAGAAAAGGCGCAAGTGTACAATGCTCAAACAGGCAAATATATATCTACCAACGAGCGCGGAGAGTTTTCTTTTGCCACCTTAGAAGACAGGCTAAATAATAGTATACATGCCGTAGATTCCGCAGGCTCCGCAAGCTCCGAAAGTGAATCTTTTTTGAATCAGCCCGACAGTCTGCCGCTGATAATACGCATGCAACCATATAGGGGTGCTACCATTACCTACACCTATAGCGATGGGCGCAAAGTTACCAAGCCTGCCCCCAATGTAAATCGTTCCGTTATACCGCAGAGCGACCCCAGCAATAGCTGCACTATCTTGGCAGAAGAAATCGAAAAACTCGCTACCCGCAATATAAGCGCTATCGCCGCCCAAAAAACAGGCACTACAGCAAAAGACAAAGGAAAAGAGCGCCCTGCCCGCCCTACGAAAGAAGCGCGCGAAGCCGCGAAAGAGCTGATATACGATTACTACACTCATCTGCCGCCGCCGCCACCACCACCGCCACCACCGCCGCCATCGTTATTTATAATACTAGACGAAGCCATTGAAGAAAAAGTGGTTACTATGGACGAGATGAACGAAGCCGACGAAGATAAAAATGCCGCCAGAGCAGCAGCAGACCCCAACCCAATTTCTGAAACAGAACGCGAACAGCGATTGCGCGAAGCCATAGAGCAGGCTGTAGCACAACGAGATAGAACAGACGAACAATGGGGAGATGAATATGAGTATGCCACTACCAACTACACGCTCACACGCAAGTTCTACGCGCCGAAATACGAAAAGTTGGCAGATGAAAACACCCTGCGCGATGATTTCCGCACAACCCTGTATTGGAATCCGCAACTGCGCACCAATGCGCAGGGCATCGCTGAAGTCAGCTTTTTCAACTCCGATGCGCTTAGTCAATTTCGCGTAAGCGTGGAGGGCTGCGGTATGCGCGGCGGGCTGGGGCGTGGCGAATACAAGTATTTCACGCAGCAGCCCTTGCAATTATCCGCCAAGCTGCCCGAAGAGCTTTTATGTGGCGACCTCTTGCGCATTCCGCTTACGCTTAGCAACAACACGACGGACACCATCAAAGGGCAACTTAAAATAGCCTTGCCCAAGTGCCTAAATTGGACTAAAGCGCCTCTCGCCACTTTGAGCATCGCCCCCAAAAGCAGCGCGACAATTTATATAGAATGCGAAGCCTTAAGCCAAGCGGGTAGCGGCGAAATACTCGCCTTTTTCAGCGCCGATAAGCTTAGCGACCGCATCGCCCTGCCCATCCGCTCGCGCCCGCGCGGTTTCCCCCAGCAAGAGGTCTACAACAGCAACGAAGAACGGGAACAAAGTTTCGATATAGAGATTCCCGCCTACACGGAGGGTAGCCTAAATGCTAACTTGCGCATTTATCCCAACGATTTGGAAGAGATTTTGGCGGGGGCGGAGTCGATGCTGCGTATGCCGACGGGCTGTTTTGAGCAGACCAGCAGCAGCAACTACCCCAATGTGCTGGCTTTGCAACTCATGCGCACAAGCCCAAAAATGGATAAAGCCAAAGAAAAACGAATACAGGAATACCTACAGGCAGGTTACGAGCGCTTGGCGGGCTACGAATGCCCCAAAGGCGGCTTTGAATGGTATGGGCGCGACCCCGCCAATGAAGCCATAACGGCTTATGGGCTGATGCAATTTGTAGAAATGCGCAAAGTCTACGAGGGGGTGAGCGATGCACTCATTGAACGCACTACAAAATGGCTGCTTTCGCAGCGCGATGGCGCGGGCGGCTGGAAAATCAACCCCGAAAATCTGCCAAGTTGGTCGACAGGAGCGCCCGCTCAAGCCTACATTAGCTGGGCAATGACCGAAATCGGCAAAGGCAAGGAAATAAAACAAGAAATCGCCGCCGCCGCCCAAGCCGCCGAAGCAAATCAAGACCCTTATCAGCTTGCATTGATCGCCCTTATCTACCAAAATATCGACAAGCGGGCAGAAAGCGAGCGTTTTTTAACGCTCTTGCTTGCGACACAGAACGCCGACGGCAGTTTTATGGGCAAAAGCAGCAGCGTAACGCAGTCCACAGGCAATTCGCTGCGGGTAGAAACCAGCGCTTTAGCCGCGCTTGCGCTGCTCAAAAGCGAAAAAAGTCGCTCCCGCGCTACCAAAACCATCGCCTTCCTCAAGAGCAGCAAGGGTTACTACGGCTATGGCTCCACTCAAGGCACGGTTTTGACCCTAAAAGCCTTCGTAGAATTTGCAAAAAATGGCATCAAGGAGCCGCAAAAAGGCGCTATAGTCGTACTTATCGAGGGCAAAGAAGCGCAGCGCATAGACCTAAGCGCAGTCTACGCGGCAACTATACCCCTAAAAGGGCTAAAAGTGGGCAAAAACAGGGTAAGCATTCGCCGCGAGGGTCTAAAAGAAGCCATCGCACATGACCTAACGGTAAGTTACACGACCAATGCCCCCAAAGCCAATAGCGCCTGCGCGCTTTCCCTCGCTTGCGCCCTCTCCAATAGCAGCACAAAGGCGGGCGAAACGCTCAATTTTAGCGCAAAAATCCGAAATTCCAGCCCCGATAAAAGCGCCGAGATGGTTATAGCGCAAATCGGCATTCCTGCTGGGCTTAGCCTCCAACATTGGCAGCTAAAAGAGCTGCAAAAGCGGCAAATTTTCGATTATTATGAGCTGCACGAGGGCGCGCTCATTTTGCATTTCCGCCGCTTGCAGGCGGGGGAGGAAAAAAGCCTAAATTTGGCGCTAAAAGCGGATATTTCGGGCACTTATGAAGCCGCCGCTTCTTGTACCTATGCCTATTATACGCAAGAATTGCGCGCTTGGGCGCAGCCGACTAGGGTTGTTATTCAGTGATTTTTTTGGGGCGTGCCCGCGCCGCTAAAAAGGCGGCGCGGTCGGGCTTTTGAGCCGTAGCATGCTACGGCTCTACAATCCCTCACGCGTTTTATCCCGCCGCGCAAAAGGCGCGGCGGGCTGTCTGCGAAGAAAAGCGCCTTTTTTCGCAAAAAAAAACTATCTTTGCCAACGCTATGAATATCGATAACGACCTGCGGCAGTTGGAGCGCCTACGACAGCAAGGCATCTTAACTCAAGCCGAATACGAACAAGAATGCGAGCGCCTGCGCCAAGAAAGCACAGCGCAGCCCGGAAACGCCAACAGCAGCAAGCAGCCTCTACCCGCTACCAGCGAGTACGAGCAAACAGGCTACTCTGCAAAAGATGATGCCCAGCAAAATGGTACCTATGCAATGATGCTGCACCTTATTTTGTTTGTGCCCTATGTCGGCTGGCTCATCTCCCTCATCATGTGGGGGGCGCGTAGAAGCAAAAGCCCACTGATAGACGCACACGGCAAGGGGGTACTTAATATGCTGCTCTCTACGCTGATTTATTGCTTGATTTTTGGGCTTGCTGTTTTTTTGATTGCCAGCCTATTTGTTCAGTCTGCGCCCGTTCAGCCACGCCCTGTCAAATTTAGCGATAGCTTTGTTATTTCGATTTTGATTGGCTTTTTATTGTTGGTAATTTACGGGACGCTTTGTTTCATTTTTCTCATTGTCAGCGCCGTAAATGCCAACAAAGGCAAAGCCCCTTCTTACCCCATAGCCTTTCGTTTTTTCGACACGAAGCTGCCTGAGGAAGTTCGCACCGTTGACCAACATTTTGGCAACCTGTAGCGTTTTTTCGGCAGGGTTGCCCTTCAACGTACCGCCGCGTGAGGGATAGCAGCGGAACCAGCGAGCCGCGCCGCAGGCGGGGCGAAGCTGATGGAGCGAATAGCCCGACCCGAACAGCCGCAAGGCTGTGAGGGGCACGCCCAAAATAAAAAAAGCCCCAAAAACGAACACCGATTTATCAACGCACTTATATAAATTATTAAACTATGACACTATTTCGCCATAGCCTCCCGCTACTTGCGGCATTGGGTATAGCGCTTTCTTCTTGCGTACCGACGCGCAAGTATCAGGAGGAAGTAACTGCCAAACAGCAGGCGCAATCGGCGCAAAGCGAGGCGCTTGCCGCCAAAAAAGTAGCTGAAGATTCGCGCATTCGCACCGAAGAAGAGCTTGCCACCGTGCGCAAGCAGTACGGCGAATTGGAGATTAACCACAACAAATTGCAGGCAAGCTACGACACGCAGCTGAAAAGAAATGATGACCTGCAAACGACCAATGACCGTCTAAATCGCACTTACAAGGAGCTGCTCGACTTGAATGACCGACTGAAAAAAGATGCCCTCGACCGCAGAGACCAAATCTCGGAAGAACTCGCCAAGAAGGAAGACCTTTTGCGGCGCAGAGAGGCAGAACTTGCCGAAAAGGAGGCGCAAAACAAGCGCGACCGCGAGCAGTTGGACTATTTGAGCAAGCAAATCCGCGACAAGGACGGCAATCTTGCCGACTTGGAAACCATCAAAAAAGAGCTACAAAAGGAGCTTGCAGAGCGCGAAAAACGCGTCGCCGAATTAGAAAAAATTATCGCCGAGCGCGACGCAAAGGCTAAAGCCTTGCAGCAAGCATTGAACGATGCGCTGCGCGGTTTTCAGTCTTCGGATTTGAGCGTTTATGAGAAAGACGGCAAGGTCTATGTGTCCTTGAGTCAAAATTTGCTTTTCGCCTCTGGCAGCTCCAAACTCGACCCCAAAGGCGTGGATGCCTTGCAAAAACTCGCCCGCGTATTGAACAACAACACGGACATTGCTATCCTCGTGGAGGGGCATACCGATAGCGACGGCACGGCGGCAGGCAATTGGAAATTGAGCACCGAGCGCTCCATCTCTATCATCGACGAGCTGCTAAAAGCCAGCGTAGACCCTACCCGCCTCACGGCAGCAGGACGCGGGCAGCATGCCCCCGTAGCCGACAATGCGACAAGCGACGGCAAAGCCAAAAACCGCCGCACCGATATTATACTTGCCCCGCGCTTGGATATTATCTATGGCGCGCTGAAAGGCAAGTAAGCCGCCCCAAAAAAATGAATAAAAAACGCCTCCGCCCGATAAGATTGCATCAGACGGGGGCGTTTATCTGCCTTGTAATCGCACGCCAAACTGCTGTAGAAAATCATCTACGTTAAAATAGCCGCGTTGGCATAATTATTTCTTTAAGTTTTTGGTAACGTATTCATCACCTACACACTGCAAACCTATATGCGTAATTGGAACAAAAAATGGCTGTATCTGCTTGCTGCCGTCTGGCTTTTTTCGGCAAATTGGGCGCAAGCGCAAAACGATACTTGGCTGGCGATAATGACGGATGCTACGCACTTACAGAGCTATAGCGCCGAAGAAGAATTTTTTCCGAAAGAATTTATCGACAGAAAATGGGGCGAGGGGCAATATATCACGGACATCACCTACAGCCCCAAAGGTTGGCGCGTTGTCATGGGAAAAAATCAGTACACGCACCAGCGTTGGCGTAGACAAAAGAGCTTCCCCTCTGATTTTATCGAACAATGGTGGAAGGAAGGCTACAGCGTTACGAAGGTAGCCTACGGCGGTGGCGAATGGGCGGTAGTCATGTCGCAAGGCGCAGGACAAACCAAAGAGGTCTGGGGAAAACGCCAAAGCCTGGCGGAAATCGCCGAATTTATTAAAGGTTACTGGAGCACACGCGACATCATCAGCGTAGCCTACGGCAACGGCGAATGGGTCGCTATCATGGCGGACGGTGTGCCTTATGACAAGCAACTTTATTTGCCCTCCGTCGAATTTCCTACCAAATGGATACAAGAAAAATACGCGCTCGGCTATAATATCACCTCCGTAACCTATGGCGAAGGACAATGGTTCGTCGTTCTCTCTAAGCTGCCCAAACAGCGCAAAGAATACTACACCACCAGCCCTACCTTCCCCGTAAAATATATCAAAGAAGGCTGGGACGGTGGTCGCCGCCTTATCGCCCTACACTTCAACGCCGATGTAGACAAAAAAGAAGAATTTGATGTCTATTTCAACGCAGGCGTAGCCGCACTCGAAAAAGAACACTACGACGAAGCCATCGAGCACTTTACGCACTCGCTGCGCATCGACAAAGATAATGCCGTAGCCTACAACAATTTGGCTTGGGCTAAATACAACGCAGGACAATGCACAGGCGCATTAAGCGACATCAACAAGTCTTTAGCGCTCGAAAAAGTAGACTATTCCTACCACACCAAAGGCGCTATACAGCTCTGCCTCAATCGCCCACACGATGCCCTCAACGACTTCAATACCGCGCTAAGCCTCTCTACGACCAAAGACGCTTATTATTACAGCGACCGCGCTAAAGCCTATCTCGCACTTGGCAATAATAGCGCCGCCATAGCCGACCTCAATACCGCCGTCAAAAAAGACCCCAGCAACGCCGAGTACAAAAAAATGCTCGCCGATGCCAATAGCAAACAGAAAGCAAAAAATCCGCCCACCATCACTTGGGATTATCCCTACGGCGCTTTCGCTTCCTCTACAAAGGTTACTTATGACATCAAAGCCTGCATTCATAGCGACGGCGCTGCCCTCACCAAAGTACAGGTCTTACTCAACGGCAAGGACGTAACGTACAGCTCTCGCGGCTTCGAGGTCGATAACGACTGCTCTGGTATGGTCGCCCAAAGCATCAACCTCGCACAAGGCAACAACGTCGTAGAAATCGTCGTAACCACCGCCCAACACACCGTTCGCTCCGAAAAACGCACCATCGAGTACAAAGCAAGCGGCGGCGGCAATTACCACGCCCTGCTCATCGGTGTAGGCACTTACCAAGATATGTCTATCAAAGACCTCGTCAATCCGACCAAAGACATCAAGGAACTGCAAAGCGTACTAAGCAGCAATTATACCTTCGCGCCTGGCGATATTCACATTCTCGCCGACCCCACCAAAGACGATATTATCAACAAACTCGCCTATCTCCAAGAACGCTTGGGCGAAAAAGATAACCTGCTTATCTTCTACGCTGGACACGGTGTAGTGAAAAACGAGGTCGGCTATTGGCTGCCCAGCGATGCCGAAAAAGAAAAACGTTCCAACTGGTTTTCCAATGCCGAGTTGCGCGATTACGTCAATGGCATGAAAGCAAAACACGTACTCATCGTCGCCGACGCTTGCTTTAGCGGCTCGATTCTGTCGGGTAGCTACCGCGACATGACGGATTTCGCCTGCCAGCAAATGGGGCAAATCCCCTCCCGCCGCGCCATGACCAGCGGCGCTAATACCGTCGTGCCCGATGATAGCGTATTTTTCAAATACTTCGTCAAACGCCTGCAAGACAATACCGCCGACTGCTTCACCGCCGAAGACCTCTACAGCAAGGTGAAACCCGCCGTTATCAACAATAGCCCCAATCAGCAAATCCCCCAATTCGGCGTACTGCCCCAAGCTGGCGACGAAGGCGGCAATTTTATCTTCAAACGCAAAGGAAGCAAGTAGTTTTTTTATGGCGTGCCCCTACTCCCCGCGCCTAAAGGCGCTTAAAGGTCGCAGGGTCGGGCTATTCGGGGCAGCCTTGTGCTGCCCAAAAGGGCAGACACATCGGTCTGCCCCTACTATCCCTCACGCAAATATGGCGTATGCGCCGCAAAGGGCGGCGCATACCGCTCATAAAAATCCGCGAATATCCGTCGATATCTGCGTAAATCTGTGTGCCAAAAAAATTCCTAACATTCGTCATTCCATATGAAACATATACTGCTCTCCTCTTTTGTTCTTTTGGGTCTTTGCTGGAATAGTGCTATGGCGCAAACGCCGCCCTTCGGCATGGGGTTGCCCGATGAGCCCGACCCCTTCTACGAAGAACTCCCCGTGCGCGCTCCGCAAACCAGCGGACTGTACCGCGATATGTCCTCCAAAGCCTCCGTAAAACAGTGGGCTCCCACGCCAGGCAGTCAGGGCGACTATGGCACCTGCACGGCTTGGGCTTGCGGCTATGCTGCACGTACCATCCTCGAAGCCAAACGCTTGGGCGTAACCGACAAAGCCAAAATAAAGGAGCTGATTTATTCCTATGGCTTCATCTACCGCATCACCACCACCAACAGCAGATGCTGGGGCGCGTTCACGTCGGAGGTCATCAAAAATATGCAAGACCAAGGTATCCCCTACCTCAAGGACTTTACTACGCACTGCCCTGGCGATGTTTCCACCATACCACAATCGGCTTGGGACGCTGCCAAAAAGCATAAAATTAAAGGCTACAGCCGCCTTTGGGACGAAAGCATCTACAAAACCTCCAAGCAGCGCGTAGAGGCGATGAAAATGAGCCTTAGCAACGGCAACCCCGTCGTTATCTCTATGATTTGCCCCAATTCCTTCTTCTATCCGACAGGCGACGTTTGGTATCCCAAAGAAAAAGTATCCGACGGCTCTACCCACGCACACGGCAGACACGCAATGTGCGTTGTAGGCTATGACGATGACAAGTACGGCGGCGCTTTCGAGGTACAAAATAGCTGGGGCGCTAGCTGGGGCGGTGGCGGATACGTCTGGATACGCTACAACGATTTTGCCGATTTCGTCTATCAGGCATTCGAGTTACAAGGCCCCGCAGGCGGCAACAACAATAACGGCGGCAATAACAACAATACCACCGTAACCGACAATGTCCTCTCTGGCTCTTTCCGCATCGTCGTCGACAATGGGCAAGAAATGAAGGCAAACCTACAAAGCAACAACACCTTCCGCATCGACCGCGCCTATCGCTCTGGTACGCGCTTCCGCGTTTTCATCAGCAACAACGAAGCCGCCTACGTCTATGCCTTCGGCAGCGATGGCACAGGAAAAACCTACCAAATTTTTCCCCACAAACCCGAAATCAGCCCCTACCTCTCTTACAAACGCAACGAAGTCGCCATTCCCAGCGAAGAGCACCATGTCCGCATGGATAACAACGTAGGCACGGATTATTTCTGCGTCCTCTACTCCAAAGAGCAACTAAATATCGAAGAAATACAAAGCGCCATCAAACAGCAAAGCGCCCGCCTAACTTTCAAACAAAAGGTAGAAGCCGTCTTAGGCAGCAAACTGATGAAAGACGCAGAAGTAAAATATGATAACAAAGGTCGCATGAGCTTCAACGCCAAAGGCAAAAGCAAAACCGTCGTAGCCATCATCACGGAGTTGGAGCACACGGAGTAAGCAAGCCTCTTGCCGCTTTCACCCGCACACAAACCGCATAACTAAGCCCCCAAGCGAAGTTATGCGGTTTTTCGCGTTTACAAGTCCATGCGTATACGCCAATTTTTGGGATAGTAATTGTTGTGCCGATTGCCCAAATTTTTCAGCCAGCCCAAAGCCCGACCCTGATAAACCGCCCGCAGCCAGCCGCGCGGCGCATTTTCCGCCAATTCAAAATCTGCCAAGCGCAAGAAAGACTGCGCCTGCTGCAAATCCAATTCCAGCGACTCAAAGGCTGCACCTTCGGCGGCAGTATGTAGCGCCAATGCGTGCTGCGGGCGCAGCTCTTCGCGCGGCAAAACATCGGCTACCGATATGCCCGCGTACACGACCCGCAGGCGCTCGTAAAAATGCGCATACCAGTCGCCCCAAGTCTTATCGAAGGCGCGGTACATGCCCCGATGCTCCAACCAAAGCCAACGCGGCGCATCTTGCAACAAATGCCCGCAAAGGCTGCTTTGTTTTTTTCCGAGCCATGCGAGGGGCGATTTTTGCCGCGACTTGGGCGGATTATCGCGCTCTGCTTCGCCTGTTTCCTTGCGCAGAAAGCTCGCAAAAAAGCCTTCGCCGCGTATTTTATGCGGATAAAAGCGATAGCCTGTTAGCCCGTTTTCGGCTTCCTCCACTTGCAGGCCGAGATAGGGCAAAGCCGCCGCATCTTGGGTGAGGGACATCGGTTTTGCCCCTGTTTGCGCGCAGAACCAAAGTAGATTTTCTTCATTTTCGGCGCGGTTGTAGGTGCAGGTGCTATAAATCAGCAGCCCGCCCGCGCGCAGCATCGCCCAAGCCGAGCGCAAAATATCGCGCTGCCGCTGCACGCAATGCTCTACCGCTTTGGGCGACCATTCCAAAATGCTATTGGGGTCTTTTCGGAACATTCCCTCCCCCGAACAGGGCGCATCGACTAAGATAATATCGAAAAAATTGGGCAGCGCTTCCGAAAGCTGCTGCGGGGTATTTTGGCAAACGAGCGGGTTGCCGCTGCCCCATTTTTGTAGGTTTTCGGCGAGAATTTGCGCCCGATTGTCGTTAATTTCATTGCAAACCAAGAGCGAATTTTCGGGCAGCAGGCTAAGCGCATGGCTGCTTTTTCCGCCTGGCGCTGCACACAAATCCAAGACAGCAAGGGGCGCTGCACTTGTTTTTTGCGCCTCCTCTATCGCCTCCCGCCAGATGCGCTCCAAAAACATCGAACTCGCCTCCTGCACATAATACGCCCCCGCATGAAAAAGCGGGTCGCGCGTAAAGGAAGGGCGCGAAGGCAAATAACGCCCCCATTCCGCCCAAGCGACCTGCTCCCAATCTTCGCTCCCGCCTATCGCGGGCAAATTTTCGCCGTTTTTCAGCGGCTGCAAACGCAGGGAAGTAGGCGGCGGCGCGAGTAAAGCAGCCTGAAATGCCTCCCATGCTGCCGCTTCTGGCAAAAGGGACTGCATATTTCGCAAAAAAGCCTCTGGTAATGCCATTAGGTTTATGATTGGGGCGCTTGGGTTGGTTTTGGAGATTTTTTTTGGGCGTGCCCGCCGCGCTTTCGCCTGCCGCAAAGGGCGGCAGGCGGAGCCGTAGCATGCTACGGCTCTACAAGCGCGGCGGTCGGGCTATCCGCTCCATCAGCGCGCCGTGCGCGCTGGTTCCGCTTCTATCCCTCACGCAGGTAGAGCAGCTTTTTGTGCGCTATTGGGGCGGCACAGATTATTTTATCGCGCAAAATACGCAGACAGCGCAAAACTTTACTAATTTTGGCGGCTTTTTCAGTTATATACGCATTGCTTGCATTTGATACATATCTTCCTGACCGACACCGTTCGACTATTTTCCGTTTATGCGCCTTTTTAATCTACCTAATGTTTTTGCGTTTGCGTTTTTGGGCTTCCTGCTTTCGGCTTGTGAAGCGCCCATAGACGCTGCCCTCGTCGCCGAGCAGACGGCGCGTACGCAGGCGGATTCTGCAATGCTTGCCGATTTTTCGCGCTTAGTGGGCAGCTTGCAGCAGCTTGCCCCCGAAGACGATGCTACCGCCCGCCTCGCCCGCCAAATTGCTCGCCTGCCGCAAAACGTACAGCAAAAGATCTTAGTAACGCAGCCCGATTCGCTCTTGTCTATACTGCCAAGCATCGACAGCAGCAATAGCGCCCTACCGAAAGATATTTGGGTAGAGAATGCCGCGATGCTGATGGGCGTGCGCGAATACGAATCTTCGCGCAATAAAATACGCAATCTCGCCGCTCAAAACGAGGCTATCATCGCTGCCGAAGCCGAAAAATTTAGCGAGCATAAACTACAAAATACCTTCACCCTGCAAGTGCCTACCAAAAACTATCCCGCTATGCTCGACGCATTGCGCGATATGGCGATGGTCTTGCGCGAAAAAACGACTTGGCGAGAGGATTTGTCGGTATCTTGGAGCAGCGTACAAGCACGCTTGGAGGCTAAACGCGTCGCCCAAAAGCGCCTGCAAGAGATGTTGCGCGCACAAGGCTCTAAGGCAAGCGATATTTTGCCCATACAGCAGCAACTCGATGCCTTGTATGAAGAGATGCAGGCTTTGCAGCGCACGACGCAGCTATTGCAGCAAAAAACCTTGTACTCGACCATCACGCTGAGCATCTACCAAGATTTGCAGCAACCCTCGACACAGCAGGCGAATTTTAGCGAGCAATTTACGACGAATGCCCAAAACGGTTGGGCACATTTCAAGTCCACGATTTTGCAGGGAGCCAAGTATTGGGTTTATATCTCTATTGGCGCTGTTTTTCTGCTGATTATGGTGCTTGCGCGCCGCTCCGCCCGCCGTCGTGCCCTGCGCGAACAGCAGCAAGTTTATGCTGCGCAACAGCAACTTATACAGCAAACTCGCCGCACAAAAGAATGACGAATGACGAATGACGAATGACGAATTTTGCGCATAAGCCCTTAATAATCAGGTTTATACACAAAGTACATCATTCGTCATTCGTCATTCGTCATTCGTCATTCTAATAGGATACTGCCCAGCGGGCGGGCGCTCTTTGCGCCCGCCCGCTTTGTCGTTTGCGTGAGGGATAGTAGGGGCGAATCAACATTCGCCCCAGCGGGGCGATATGGATACGCCCCGAATAGCCCGACGGCGCGACCTTTAAGCGCCGCGATTTTCGCGGCGCGGGGAGCGGCGGCACGCCCAAGAAAACCGCCCCTGAATTAAGGCTTTCGCTTTGTGTGAAATTGATAAAAAAGTGCTAACTTTGTCGGCTAATATCAACAATAAAGCCATGCAACGGGTCAAAAATTTCTTCATAGAACTATACTATTTCCTTACGAGTTTTGTATTTTGGAAGCATCTCGTTTTCATTTTTGGTAGTTTTATGCTGCTGATAACGGGATTGTTTTGGTATATAAGCAGCTACACGCTGCACGGCGAGACGATACAAGTGCCTGAAATAACGGGGTTGAGCGTACCCGATGCAGAGCGTTTGCTGGCGACGCGCAGCCTAAAACTAACGGTGGTCGATGAGCGCGACGATGAGACGAAGCCGCGCGGGACTATCTTGGAGCAGTTCCCTATAGCGGGGCAGCTTGTGAAAGAGAGCCGCACGATTTATCTGGTTGTGAATAGCGAGCAGCCTTCGATGGTGCAGTTAAGTTATGATGCGGTAATTGGGCACGAGTTGAATATTGTGCAGCAGCGTTTTCGGGGTCTGCGTTTGAAGGTGGGCGAGGTGCGGCTCGTGGAGGGCAAGGGCACGAATACGATAGCCGAAGTTCGCTTGGGCGAACGCATCATTTTCCGCGAAGCCAGCATCGAGAAAGGTATCCAAAAGCCGACGCGTCCTGCGGAAATTCCGCGCGGCTCTACGCTGACGATATTTGTGTATAAGGGCGAGGACAATAAGCTGCGCCCTGTGCCCGATTTGCTTTGTCAGACCTATAGCGCGGCGGAGCTTGCCGTGAAGGGTTCGCAATTTGTGATGGGGGAGTCCAATTTTGAGGCGGGCACGGCAGATTCGGCGATGGCTTTTGTCATCAATCAAGACCCTTTGCCCAATACGATGCAGCAAGCAGGCACGCCTGTGCGGTTGCGATTGAGCATACAGAAACCGAGCGCCTGCGAATTGAACGAGGACTTGGGCGATTAGCCACAAAATCCATTCGGTACATGATACATGATACCTAAAACACCACGCAAAAAATGTCCAAAACACCATACGAAATCATACACGAAGACGCGGATTTGCTGATAGTATCGAAGCCTGCGGGCTTGCTGACGATACCCGACCGTTTTCGCACGGATATACCGAATTTGCAAAATATGCTGCGCCGACAATACGGCGAAATTTTCGTCGTTCATCGCTTGGATAAGGATACGAGCGGCGTTATCTGCTTTGCGCGAAATGCGGAGGCGCACAGGCATTTGAGTTTGCAGTTTCAAGAGCATACGCCAAAGAAAATCTATTGGATGCTCGTAGAGGGCTGCATGGAAGAAGGCGCACAGGGGCTGATAGATGCGCCCCTCATCGCCGATGAGCAGCGCGCGGGCAGCATGCGCGTGCAAGCAAAGGGAAAACCCGCGCAGACAGAATACAAAGCCATAGAGTATTTCCGCCATTTTACGACGGTGGAATTTGTGCCGCGCACGGGGCGCACGCATCAGATACGGGTGCATGCGGCGCATATCGGTTTTCCGCCTGCCGTAGACCCCTTGTACGGCAGCCGCGACGGGCTGCAACTCTCGGAAATAAAGCAGCGCCGCTTTAATCTCAAAAAATGGGAGAACGAACAGCCCCTACTTAGCCGCGTGCCCCTGCATGCGCTTAGTTTGACGGTAGTACACCCGACTACCAACGAAACGACCACCTTCAGCGCGCCCCTACCGAAAGACCTGCGCGCCGTCGTGCAGCAGCTCGCCAAATGGGACAGCACGCAACAGCGCATAGTGCCTACATAAGCCTTTTTTCAGTTAACAACCACAATGAAAACGCTACTTTTTTCTCTTTTAGCCTCTACGCTGCTGTTTGGGCAGCCCAATTACTCCGCCGTCTTACAGGCGATACAGCAGGCAAACGCTGCCGCGCTCGCTACGCACTTGGATACGCGGGTAGAAATCACCATCGACGATAAAGACCATTTTGTTTCTGCGGCAGAAGCCACGCAGATTGTCGGCGAATTCTTCGCTAAAAACAAACCGCAAAGCTGCCAACTCGTGCATAGCGGCTCCACCCGCGACGGCAACTCCAACTATCTCATCGGCAAACTCGCCACAGGGCGCAAAAATTACCGCGTCTACATTCTTTTCAAACTCAAAACCGAGCGCCATCTCATACAAGAAATGCGCTTCGAGCCTGCTTAAAAAACGCTCTCACTCCGCTCCGTATGCAATTCCCCAGCCTCTTAGAGCGCTTTTTGCGCTACGCAAAAATAGATACCCAATCCGACCCCAGCAGCCAGAGTTTTCCCAGCACGCTAAAGCAGTTTGAGCTTGCTAAAGTGCTGCAAGCGGAGTTAATCGCTATGGGTTTGCAAGATGTGCAGCTTGACGAAAATTGCTATCTTACGGCTACCCTACCCGCCAATGTCCCGCACAAATGTCCGACGATTGGTTTTGTGGCGCACATGGATACCTCGCCCGATTTTTCGGGGGCTAAGGTAAATCCCAAAATTTGGGAAAATTATGCGGGCGGCGATTTGCTGCTAAATGCCGAGCAAAATATCGTGCTTTCGCCTGCCGACTCGCCCGAACTCGCGCAGTACAAGGGGCAAACGCTCATCACCACCGACGGCACTACCCTACTCGGCGCAGACGATAAGGCGGGCGTTGCCGAAATCATGGCGGCTGCGGAGTATCTTTTGCAGCACCCCGAAATTCCCCGCACGCGCTTGCGCATCTGTTTTACCCCCGATGAGGAAATCGGCAGAGGCGCAGACAGGTTTGATGTGGCGGCTTTCGGCGCGGATTGGGCGTATACGATGGATGGTTCGGAGCTGGGCGAGTTGCAATTTGAGAACTTTAACGCCGCCAACGCCGTCCTGCAGATACAGGGCAAGAACGTGCATCCAGGGTTTGCAAAGGATAAAATGGTGAATGCGCTGCATATCGCACAGGAATTTATCGCTGCTTTGCCCGCCGAAGAGCGCCCCGAATATACAGAAGGCTACGAGGGATTTTTTCACCTCAATAGCATCAATGGCGATGTGGATAGCGCCACGCTGCGCTACATCATACGCGACCACGATAGGGCAAGTTTTGAAAATCGGAAGGCGCTTTTTTCGGCTGCCGTCGAGCGCCTAAATGCCAAGCATGCGGGTCGCCTAAGCGCCGCCATCACCGATTATTACTACAATATGCGCGAAAAAGTCGAGCCGCTGCCGCATATACTCGACTTGGCAAAAAGCGCCTTTGCGGCTGCGGGCGTAGTGCCCAAGGTGCAACCCATACGCGGCGGCACGGACGGTTCGCGCCTCTCTTTCATGGGTCTGCCCTGCCCCAACATTTTCGCGGGCGGGCTCAATTTTCATGGGCGTTACGAGTACGTCGCCTTAGAAACCATGCAAGCCGCCAGCCGCTGCATTGTGCATATCGCAAGGCTCGCTGCGGAGAGGAAAGGGTAGTTTTTTTGGGCGTGCCCCCGCCCCTGCCCGCCCTAAAAAGGGGCGGGCACGCCGCAAAGCGGCGCAAAAAGGGGGGCGGGGTCGGGCTATTCGGGGCGTATCCACATCGCCCTAATAAGGGCGAATGTGGATTCGCCCCTACTATCCCTCACGCGTTTTGCGCCTGCGGCGCAATTATTTTTTTCCTCAGCTCCTTCATGCCAGAAAAATCCAACATAGACCACCGAATTTTAAATCAGCTTGAACACGGCAAAACCTACGATGGAATGGTTGGCGCTGTAGTAGCAGCAACAGGCGATAACCCCAATAATAAGGCTTGGATTACGGTAGTTATGAAAAAAGGGGTCGATTATCGAAATGAACAAGTCCACTACTATTTTCTGCATTACGAGATAGAATACCTTGAATTCAGCGAAATATACGAAGAAGAACTTCATGGTTATGATTGGGATATGTTTCTTATTAGGACAGAAAAGTATTACAACATAAAAGACGAAATAGGCTTAGAAAAGCTGCTCAAAAAGTGGTTGGCAGATGTAAATACTTTAAAGCCTGTTGCTAATATCGGTCTTCCGAATCGCTAAATAAAATACAGCCCCCCAAGCGCATTTGCGCCTATGGCGCTAAAAAAGCAGCAAACAAAAAATAAGAGCTATAAAGATGGAAGAAAAGCAGTTTCGCCAAATCATAGACGCAGAAATAAACGCATTGGTAGAAAAGTATAAAGACGATGAATTTATACAAAAACAAGATACCAATCAAAAAAAATCCTATGCCTTTTTGATATGGTTTCTGGACTTCTATGCAAAAAAGCTAAACTATCGGGACTATATCACCGAAGGCGATAATGATAGCTCTTGCGATATTGTATTTGATTACAACGACCACTTAAATAATCGTATTTTTTATATTTTACAGTCTAAATGGATTCAGAAATACAATGAAAAAACAAGCTCTTCGGAAATAAAAATAGCCCTTAGCGATTTTGATAGCATACTGAAAAGCGAAAAGAAAAATATAAATCCCAAACTATCCGCTAAAATCAGAGAACTAGACGCGCATCTAAGAAATAACGGCGAGGTTCGATTTCTATTTTTTACCCTTACCCGATACGAAGGAGGCGCAGACGAAAATATAGCGGCATTTATCAATAAAAATCCGAAAATCAAATTTGAGGTAATAGATATAAATCGCATCAAATCAGATTATATAGATAGGCAGTACAAAGGCATATCGCCCCTAAATCCGCTAAATACTTACCTAAATCCAGAAGAAACGCTGATAAATTTGCCCATCGTATCCGCTCAAGATAACGGGCATACACGTATAGAAAAGCCTTTTGATGCTTATATATTACTGTTGCGCCCCAAAGCAATTTGGGATTTATTCGACAAATACGGCTTCGCACTTTTTTTCAAGAACGTGCGCAATCCGCTATGGGAGTCGCAATTTAATTCGGACATCGAAAAGACGGCAGCCGAAAACCCTGCTTATTTTTGGTACTACAACAATGGCATTACCGCTATTACCAAATTTTTGCCTAAAATCGGCACGCATGCCGAAAATATAAGCTTAGACGGCGGCTTGCAAGTCATCAACGGAGCGCAAACGGTGTACGCTATTTACCGCGCTTATGAAAATGCTTCTCAGACCGAAAAGAAGCAAATGGATAATGAAATGCTGATAACCTTGCGCCTACTCAAGTCGGGCGGCAAGGATTTCGACCTCAACGTTACCCGCTATACCAATTCGCAAAATCCCGTAGAAGATAGAGATTTTTGCGCTAACGACGATATACAAATAGCCCTACAAAAAGCCTCTTTCCAAACAAATACTTGGTACGAAAAACGACGCGGCGAATTTAGAAAAGTGCCCGAAGGGGTAGAAGTGGTGACAAATTATACTTTTGCGATTGCCTATTTAGCCTATCATTTGCAAAAGCCCGCAACAGCAAATATCGTATCAGGGAAGGATAGTAAAAATCGACTTTTTAGGTCAGAGGAAGTTAGCAAAGATGGGCTTTACGAAACGATTTTCAACGAAAATACGCGCTTGGAAGATATGCGGGCGGCTTGGTATCTGTATGTTTTTTATCGAAAAAACGATAAAATTTTTAAGCCCAATTATGTTCTTCCGAATATCGCTCTATCAAAAAGTGTTTTAACGAAATACTTTAAAGCTAAATTTGATTGCAACGAAAACGAAATAAGCCAAAAGATAATCAAACATTTTGAGAGGAAAGAAGAGGAAGTTTTTTACAAAATTTTTACTTTTATTCATAATTTTTTAATCAAGCAGATGCCCTTTTATGAAAAGCCTAATGTTTTTGCATTTTTTGGGGCTGAAACCAATGCCTACAACCAAATGCGAGAAAGATTCGAAGCCATTACCCTCAGCGCTGAAGATATAGACAAGCTATAAAGTTGCGCTGGGTTGGGGGGGGCTCGCTGTTCCGCAGGCAACGCGCTACGCGCTCGCCTACGGTTATGAAAATTAAGCCCCTATCGGGGCTATTGCGCTGCCCGAACCGTCCTACTTATAGCTGCGTGCCGCGCCCTTTGCGCGGCGCGCGCCTTATTTGCGTGAGGGATAGTAGGGGCAGCCCTTGTGGCTGCCCCGAATAGCCCGACCGCGCCCCCTTTATTGGGGCGCGGGCACGCCCAAGAAAAAAAGATAAAAATTAGCACACACACACGAAAATACAATATACCTATGTCCGAATTTATCCAACCACAAAATGCGGCAGAATTAGCCGAGAATTTCGCGCAGATAAAGCCCCTGATGCAGGCGACGATGGCGCAGCAAGAGAGTGCGCGCTGTTTGTTTTGCTACGATGCTCCCTGTCAGAAAGCCTGCCCGACGAGCATAGATATTCCCTTATTTATCCGCCAAATTTATACGGGCAACACGATAGGCGCAGCGCGTACGATATACGACAGCAACTATTTTGGCAATATCTGCGGCAAGGTTTGCCCGACGGAGGTGCTTTGCGAAGGTGCTTGCGTGTATAACGAACAAAATCAAAAGCCCATAGAAATCGGGCGTTTGCAGTCTTTTGCGACGACTGCCGCCATAGAGGTCGATTATCCGCTCTACACGCCCAAAGCCGAAACAGGCAAGCGCGTAGCCGTTGTGGGTGCGGGTCCCGCAGGCATTGCCGCCGCTTGCGAGCTGCGCCGCGAAGGCATCGCCGTAGACATTTACGAAGCCAAATCGCAGCCTTCGGGGCTGGCTTTGCACGGGGTAGCGCCCTACAAAATCGAAAATCAAACCGTCTTGGACGAGGTGAATTACCTGCAAAAACAGTTGGGTTTTCAGATAATTTACAACCATCGCATCGAAACGCAGCAGCAAATAAATGAGCTGCTACAGAACTATGACGCGCTCTTTTTGGGTATCGGCATGGGGCAAACGCGCAAGCTAAATATAGCGGGCGAAGATTTGCAAAACTGCATAGGCGCTACGGAATTTATCGAGCAGCTAAAATTAAAGCCCTTTGATACCTTCGTCGGCAAATGCGTCGTCGTCGTCGGCGGCGGCAATACGGCGATGGATGCCGCTTCGGAAGCCGCCCGCATGGGCGCAGAGCAGGTGTATTTGGTCTATCGCAAGCCCAAAAGCGAGATGGGTGCTTATGAATTTGAGTACGATTTGGCGAAAAGCGTCGGCGTAAAAGGCTTATTCGGCTATAGCCCCGTAGCCGTTTTAGACGATGCCGAAGGCAAGGTCTGCGGCATAGAATTTAAGCATACCGACGGCAAAGCTCGAGTTATCGATTGCGATATGGTCATTTTGGCGACAGGGCAGGCGAAACAAACGCCCTTCCTTTCGCTGATACCCAACTTGCAGGTCGACAAAGGCGGGCGCATCGTCGTAGATGCCAACTATCGCAGCACCAATCCCCGCGTTTTCGCCGCAGGCGATGCCGTCAATGGGGGCGCAGAGGTCGTCAATGCGGTGGGCGAAGCCAAAAAAGCCGCTCGCGCTATTGTCGATCTGCTTTGTGTTTAGGTTGTGCTTTGTGTTTAGGTATTATGCCGCCTTGCGGCGGCAGTGGTAGCAAGTACTATTTGTCATTCGCTACTCGTTCACTTCACTTCGCTTCGCGGAGGGCTACACCGTTCGCATTTGTCATTCGTAACTCGTAACTCGTAACTCGCATCATGCCGATACGTGCCAATATAGCAAAATGGTTTTTGCGCCGCTTGCGCTCGCATGCAAGCAAATATCTTTCAGATTTGAAGCGCTTGCGCGTGGAGAAGGAAAAATGGTTTTCGCGCATGCGTCCGCCTTCGGGGGTAAAATTTGAGGCGGTAGAGGTGCAGGGCTTGAAGGCGGAATGGTGCTATCCTCCGCAAGAAAAAGCGCCGCAGCGGGTTTTATTTTTCATACACGGGGGCGGATATGCCTCCTGTTCGCCGCATTCGCATTGGGGTTTGATAGGCAGGATGTCCAAAGATTTGGGCATTCGGGTCTTTGCGCCCGACTATCGTTTAGCGCCCGAAAACCCATTCCCAGCGGGTTTGAACGATGTGGTGAGCATCTACGAATGGCTTTTGCAGACCTATAAGCCAGAGGATATTATCGTAGCGGGCGACTCTGCGGGCGGCGGTCTGGCGCTCTCCATGCTGCTGCGCCTAAAAGAGCTAAATATGCCACAGCCGCTCACGGCGATACTCCTCTCGCCTTGGGCAGATTTGAGCCTTAGGGGCGAATCCTTCACCACTAAAGCCGACATCGACCCCCTGTTGCCCGCGCCAACGGTGCGCGAATGGGCGAGCTGGTACGTGGGCGAAGGCGATGCGCATAATCCGCTGATTTCCACCATTTACGCGGACTTGAACGACCTTTGTCCCCTGTTTTTGCATGTGGGCACGGACGAAATTTTACTCGACGATGCCGTCCGCCTACACCAAAAAGCAAAGGGCACCAACACGCAGGTAACACTCGGCATTTGGGAGGGCATGTTTCACGTCTGGCACATGGCTTGGCGCTTCATACCCGAAGCGACGCGCGCACTGGAAGAAATCTACGACCATATACAGTTGCAGATAGATTTGGAAGAGCGCCGAAAAGGCTTATTCGTGGATAAAATTTAATTTTTGGGGGCGTGCCCGCGCCCCTGCCTGCGCTGTAAAGCCGTAGCACGCTACGGCTCGCGCAGGCACCCCGCGTAAAACGCGGGGCAAAAAGGGGGGCGCGGTCGGGCTATCCATTGCGAGCCGTAGCATGCTACGGCTCTACATTGCTATCCCTCACGCAATTTGGGCGAATAATTATTCGCCCCTACACATAAAAAAACCTCGCACCAATGAAGATTCTTTCTGCTTTTGCGCTGTTTTTGGGTTTGCTTTCTGCTCCGCTGCTGCAGGCGCAGGACAGCTTGCGCCCCCTATCGCCCGCCAACGATTCGCTCATGCGCGCTGCCTTGCTCCAAGAATTGGCACGCCAGCACAGCGCCAACAACGAAAACAGCGCCAAGCAGCTCAAAGACTTAGAAACCCGCATCGCCTCGCTTGATGTGCAACTACAGTCGGAAAAAAACGATAAAAAACGCGTCGAAAATCTGCAAGAACGCGTACAACTGCTCGAAAAAAAGGAAGAAACATTGAGCGAGCGTACCGTTTCCGCCTATCAGCACAATTATAAATCTGCCTTTATCAATCTCATAGAGATGGGCAGAGAAATAAAACCGCTGGTACTTTTCAACGCCTCGCGCGATTTCTTTTCGCAAGTAAACAGCGTCGGCAATCCCATGAAATACAAAGGTTACGACACTTGGTTTAAGAAGTTCAAAGCCTATATGGATAAGCAAAAATCCATAGACGCAAAACTCGGCGTACTCGATAATCTGCTTTCATTGGCTGGTGATGTCGGCAAGGGCACGCTACCGCTGGCGGGTCCGCTTGCCAATTCGCTGCTCGAAAGCATCGGCTCTTTCATCAACGGACTCAGCAAAAGGGACAAAGAACTGCGCGAAGAAAGCCAAAAAATGTTCGAGCTAACGGCAGTCCTTAGCCAATTCAATCACGAACGCAGCCTAATCGAAGGCGAATGGGACGAAATCAACAAAGAACTCGACGAATTGCAGCGCCTATACGCCGACCTCTTGGAGAAAAACCTGCAACTACTCGACATTGCCCGCCCGCAGTTTGATGCGGCATTCACAAGGCAGAATGATGCCAGCAAGCGTTTTGAGTACATTCTATCCCTTACTAAGGTCATCGCCGAGCGCATCAACAAAGAGCGCAAAAGCAATCCCGACAAATGGAAAACCGTATTTTTTCATCAGATGGAAAGCGTCCAAGCGCTGAAAGTGCGTTTTGGTATGCTCACCTTCCGCATGAAAGAAAACATCCATAAGTATCAAAAGCTAATTTCTAAGTACGAAAACTGCCAAGTCGGCGAGGTCAAAAGCGAAATGATACAGCTCAAAACCAAACTCACCGCCTTAACCAATGCCTTCGATGCCACATTCGACCCGCAGGCGTATATAAAATCGGCGCAGACGATGTACGTGGTGGATTAGAAAATGCCCCCTTTCCTTTTTGAAGGGAAAGGGGGTTTGTTTTTTTGCGGGACACATAAGTAGGGCGTGTGTGGGCGCGCATAAGTGGGGCAACCACAAGGGTTGCCCCTCAGGTGCGCCGCATGTAGAATTAAAATGTCGTATTATTAATGAATCCAATC
>CAYXSA010000055.1:0-28831 GCA_964467315.1 uncultured Saprospiraceae bacterium | reverse complement strand
TCACTTTTCACTTTTCACTTTTCACTTTTCACTTTTCACTTTTCACTTTTCAAAAACTGCGGCGCGGTAAGCGTATGCAAGAAAGCCTCTAAATCCTGTTTTTCTTGCTCCGTGAGCTGTAAGGGGCGTTTTAGCAGCGTATCCCGATTGATGTGTAGGGGCGCAATATCGTCGGGGCGGTCGTAATAGTCTATCACCTCGCGCAAGGTTTTGAAGCTACCATCGTGCATATAGGGGGCAGTAACAGCGACATTGCGCAGGGAGGGCGTTTTGAATTTGCCCAAGTCGGCGCTGTCTTGTGTGATAACGAAACGCCCCGTATCGTAAAATTTTTGCCCATCAAACAAACCGATATTCCGAAACTCATCGCCCGTGAGGTCGCCGCTAAAATGGCACTCGATACAAAGCCCCTTTTCATTGAAAACCTCCAAACCGCGCTTGGCTTGGGCAGAAATCGCCGCAGAGTCGCCCAACATAAAACGGTCGTAGGCAGAGCTCGTTTCCATGCTGCGCTGAAATGCCGCCAAAGCCCTTGCCAGCGTATTTCGGGAAGGCAATTCGCCAAAAGCCTGCATAAACAAATCGGGATACTCCGTATGACGCAAAAGACGCGCAATGGCAGAATCCACAGGCAAATTCATCTCCACAGGGTTCGATATCGGCATCAGCGCCTGCTCCTCCAAACTCGCCGCCCGCCCGTCCCAAAATAAAACAGGGCGCTCCGTTACGTTCATTGCCGTCGGCGTATTGCGTGTGCCGCGTCGCCCGTGTACGCCTATGCTGACCGCCGATGTATCGGCAAAGGCAAACTCTGGACGATGGCAAGAAGCGCAACTCAAACTATAATCCTCCGACAAAATGCTATCCATAAACAAGCGCCGACCCAACTGCACAGCAGCCGAATCAGCGCCCCTATAGGTTGTATTGCCAAATAATAGCAACGCCGCGAAAACAGCAGAAACCAAAAAAAGCAGACGCATATCTAAACAGAATTTAGGGCAAAGATACGCCAAAACGGCAAACTTAGGGCTTATTGTGAAGGGATTTAGCGCAACTTAGCGCAGCTTTTTACGCAAGGCTATTTAGAAGCCTTTGATTTCGCTTTTGATTTAGATTTCGCTTTTTGCTTAGTTTTTGGTACATCGGGCAGCGCGCCCCAAGCAAAGGCGCTGACTTTATAGCCCCGAAAACAATCGTCTAAGCAGCCATTTATCAGAGCGCCTGCCATTTCGATGATACCCTCTTTTCCGACGCTAAAAAAGTAGCTACTGCCGCCAAGTATAGGCGGATTTTCCTCCGTTATGGGCTTTTTATCCTCTTCCGCCTTGCGGTCTGCTTCCTCTGCATAGGATTTTGCCGCCTTATACAGCTCGTCCATCGTTTGCACAGGCGCGCCTTCTTCCTTGTGCTTGCCGATTTCTGCGCCCCGCTCCGTCCATTCTGTGGCGTGTTCCCAATTTTTTTGCGCCTCATTGGCGCGCTTAAATCGCCGCTCTACGACCTGCCCGCCCAGGACCGTAATAGTCGTTTCGGTGTATGCCCCCGTGAACGAAGCCGTTTTCAACACAAAGGTATAACTATTGCCATGCTCCTTTTTGCCCGCCTCGAAGGTAGCCAAACTTTTTTCGTACAAGGCGAGTTTTCCTTGCGCATAGCTTGCGCCCATTTCCAATAAGAATGCCGCAAAAAATAAACATAATGCTTTCATTGTCAGTAATTTAGGTTAAATTTATAAATGGATGATTGCCTCACAGACAATAGACGCTGCAAATATAAAAAAGGGTGTGTATTAGTAGGACTTTTTTATTTATTTTGGGCGTACCCGCCGCGCACCCCCCCCGCCGCCGCGCACCCCCCTTGAAAAGGGGGGAGCTATGCGCGGGGTCGGGCTATCCGCTACATCACGCTAAGGGCAGCCACATGGGTCTGCCCCTACGCGTGGTTTCGCTCCTATGCGCTTCGCGTTCACTTCGCTTCGCGGAGGGCTTCGCCGTTCGTATTCCTCACACAGGGCTTATTCGGGCTTTTTTTGCCTCGATTGTAGCGAAATCTGCCGTGAAAAATACGCATAAATGTTGCATTTTTGAGCGTAGAATCGTATATTTGCACTATTACTTTATCCCTATTTTTGTTAATTATGCCCAAATATCTAAATCCTTACACCGATTTTGGCTTCAAAAAACTCTTCGGAGAAGAAGCCTCTAAAGACCTTTTAATGGATTTTCTCAACCAAATTTTGCCCCAACATCATCAAATTCAGACCCTGTATTTTCGCAATGGCGAAAATTTAGCAGACACAGCCAACGAACGCAAGGCTATTTTCGACATCTACTGCCAATCGGCATCAGGCGAGCGATTTGTAGTAGAAATGCAGAAGGCGAAAGCCAAACACTTCAAAGACCGCAGCCTATTTTATGCGACCTTTCCTATCAGAGAGCAAGTACAAACGGGCGAATGGGATTTTAAGCTCGCCGCCATTTATTTTGTAGCAATACTTGATTTTGAATACGACGACAAAAACAGCAAACGAGTATTTCGGCGTGATGTCTGCCTGAAAGACCAATACGGTGAGGTTTTTTCCGAAAAGCTACATTTTTGCTTTTTGCAAATGCCACTTTTCGATAAAACCGCCACAGCAGTCCAAAGCCAATTCGACAAGTGGTGCTTTTTTTAAAAAAATTTGGAAAACCTCGAAAATATACCCCAGATTTTGAACGAGCCAATTTTTAAGCGCGCCTTCTCTACGGCAGAGTTGGCAAATCTAAGCGCCGAAGAGCGCTTTCGCTATGAACAAAGCCAAATGTATTACCGCGATATTAAAAACGCAATTGATAGCGCTGTAGAAGCTGCAGTAGAAGCCGCGGTAGAAGCTGCAGTAGAAGAAACCGAAAAAAGAAAAGAAGCAGAAAAGCAAGCCGCACTCGAAAATAAAACCATAGAAACCATTACTCAAGCCATAGCAGCGGGCTTGAGTGATGAACTTATCCTCCAAATCACAGGCTGCGACAAGGCGCAAATACAAGCCTTGCGCAAAACGCCCTAACCCCGAATAGCCTCCGCCAATATCGCCCGATATGCCTCCCGCCAAGCCTCGCCCCAGCCATCGAGTGAGGCGAGGGAGCTATTATGCCAAAGCAGCGAAAAACCACCGCCTGTCGCTCTGCAATTTTCGATAAGCGGGCGAACAGCCCCAACGACTTCATTCGCCGATAGCCCCAAATAATCTTTTAGCGTTACGTCCATCGCCATAAAAGGCGTTATGCGTAGCGCCGTTATGGCATTGGCGCGCAGGTCAAACCAATAGTGCGCCCTCGCCGTAGAGGCGCGAAAGCCAATTTGCTCGGCGTAACCCATCGTATAATCCTCCCTCAAACCCGCCGATAAAAGCGCCCTATATGTATCGGGCAGCCGCAGGCGCAAAAAATGCTGCCTACTGCGCAAAATATCCGCATTTGCCGCCTTCGCCAATGCCGCCCTTTCGGCAGCGATGGCAGGGCTATCCGTAGCCGCCGCATAAGAAGGATGCAAGCCGACAGAGTTGGGGAAAACAGATTGCAAGCGGCGCAAAAAATCGGCAAAAGGCGCAGAAGAAGGCAGCGTATTGCGGTCGTATTCGCTATTTTCCAGCGCCGAGAGGATGAAAAACAGGGGCGCAGGCGCAGCCGTTTCGGCGTGCATCTGCCTGATAAGCTCTATATTGTCGTAAGGGTCGTTCAAAACACCCCGCCAAACCCCAAACCGCTCTTTTGCTTTATCCGTTGCGCCCCGAAAAAGGTCGCGTCCCAAGCCCCCAAGCGTGCGCAATGCGCCCTTATGCGCGTAGGCATACATAAAATCAATGTCGAAAGTCGGTAAGAAACTGTAGGAACGAGCTAAAATATCCGCTTTACCGTCGCCAATGCAGGCGCTTAGCTGCCGCAGCAACTGAATAGCAAACTCATCGACTATCGGTTTATGCAGAAAGCCCCCTCGCGCCGCCGCCGACAAATCGGCAGTAAAACGCCCATGCTTGTCGGCTGCAAATGCAAGATATTCCTCGTATCTACTAAGCAGATAAAAAGCCCAAGCTAAAGGGTCAAGCTGTAAAGCGCCTTCGTCCTGCGCTCGTATATCTTCCTCAAATAATAGGGTAGAAGCAGCAGGCAAATAAATAAGCGCATCACTAAGCGGCGGAGCAGGCGGCTGCTGTGCATAGTACAAGGCTACAGGCAGTTGCTCGCCAGAGCGCATACGCTCCCAGCCCGCTCGCTGCTGCCTTTGATGCGCAGAAGAAAAGGCAGCCAAATCCTCCGTCAGCCAAAAATCTCGATAACCACCCAACTCGCGCAAGATAAAATCAAAGATATAAGCCAATCGCGGCGTATGCTTTTCGACAAAAATAATAATTTCCCGCATCTTAAAGTTTTTTACTTGGGCAAAAGTAGTAAATTTGCGCCGCTCATCGTAGAGGCAAGCCCCGAAACTCCTCCCCACTGATGGCAATGGCATAGCGATGCGGAGGGCTGCCGCCATAGGCGGCAGGTACAGCCCTTGCAGGCAGGGCTCTGTAGAGCTCTGCCTGCAAGGGCTGTACTGAGCGAACAGCGAACCCGTAGCGTAGCGCCGCCGCGCTTTTGGCGCGGCGGATGCCCCAAAAAAAAGAAAAAATTACCTTCACAGCACATATAATTATGGCTTCTACTTCCGACATCAAAAACGGAATGTGCATCGAGATGAACGGCGACACTTATGTCGTGAAATCGTTTCAGCACGTAAAACCTGGCAAAGGCAATGCCTTTGTGCGCATGAAATTGAAAAGCATTACCAACGGCAAAGTTATCGAAAACACCGTGCCTGCTGGGCATAAGGTCGATGACGTGCGCGTCGAATATCGCCAATATCAATACCTCTACCCAGAGGGCGACCGCTTTAATTTCATGCAGCAGGATACTTTCGAGCAAATCGAAATCCCCAGCGACATGATTGACAATTCGCAATTCCTCAAAGAGGGAATGATTGTGGATATTATTTTTCACTCCGTGAAAGAAATTCCCCTCGCTTGTATGCTGCCGCAGCAGGTACAGCTCGAAATCACCTACATCGAACCAGGCGCAAAAGGCGATACCGCGACCAATACGCTCACGCCCGCGCAGGTAGAAACGGGCGCAGAAGTGCGGGTGCCGCTCTTTATCAAGCTGGGCGACATCGTGAAAATCGATACCACCACAGGCGAGTACTTGGAGCGCGTAAATGCGAAGAAATAGCAGCCTCTATAAAACAGCTTCTACAAGCCGAATGCTCCGAAAATGGCGGCATTCGGCTTTATTCTTCTTCCAAATCGAGCCTGCGCGCCTCGCCCTCGCCGAGTTTTTTGCTCAGTACCTCGAAACCGTGCCTACCCATCCGCCATTTGCCCTGAATAAAGATAAATAGCAGCCCATCCGCGCCGCCTGCACGCCGAAAAAGGCATAATTCGTCCTCTTCCTGCGGCTGATAATCGAAGTCGAAAAGCCTGCTGCCATCGGCATTCAGCGCCTCTAAAACCTCGTGAATGCTAATGGGGGGCTGGCTGCGGAGCTCATAGGAAGGTTCCATCATCAATCCCTCCATAGGAAAATCGACCATGCCCGTTTTTCGGCGTATCTGCCAGAGCAAAACGGGGTCTTCTGTCGTATTTGGGGCTTGTTTTTTGGCGCGGCGCGAGTTTTTATTGTGGACGACAGGCGCGGGGGCGGGGGCGCAGCTGCAAAATAGCAGCTTTTGGTTGGGAGAAGGCGGTTGACACATAGTCATTCGTAACTTAAAAATTGGTCTCTGTATTGGGGTGCTGCGTTCCGCATGAAGGGGCGCGGCTGAGATTACACCCATTGAACCTGCGCGGGTAATGCCGCGAAGGGAACATGTTTGGGCATTGCACCAGATTCACCGCCTTGCGTATAGCCCCCATTATACGGGGCGGAGTATCATTTTGTTTATTTTATGTTTAGTTGCAATCCATTTGCAAGGGTCTGCCGCCGCAGTAGCTTTTTTAAGAGTGCTGCGAGCGGTATTTTTTTATCTTTTTTTGGGGCACTCGCCGCGCAGAGCGACAGCCTACGCAGCGAGCAGCTTGACGCGGTAGAGGTTAGCGCCACGCGCATCGGGCAGCGCACGCCCTTGCCCTTTGAGCTGCTAAGGCGGGAGGATTTGCGGGCGCGCAATTTGGGGCAGGATTTGCCCATTTTGCTCGACCAAACGCCCAGCGTCGTTACGGATAGCGATGCGGGTGGGGGGATCGGTTACACGGGTTTGCGCATACGCGGCAGCGACGGCACGCGCATCAATGTAAGCATCAACGGTGTGCCCATCAACGATGCCGAATCGCAAGGGGTCTTTTGGGTGAATATGCCCGACCTTGTGAGCAGCGCCGAAGATATACAGATACAGCGTGGCGCGGGCAGTTCGACCAATGGGGCGGGCGCTTTCGGGGCGAGCATCAATATACGCACCAATGCCATACGCCGCGAGCCTTATGCCGAAATAAGCAACAGCATCGGCTCTTTCGCTGCGCGTAGGCATAGCCTTTCCTTTGGTACGGGCTTGATTGGCGGGCGCTTTATCGCAGAAGGCAGATTGGCGCAAATTAGTTCCGATGGCTACATAGACCGCGCCAGCGCGCGGCTAAGGGCTTATTTCTTAACCCTTAGCTGGCTGGGGGATAAAACGCTTTTGCGTTTTAATACCTTTGGCGGCACAGAACGCACCTATCAGGCTTGGGGCGGGGTGCCTATTACCTTTTTGCAAACGCAACCCACTTACAACCCCTATACCTACGACAATGAGGTCGACGACTATGCGCAGACGCATTACCAACTGCACGCTACCCGCTATCTCAACCCCAATTTTACGGCAAATATATCGTTGCACTATACGCGGGGGGCAGGTTTTTTTGAGCAGTACCGCAAAGAGGAGGATTTGAGCGGCTACGGGCTGGAAAATCTCGACTTAGGCGATACGCTGATAAGCAGCAGCGACCTCATACGCCGCCGTTGGCTGGATAATCATTTCTACGGCTTTGTCTATTCGCTGCAATACGAGCGCGATGCGCTGCAAATTCTCTTAGGTGGCGGCTGGAACGAGTACAGGGGAGCGCATTTCGGCGAGGTCATTTGGGCGCAATACGCCTCCAATGGCAATATACGCCATCGCTACTACGATAACGATGCCCGCAAACTCGACGGCAATACCTTTTTGAAAGCGACCTATAGCCTAAATTCGACCCTTTCCCTCTATGCCGATTTGCAGCATCGCATGGTCAATTATAGCTTCTTGGGCTTCGACAACGATTTGCAAAACGTCGAGCAGCAGGCGCAACTGCATTTTTTCAACCCGAAGGCAGGTATTAACTTCGCTCCCGACGATAAAAATCGTTTTTTTCTCTCCTTTTCTACCGCCAATCGGGAGCCCAATCGGCGGGATTATACCGAATCTACGCCCTCCTCGCGCCCCAAAGCCGAAAGGCTCTACGATTTGGAGCTGGGTTACGAGCGTGGGGGCGAAAAATATAGCTTTAGCGCCAATGTATACGGCATGTACTACCGCAATCAGCTCGTTTTGAATGGGCAAATCAACGATGTGGGCGCTTTCATACGCACGAATGTCGATAAAAGCTATCGCGCAGGGCTGGAATTGCAAGCTCGAGCCGAACTTTTACCATTTTTGCGCCTCCATGCACACGCAAGCCTTAGCCAAAACAAGATTTTAGCCTATACGGAGTATGTCGATGACTGGGATACGGGCGCGCAAATCCGCCAAGACTACCAAAATACCGATATTGCCTTCTCGCCCCGACTGATTGCGGGCGGAGAAATCACCCTTTTTAAGCATTTTGGACGGGAGGAAAAGCCCCATGCGCAAGGTATAGAGATCAGTTGGCTGCATAAATACGTGTCGAAGCAGTATTTGGACAATACCCAAAGCTCGGAGCGCGCGCTGGCGGGCTTTTGGCGCAGCGATTTGCGCATTATTTATACCCTGCAACGCAGTTTTGCGCGGCGTTTAGACCTCAATTTCAGCCTTTGCAACCTGTTCAATCGCCGTTACGCGCCCAATGGCTTCGTGTATCGCTACCATTCTGCGGGCTTCGACCCGACTGCGGACGACCCTTACAGCGTTGCCGACTCGCAAAGCGGTTTTTATAATTTGATTGGTCTGTATCCGCAGGCGGGCACGCATTTTTTGCTGGGTTTGACCCTTAGTTTTTAGGTAATTTTTTTGTTTTTTGGGCGTGCCCGCTGCGCAAAAAGGCGCAGCGGTCGGGCTATGCGGGGCGCATCATCATCGCCCAAATGGGCGAATGTTGATGCGCCCCTACTATCCCTCACGCATTTATCCCGCCCGACACCACGAAGCAGCGAGTAGACGCGACCCGAAGGGAGCGAAAGGCAGGCGGGTAGCCTTACCAGAGTGCGATATAGGGGCGCAGTTGATACAAAACACCAAAAGCAAGCAGCGAGCCGCCCAAATAGCGCACGAATACATGGGGCATCTTTGCAAAATTCTCCTCCTCTATAGCTCTTGCAAGCATCAACATGATAATCACTGCAACCAGCGCAGAGGTCGCTATAGCCGAGTAAAGAAGCGCATAAGTTCCCCAGCCCTCGACTAATAGACTCATACCCCAGTTGGTAGTCAGAGCAAGCGCGGTAGCGGCTGCATAAATGAGCATTAGTAGGCTGGTTTTTATTTTGCCGTCTAAGCCTTCCGACTCAGGTTCGTTTAATTTTAGTACCCAAATCAGCAGCAGCAGCGCCGATATTCCATAAATGAAATAGTGAAAATATCCATTTTTTAGCGTCCAAAGAAAAAGCGCAAAAGGCAAAATACAGCCTGCCGCATATACCAAAACTTTGGCGAGATAGAGAAAAAAAAACAGAATGACGCGCATATCGTGAATGTTTTTCGTGAGTTAATAGGGCAATAATCGTCCTGTTGTCTGAAAGTATCCTTGTAATTGTGGCGAAATGCAGTTTTTTTGGGGTGAAAGGACGTTTATATAAAAAACGATAAATAGGCAGCGCCCGCCGTTCCCTCCCCTTTGGGTCGTGTCTACTCGCAGTTGGGCTGCTTCGTGGTGCGGGCGCTGCACCGTTTTTGCGTGAGGGATAGGAATGTAGGGGCAGACCCATGTGTCTGCCCTTTGGGGCAGCACAGGACTGCCCCGAAATGGATAGCCCGACCGCGCCCTTTTTGGGGGCGCGGGCACGCCCAAAAAAAAGTTATTTTTGCAAGGCGTTTTGCATAATTTTTTGCCAATCGTAATGCTCTTTGACAAAGGAATGCGCTTTGGCGGCGCAGTCGGCAAGTAAGTCGGGATTTTGGAGCAGGAAGATGATTTTTTCGGCAAATTGCTCTGCGTTATCGGCGAGGAAAATTTCTTGATTTTCTTGCGCGCCGATGGCGTTATTGACCAGCCTGGTCGTGAGGCAGGGCAAGGAAAGCGCCATCGCTTCGAGGATTTTGTTTTGCTGCCCGCTGCCCAAAAAGAGCGGCGCTACGAGCAGTTGGGCGCTACAATAGGCTTGGCGTATATCTTCGAGCCAGCCGCTGACGCTGATTTTATCGCTTTGCAGGGCTTTGACCTGCTCGCTGGGGCGTGCGCCCGCGAGGAGGAGGCGAACACGGGGCATTTTTGCGTGCACGAGCGGCAGAATGCGCTCCGCCAAAAATTTGGCGGCTTCCACATTGGGCAGGTAGCCCATATTTCCGACAAATGCCAATTCGTATGCGGGTTTTATGGGCATTGGGGGCGGCGAAAAAAAGCCAAAATCTACCCCATTGGGCAGCACGCGCACGCCTGCGGCGAGGGGCAAAAGCTGCTTATCCTGTTCCGAAATGATGAAACATTGTCCCCCGTTTTGCACAGCTCGCCGCTCAGAGTCCGCCAACAAACGGGCTTCGCGCCGCAAAATGGGGCGCAACCACCAAGCCGCCGCGCCCTCTGCCCAGCGCCGCGTATTGGCAGAAAGGCAGTCCATCAGGTCGAGAATCTTGCGGGCGATGGGTAGATTTTCGGCGTAGGGCTGTACGCGCAGCATCTGCGTCCAAACCAGCTCAAAATTTTCTCTTTCGGCGATTTTTTGTATTTGGTCGGCGACTTTTTTAGCATAAAAATAGCCGATTTGCAGGGGCTGTCGACGGAAAAGCCAAGCGGGAATTCGCCAAAAAACATTCCATTTGCTCACTGTAAAGCAGTGCACTCTTAGCCCCAAAGCCTCCACCGCTGCGATGTCTTCTGTGCGGGCTTTACCCTCGCTTAGGGCGCAGACGACGACCTCATGCCCTTGTGCGACCAGCTCCCGCAGTTGGTAGTAAGCGCGTAGCTTGTCGCCCTTTTCGAGCGGATACGGCAAACGGGCGGCGAGGTAAAGGATTTTCATGTTTTGCGTGCTCTGGCGTTTGCCTGCTTTACGATAAACCCACCCCCAACCCCTCCCTTTTGCAAAGGGAGGGGCGGCGGCACTTGTAAAGTATTGATTGTCAGTTATTTATTGTTATCACGTCGCCCCTCCATTCGTAGAAGGGAGGGGTTGGGGGTGGGTTTAGAGCTTACTCCAAGACCATAAAGGTCGTGCGGCGATTTGCCTGATGTTGTGCCTCTGTGCATTCGGCGCATTTGCAGACTTCGGCGGGGCTGCTTTCGCCGTATCCGCGCGCCTTGAGTCGGCTGGGGTTGATGCCTTTTTCTTGCAAGTAACGCACAGCGCTTTCGGCGCGGCGTTGCGATAGGCTTTGATTGTAGGTATCGGAGCCGCGACAATCGGTATGCGAGCCAAGCTGAATGCTGATTTGCGGATTGCGCTGCAAAATTTCTACTAAGGCATCGAGCGAGGGGCGGGCATCGGCGCGGATTTTATCGTCGTTGTAATCGTAGTAGATATTTTCCAATACGATTTCTTGCCCTGCAAAAATACGGTCTAAGGTTATCTCTACGCGTAGGGTGGTGTCGCCTTTTTCGACCGTCCAGCCTAAGTTTTTGGTACTGACATTGGCGCTATTATTAAAATAGTTTTCCTTGCTGGCGCGCAGGGTGTAGTCTGTATTTTCGTTGAGTGCGATGCTAAAATCGCCCGCTTCCTCTACGCCGAGCGTGAAAACGGTATCTTCTGTGGAGATTTGCACCGATGCGCCCGCGAGTGGGAGGGAGTCGAGTACGCCGCTATTGGGGTTGCCTGCGGTTTTGTAGCGCTTTTCTTTGACGATGCCGACCAGCAAAATACGCGCTTTGGGGCTGGCGGCTGTGTCTACGATTTTGGGCGTATCGGCAGGGGGCGGTATCGTGGGATAACGCCGCTCGAAGCGATAGAGGTCATCGCCGCCTTTGGGGCTGATTTGGTTGAGGCTGTTGGGGCGAGGAGGGAAGTTGCTGATGCGGTTGGAGCTCAAAAATCCGACTTGATATAGCATCGTGTCGCTGTCGTCGCGGCGGAAGTCTTGGGCATTGGGCACGAAGAAAATACCGAAATCATCGCCGCCCGAATTGATGGGGGCTTGCAGATTGCGAACATTTGCCCATTTGCCGCTGTTGGTGTTGCGCTCGGCGCGGAAAATATCCAATCCGCCCATCGTAGGCAGCCCATCGGAAGAAAAATAGAGCGTATCCGCCTGCATAAAGGGGAAAGCCTCATTGCCTTTGCTGTTGACACTATTGCCTAAATTGCGGGGTTGCGCCCATTTTTGCTCTTTTTCGAGCCAAACGCTGCTATAAAGGTCGTAGCCGCCGTAGCCTGTGGATAGATTGGCGGAAAAATACAGCATTTTCCCCCCATTGGGCAGCTCTGCTAAGTGCGGGTGCAGGTAATTATTGCCTGCCTCGCCTAAGCTTTGCTCTTCTGCTGTCGTCCATTTGCCGTCTTTTAGCTCGGAGCGCATAATTTTACAATAATCCGTGCCTGTTTTGGCGCTGCCACCGCATTGGGTGAAGTACATTTCCGTGCCCGCAGCGCTGAAAGAGGGCGTTCCCTGATGATATTCGTTGTTGAAAGGCAGGGCAGTAGCGGGCGTTGCGCTTGGGGAGGCATTGCTGCGAGCGGATGGCGCGGTGTAGAAGTCGAAAAATGGTTTATTTGTCCACTTGTAGGGCGTATTTTTACCTTTTTGGGGCTGTTTTTCGGCGCTTGCGCGGTCGGAGCTGAAGAGTAAACTGTCTTTTTGGTAGAGTGCGGCGGCGAAATCGTTGTTTGCGCCATTGAAGGGCAGACTTTGGAGGCTGTATTCGCTGCTATCGGTCTTTTGCAGCCAAATTTTTGCATTTCTACAGGCGTTAATTTGCTCCCGATAGTAGTTTACGTCGCCCATTTCTCTGCCTGCCGACTGGAAGGAGCGCACGGCATCGTCGTAGCGCTCCAATTGCTGATACATACGTGCCTGTTGCAGGGCTTCGTCCTGACCAAAGCGTGCTACAATCGCCTTTTCGTACCATTCGGCGGCTTTGCTGTATTGGTTGGTGCGCTGGTAGCATTCGCCCAAACGATAGGCTATTTCCCCCTGTTGGCGGTTCTCTTTTGCCTTTGCGTACTCTTTTTCGAGCATGGGTATGGCTATGGCGTACTGCTTTCGCTCGTGCGCTGTGCGCCCGTCGGTTATTTTCTCGCTATAGGAGCAAGCAGCAGCAAAAAAAAGCGTCCATAGCAGCAGCCAAAGCGTTCTATTCATAAGGATTTGCGTGTATTTGGGGGATTTTTTTTGGGCGTGCCCCCGCGCCGCCGCCCGCCGCAAAGGACGGCGGGCGCTGTAGGGGCGTAGCATGCTACGCCCCTACAGAAACGGCGCGGGGTCGGGCTATTCGGGGCGTATATTTATACGCCCCTACTATCCCTCACGCATTTACGCGCCTTACGGCGCGTTTCGGTTTTATCCGTTCTTTATATGTAGGGCGGCGGCGTGTAATTCGTCGTAGAAGTCCTGCCCGTACTTGCGTATGAGGGCATCGGCTACGAATTGATAGACGGGTACGCCTAAGCTCTTGCCGTTGGAGCAGGCAGCGGCGCAGATGTCCCATTCGTGATAATTCAGCGCCTCAAAGCCCGAAGACATGGTTTCTGTGCGCACAGGGTAGAGATGGCAAGAAATCGGCTTTTTGAATTCAATCAACCCCTGTTCGTAGGCTTTTTCTATGCCGCATTTGGCGATGCCGTTTGCGTCTTGGGTGAGGTAGGCACAGGCGGCTCCGTCTATCAAGGGGGTGGCGTATTCTGCGCCCTCTTCAGCCCAGACGGAAGTACCCTGCAAGGCGATGCTTAAAGCGCCTTCTACCGTGAGCAGGGGGCGGATTTTCGGGTATATCTGCTCCAAAATTTCGCGCTCCTCCTCATTGACGGGTGCGCCATAGTCGCCCTCCCAGCAGCAAGCGCCCTTGCAGGCTTCGAGATTACAAACGAAATGCTCTTCTATGAGGCTAAGAGAAACTAATTTATTTTGGTCGATTATTAACACGATGCGAGTTACGAGTTACGAGTTACAAGTTACGAAATGCGCGATAAACCAAAACGCGCCGTGAGGCGCGTAAATGCGTGAGGGATAGTAATGTAGAGCCGTAGCATGCTACGGCTCGCAATGGATAGCCCGACCGCCGACCCGTAGGGGAAGGCGGGCACGCCCAATTTAAGTGAAAAGTGAAAAGTGAAAAGTGAACGCGTAGCGAAAATGATACTTGATGTATAAATATTTGATTGTCAATTATTTGAAATAAAAAATGATGCTTAAAAATTTGTAAGTGTTGCAAAAAAAATGCACTTTTCACTTTTCACTTTTCACTTTTCAGTGCTTCTTGGGCTTGGGTGCGGTCTATGCGCAGTTGGGTTTGGAGTTCTTGGAGGGAGGCGAATTTGACTTCTTCGCGCAGGAAATGCAGCAGGTCGATGGATATTTGGGTGTCGTAAATATCGCGGTGGAAGTCGAAAATATGCACCTCTACGCGGGGGCGCTGCTCCGTATCATTGGCGACAGTGGGGCGGGAGCCGATGTAGAGCATGCCTTTGTGGTATTGCGCGCCGATGCGCACATTGGCGGCATAGATGCCCCTGCGGGGAATGAGCTTGTGCGGTTGGTCGTTGAAATCGAGGTTGGCAGTGGGGAAACCGATGGTGCGCCCAAGCTGCTGCCCTTTGACGACCTTGCCCGAAAGCTGAAAATGGTGCCCCATCAGGCGGGTGGCGCGGCGTGCATCGCCTTGCGTGAGCGCCTCGCGTATGAGCGTGGAGCTCACGGCGATATTGTCGATGTCTTGAGCGGGAATTTCTTCGAGGCTGTAGCCAAATTCGGGGGCGAGTTGGCGAAGGTACTGTATATCGCCTGTTCGATTTTTGCCAAATTTGTGGTCGTGTCCGATGATAATATGTCTTGGGCGCAAGAATTTATGCAAAAAATCGCGCACATAACTTTCGGGCGACTGTGCGGCAAATTCGGGGGTAAAAGGCACAACGAGCAGATTATTTACGCCATAGCGTTCGAGCCAGTAGGCTTTTTCTTCGAGTGTATGGAGCAGTTGAACGCTGTCGGCGCTTTTGCCCGATTGTAGGGCGAGGGCGATGCGTGGGTGTGGCTCGAAGGTAACGAGTACGCTCTGACAAGCGTCATCGGGAATAGCACGCGCATAGCGGCTAAGTCGCTGTAGGATTTGCTGATGCCCGCAGTGTACCCCGTCGAAAGAGCCGATGGTAACGACGGTATTTTGCAGTTTGCCCAAGCAATCTTCGGGCTTTCGGTAGATGTTCATGTTGTATGCTTATCGGGGGCGGGGCGGGTTGGTACGAGTGGAGGGCTGCGTGGTTGTGGCGCTGGGTTGGTTGATCACGGTGGTAGAACTGGAGCCACTGGCGGTGATAACGGCGGGCTGGGTGCTGGTAGTCGTAGCGGGCTGCGTGGCGCTGATGCGCGCGGCGGCGCTATCGCTGATGGTAGAAGGTGGGGGAGCGATGCGGCGTTTTTTGCGATAAAAACCGACTCCCGCGCCAAAAACCCAGCCTACTTCGCCCTTTTGGGTGCGTATTTTTACCCAAGGCTCTGTGCGCACCTCGTCGGCAGAGTAGCGAATGGTCTGCGTGCTTTGGGTTTGCTCGCCCATGTCGTAGACCAATTCGTCATATTGAAGATAACGGATAAAATTGCTATCGAGCTGTGGGCGGGCGCGCAATTTGAGGCTGTCGATAATAACGTACAAGGGGCGCAGCTTGGAGGCGCGCTCCTCGAGTTGGGTGCTGTCGGCGATGCGCGGATTTGCGCCGCCCGCCTGCCCTGCGACAGGGCTGCGCTCGCTATCGCGGAACATATAAACCAAAATAGCCAAGACGACCATCGCTAAACCCGCCATTTCGACGGGACGCAATTTGAAATTGCGCAGCGCGTTGGGGAACGAAAATTTCCCTTGCGTAGCGTTTGGTTTGCTGCTGGCAGTCGATTTGGGGCTGCTTTCTTTGCTATTTTTATCCGAGTCGTCTCGGCGCTCGTTTTTGGCGCGGTTGCGGGGCGATGGCATAGAATTACGAGTTACGAATTACGAGTTACGAGTTACGAATGGGGGACGCAACTTGTGTTGGTTGTATTTTTTCTTGCGGCGGCAGTGGTAGCAAGTACTATTATGCTACGCGTTTTTTTTGCTACGCGTTTTACTGCGTATTCACTTTTCACTTTTCACTTTTCACTTTTTTGGGGGCTACCCTTGCCGCTAAAGCGGCTGCGGGTCGCTACGCTACGGGTGCGCCTGTCGGCTCATACCTTCGCGCTACGCGCTCGGTACTGCTTCGCAGCCCTCCGCATCGATAGCCCATTGCAAGCGGTATCAGGCATCTTTTAGGGATTGCCTACGAATGCAGGGAGCGCAAAATTACGGTTAATATATAGAAAGCGCGGCGGGCGGCGGCTTTTTTTTTGCAATCGGCAAAATATAAAAAGCCCGATAGGCTTGCGGTCTTGGCAGCCTATCGGGGCTTTTTGTTAAAAGGGCGCTTTTTTTGCTTGTCTTTGCTGTTTAGATACCTAAAGCCTTCGCCAAGTCTTCGGCGCTGGCGAGTCGGTCTATCTGTTTAGACATCGGTATCGTAATAAGGGGTTTTTCCTGCTTTTTTAGCCCTGCGAAATCCAATTTTTGATACTGCTCGCTCGTGAAAATGCCTATACCATCGTTGGGATAGATGCAAACGAAGCGGGCGCTGCGCATGGAGGGCAGCAGAGCGACCTGTTTCCAATCTGCTTGCGGCATTTTTATCAGCGTTTTGTCATCTACGAAGTAAAAAATCGTATTCAGCGAGTAGGAGGCTTCCGTTACGGAGGCATCTTTCTCAAATTTTGCTTCCGTTACTATCGCGTCTGCCTCGTTGAGTATCTTATCGTAGTTGAAAATGCCCATACCCGCTACCTCGAAAGAGCGGAAAGCGTCGACTTCGCGCTTCATGCGCTCCATTTCGCTTTCTACTTCCTTCATAGCCGTAGCATAGTTGTTTGCCCAATGCTCTGGCGAGTAGGCAAAAAGGCTTTTCAGGGGCATGACGAACTCTATTTCCGTCTTGAAAGTGGTCGTTTTGTCGATGTTGGTAGCGATTAGCTGGAAAACGCCGCTTTTGCCTGTCGGTACTAAGTCGTGCCCGTAGACTTTTTTCTGGTCGCGCATCCAATCGGGGAATTTTTTGCCGCCCAAATTCTTCCACAAAACCAAGGAGGAAGCGTATCTTGCGCCCTTATGGTCGAAGCGGGTATGCCCTGGCATATCGAGCTGGTCGATGCCGTATTTTTGGGCTTTGCTCTTGCTAACGCTTGCGCCTTTTTCCGAAATATCGGAATAGTTATTATCAAAAGTCGCATCTAAAACCCCATCGAAGGAGAAAACGAAGTGGTTTTTATCCAGTTGGGTTACGTTTTTGAGCTTGGACTTGATTTTGTCGATTTTTTTCTTCTTTTCGACGTTGATTTCGGGTTTAGAATGTCCTAATTTTTTCCAACCTGCGCGGTTTTCTTCCACCAAGCTAAAGAAATCGTAGTCGTCGCCCATTTCGTAAGAAGCCATGCGCACGAGGGTTGGCTTTTTGGGGTCTAATTTCAGGGGTTTTCCATCGAGTTCGGCGCGCAATTCAAACATTCCTGCTGTTTGAAAATGCCCTTTTTGGCTGCCTTCGCTGTAGAACATGGGTATACCCGATAGCATAATGTCTACGGCATTGTGAAATTCGCGGTATTTGATATTTACCTTGCCTTTTACGGGTTTTCCTTCTGCATCGAGCAGCGCATTTGGCTGAAATTTGAGGCTACCGCCGTTGGCGAGCTTGATAAGGTCGCCCTTTTCGGCATCGAATGCGAAGGTTTGGAAGGCGGGGTCGAGGCGGGGAATGGGCGGGGCAATGTATGCCGCCTCTGCTGCCACTTGTGGCGGTATGGGGTCGCTGCCGCAGGCAGCAAAGGCAAGCGCTGATAGCAGCGCGAGCGCGCTAATTTTTGATTTTTTCATAATTGGGGAGGAGGTAGGTAAATAGCAGAATGTTGGCAATATTAAGTGAACAGTGAACAGTGAACAGTATTGTGCTTTGGGTTTTAATTTTTATAAATAATTGCCTTGTTAATTAAATACTTTAATGTTTTATTGCGTGAGGGATAGCAGTGGAAGCGCGTAGCGCTGTAACGGATAGCCCGACCACCCGACCTTTTAAGCCGCGTAGCGGCGGGGAGGGGGGGCACGCCAAAAATTTAAAACACTTACTTAACAATGTAACAATTGATTATCGTTTATTTATAAAAAAAAGTACTTGAAAATACAGCGCAAAAAAATCATTTTTCGCTACGCGTTCACTGCGTGGTCACTTTTCACTTTTCACTTTTCACTAAAAATATCCTTCAGCGCCTTTTCGTAGGCATAGCGGCTAACGTCGGCGTAATTGTACTGGTCTTTTTGCGGATAGCCCACGCCATCGGGAAAGAACCGATAATTTTGGCTTTTTTCGATGCTTTCGGCGCTGCGCAAAAAACCGCCATTATAGGCAGTGGCGAGAAAACGGATACGCTCTACGGGCATTTTTCGGCTCAGATGCGCGGCGTGCTTATGCTGCACATAGCGGTAAAAGGCGCAGGCATAGACGATCTGCCAGCGGGTATTTTGTAGGCGCTCGTGTCGGCGGCGGCGCTGCAACTCCGTATTGAGCTGCTCGCTGGTGCTGTAGGCGAAGGCGTGCCGCATCGTCCGCGCCCAATCGCTATCGGCATCCCTGCTTACACAGCGCTCGATGCTTTCGGCAAAGGATGGTTTTATCTGAAAATGTCCGATAGAAAAATCCGCCGCCTGCGTGCCGCCCTTGATATAGGCGACTTCCAAAGCGCCCGACTCGAAGAAATCTACGAAGGCATTGTAGCGGATAATTTCGGGAAAAACAACCGACATAATGTCTAAGGCGGGAACTTCGTACTGCGCGCAAACCTCTTTTATCAGCCTTTGATTGCTGCGCATAAAATCGAGGGCTTTGGTATAATCTTCGGCGAAAATCTTGGCGTAATCGGGGCGGGGGCTGTTTTTTGTGCCTTGTGCATGCGCATACGACAAAAACGCGAACATAAAAAACAAGCTCCTAAAGCCCCAGCGAAGGAATAATTTGTATGACATAATGGCAGCGCCTTTGTCTAAGGCACGGTGTTTAATGTGAGGTCTAATGCTTATATCGGCTAAAAGTTACCGTTTATTTTGCGAAATAGCCTATATTTGTATAAATATAATACTTTTCCTCATGTTCGACCCCAAAGAAACCATTTTTAAAATACTCTCATACTACGGAAAAAAAATGAGCAACTTCAATAATCAGGAAAATAACAACCAACGCGCCGAAACTGTGGTGCGCTCGCACGTTTTATGGGCTATGGGCGCGGGATTTATTCCCTTGCCCGTTGCCGATGCTTTGGCAGTAGCGGCGGTGCAGCTCGATATGGTGCGGCAGATGAGCGGCATTTATGGGCTGCCTTTCGCCGAGACACAAGGCAAGGCTATCATTAGCGCGCTGGCGGGTGCGACGCTCTCGCGCTTGGGTGCGAGCGCGCTGATAAAGGCGATTCCCGTCGTCGGCTCTTTCATCGGCGGCGCTTCGATGGCTGCCGTTTCGGGCGCTTCGACCTATGCGCTGGGGCAGGTTTTCAAGCGGCATTTTGAGGCTGGGGGGACGTTCATGGACTTCGATACCTCGCGCTTCAAAAAATTCTACGAAGAGCAATTTGAGAAAGGCAAACAAGCCGCCGAAGACATCAAACGCGAAGAAGAAGCCAAGCGCCAAAACGATGGCAGCAAACAGCAACAAACGCCACCCACAAATAATAATAGCAGCAACAACGCCAACCCGCGCACGGAAATTCCTGTCGACGGCAGCGCTAAAAATAACGCCAATACGCCCCCGCCCACGCCGCCCGCCGAAGAAGATAATTCTGCCATTATTTTCAAAAAGCTCAAAGAACTCGCCGAGCTAAAGGATATGGGCGTTATCTCGGAGGAGGAATTTACGCAGATGAAAAGCCGACTGATTGCCAATTATAATGGGTAGTTTTTTTTGGGCGTGCCCCCGCTCCGCGCCCGCATTAAAAATGCGGGCTTAAAGGTCGCGGGGTCGGGCTATGCGGGGCGTATCACCATCGCCCCAGACGGGGCGAATGTTGATTCGCCCCTACTATCCCTCACGCAAATAATATTAAAGCTTTTTATTTATCAACAAAGGAAACCTTTATGTATAAAGCATTGTTTGGGCTGCTGTGTCTGCTACTTGTTAGCGCCTGCGGCGGTAATAAAACCAATACCGATACGACTACAAGCAGCGCTACAGCTCCCGTAGAGATGGGCGCTAAAATAACGGCTACAGGCGCAACACCCCTTAGCGAGCTTATCCGCAAGATGGCAGATAGCACCACCACTTGGCAACCCGTTGAAATCGATGGCGGCAATACCGTCAACGGTATGGCAGCCAAAACCGAAGGCAAAGTAATAGAGGTCTGCCAATCCGCTGGCTGCTGGCTCACCATGAAAACCGAAGACGGCAAAGAAATGACCGTCTTAGTCAAAGACCACGCCTTCAAACTGCCCAAAGACCTCGCAGGCAAAACCGTCATCGCCGAAGGCAACGCCTATAAAATCGTTACCAGCGTCGAAGAACGCCGACAAAATGCCAAAGCCAAAGGCGTATCCCAAGAAAAAATCGCCGAAATCACGAGCAGCACCGAAGAATACTTTTTGTCCGCTAATGGCGTGATTATCAAGCCTTAACGCCAGTTTCAAAAAGTAGCACAGAAAAAAAAACGACAAAATTTGAAAATAAATTAGCGAAAAGCTTGCAGGTTTCAAATAATAGTTGGACATTTGCACTCGCAATAACGGAACTACTACACACGCCGAAAAGCGCGCCCAATAGTCCTCGTTAAAGCACTTGATCTTGTAGCTCAGCCGGTAGAGCATTTGACTTTTAATCAAAGGGTCTTGGGTTCGAATCCCAACAGGATCACTGCACAAAAAGCCTCCAACACCCATACGGGTCTTGGGGGTTTTTTAATGCCTCGAATTTTGCGGAAAAAGCTGGGGCGCGGCGGCGCTTTGCCGCCGCGCCGCGTTCTTGCGTGAGGGATATGTAGAGCCGTAGCATGCTACGGCTCAAATAGCCCGACGGCGCGACCTTTAAGCGCGTTAGCGCGGGGAGCGCCGACACGCCCAATACAAACTTAGTTTTATATATGCTTTGCAGTAGCTTGAAAAAAACTATCTTTGCGTTTTAATAGTAGCCTAAGCGAGCCTATTCAGAATATATTTACTCCCCAATAGCATTATGTTGACTCATAAAATAGCCTTGTACTTTGGAAAACGACTTTTTCTATCGGTGCTTTGGCTGCCTCTTTTGATTTTTGCGAGCGCCAGCGCAAGTTTTGCCAACTGCGGCTTCACGATAGAGGGCATCGTGTTTGAAGATGCGACCTGCGGCACTGCCAATGGGCGCGCGACAGTCCTAACGCGCGGCGGCACTGCGCCTTTTGGCTATTCTTGGTCATCGGGCGCGACGGGTCAGACGGCGACAGGCTTGACGGCGGGCACTTATACCGTAACTATCACGGACGCTACAGCCTGCTCCCAAGTGCAGCGCGTGCAAGTGAGCAATATCGGCGCGCCGACCATCACAACTTCTTCAAGCGTATCCGAAAGCTGCCAAAATAACAACGGCAGCCATACCTTTTCGCTCACGGGTGCAGCGCCCTATACCATAAATTGGTCGGGCGTATCGACAGGCTCACAAACGGGGGTAAATAGCCCCATCAATATACCCAGCTTAGGCGCGGGCAACTATAATCTGACCATCACGGACGCGAACGGCTGCCGCAGGGTTACGAATTTCGGCGTAGACCGCACGGGCAATATCAATATAACGACTTCCCTCATACAGTCGCCCAACTGCGCAGGCGGCACCAATGGCATCATACGCGCTACAGCGCTGGCGGGTTCACTGCCTTTTGAGTTCTTTATCAACGGCGCATCGGGCGGGGTGGTCGCCTCCAATACTTTCGACTTTTCCAATCTGCCTTCGGGCATTTATACGATAACGGTACGCGACGGCAACGGCTGCCTTTCCCTGCCTGTAACGCTGGGTTTGAGCGAAGCGGGCTCTATTCCGCTGCCTGCAAGCAATTTTACCATCATCAACGCTACCTGCCCCGCCGCGCCGCAAGGACGCATTTTTGAAAATAGCCCTACCGCCAACGTTTACCAAGTTTTCAGCCGCACAACGGGCACGCTTATAGGCACATTGCCACAAAATACCCTGTTGCCAGGCGATTATGAATTGCGGCTCGATAATGGCGGCTGTATCTCGCGGCTGCCTTTTAGCATTTCTTCGCCCGCCCAATGGCAGGCAGAATTGCGGATAAGCAATACGAACTGCGTACCTGGTCAGGCAGACCTTTTGATGACAACCACAGGCGGCACCCCCAACTATACTTACGCTTGGTCAAATGGCGCAACAACTGCGAATTTGATAAACGTCTTCCCCGACTTCTATACGGTTTCTATCACAGATGCAGCGGGTTGCGTTTTCGTCAGCAATCAAATACTTGTGCCCAACTGCTCCACGACCGATAGCATTCATATTTTTACGGGCGCTACGGCAACCTATTGCGCCGATACCAGCGACGTAGCAGGCGCAGCCGCTACCGTCTTAAATCTCTGCGCAGGCAGCGCCAACAACGGCACTATCAACAGCATCGGCATCGACGGCTGCGTAAACTATACTGCGGGCAATATCATCGGCAGAGATACCATCTGTATACAGGTCTGCAACGCTGCGGGCACTTCCTGCGATACGACCACCCTAATCGTCGTGGTACAATCGCCCATAGATACCTTTTCTACCCGACTGCTCACGGGCGCAACTACCACGCTCTGCCCCAATATTACACCCCTACCAGGCAGCGTTATCAGCGCTACAGACCTAATTTGTCAGCCCCTCACTCAAGGCAGCATCGCCAGCATCGACCAGACTACAGGCTGCCTAAGCTACACGGCGGGCACGGTCATGGGTTTTGATACGATTTGTGTGCGAGTTTGCGATAATCTGGGCTTCTGCGATACTTCCGTTTTGATTTTCGCGGTACAGTCGCCACAGGATACGGTTATTTTTCCCGTCTCTACCAACACGGAAGGCACCTTTTGCCCCGATTTGAGCGTATTTGGCAATCCTATCGTTAGCGCTACCAATCTCAACTGCGCCGTCCTCGATGGTGGGGTTATCAACGGTATCAACGTCGCCAACGGTTGCACCCGCTACCAAGCGGGCAGCTTGGCGGGCTTGGATACTTTTTGTATCGAGGTCTGCGATATACAGGGTTTTTGCGATACGACCGTTGTTATTTTCAATGTCGTACCCTCGCCCGATACCGTCGTTATCAATCTTCTGCCAGGTGCCGACCCAACCGACACCTGCCTCTATAATCTGGAGTTCCCAGGTACGCTTACCAATATCACTAACTTAGGCTGCGACCAAAACACGGTAGGCACTATCAGCGTCGACCCTGCTACAGGCTGCGTCAATTACATAGTGCCCACGCCGCAACCTGGTTCGGGCACCCGCGCCGATACGGTCTGTATTGTTGCCTGCGACAATACCAATCCTAACGCTTACTGCGATACCGTTATTTTTATTTTCAATAACTTAGAGCCTATCTGTGGTGGCGCTGTGCCCGACGTTATCAGCTCGCAAGTGAATGACTGCAACGCTGTAGTCGTCGACGTTTGCCTGCCGATTCCTTTGGATAGCATCGCCGATTATGATGTGCTGATAGATGGCACGCCTTACGCGGGCGCTTATGGCGGTTGTGCCTTCGTTACCCGCATACAATACCCCTTCGTGCTTGCGCCGCCTTGCTCGAATGACTTTATTATTAGCTGGACTGTCAATGGGCAGACCTTCGGACCTGCACAGGTCAGCGGCTTGGGAGGCATTGTTAGCCAGCTCAACGCTTGGGATACGCTCACGGCTTGGACGAATACGCCCAATAATGCCGTTATCGTCGGTACTAACTTTGGCAACGACAACGTAACTTATGGCAATTTGAGCATCACTTGCATCGGTGGCGTAGGTTCGCCCACGATACTGGGACCCAGCACGCAGCAGCAATACGCCGACGGTTCGCGCATTCAGCTTGCCGCCATCGGCGAATATCGCCTAACGGTTATCGACCAATTTGGTTGCGTGGATACCTCGCTGATTCGGGTCGTCTGCGTGCAGCCGAGCGCCGTCGTCGATACCGTTTTCCTCGATAGCTTGGGCGTAAATTGCAATGTCGATTATTCGCAAATCGTGAATGCGGATAGCGTCTACGTCGGCTGCTCGCCTACGGGTGCCGTAAGCGCTACGATTTTGGGCAATGGCTGTTTGTCTTTCACGGGTCTGTCCCTGGGCGTAGATAGCTTCTGCGTCGTGGCTTGCGACTCCTTCGGTGTATGCGATACGACCTATTTTACCATCAGCGTTTTATTGCCGCCCCCTCTTGCCAACGACGACAGCCTAACGCTTGCCTTCGCTACGACGACCCTCGATTTTAGCATCTGCGACAACGATACCATTCCCGCCGCTGCCTTTACCATCAATATCTTGCAAACCACCACACTCGGCACGATTAGCTCTACTTCGCCCTGCGATTGGACGTACACGCGCCGCAGCGCCGATGTTTGCGGGCGCGACTCCTTCCAATATGAGGTCGTGAATGCGACGGGGCGCGATACGGCTTGGGTTTATATCGATGTGGCTTGTCTGCCCTTCTCTATCTCGGAAGGTCTTTCTCCCAATGGCGACGGCTTAAATGACCGCTTCATCATCAACAATTTGACGGATTACCCCGACCACGAGATATTCATTTTCAATCGCTGGGGCGTGCAGGTTTTCCGCGCTACCGACTATCAAAACGATTGGGAAGGCACCTTCAAAGGCAACGCACTGCCCGATGGCACGTATTACTATGTCGTCGAACTCAACAACGAGCGCGGCGAGGTCTTCACGGGTTTCTTTATCCTGATGCGGTAGTAGCTACTAAGTTTTTAACGCGCCGCCGACCTTTTTTTGGGGTTGGCGGCGCGTTTTTTTGGGGCGTGCCCGCTGCCCCAAAAAGGGGGCAGCGGTCGGGCTATTCACGACGCGATAAATCGCGTCGCTACTATCCCTCACGCTTGGCAGGCTCGCAAAGGCTCGCCTGCTTTTTGCGCGATATGGGAGCCCTTGCATGCAACGGCTCTACAAAAAACATAATGTCAATTCGTAACTCACATGATTTGCTGCAAGGTCTGCCAGAGGGCTTTTTTCTTTGCGGGGTCGTTTTGCAGTACGGGCAGCGAGTCGGCGAAAATGATCGTGCAGCTTGGGCGGCGTATGGGCTGATATAGAGGCACATCAAAAGCCCAACCCAAGCTGGGCGCATTCCTGCCGAAAATCAAACAGCGCTTTATCTGTGGGTTTAGGCAGTCGCTCAAAGAGAGCGCCCCTGTCGGCTCTATTTGCGTGAGTTGCGCCCCCTCAATGCCGCCTTCGATGCCTGCCGCTTGCAGGAGTTTTTGCAGCATCTCGCCCACAGGGCTTTCCCGCTCGAAAGGCAAGGTTAAAACCGCCCAAGTCGCCTGAGCGCTGCCCCTGCTTTCTGGGGCTGCTGGTACTTCATAGAGCGGAAAATCAAAAAAATCTTTGGTCGGAAGATAGTTTCCTTCATCCCTTATATCTTCAAACATGTGCTTAGACAGAATTTTAGCGAGATTTAGCGAAATAATAAACAGCTTGGCGAAATTTTATTCTTTTTTATAGGTAAAAAACGCCAAAAATTCTAATTAACAGTTTATTAACCCCTAAGATACCAAATTTTTCATTACCTTTGTCTCGCTTAGCAAATAAATGGCTGTATCCCCCTACGCTGCGGCTGTTTTTATTTTTGTACGTTATTAAATTTTTGCGTTATGCAGTATCCAATCGCTATCGCGCCTACGGCGCATTCTCGCCTGTCGGAAGTAGATTTTAATAATATCCCTTTCGGTAAGACTTTTTCCGACCATATGTTTGTAGCAGACTACGAGCAGGGGCAGTGGCAGAATGCGCATATACAGGCTTATGGCGCTTTACAAATGTCGCCTTCCAATATGGCGCTACACTATGGGCAGGCTGTTTTTGAGGGCATGAAAGCCAACATACACGAGCAGTCAAAGCAGCCTGTTATATTCCGCGCCCAAGCGCACTTCGAGCGCCTCAATCGCTCGCTGGAGCGTATGTCGATGCCCTTGCTTACAGAAGAGCTATTTATGTCGGCAATACAAACCGTCGTAGACATAGACCGCGATTGGATTCCCACCAGCGAGGGAAGTGCCCTATACATTCGCCCTGTGGTCTTCGCAAGTGATGAATTTTTAGGTGTACGCTCTTCGGAAAATTATAAATTTATCGTGCTAACTGGCCCGACAGGCCCTTATTACTCCAAACCCGTGCGCTTACTCGTAGCCGATAAGTACGTGCGCGCCTTCATGGGCGGAACAGGCTTTGCCAAATGCGCAGGCAACTACGCCGCCACCATCAAACCCGCACGCGAAGCCAGAGAACAAGGCTTTGACCAAATTCTGTGGATGGACGGCATCGAATTTAAGTATCTGCAAGAATGCGGCACGATGAACATATTTTTGGTCATCGGCGATACGCTCATCACCCCGCCCAAGCGCGAGACCATACTCGCAGGCGTTACCCGCGATAGCCTCCTTACCCTCGCCGAAGATATGGGCTTACGCACCAAAGAATACAGAATTAGCATCCAAGAAGTCATCGAAGCGCATGAAAATGGCGAGCTTAAAGAAATGTTCGGTTCGGGCACGGCAGCAGTCGTTTCGCACGTCAGCGAATTTTCTTACAAAGAGCAGCTATATACCCTTCCTTCCCTCGACCAACGCCCCGTAGGCAGCACACTCAAAGCACGCTTAGAAGCCATCAAACACGGCACAGCCCCCGATAAACACGGCTGGCTCATGCCCGTAGGTCGCTACTCCGCTTTGCGCAATGCACACAGCTGAATGACGAATGACGAATGACGAATGACGAATGTTGCGCATACGCCCATTGGTAGTCAAGCACATAATTCATTCGTCATTCGTAACTCGTCATTCAAGAGCGCGGCTTGCCGCGCCGCGAGAGGGATAGAAGAGAAAGCAGCCCGCTGCGCCGAATAGGCGTAGCGGGCTGCTGCAACGAATAGCCCGACGCAAGCGCAGCGCAGCGGCTCGCCAAAAAAAAGTGAAAAGTGAAAAGTAAAAACGCATTAAACGCACAGCGAAAAGAACATATTTATAGTACTTGCTACCACTGCCGCCGCAAGGCGGCATAGTACCTACACACAAAGCACAATCTACACACAAAGCACAATCATAACTCAAATGAAAAGATCCATATTTCGCGCTGCCTTAGCTGCGGCGCTGCTCCTAACGACAAATTTGCAGGCGCAAAGCCCAATGGTCGCTTATCGACAAGGCATAGAATGGCATTTTTATGATAGCCAAAATAAGCCGCTCTTTGCACCGAATAAGCTGATAGCCCCGCCGATGGTAACGCATTTTCGGCACGGATACGCCCGCGTAAGCGCGCCCGTAGGCACAGACAAAAACAAAACTGTCATCATAGGGCAAACCCTCATCGACGAAAAAGGGAAAATACAAGAGCTGAAACTGCCACACCGCGAGCAGATAACTTGGCGCATCTCCGATATTAGCAAAATACGAATCAACGAACAAGAACAAATTTGGCTGCGGGTAGAAAATAGCGCAAACGGCTGCTCCTATTTTTACAATTTGCAGCAGCACAGACTTGTGCCCAGCGTGGGCGGCTTATCGTACTTTGATTATATCGGCGATGGGATAGCCGTAGGTCATCTCCAGCAGCCCCTGCTGCCCGATAACGAAAATCCGATGAGAGCCATCGCAATACGGGTAGATGGTCAAATTGTGGATTACGATGTAGCGCGCGATTTTGAAATCTGGGATATGCGCACACAAGGCAAAAAATCGACAACCCTCAAAGCGCAACGCATTACTTCCGCAGAAGGCGGCTATCTGATAGCGCAAAAAGATGGGCTTTGGGGCATCGCCAATGTGCGAGGCTCTTGGGCAGTGCCCGCCCGCTACCAGGGCATCGGGCAACTGCAACTCATCGACGATGCGCCCGACTTGAACGAAGAGCGCGATTATAGCATCAACGAAGGGCGCATCGCCGCAAGCCTTGACGGCTCCAATTGGGGCATTATCGACCTCAAAGGCACTTGGATAGTGCAGCCCCAATACAGTTGGGTCGCATACGTCGATAAAAACGTCTGGCTCGTAGAGGACTCCGAAGGCTATCGCCTTTTTATCAATTCGCAAGGCAAACCCTACACCCTAAGCAAACCCAAAGACGCAGCCCTCGACCCCACAAAAGCCACAGCGCCCGCCAATACCAAAGAACCCGAAGTGCCTGCTACGATTGCCATCGCCATCGAAGGCAGCCCGCTCGTGCATACGACCCACGCCGTAACGCAGAAAGAATACGTTTTCAATAAGCAGACCAACAAAATCGTGGCAAGCTGCGAAAATTGCCAAGTTTACCTGCTCGATAAGCAGAGCTTTGTCATCGTACAACCCGAAAAAACGGAGGCTTTCGATAATCTGGGGCAGTCGCTGGGCGTATGGAGCAAGAGCGCCGAGCGCACTTATTTCTTCAGCGAGGGCGTGCAGCATGGGCTTATACTGGCGTATGATGTGGCAACAAATCTTTACGGCTTTGTAGATACCAAAAATAAATGGGCTGTGCCGCCGACCTTCGGCGAAAATCCCTTTGAAATCGGCTGCGTGATTGCGCCCGATTGGCTCTACGTTTTTCACGGCAACGCGCATTGGTTTTTCGACCACAAAGGCAAGCAGATACGCCGAGATGCGACAGACGGCGATACGGATTGGGAGATGATGAACATATTACATTCGGAAGATTTTTGGGGCGTAGAGTAGGAGGGCGTGCCCGCGCCGCTAAAAAGGCGGCGCGGTCGGGCTATTCGGGGCGTTTCACCATCGCCCGATGGGCGAATGTTGATTCGCCCCTACTATCCCTCACGCGAAATATGGCACCCGCCGCGCAAAGAGCGCGGCGGGTATTTTTTTTTGTGTTTGAAAGAGGGCAGCCGCATGGGGCTGCCCTTACAGGAGAGGGACACGCCATCTTCAAACTGGGATACGCTAACTTCAAGCTGGGATACGCCAACTTCATGCTGGGATACGCCAACTTCACACTGGGATACGCTAACTTCAAGCTGGGATACGCCAACTTCAAGCTGGGATACGCCA
>CAYXSA010000054.1:25099-29515 GCA_964467315.1 uncultured Saprospiraceae bacterium | reverse complement strand
GTGAAAAGTGAAAAGTGAAAAGTGAAAAGTGAAAAGTGAAAAGTGAAAACGCAGTGAACGCGTAGCGCAAAGTGAAAAGTGTCGTACTTTGTGTAAATGTTTGATTTTCAATGGCTTATGTGTAAAATTTACAGCGCACTCGTAACTCGTAACTCGTAACTCTCATCGGATAATGGTAACGTCGCCTTTGAAAACGCCCCAGCCATCGCCCAAATCGAGTATGTAGTAGTAAGTGCCCGCAGGGAGCAAGCCGCTGGCAAAGGAGCCGTCCCAGTCGTTGTTGTAGAACTCGGAGGCAAAAACGCGGTCGCCCCAGCGATTGAGAATAATTACTTTATTGCGGGGAAAAATTTCGATGTTGCGTATGAACCAAGTATCGTTTTTGCCGTCGCTATTCGGGGTGAGGACGTTGGGAATGAAGAGGAAATCGGCGACATTGTCGCGGACGAAGACCGTCATAGTGTCGATGACAATGCAACCTTCTATGTTTTCGATGCTAACGACGTAATTGGTGGTTTCTACGGGGCGCGAGAGCGTAGCGGCGCAGTTGGGGCAATCGACGAGCGCGTCGGGCTGCCACTGGAAAAAATCGCCCGCACCCGTCGTATATAGGCGCGCTTCGCTGCCTGTAGTGATGAAGGTATCGGCGGCGGCGGCGGCAATCAGGGGGGGGAGGACATTGATATTGAAGGTATCGGAGCGGCGACCACATTGGGCATTGAAGGCGGCGGAGGCGTAGAAGGTATGCGCCCCTTGCGAGATGCCATTTTGGGCGTAAGTGCTATCTATGGAGGATTGTATTAGCTGCCCGTCGATGTAAAAATCGAAGGTAGAATAGTCGCCGCTGGCAGTAAGCAAAATCTGCGAATTGGCGCAAAGCGGCGTAGGTGCTACTTCCAAAGACAAGGCGGGCGCAAGCTGCGCCAAAGCGAAGGGCACAGGCGAAAAGCTGCTTAGGGGCAATTCGGTACGCAGGGGCGTTAGGGAGGTAAAGACTGCATCGGTGCTTGTGGGGGGCAAGAAAAGAGCGGCTTCTGCCCAGAGGCTGGCAGTCTGCCACTGCGCTAAGCCGTTGAAATTGTTGCCATCGGTAGCGGCATCGTAGAGCAATTCGGCTGTAGCATCGCTGCTACCTATGGGTCGGGCGATGCGATGATAATACAAAGGGTTGATATCGCAGACTTCCCAAGCGCGTAAGCTGCGGTCATAGCTTTCGGTAGTTGCGTCGACATTGGCGAAGCGGACGCGGTAGGCGTTGGCGGCGGCGTCTGCGGGCTGTAGTCGGATAGGGCGCAGGCGAGCGGGCGAGAGCGCAGAGCCGACAGGAAAGAGATAATCGGCGCTTTGGTTGGTGCTGCGCTGAAGAGCGCCCGTATCGAGATTGCTCACGAAACCGAAAGAGCCGTTCAGCCCCGTTTGTACGGCAGTAAGCGAAGGATTTTCTACAGATATAATGTACTGCGCAGCCTCTAGTTCTCTATCGTTGAGATGCAGGGTACCCCAAACGGCTACGTGTTGACGGGCGTGTTTTACGCCTGTGTTTTGGAGGTGTAGGTCGTAAAAATTGCTGGGCTGGCTGCCTTGTATGGTTTGTTCGTCGCCGATGAGGCGTACCGTGCCAAGCTCGTCGGGTGTAGATGCGAAGGGATTGGGGACATTGTTTGTCCAGTTGCCTGTAGCGTAGATGGTGGCATCGTTGTAGATGGTCGTAGCACGGTCATTGACGAGGGAGCCGCGCACGGACAAAAAGGCACTGGAGCGCACAGATACGACGGTAGCGCCTTGTTGACTCCATTGGGGCGCGGTCGGATTTTGGGCGCTTAGCGGCTGGGCAGCCAATAGGAGGAAAAAAACGAAGGAAAGGCAGGGTATATATGGCATATTTATCTGATGTTGCGCAGAAGCGAGTGATTTGTTATTTATACAGCGTTGGGGGCGCTGCCCCAACGCTATTTGTTGGGCGCTTGGGCGGGGGGCGCTGCCCCCGCCCAAGTGTAGCGCAGCAAGCCCAAATATACGAAAAGCGCGCGAAAGAAGCGCAGCGGGGCAGCGCCCCCGCTGCGCTTCCAGAATAAGTAGCGTTGGGGCAGCGCCCCCAACGCTATAATCCGCAAATATACAAAAAAACTTTCCACTTGAGCAAGGTACAATATATTTGCAACTTGCTACTATGAATAATTGTTTATATATTTGTGGGTGTGTTTATAGCTCGATGGTTTGCACAAAAGATTGTTTGCGTGAGCGGGTGTAGGGGCGCGCCGCAGGGCGGCGCGGTAGGGGCGAATATATTCGCCCCTACTAAAACCCCGCAACACGCGACCCCAGCGCTCTGCGCTGGGGGCACGCCCCCCCAAAAATGACTTAAATTTGTATGAAAAAGACTACAGAAGAGATTGCTGCTACGACGGCAGGCGCGGAAGATGCGTTTCGTTTGAGCGCGGAGCAATTGGAATATGCCGCTTCTATTTTGAAAGCGGTGGCACATTCGGCGCGTTTATCGATATTGCAACTTTTGGAGCGGCATGAAAAATTGTCGGTAAATGAGATTTGCGAGCATTTGGGTTCGGAGCAGTCTTTGACCTCGCACCATTTGTCGAATATGAAGCTCAAAGGTATTTTGGGTTGTGCGCGCGAGGGGCAGCGAATTTATTATTTTCTGAAATTGACGCATTTGAGCAATCTTTTGCGCTGTATGGAGAGTTGCGTTTGCGTGCCTCCTGCCAGCTAACAAGCCCTTGATTATCCGTATGTTATCTAAAATTCCGCTGGTAGCGGTGTCGTACCTGAATACGAAGCCATTTTTGTATGGTTTGGAGCGGAGTGCATTGGCGGCGCGTTTGGATTTGCAGTTGTTGCCGCCTGCTTTTTGCGCGCAGGCTTTGCGAGAAGGGCGGGCGCTCCTGGGCTTGGTGCCTGTGGGCGCTCTATCGGATTTGGGCGAAAATTGGGAAATCGTCGGCGATTTTGGCATAGCGGCGCGGGGGCGGGTGCGCACGGTATCTTTGTTTGCGCATAGTGAAGTGCAAGATTTGCGGCGGGTGTATTTGGATTATCAATCGCGTACATCGGTGGCGCTGCTGCAGCTTTTGATGCGGGAGTATTGGCGGGTGTCGAATGTAGAATTTGTGCCTACGCAGGCGGGTTTTGAGCAGGCGGAGTATGCAAAGGGCGAGGGCGTGGTGATAATTGGGGATAGAGCCGTTGGGCAGTCGGCGCGTTTTGGGTATGAATATGATTTGTCGCAGGCTTGGCAGGATTGGCAGGGCTTGCCCTTTGTTTTTGCCGTTTGGGTAGGGCGTAAGGACTGGCTTGGGCAGCAGCATAGTGATTTTATGGCTGCCTTTAATGCGGCTTTGGCGGCGGGGGTGCAGGCGCGGGAGGCTTTGGCGGCTGCGTATGAGGGGCAGTATGCGGGCACGGATTTTAGCGTGCGGGAGTACTATACGCAAAATATACGCTACGAATTGGGTACAAAGGAGCGGGCGGGGTTAGCCAAATTTTTGCAGTTGCTTGCGCCGAAAGCGGACAAAATTGCATCTTTGTAGGTAAGTACGAAAGCAAAATTATTTCATATTTCTTCGCTTGTTTCAAACTTGAAAACCTGCGCGGTGCTTGGTTTCCAAGCCCGAAACGGCGCTTTACAGAATATGAAATAATTTTGCGCAGTTTCTTATTCCTTCACATTCTACATATTTACCCTTTTTCATGCAAAAATCTCGTTTTTTGGTAGCGTTTGCGCTTTTGCTTTGTGCTTGTGCGCCCTGTTCGCTCTCGGCTCAAGGATTGGATTCTATCCCTGCGGAGCCTACAAACGAAGTATACACCTACACGAGGCCCAAGTATAAGCTGGGCAATGAGTGGATGAGTTACGTTTCGCCTGGTGCGGGTTATAGCGTGTATGTGCCGCTGGCTTACGACAGCATGGGGATTTTTTCGGGGGTGAGCACGCAATTTATATGGCTTAGCCTCAATAATAACGACAATGACCGCGCTCCTTCTTGCTTTCAGCTCTACACGCGTTTGAGCATTATGAATAGCTCTAAAGATGCGATTGGCGGGCTGATTTCTTATACGACGGGTGGCGTGTTTTCCTTTGAAAGAAGCGTAAAGCGCGCCTTCGTGATACCGTATTTCGGCATCGAGTTGGGCGGGCTCAATCAACGGGGTGCAGGCGGCGGATTTCAAATAGCGCCCGTTGTGGGTTTTCAGTTGTTTAGTTCGCCCTTTGTGATGCTTCATGTTCAAGCGGGCTACAATTATACGACCCGCGATTTTGACAAATTGAGCGGTTTGCAGGCGAATGCGGGACTTAATTTCTTCTTCTGGCGGGATTAAAATCCAAGCTAAAAAATAGCCCCGACAGGGGCTGAAATTGAATCGTCAAACTACCAACAGGGATTTTTGCCGCTTGGCTTA
>CAYXSA010000054.1:0-24999 GCA_964467315.1 uncultured Saprospiraceae bacterium | reverse complement strand
AATCCCTATTTTTTTGTAGACCTTGGCTTAAATCCCTATTTTTTTGTAGACCTTGGCTTAAATCCCTATTTTTTTGTAGACCTTGACTTAAATCCCTATTTTTTTGTAGACCTTGACTTAAATCCCTATTTTTTTGTAGACCATTAAAGTAAAGTTTTGGCGGGGTAATTATATTTTTAACCTTAGTATTTTTTGGGCGTGCCCGCGCTCCCCGCGCCTAAAAGGCGCTCAAAGGTCGCGCGGTCGGGCTATCCATTTCGGGGCGCGGGCAGACACATTGGTCTGCCCTACACGCGCCCCTCCATTGCTATCCCTCACGCAAAGCCCGCCGCGCCCCACGGCGTGCCAAAGGCACTTGTGGAAAGGCGGCGCGGCGCTGCCTTTATTCCTTCGATTTGGCTTTATTTTTGTTATTAGCGCCTGCATATACGCAAGCCCATTTTCATAGGTTTATAGCCTGTTTTATCGTATCTTTGCGAGATATATCGCGCCTCTATCTACCATTTTTCAACAATCATTCACAACCCAGTACATTATGCTGCATCGTACCTTTTTATTAACTTTGGGCTTATTTGCACTCGCAAGCACCATCAACGCCCAAAAAATGAACATTCTCGACTTTCATGAAGCATTCGTTGACAATGCTTTATCGCCAAACAATCAGCTTACATCTAAACGCTCGCCCTCTTGGGGAGAAGATGCAGGTAAGACTTTTCTAACAATAAAAATCACGGCTACACGAGAAAAAAAATACGAGCTTATCGTAAATGCCGATAAAACCTACCTTAAGTACAAAGACGGCGAAGGCTGGAACAATAGCCAATGCTTTCCCACCTTCAAGCTTTTTACCCAAGCCGACGGTAAACAAATCCTCGCCGTAACTGAAGATAGCTACCGCCATCACGGCTATCGCAGCAAGTACCAACCCCAAGACGAAACACAAGCAGACTGGAATCAGCGCCCCAAACCCATCAAGTTTTGGAGCTACGAAGACGGCGAATGGAGCGATATCACCGACGAAGTCATTGAGGAAGAAGTATGGCTCACCCTCAAAGAAATGATAATCTCTACCACCGACCTCGTCAAAGCCGAAGACGTAGACTATATGCTCGAAAAATACATACTCCACCAAGACGGTATGTATCCCCTCTATCGCCTCGACCCCAATACCAATGACATCACCGTCTGGATCGACCATAACCACCTGAAAAAAATTACGGATAAGGGCTTGGCGTATGGAGAGGATGCTGGAACAAATGAAGATGGTACAGTATCTTACGACCAAGCTATGGCTGGTCAATTGGGAGAAGAAGTTGGGCGTTTAGTAGATTTTATCTACAAAACGAAATTCAGAACTTATACGCTTAGTTTTGATGCGAAAGCGGGCAAGTTCGTTCGTAAAAAATAGGTCAAATAACCTAATATACATAAAAACCTCCATTTCTAAGGAAACGGAGGCTTTTTTTTACAGCTAAGCGACTGAATAACCGACTTGTGTGAGCGGGTGTAGGGGCGCGCCGATAGGCGCGGTGCGCGGCAGCATTGCTGCCGCGTACCATAGCCCCGCAACACGCGACCGCGCGACCTTTGAGCGCCTGAAAGGCGCGGGGAGCGCGGGCACACCCATAAAAATAAAGCATAAAACCTTTAATTCCCATTTTGGGCGTTGCAAGTATTGAGCCAAGTGTTATTTTGTCCTATTTTGTGAATGTATCGCATTCTATCTAAAACCCTCCATCTTATATGCTTTTGGCTTTATTTTTGGCTGCTCAGCACTACATATATAAGACTTGATATCTGAAATCTCGTTTTCTGCTGATAATCATGCGTTTATAGCCTGTTTTATCGTATCTTTGCGAGATATATCGCGCCTCTATCTACCATTTTTCAACAATCATTCACAACCCAGTACATTATGCTGCATCGTACCTTTTTATTAACTTTGGGCTTATTTGCACTCGCAAGCACCATCAAGGCCCAAAAAATGAACATTCTCGACTTTCACAAAGCATTCGTAGACAATGCTTTATCGCCTGACAATCAACTGCTATCCAAGTACAGCCCCGAATGGGTAGAAGAAGGCGGAACTTTTTTTCTACACGAAAATTTGGGAGGGCAAATTAACAAAACAGAACTTTTGGTAGATGCCAACAAAACCTACCTAAAATACAAAAAAGCAGAAGGCTGGAATTTTAGCAAATGCTACCCTACCTTCAAACTTTACACTCGCGCCGACGGCAAGCAAATCCTCGCCGTAACTGAGGACGGCTACCGCCATCATGGCTACCGCAGTAAATACCGCCCAACAACAGCTTTTACAAAAGCGCAAAAAGCAGAACTTTCTGCTATTGAAGACGAATGCATTATGGAAGAACTTTCTGTTGAAGAAACGAATGCCCGCACCTCTGCTTTCGTCAAAAAACATTCCGCCATTAGCAAATGGAATAACCGCCCCAAACCTATCAAGTTTTGGAGCTATGAGGGCGGCGCATGGAAAGACATCACTGATGAAGTCATCGCAGAAGAGGTATGGCTCACCCTCAAAGAAATGATAATCTCTACCACCGACCTCGTCAAAGCCGAAGACGTAGACTATATGCTCGAAAAATACATACTCCACCACGACGGTATGTATCCCCTCTATCGCCTCGACCCCAATACCAATGATATCACCGTCTGGGTCGACCATAACCACCTGAAAAAAATTACGGATAAGGGCTTGGCAGAAGTCGGCTCTGAAGACGGCGGTACTCAAGAAGATGGATCTTTGGTATACGACCAAGTAATATTAGGCTCATATGGCGAAGAAGTCGGACGGCTCGTAGATTTTATCGACAAAACAAAGTTCAGAACTTATACGCTCAGTTTCGATGCTAAAACGGGCAAATTTGTTCGTAAAAAATAGAGCAAATAACCTAATAGATATAAAAGCCTCCATTTCTAAGGAAATGGAGGCTTTTTTTTATAGCAAGTGCCTGAATAACAAATTTGTGTGAGCGGGTGTAGGGGCGCGCCGATAGGCGCGGTGCGCGGCAGCATTGCTGCCGCGTACCATAGCCCCGCAACACGCGACCCGCAGCGCCGCAGGCGCAAGGGGCACACCAAAAAAAATAAAGAGCCTATTTTTTTTCTACGCTGCCGATTTCCTTGTCGTTGATGTAAGACATCAAATTGTTGTGCATCGCATAAAGTTCCTTTTTCAGCCCTTCGGGATTAAGTTTTAAGGAAGCAGAGGCTGATGGCAACTTAATATATTTTTCAGCGTCAACTTCCGCAAGGGAAACCTTTGCCCCTTGTACCGCAAGCCCTTTTTGTAAAGAAGGTATTATTACTTTAACTTTTGTTAACTCTGTGAGCGTGTCCGTTTTTGACATTTTAACGCCTGCCGCCATCAAAGCAAAGGTTTTGTTGCTATTAGAAACGGTTGTTTCGTGGGTGTCTTGAGTCGCTTCTTTTGCATCTGTTGCGATGTTTAAAAAGCCTCCCTTAAACTGAAACGTCGTACCAGCCGCGAGAATAAGGTCAAGCGTGCCTTCGCTGTAGTTGAGGTTTTTAGTACTTGGTAGAGTAAGGCTTTCTTTGCCCTTGCTTAGGTCGACAATTGCATTTTGTTTGCCAAGCACGCGGCGCAGGTCTAAGGCTCTTTCATCTTCTCGCTTTTGCCATTCGGCAAGGGCTTGAGTATGGGCAGTTTTTTGTTCTTCGGTAGCATCTTTGGGCAGAAGAGGCTTGGGGTCGGCTTTTTGGGCTTCCGTTTGCGTATCTGCTACGGGGTTTTGGTTTGCATCCACAGTACTCCCATTTTTGGGCGGGCTATTGAGGATTCTATTAAAAAATGCTTTGATGGCTGCATCTTCCAATAGCTTTTCTGCTGTTGTTGCGCTTTTGAGGGCAGTATTCACCTTTTCAACCTCGTCCTTCATTCCTTTCGGAATTTGTACGCTTTGCACACTTTTGATTATTTCCTCAAAAATGCGATGTACTTCCTCGCCTAAGGGTCCCGCAAAACGCAGCATTTCGCCGTCTTTGCGTTGCTTGTTTGCGCCTGTAGCCGCAAAAGAAAAAGTATCTGTAGAAAGGTTGTAGGCTGCAAGTCCGTCGCGGGAGCCTGATTGAATGGCTGCAGGCGTTTCTTGGTTGAACATCTCAACAAATTCTTTATTTCCCCCGCCTTCTACTCCTACGCCCAACAATTTTTGAAACTCCTTGCTTGGGGTTATCTCCGTTTTTGTAGGGTCGGCAAGCGCAGCGCTGGCGGCTTCTGGGCTGCTATCATCGAGGTCGCTGATTTTTTCCGTAACCTCGATGGGTAGATTGAATTCTGTTCCTGCAATGAACTTTTTAATCAATCGCAGGGCTTTTTGCTGCTTAGCTTGGTGTATGCCAAGCGTGCGTACAGTTTCTACGAAGCCTTTGGCGTAGCCGATTTCTTTGGCATAGTTGGTTACTGCACTGCCAAAAGTCGTTTCGTCTTCGTCATCTTTTTCAAGAGTAGCTTTTAGTATTTCGTCCATGCCCTGCTCATAGCCTTTTTTGAAAGACAAAGCACTTTTGGCTACAAGAAGGCGTACCCCTTTTGCTTGCGTTTGGGCGGCTGCCTTTGCTTCTGCTATTTGTTCGGGTGTGGCATCTTTTCTACTGACACCAATTTTAGCCAGCGCAATTTTGTACAATACATTGTTCAAAGACCCAGCATCTCCCGCAAGTTCATCGAAAGTTTGAGCCTCGTAATTGTTATCTTTGAAGTTGACGATGGTCGCGTCAAACATTTTGACATAACGCTCCACCTCCTCGCGGGTAGAGAGTGCTGTAGGTTTTTTCAGCGTCGGGTCATTTTTAAGCGCCTTAGAATATGCATCATAACGATTTTTGTCCTCTTTCTGGGCTGATGAAGAATTTGCTGCAGTTTCAAATGCAGTGAGTGCCTTGTCGAATTCTTGGCGTATAGCCTGCTTTTTGTTTTCGTCGATGGGCGCTTCGGTACTTTTTTCGTCTTTTTTAGGATAAGCGTTCAGTAGCTCTCCTTTAGCTTTTTCTAAAGTCTCCAAATAAGTTGATTTAGCTGCTTTTTTGCGGCTCGACAACTCTCCTTGCAGCGCTTCGACCTGTGCCAGCATAATTTTACGCTTGTAAAATTCAACATCCAATGCTTGTTCATCGGTTTGTTTCTCAATTTTCTCAATCGCGCCAGCAGAGTTTGTTGGCAGCAAAGCGGTACGCTTTATCGGCTTGGGCTCTTTTATTTCGCCTGTGCCTGCTGCATCGTCTTTTTTTGTTTCCGCCACAGCCTCTGCCGAAGGGCGCACTATTGTAGACAAGGGCTTAGGCTCCTTATCTCCTCCCGACATTTCCTTAAAAAGGTCGTGGCTTTTGAGTTTCGTGGGCACGGGTATCCCATCTTTCATCAGCTTTATGACCTTCCACTTAAATTCGCCTTCTTCGTAGCCTGCTTTGAAGTCGTTGCTCACGACTATTGGCGGCATCGCAAGGGATTTATCGGCTTTATATTTAGCCGTTTTAACTACATCCTTGCCGTCTTTGTCCTTTTCTGTGTACTGATAGCTGCTGGACTCCAGCAAGGCATTCACGCGGATAGCATGAGCAAAAGCTTCGGCGGCTTTTGTACCTTTTTTGATTTCGGCTTTGTTTTCGTACTTCCCGCCTGCTGGAACGGCTGAAGGCGTATCCATTTCGGGCTTGCTGCCCGCCTCCGCATACAAAGCCTTTACCTTTGCCTCATAGCCCGACACAAAGGAATAGCCTTCCTCTTTCGCATCATCGCTGGCATGGTCGTAAGCGGCGACATAGGCGACTTCCATGTGTGCAATTTCGCCATTGATGGTATCTACAAGTTGCGTAAGTTTGGCTTCGTCTGCGCTTTTTGTTGCTTTGGCAAATTCGAGCTTTTTCTTTGTGTCTTCGAGTTCCTTTTTGAAAGGTTTGGAGAGTTCGCCATCTGCGCCCACCTGCCCTTTGACGGCATTCGTTTTTTCCTCCTGTAGCTCGCGCTCTGTAGGAAAACCTACGAACTTTTTACCATCTTCGGCTTTGCTGTCGGCGGCAAAGGGCTTGGTAAGTTTTTCGTAGATTTCGTCGTGAATTTTTTTATAGGTATCTTCGTAGGTAGTCGTCAGGCGATCAGCCATTTGCGCATCGCCTACTTTTTCATAGATAGCAATAATCTCTTGAAGGCGCTGGCTCCGTATCTCTACTATGCCCCTATCGACCTCCTCGCCTGCTGCCGTGAAGGTGAAAGCGCGATTAAAACCTTTCAGATAGCCTTGATAGAACAAAGCGCCTTGAGCGCGTGCTTGTTCATTTATCGCATCAAGTTCTTGGCGGAATTTTGCTTTTTGCTCAGGCGTGCCGCCTTGTTTCGCTTGTGCATCGGCTGCCATCTTGCCGACGACTAAGCCGTCTTTATAGCCTGCCTCAAATTCGGGATTGCTTTCGCCGCTTTTTTTAATTTTTTGCTTGTCCCCTTGTGCCTTTGTATAGGCTTCGTTGAAACCTGCATTATAGCCGCGTTCCTTGTCTGCCTCTTCGCCCCGATTTTCGGCGAGGGCTATAGCCAATTCGTATTCGCGGCGCACTGTAGCGTCCATCACAGAAAGCTCTGCTTCGCTTTTTTTCGGAACTTCGATAATGTTGCTCTTGCTGAATAGATAGGCTTTGAGCTTATCTAAGGTCGTAGCGGGGCTAAGCGGAATGGGCTTTTCGGCAGCTTTTTTCGGTTCTTCTTGAGTTGCATCTTTGTCTTTGGGGGCATCGGTAGTTGTTTTTTCTTCGGGCACAGGCAGCGGTTTTGCCAGCGTCGCCATCAATTCGGGCTTGCCTTCCAAAAACTTATTCACATCACCCTCCAGCACCGTCAGCATACCAATTAGCTTGCCTATCATCTTGCCTTGACGGAAGAGGGCAGTACCCATTTTTTTGGCTTCAGCGGCTACAGCGTTTTTGGAAACGCTTTCATCGTGATTATCTTTCAGCTTTTTATTGTAGCCGCGTATGTAGTAGCTGCGCGCTTTTTGGCGGAACTGTTCGGCTTGCTGCGCGGACATAGGCGTTGCGGCGCTGTCCGTTTTTTCTTTGACTAATTTGCCAAATTCTTCGTCTGTTTTTTGCGCAATGCCTGCTTTGTAGAAGTCGCCAAATTCGCCACTGTTCATTTCTTCTTCTGTCGGCGCTTTGCTTTTTTCGGCGGCGGCTGTGGCATAAGCGCTATTAAAGCCGCGTATGTAGCCCTGCTGAATGGTATCCTTTTGCGCTTGTTCGGGGGCGTTGTCTTTGGCAGTTTGCAGTTCGGCAGCGGCAGCAGTTTGGATTGCTTCGGATTCGAGTTTGGGTTTACCGAGCGAATCCGCTACTTCTTTCTGGGCGATTTCTTGCCCTTTTATGTATTCTGGGCTTGTTTTTTTGGCTTCGGCAGCGGCTTTTTTGGCATTTTGTGCGTCGGCTACGCCCTGTGCATAAGTGTCGTTAAAACCAATCGTATAGGCATCATATAGGTCTTTTAGGGCAGCGAGATTGGAAGGCGCTGGATTTTGGCTTTTGGCATCGCGGTATTTTTGGCAGTAGGTAGTGTCTGCAGTCGCTGCGGCTGCCTTAAACGGTGCAGCAGTAGCGGCATCGGCTGCTGTAGCCAAGCCCGTACCGATACGAGCGCCCTCTTTGTAAGCATCCGTTGTTTTTAGGCGTTCTTTGCGTGCTTCGGCTTCTTGTTTGGCGGCGATTTGTTTGGCTTGAAGTCCCTGCGTGTAGCCTTCGTTGAAACCGCGATTATAGCCCTGCGCAAATTCCGTTGGATAAAATTTTGCCGCCTGCTCTTTGGTGAGGACAGTTGTAAGTGCAACTTCAGGCGCTGTATCGGCAGCCGTTTTGAGGTTCTTGCGCAAGAAAAGCTCCAGCGGGTCGGAGCTGGGGGCTTGGGCTATAGTGCCGTCGCTATTGACTTGCGGCGTGCTTGTGGCGGCTTGTGCCTTGTTGTCGGCAGCGGCTTTTTCGGCTGCCAAATGTGCTTTTACGGCTTCCGAACCCGTATTGGCAGGGCTTGGAAACGATTTATAGGAGCCATAAGGGCGGGCATAGGTACGCCCATGCTCTACCGCCTGTTTTTTTATCTCGGTGAGCGGGTCTTTTTCGGGTATAGCAGCGCTGGCAGAGGTCAGACCTGTGGTACTAAGGCGCGAGGTGGTAGTAGTAGCCTTTTCAAGGGCTTCCTGCTCCGTAGTGGCAATTTTTTCTTTAGCTGCTTTTCTCGACGCTGCGTCTTCTGCTGCTCTCGCCTCTGGGGTTGCCGCTTGGCTGGGGGTTATTTTCGGTTCTTCGGGCTGCACGGTAGAAAAATCCGCAGGCTTGCGCACACGCTGGTTTTCTTCTGCCGATACGCCCAAAAGTTCGTTGAGCTTCTCCATTTCCATTTCCATAGCCGTTTGCACGGCACGCGGAGGCAGCCCATCGCTGGGCTTTTGCTTGTCTTTATCTTCGGGCTTTTTGTTGGCTTCGTTTTCGGGCTTTTTATTGTCTTTGCCCCTTCGTTCTCTGCGTCTTTCTTTATCTTTTTCGCGTTTTTCTTTCTTATCTTCGCGTTTTTCTTCGCGTTTTTCGCGGTTTTGTTCTTTTTTGCTAAGGTCTTCCGCCGTATGTGGCATAAGCTCCTCGCCTTCCTGCGTCTCTTCGCTTTCGTCCGTGATGGGGCGCTTTTCGTCGTTTTTTCGCTTGTGTATACTTATCTTGCCTGCTTGCTGCTTGGCATCAGAGCTGGTTTTGATGGGTGGATTTGCCATGTTGCTATTTATTTGTTTTGATTTTTTTGCTGTTTGCTAAGCATTAGACTTTTTTTTGGGCGTGCCGCCGCGCGTTCGCCGCGCAAAGGGCGCGGCGAAGGGCAGCCACACGGCGTGCCTTTGGCACTTGTGTCAAGGGCTGCCCCTACACGCGCGTCGTCGGGCTATCCGCTACATCAGCCCGCTCTGCGGGCTGGTTCCGCTGCTATCCCTCACGCTTTTCGCGCCTTGCGGCGCGATATAAATAAAGCAGGCAAATATACGTTTTTCTACCAAAAAAAGCAATAAATATCCTTTTTTTGTCCCTCTACCCACGCGTGAGGGATAGTAGGGGCGAATCAACATTCGCCCTAATAGGGCGATGATGATACGCCCCAAATAGCCCGACCGCCGCCCCCCTTTTTGCCCTGCGCCAACCACAAGTGCCATAGGCACGCCGTGGGCGCAGGGTGCCTGCGCGCTTTTAGCGCAGGCAGGGGCGGCGGGCACGCCCAAAAAAATAAAAATCAAAGCGCATGAAAAACCACAGGCACTGTCGGCATAGCGGCATCGGGCAAAATCTGGCGCAGTCTGATGCGGTCTGCCTGCAAGGATTCGATGCGAAAACGCGCCGTAAGGGGCAGTTGCGCCTGCAAGCGGCGCGGCAAAATCAGGGGCAAACTCGCCTTAAAACCTGGCAATATCTCGCCCGAAGCCTGCGCATCGCCCTCTACGAGCCAGCCCTCCAAGCCTGCCCATTCTTGAGGACGCAGCCGCTCGCTCTGTAGCGTCAACACCAGCGTATCCTCGCCGAAAAGCTGCCAAAGCCCCCCGTATACGCCGCCCGACATTTCTGCCTCGAAGGCATTGTTTGCTGATTGTAGGCTAATTTTCAGGCTGGGCAGGCTGCGCATACGCTGTTTTAACTGCGCCTCAAAGTCCTCTGGCGCATCACCCTCTTTGAGCTTGCCCGCGTAGATGCTCAAAAAATAGGAAATTTCTAAATGCGGCTCTTCCCTGTAGCGCTCGGCTATAGCTTCGCCCAAATCCATCTCGGCGAGCAGGCGCAAAACCTCCGCTTGCTGCCCCGCACGAGAGAGTATCAATTCCGCCCAATTCATGCGCCAAGCACGGGCTGTAAGTATTTGTTTGAGGTTGGACATGGTGTAGGTGTAGGTTATTAACAAAAATACACCACATGCAACCTTTGTTGCCTGCGGTGTATTCTTTTTAGTAAACGGAGAAAAAGCGGCTTAGTCGCCGTCTTCTTCGTCTTCCATTAGATATTCTTCTACGAGGTGCGTAGTGATTTCGTTGAGGTCGGCATTGAGCACATCGTACTCGTCAGCTTCCATTGGCTCGCCGATTTGGGTGCCGATTTCGGCAAGGGCGGCTTCGTATTTTTCTTTGCTATCGTATACGCCAGAGCAGTAAGTTGCATCAGCAAGGCGAACGAAAAGCACGTAGAGTTGTTTTTCCATGATGGGATAAAAGAGAAAGAAATTAGGAGGCTATCGGTGTTTGGGAAGGGGTAAAAATTAGGCTTCGTCGCCTTCTTCTCCCTCGTCTTCAAACTCTACAACGGGATGGTCGATGAGTTGATTGAGCTCCGTTTCGACGATGTCGACGAAGTCCTCTTCAAGTTCTTCGCCCATATCGGCTTCGATTTTTTCAATAGCTTCTTCGCATTTTTCTACGCTGTCGTAGACACCCGCGCAGTATGCGCCGTCTTCGAGGTGAATGAACAGCAGAAATAATTTATTAGACATGATGGCGTTATGTGCGTTTATGTTAAAACTTGGGCGCAAAGGTAGCGTTTATTTTATTTTGAGCTACATAAATGCCGATAAATCTATCTTTAATTTTTCTGCCGCCTCCAGCACCAATCTGCGGCTATAGGGTGTGCGTATATCGTTGATGCGCAACTGCCCAAATAGGATACTCGTTACAGTCGATTCGCTGAAAATAAAGCGTAAGGCAAATTCGCCGCAGACCTCCACTAAAGCTTGGCGTATGGGGCGAAAGGTAATCAGTCGCTGCTCTTCGCGCCAGTCTTGTACGCGCTGTTGCTCGCGCCATGCTGCATCGGATAGGCGCGGGCGCAGGGAGCGCGAAAGACCAAGTTCTTGAGCCTTTTCTACAGCCTCTTCGTAAGTGTCTATAAATTGCTGCTGATACTCGCGGGTGTGCAGCACCCGATACATACGGCGCAGATTGAGCCAGTCGGCAAATTCGGCTTTCCCTAAGACCAATTCGCGCATGAGTTCGTTGTCTATGACCTGATGCGGGGGCTTATTGAAATGCTGCGCTATCTGGTCGCGCAGGCGCAAAAGTTCGTTGAGCACGTACTGCTCCTGCGGGCTTAGCATTTTGCGGTCTGCTTTGGTCAGGAAATCGCCCTCGCCTGCTTGCTCGTACTCTATCGTATCGCGGGCGCGGCGCTCATCGTCTATCCAGTCCTCTATGCCGCGCTCCCGCACCAAAGGCAGCAGCTTATCATATAGGGGCAATAAAAACAACACATCTAAAGCCGCATAGTCGATTTGCTCCTTTTGCAAGGGGCGCAAATTCCAGTTGCTGACCTGCATTTTTTTGTCCATCTCGAAGCCGAAAAACTCCAGTAGCATGGTTGTTAGCCCAAACCGCTCAAAATTGAGCAATTTCGCCATCGTTTCCGTGTCTTCGACATTCTGCGGGCGGCAACCCAACAAATGCAGTAAGCGCAAATCTTGGTCGCTACAGTGCGCAACTTTGGGTTTTGTAGCATCGCGAAAAATCGCATACAAAGGCTCCAAATCCAAACCCACGAGCGGGTCGACTATAAAACACTTATCCGCCGTACACAACTGCATCAAACAGAGCGTAAAGCCATAACTGTAGCGGCTGCTGTCAAACTCCAAATCGAAAGCAAAGCGCGTGCTTGCCGATAGATGCGCCACCGTCTCCGCTAAGGCTTGGGGCGTATCCACATAAATAATAGGCGTAGAGGGAATCACAGGGGAATGACGAGTGACGAGTGACGAATGACGAATGACGAATGACGAATGACGAGTTACTAAAAATTCGTCATTCGTCATTCGTCATTCCTTAAGGCTTTTTGGCTGCTACCTTTTTCTCTGCGAGTTGCAGGGCTTTGTAAGCGTTGATAACCCCGCCCGTAGCAGAAAGGTCTTGAAAATTGATGCTTTTTTCCGTGCCAGGCAGGGTAACGGCGGCATCTATCACCACCACCGACTCTATGAGCACCTGACGCAATTCTTGCATCGTCAGTTCTGGATAGTAAGACCAGACCATAGCCGCTACGCCCGAAGCCGCAGGCGCTGCCATGCTCGTACCGCTGTTGGGCTTGTAACCGTTGTCGGGCACGGTAGAATAGATATCTACACCAGGCGAAAAAAGGTCTACGTTCTTTTTGCCATAATTGCTAAAGGTAGCGGGGTAATCGCTGCCGTCTTTCCAATTCAAAGCGCCGATTTCAAGCCAGTTGCCTGCTTTTTTCTTGCCGTTGTATTCGCCGAAGGCGCGGGTAGGAAAATTGTTTTGCTCGTCGATATTGAGGGAAGAATTACCCGCCGCATGCACCAGCAAAACGCCTTTCTTTTCGGCGTATTTTACCGCCTTATCTACATACTTTTTATCGGGGCTAAAGCCCTTGCCGAAGGACATATTGATGACCTGTGCCCCATTGTCGACGGCGTAAAATATCGCATTCGCTATGTCCTTATCGCGCTCATCGCCATCGGGTACGGCGCGCAGTGCCATGATTTCTACGCTATTGGCTACGCCTTTCATGCCCTTGCCATTGTCGCGGGTGGCGGCAATAATGCCTGCTACGTGCGTACCATGTTCGGCATCGGGGCCTTCTACGTTGTTATTGCCGTAGCCTTTTTCGTCGAGCTTGGCGGGATTGTCGCCGATGACCGTGCGCGGATTATGCTCCATATTGTAGCTGTACTTCACGCCGCTTTCCAAGTGCTTGCGCCAGTCGGGCAGTTCTTTGGCGATTTCCGCCAAGTCTACTTGCTGATTGATAAGCAACATCAAAATTTCTTTGGCGGCTTTATCGGCTTTTTCCTTCGGCTCGTAGTTCGTTACGTCTTCTGCCGTTAGGGTTTCCTTGCCCATATTTTTCTTCAAAAGGCTGTAAGCCTCGTCGATAGCTACGGCAAAATTTAGCTCATTTTTTGCGTTGCTCAATTTGCCGTCCAGCTCCTTTTTGAGCTTTTGGTATTGGGCTTCTTCCTTTTTGTTGCGCTTTTTGTTTTTCAAGGCAGCCACCACGCGGGTAAGCTCCAAATTATCTTGGTGTATGTTTTCGCCCTTCGCGTTGCCCAAGAAATTCCAACCATGTATATCGTCGATATAGCCATTTGCATCGTCGTCGATGCCATTGCCTGCAATTTCTTTTTTATTGACCCACATCACCCCTTTAAGGTCTTCATGGTCGGCTTCTACGCCCGAATCTATGACGGCGACGATGATTTTTTTCTTCGGCTGCTTGTCTTTGAGCAATTCCGAGTACGCGCGCTCGGAGCTAAGTCCCAGCGTGCCGTCTTTCTCCTTATCGAGATTAAACCAGTTGTCGGGGGCGGCATCTTGCGCCTGCATAGTGGCGGGCATGAGTAGATAGCCAAAAAGCGCGAGGGCAGAAAACAGTTTTTTCAGCATTATGACTGCAAATATGGGGGTGAATATGTTATTTCAAGTGGTGTTTTTTGGGGGCCTGCCCCCGCGCCTAAAGGCGCGGGGTCGGGCTATTCGCTCCATCAGCGCCTCGAGGCGCTGGTTCCGCTGCTATCCCTCAGGCTCTTGCTGCTTCGCAGCGCTATAGATAGCCTGCCAATTTTATGAGGAAACGCCCCAAATGATAGAGCGCGTGAGGGATAGTAGGGGCGAATCAACATTCGCCCCCTTCGGGGCGATGGTGATATGCCCCGAATAGCCCGACCCCGCCCCAGTAGAGCCGTAGCATGCTACGGCTCCGCCTGCCGCCCTTTGCGGCAGGCGTGGGGCGGGGGCACGCCCCAAAAAGTTAATTTTCTCGCTGCCCTTGCGGCTTGGTTATCCGCACATTTTTGCGGATAAGCTGCTCGCCGTAAGAGATTTCCAGCAGATAGTAGCCCATGGAGAGATGCCGCAAATTCAGCGGAATGCTGTGCCGACCGCGCTTATAGGGGAACTCTTGTATGAAAACCTGCTTTAGTTTTGTGTCAAAGATCTCAAACACGACGCGCTCGTCTTTGCGCAGGTCTAAGTCTACCAACAGCTGCCCGCTGCTGCTGCTTGCCGTGAGCAAATCCATTTTCTCGCTGCCTAAGGCGCGCACTTCTACGTCGCGGTGCATGCGCTCATTGCCTGCGCTGTCTATCATGGAGACGCGGTAGTAAAATTTGCCGCCTTTCGACGATGCGTCTACCGTGTAAGCGTACTTATTGGTAACGCCTTCCTTGCCTGCTTGAGCCTGCAAAGTAGCGACGGGCACAGGATCCCAGTATATTTTATTGGTCGAGGTTTTCACGACGAAGCGCGAATTTGCCGACTCATTTGTAGCCGTCCACTGCAAAAAGACCTTCCCATCTTTGGGCTGCGCCCCGACGCTCGCCAGCTCGGCAAAATTTTTCGCCTCTGTGGGGCGGAAACCGCCTTCTTTATTGGGTATCGTCAGGCAAGCCTGCGGATTGAAGTCCCATAAATCAATGCCTGCGGGCAGGGTAAAATGATTGTGGTCGTGTAAGGGTTGCACGAGGTCGGCGTTGTCGGTACGCACGACGCGCATTTCTATCTTGTTGAGGTCTACGAATATCCAATTCAAGTGGTTGAAGCTCCCCAGACCTATAGTCCAGCGTTTAGGGTCGTCCGACTCCCTTTGCGGTGCGCCCCAGCCGCCCTCGCCGATGAAATAAGTGCCATTCGGGTCTTCGATAAACCCTTCGTCCGCCCCTGGTTCATTGCTCGATTTGATGGCTTTTGTTACTTTGGCTATGTGCGTATCGCATTCTACCGCCAAGCGCATGCGATACTTGAAAAAGATATTGCCCCACATGCGGCGCAGGTACTCGTGTTCGCCCTTGCGGGTTGAGTGCGGGCGCATGGGATGATGATACTGCGCTATGCGCCAAGCCGCATCTTGATGATTGATAAGGTCTTGCTCCAGCCAATCGCGCTGTTCGCCGCTGCTGGGCATCATGCTATTGAGGGTGTACACGCGCATTAGCCCCCGCGCAAAGGTCTGCGCATAATAAATATCGGGTGTGCGCGTATCAAACATATCGTAAATGGATTGATTGGAGCGCTCGTGGTTGCCGCGCGCGGGTATCACGCCCGCGATGCGCCCATCGGCGGCGATAATCGCCTGCCAGTCGCCCATCCATTCTACCCATTCTCTATCCGTATCGCCCCCCGTCATATCTCCGCCAAACAAAACGAAATCGGGGCGCAAGCGCGCTACCATCTTATTGGCGTTGATGCGGGCAGCTTTATAGTTGCGAGAGTCGCCCCCCGCGAGGATAGAAAGCCGCGTATTGTGGTCGTCGGGTATGGTCTTGAAAGAATAGCGGCGGCTTACGCCCTCGCTATCTTGGATAACGAAATAATAGACCGTACCAGGACGCAGATTGGAAAGCCGCGCAAAATGATTGTGCATACCTTTTGCGTGCACGATGCGTTGGGGGCTTATTTTGCTGGGATACTTCGTTACATCTACACCAAAATCGGTAGTGCCGTAGTAGACGACGGGCTCGCGTCCCGAAATTTGATTCCAGCCTATAGTCATCGTCGTAGCAGGGTCGTCGCGTATGATGCAGCGGTATCTATCGTTGAGTGCCTGCGCGGCAGGGGCTGCGCAAAACATTGCTGCAAGAAGCAAAAACATTGCTTTCCGTAGCGAAGTGTTTATGGTGGGCATATAATTTTCGGAGTGTTTGAATGAACAAGGCGCGCAAAGATAGGTATTTTTTATCAAAGCGTGCGTGGCTGTGTGGCTGTTAAACAGAAAAAGAGCGCAGCAACAAACTACGCAAACGCTCCTGCCGCTCTGCCTGCCACTGCGGAGCGGCTTGGCTGTCTGCCTGTTTGGGGGTATCTGTTTGCTGGGCGCGACTAAGCATTTTTTGCCGCTCGGCTTGCGAAAATCGGCTAAAGGTGCGCCGCAAGAGGGGCAGCATCTCCACCAAAGCCGCTTCATCGAGGCGGGCAACCCAGTCATCGACCAGCCGCCAAAGGGCAGGATTATGTATCAGCAGCAGCCCGCTGCTAAACAAGAAACCTTCTACCCACTGCGCCGCGTCTTGCCTGCGCTGCGCGGGCGATAGGGCAAACTGCATCGCAAGGGCGCTATCTTCGAGCTTGTTTTGCCCGCTATCAAATAGCAGGCGAGCCGCTACGCCTTTGAGCAGGGGCGCGGCAGTAGATGAATTTTGGGCGATGAGGGCAAGCGTTTCCGCCCAACTCTTTATTATATCGGTGTCTTGGTGTAGATACAGCGCCCGATGCGCCTCGACTATCTGCGCCTTTAGCTTTTGGGCGGCTTCGTATTGTAGGCTAAGGCAGGCATTCGGTAAGAGGACACAGGCGCGGGGGGCGATTTCGGCGATTAGCCCGCGCACCAAACTCGTATTCGTGCCCCGCACATCGCCGTACCTTGCCACCTGCACCAGCGCGGGCAACATACCGAGCAGTGCCGCTGCCTCATGCCCCAGCGCCGCCAACTCTTGGGTGTACTGCAAAATCAAATCGAAGGCGCGCGGTAAATTCGCCTTTAGCGTGCGCTGTAGCAATTCCGCCAACTGCCGCAGCTCCTCCGCGTGTCGCGCCTTATTGATGGCGATTTCGCTGGCTGCCTGCTCTATGCTGCTGCCCCAAATGCTCGATTCTATCAGCAGTAGCGCATATTCGGGCAGCCATTGCATCTGCCAATACTCGTTTTTATTGCTCAATTCCCGCCCCGTGTTGGCGCTCTCCTTCCCGAAGGGAATAGCCAGCAATAGCAAACGATGCAAAAACTGACTCTGCCGCCTATCGTGCTCCTCTCTCAAGTCTAAACCGCCTTGAGGCGCGGCTGCAGTTTTTTTAATCCAACCCGTTTCCGTGAGATACTTCCCTAAGCGCAAATCCTTTAGCTGCTGCTGAAAATCTTGCTGTATGGGCAATTGCGGAAGGTCTTCAGGCAAACTCCCCATAAGATCGCCCACAATCAAACGCTGCTGCAAAAGCTGCAGTTTTTCCGCATCGCCACCCAGCAAAACGCTAACCGTCGCCTCGTTCATCTCCTGCAAGGTCGGCAGGGCAAGCCCTCGCATCTGCGATAACGCCTGACTAAGCCGCACCGCTTCTATGACGTGCGCCGAAGAGCAATCTATATCCTGCTCCCGCAAGGCGATAGCCACCCGCGTAAGCCACTGTATCGCCGCATCTTGCGGATTTTGAAAAAGAAAATGATAATAAGCAGGCGCTTGTACCCCCGCGCCGTAGCCGCTGCTGGTAGATAAACGCTGATAAGTCCAAGGAATCCAAGCCGACTGCAAATTCAACTTTGCTTTGGGTATCGTTTTCAGCAAAGCCGTTTCGTCTTTGGCTTTGTGCTTGTCGAGGTCGAGCGCGGGCACATGATAAGCCCCACAAACTACCGCAATACGCTGATAACCCTCCTTTTGCAAGGCGCGCAGTTTTTGCCGCATATAGGCTTCGCGCAGCAGGTCTATAGGGCGCTCCTCTTCCTGCGGGATATGCTCGCGCAAGTGCCGCATCATCTCGCCAATATGCACAAATAATTCCTCTTCCGTTTGCTGCTCAAACATCACTTCCCACCATTGTTCGCCGTCGCTATAGCCCGCCAACTGCGCCATATACCCCAGCGGGTCGGCACTTAAAGCCGAGCGTTTAGGTCGATTTTCCTCGCCTGCGCTTGCATGATTTTCGGGCGCAGCGCCATGCAGTTCTACCGCATCGCGCGCCTGCTGCTCCAGCGCAAAACGAGCGCTTTGCGGCAGGTCAAAATGAACAATCGGCACATTTTCGGCTATCGCGTAACACATCGCCTGCCATTCGGGCGAAAATTCCGCAAAGGGATAATAAACAGCCTGCGAAAAATCCTTCGGATTATAAATAAGCGCCGCTACAGGCGGGGCAAAATGGGCTGCCGCCCGCCGCAAATGCTGCACAAGCTGGTCGCACTCCTCGACCCCCTCCAAGACCAACAAATCGGGCGCATAAGCCGCCAGCGCTTTTTGCAGTCGGCGCGTAGAGCCGCTCCCGTGATGGCGAATACCGAAAATTTGTAGCATATGGGGAAGAAGAATTTTATTCATTTTTTTTTTGGGCGTGCCCCCGCTGGCGCGGGGTCGGGCTATTCGCTACATCAGCTTCGCGCCTTTGGCGCTTGCTGGTTTCGCTGCTATCCCTCACGCGCAGCGCCCGCCTTGCGGGCGCTAGGCAGAGCCGTTGCATGCAACGGCTCTACATATGCACATAAAAAACCTCACTTTTCACTTTTCACTTTTCACTTTTAGTCCTTGCGGGCGACGGAGCGGCGCTGAACGTACATTTTGTAATTATAGGTGAGGGTCTTTTTTTCGCCTGCGCCTATTTTTACTTTCCAATCCACGCGGTTGGTATTGTTGAGATTTTTTGCGTCGATGACGAGTTTGACGGTTTCCCAAGTTTCGGAGCTGGTCATTAACTCGCCGACGATTGTGCGTTTGAGGTCTAACTGTATCGGCTCGTTTTTGAAATTTTGGATTTCGATTTCTGCCGTTACCGTTACCAAGTCGTAAAAATAGTCGTAACTGCCTGAAGCTACCTTTTTATCATCTTGTCGGCGGTCTTTTTGCCGCTCGCTGCTGCGCACGATAATGTCGGGCGATTGGGTGAGATAGATTTCGCGCGTTTGCTGTTGGGCGGTATAATAGAGCGCATCTTGCGAAATGGGGGAGATTTTGCCGCCTTCATTGCTGGTGATAAAGGCAGTACCCGCAGTCCAAACGTAGGGCGAATTATTTTTTAGTTGCAGCGAGTGCTCTACTTTGTGGGTGGCTGTGGGGTTGGTGTAGACCTCTGTGTAGCCGCTCGAATTGGTGGGTAGGGTCGTTTGATAGATATGCGTTATCGGTATTTTTGCCTCAAATACGTTTAATACGGCTCTTTCGCCCTTTTTTAGTTTTACATTTTTCAGGGTATAATAGTACATATCGCCGACGGTAGAGGTGCTAAGTGCATTAGCATCGTCTGTGCTTATCTCTATGGGCGCGATTTCCGTAAAGTTGGAGCCCATAGCGCTATTGCTAAAGCTGGAATAGTTGCTTAGATTGGAGTGGGTAGCGGCGGCAATGCGGGTGCTTGCAGCGGCGACGGCGGGCGTAGCGAGTATATGTTTGAGGAAGCGGTGTACGTCCTTAGCGTTTTTGAAATTGGGCAGTCCTGCCACCAAATTTAGTTCTTCCGTATCGAAGTCTTCGGCTTCGTTGGTTACAGTCGCCCACATCGAAATAGAAGCCTTTTGGGCATCAAGCAGTTCGATTTTATATTCTGGATTCCAAGCGATATTATTTTGCAGATACATGAGGCTCAAAATCTGACTGGGGCGTTGATTTTTGAACTCAAAACGCAGGGTCGGCATTAGGCTGCTGCTGGCTTTGGTGGTATTGGGTTCTTCCAAAAATTCGACGCGGCGGAGATTGGCGATTTCGGCGGGGGAGAAATAGACGATGCTGCCTTTATTGGTTTTTAGGGCGTAGAGGCTGGATACTTGTTGTCCGTCTTTGGTGATGCGGATAGTTCCTTCCCAAATGCTGCTATCGCCGTTGAAGTGTAGGCGCACGCGTTTGCCGTCGTTGATATCGAGCATATCGGCAAAAGAATTCATCACGCGTTTAGTTTCTTTGGCTTCCGATAGGCTTTTGACTGCCAATAGGCTATTGTCGGGGGCGGCTGCCCAGAAAGTGCCTTCGAGCATGAGGGGTAGAGATTCGGACTGCCAGAGCCAAAATTTATCGCTCATTTCTACCGTGCCCGATTTTACCATAAAGGCGCTGGCGTTCTTAAATACGGAGACGCTTTGATTGCGAAAGCCCTCTTGCGCATGCAGCACGGCGCAAATAGCGAAAAGAAAACAGCTAAACAAGAGATTTTTCATAGCGCGATTTAAGGTAAAAAATCGCTGCAAAATAGCAATTCAGGGGGAAAGGTGGGCAATTTTTGCCTTTTTTGGGATTTTCTTAACGTGGTTTTTGCGATTTGGGATAAAAAAAATCACCCTTTGTTAAGCAAAAGTTATATTTTTTTTGTTGGGTAAAAGTCGAGAAGCGTGTATATTTAACGCTCTAAGATAGCAGAATGCCTACAGCGCCGCGCCTTTGCGCGGCAAGAGCGAGAGGGATAGCAGCGGAACCAGCGCCGAAGCCGCAGGCAAGGCGCTGATGCAGCGAATAGCCCGACGCAAGGCGCGCAGCGCCGAAGCGGCTCGCCAAAATAAAAAAACTGTCCAAATACACGCAATCGCTTTTTTTTTCTGTGGTATTAAATTCCTCATCAACCTACTCCGTGTCTACATACTCGATAAAGGACTTAGAAACATTGTCGGGTATTAAAGCGCACACGATACGCATTTGGGAGCAGCGTTATAGGCTGATTGAGCCGAAGCGCACAGCGACGAATATCCGTTATTATACGGACGAAGACCTAAAATTTGTGCTCAATATCGCGCTGCTCAACAAAAACGGTTTGCGCATCTCGCAGATTGCGAAGATGAGCAAAGAGCAGTTGCTTGCCCGCGTAGAAAGCGTATCGCGCGACAATCCCGAAAACGGCACACAGCTCCAAGCGCTCACGATGGCGATGATGGCGCTTGATGCGCAACAATTGGAGCAAATCCTACAGCAGCAAACGCAGAGTTTAGGTTTTGAGAACTGTCTGCTGGAATTGGTCATTCCGTTTCTGGAAAAATTGAGCCTCTTATGGATAACGGGCGCAATAAGCAACGTGCATGAGCAATTTGTGCACAACATCTTGCGGCGCAAAATTCTCTCCGCCATCGACCAATTGCCCCTGCCGCAAGCGGGTGCGCATAGCTGTATGCTTTACATGATGGAAGGCGAAGAGATGGAACTCGTTTTGCTTTTGGCGAAGTATTTTATGCGTCGGCGCGGCATACGCACCATATACTTGGGTATGCGTATACATGTGCAGGATTTGCTGATAGCGCATAAATTGCACAAGCCCAATATGGTGTTTACGTCCATTTCGGAGGTGCACCCCAAGCTATCTTTGGGGCAATACGCACAGGAGTTATCAGAGGAGTTTAGAGATTCGCAGATTTTGCTCACGGGCTATCAAATCGTGAGCGCTACTACCCTACCCGATTTACAAAATGTGCGGGTGCTGGAGGATTTTTGGGATATCGTAGAGTTTTTGGACGAGCAAACGCAGTAGTTACGAGTTACGAGTTACGAGTTACGAATTTTTTGCATAAGCCATTGACAATGAAGCATAATCGTAACTTCTAACTATGGCGTGCCCCTGCTCCCCGCGCTAAAGCGCTTAAAGGTCGCAGGGTCGGGCTATGCAGGGCAGCCACAAGGGCTGCCCCTACTATCCCTCACGCAATAAATCATTAAATTAAAAACGTCGTAACTCGTAACTCGTAACTAATAGTCTACGGCGAGCGTAAAAGCGAGCCAATCGCTGGCGAGTTCGCCGCGCTGTAAGGGGTGCGAGCGATGTATAATTTCAGCTTGGGGTAAGTGTATGCCTTCTTGCAGATATTGATGGGTGGCGAAGGGGCGAAAGGATAACAACAATTTGAGGTAGCCGCGTCGTAGGGGCGCGCCCTCCGAGCGGGCGGGCAGCGCAAAAGGCAGCCCTAGTGGCTGTGCGCCGTCTTTATGATTGGGGGCAAAGGGCGTAGAGGGGGCAACTTGGGCTATCTCCAAATCTGCGCCCAACCAGAGCGCGCCGATGTAAAAGGTCGTAGCATTATCGGCGCTCAATCCGCCTGTGTATTGATTGAGCATTTTCCAAGTAACCATGCTATTTTGCAGCGTGAAAGCGGTTTTGCTTATTTGCCATTCGTTGCCTGCTTGCAGGCTCAAGGGATTGGGGGCAGGGTCGGCGGAAAGCTGAAAGCGATAATCCTCAAATCTGCGCAGCCTTTCAGGGTGCTGATTGTAGAGCATTAGGCAGCGCTGGTAGCGCTGTATTTTATCGAGCCAAGCGGCGACCTCTACCCTATCGCAGCTGCTGCCGATGCGTGCGCCGTTGGGGTGTTGGAGTTCGTATTGATTGCCATCGAAGGATAAAATATATTGTGGTTTTTCTGCCTTCCAATCGAAATCGGGGTAAAGCGCAGGCAGCTCGCTGCTTTCTTTCGTTTCGCTATTTTCGGCTGCTGCTGCCCACAAGCGAAGGGGCAGGGCGATACCTTCCGACTCGGCGCGGTCTATCAGCGCCCAAGAAGCCATTTGTAGGGCTTCGTTCGTATCGCTAAGGCTGTAGTTTTTCAGCGGGACGGCGAAAGAAACGCCCTTGCTTTCGGCGCGCAGGCTGCTGTAGTTTGCGGCGAGTGCAATCGTAAAATTTGCGGTATCGGCGCTGGCGGCTACCGCGAAATCCTGCGAGCTTATTTGCGCCAAAAGCTCGACCAAGCGCTCGGAGGGTGTTTTTTCGGCCTGTACAAAGCGAATGCCTACGCGTGTGCGCTGAAAATGCTTGCCCTCTATGCGAATTTGCCAGCCCTCTGTATGGGCGGGGGCTTGGGCGAGTTCTACAAGGCTACAATTTGCGCCGACATAGGTGATTTTTGCGCTAATTTTTGCGCCGCTGCTTTTGTGCGTGGCTTCTGTTTGCCAAACCTCATCGGCGCGCATAAGCTGCAAGCCCTGCAAAGCGCCCGCAGCGGCGAGCCATTGGCTTTTTCCGTCTTGCAGGGGGCGGCAAATAAGCGCGTATTGGTCGCCCTCTGCCAATAGTTCCTCGCCCAAAAATTGGCGCTGCTCCCAGCCTATATTTCGGCGGGTTTGGGCGGAGTGAAAATAGAGGTTGGGCGTTTGCTTGAAAACGCCGTCGATGCTATAGCGCAGCCTATTGGCGAGTTCGGCATAGGAGATACGCCCGCGCGTTTCTTGCAAAATCTGTAGCAGAGTGCGGGTAAAGATGCCGCCGCTGCTGCCCGTTTGGCTATCTACGTTTTCGTAGGCATATTGCTCGAAGGTGCAGGCGGCGAGATGCGTATGCTCGGCTTGGGGCGAGAGGGCGGCAAAGCTATTTTGTGCATTCGTGGGGGTAAAGCTGCGAGTGCTCGCGCTACTGCGGGCAATGGCGCTTTGTATCTCGGCAGGAAAAAGGTTGTATTCGGCGGGCTGGCGCGTCTGTGTGAGCAGCAAATTTTGCTTGGGCTCGCGCTTTAGCAGCCCGTTCAATTTTTCCTCTTGGCTTTGTCGAACACCAAACATACGGGTCGAGCGCTCCGAGTGGCAAGAATCCTGTATAAATAGGATATTCGGCTCGCCTTGCTGCCAGATATTGTATAAGAGTTGCCGCAGCTCTATGCTCAAAAGGTCGAAGGTGGGGCGACCATTCGGCTGTATTACGCCGCTATCGCAGGGCACAAGCGTAGAGAGCAAGCCCGTCGGCGAGCCAAAGAAAGGCGCAGCCATTTCCTTGCCGCCATGCCCCGAATAATAGAGAAAAAAGGTATCGTCTTTTTTGAGCTTGCCCGCGTAGGCTTGGAGGGTGGCAATAAGATTGGCACGGGTGGGCAGCGCGTTGCCCGCTATGCTGCCGCCGCTATAGAGTCGGTAGATAGACAAGCGTCCGCCCTCGCTTTTGGTCTGCGTTTGCAGCCAAGCCGCTACGCTTTCCGCATCATTGACGCAGCCCTCCAAATTGCCGATTTCCGAGCGCTGGTAGTGATTGATAGCAATAAAAAGCGCATATATATTAGCCATAATGACGAATTACGAATTATAAATGACGAATTTTGCGCCTAAGATATTCAAAAACAAAGATATACCCAAAGTACATTCGTAACTCGTCATTCTTTGTCGCCCCGCCGTCCTTTGCGGCGGGGATAAAACGCGTGAGCCTGCCGCTGTAGGGACAAGGCATGCCTTGTCCCAAAAAGCGAATGCGAAAAAGTCAGTCTACTCGTTGACGCTTATCATAGGCTAAAACATAGGCTACCTCTATATTTGCGCCAAATATACCACGATGAAAGCACTAATTTTTAAGCTCATTTTTGCCGCCTGCTTTTTCTTTACACTCGATGCAGCAGCGCAAACAGCGCCTTTAGACAGCAGCAGCAGCGATACCCTAAAACGCCCCTTAATGGTTATTACCAAAAACGATGGACAGGCTTATGTGGGCGAAATCCTGAAAGACGACGGCAGAGAATTGCTGATACGCACCGAAAAAATCGGCGACCTTTACATACCCAAATACGAAATAAAATCCATCGAGCCGCTCAAAGCCTCCGACCTGCGGCACGGCGAATACGTGGGCGAAGATATTTTTGCCTCGCGGCACTTCTTTACGACCAATGCCCTGCCCATACGCAAGGGCGATAATTATGTGCTTATAAACTTATATGGGCCCGAATTTCATTTTGCCCTCGCCAAAAATCTTTCCGTCGGCGCTATGACGACTTGGATAGCGGGACCGCTTGTTGCCTCCGTAAAATATAGCCTGCCCTTAGGCAAAAAAACAGGCATCGGCGCGGGCGTATTGGCGGGCTGGGGCGGGCCTTGGTTCGAGCTCTATAAGTACGGCGGCGCGCTGCCTTACGCGGCATTTACTTATGGCAATCGCGCCAATAGCATCACCATAAGCGCGGGTTATGTCTATGTTTTCGGCGAGCGCACGGAGGTTTTATCTTATGACCCCTTCATTTCTCGCCGCGATTTCGGACGGCTACATCATTCGCCCTTAGTGAGTTTGGCGGGCATCGCGCGCTTGTCGGAGCGGATTTCCTTCATTTTCGACTCTTTCGTACACATCGGCACAAGCGATGATTTCGGCTTTTTGCTCATGCCAGGTCTACGCTTTCAGTCCAAAGAGCGGCAGGGCGAACGCGCTTTTCAGTTTAGCCTCAACATCTTGGCGATACCCGACGGCGGCGGAGGCAGCCCCTTTGTGCCCATACCCGTCCCCATGATAGGCTGGTTTTATAAGCTCTGAGCGAATGACGAATGACGAATGACGAATGACGAATGACGAATGACGAATGTTGCGCATAAGCCGTTGATAG